>JAPPGG010000019.1 GCA_028875055.1 Chloroflexota bacterium
AGGAGCCCATCGCCACTCTGGAGAGCGAGCGCCGGGGCCGCGTGCAGGCCGAGGCTCGCGCCGAAACCGAACGAGAATTGCGTGTCCAGGCCGAGGCCCGTGCTGATGCTTCTGATAGCCGTGCCAACTCTGCCGAGGCGCGCGCCGACACCGCCGAGGCCCGCAACCGGGAGTTGGAAGAGGAACTGCGCCGGTTGCGAGAAGGTTGAGGAGGGTTCGCCATGACCATTGCCAATGGAGGGGATTTGCGGGAGACCTACCGGCCCCCGGCGCCCCGGGCGGCGCAGAAGGTGCTGGACCGGCTGGACGAGCACTGCCGGAACTTCATTGCCCTGTCGCCCTTCTGCGTGCTGAGCACCAGCAACGCCGCTGGCCAGCCCGACGCCTCGCCCCGGGGCGACCCGCCGGGATTCGTGCGGGTGCTGGACGAGAGGACCCTGCTGCTGCCGGACCGTCCCGGCAACAACCAGGTGGATTCCCTGCAAAACGTCGTGGCGAACCCCGGGGTGGGATTGCTGTTCTTCGTGCCGGGGATGAACGAGACGCTGCGGGTGAAGGGGAAGGCGGAGATCGTGACCGGCCAGGGGCTGCTGGAACCCATGGCCGTGGGCGGGCGGGCTCCGCTGTCGGGGTTGAAGGTGACGGTGGAAGAGGCCTTCCTGCACTGCGGGAGGGCGCTGCTGCGGGGCCGTCTCTGGGACCCGTCGGCGCGGATAGAGCGGTCGTCCTATCCCAGCTACGGGCAGGTGCTGGCGGACCAGATTGCCGGAGCCGACGCCGGGCGGATTGACGCCGAGGAGGAAGAGGCCAACCGGGAGCGGCTCTATTGATCGGCTCTACTGAGGGGAGGTTTACCTGTTCGGCCGATGTGGTGTGGCTGGATGTCAATGTTCAGGGGCCTTGGCATTCTGTGCCCCCGCTTCGACAAGGATAAGGAAGCGGGCTAACCGGTGTCCCGCTCGCCCTGCTTCAGCATGGCGGAGCAGCCCCGCTCGTCCACCAGGTGGTTCACGGAGACCCGCCCGTGGCGGTCGTATCCGCTGGTGTAGGCGAATTCGACCTCGGCGCCCCAGGGGACCCTACCGCCGACGCGGATGGTGCCGTCGCCAGGCTTATTTCCAGCCCGTGGCCCGCCGGCGCCCTTGATCACCACGCCGTTGCGCCCGCCCTTCTTCCAAGCCATGACTTTCAGCTCCACCGGCGCCACCAGTTCCGCCGGAGAAGGCGCGAACAGCACTTCGTGCAGCCGCCTCAGCACGTCCCCGGAGGGTTTGCGATGGCCGTTCATCACCTGGGAGAGCATCCCGGTGCTGATGCCGGCCCGCCGCGCCGTTTCGTTCTGGGACCAGCCGTGAGCGTCCATGCGCTCCCACAGGGCCGGCGGGTTGATGTCGGCAGGCTGGGCGGTCTCCACCTTCACCGGAGCCTCCAGGACGGACTCCATCCGGGCTTGGGCGGACGGGCTGAGGTTGCGCTGGCCCCGGCTGACCTGGACGACGTAGCCATAGGTCAGTCCGGCCCGGTCCGCCACCTGCCGCAGGGTCATCCCACGTTCCCGGGCTTTTTCCCGGAGGTAGGTGCTCTCTCCGCCCTTGACCACGCCGCCCTGGCGGTGGACGACGCCCTGGGGAGGGACTTCACCCAGGACTGCCTCAATCTTGCCGCGCATGTAGGGTGTCAGGGTCTTCCTGCCCCGGGCGACCTGGGACAGGTGGGAGGGACCGACGCCCATCAGGGCGGCCAGTTCCTTGATGTTGAGGCCGCGCTCCCTGGCGGCCACGGACAGGTGAGACTCGGCCCGGCCGGTGGCGGGGCTGGGTTCGACGGCTGGGACGGCGGCTTCGCCGGTGAGGTTGACGCGGATGGCGTTGTCGTTGTTCTTGCCGCTGACATTGACGCTGGGTTCGATGTTGTAGTTGACGGTGTTCGTGGTGTTGGCCTTCATGTCGTTTCCTCCGAAAGGCGGAAAGCGAGGCCGGCCCGAATGGACCGACCCCGCTCTCCGGTTCAAGATGCAGGTCGTTGGGTGCGGTCCATTCGCCGCTGTGGTTGTGTTCGCCGGGAGGCGGAACACCAAGAGCGGGGCCGCCTCCCCGCAGTTGGGAGAGACGACCCCGCTCGTTGGTATCTATTCGGTTGTCAGTGGCGGCCCACGCAGCTGCCTTGGTAGCCGCCCCGCCGCGCTTGGCGCAGCGGGCCTTGGGTTGTCACCGCCGGTTCACTGGTCGCTCCAAGCGGCCCGTGGCGACCGGAAACTCAGGATGTTTGTTGTGTCTGGAGATCACCTCCTCGACGTGGTTGTAGTTGTCGCCGCTGTCACTGACCTTCTGTCCGCCGCTGACCCGGTTGCCGGAATAGGCCACGGCGTTAGCGATTGGCGCGTTGGCCTGTCTCCTGCTCCCGACTGCTGGATTCCTGCCGACCGCTACGCCATGTTGGAGATGGCCCCGTTGCCTATCCGAGCCATCCCGCGCAAGACGAAATGCGCCCAGGGTGGTGTTCGGCAGGTCCAGCCAGCCCGTGGGGAAGGCGCACTACGCCCAGGGTCAGGCGATGCCGCGGGAAATAGCGGTTGTGGCGCTGGCGCAGGGCACAGTTCGGCCAGGGCCGGAGTCGGTGGAAACCGGGTGGGTGGGGAGAATCCGGCGAACGCAGCTCGCCCGGCGGTCGCGTGGTCAGGGACCAGGCCAGGGGGAACCCGTGGCAGTAACGAGCGCCCGGCCGTCGCTGAGGGATGACCGGCCGGTGCAAGTGACGGCAGCGGCGGTGGCTGCCGTGGTTGGGCAGCCGCGCCGCAGCATGGCAGGGCGCACTGGAGGCGTTCAGTCGCTCCGGCGGCAGGGCGAGGGCAGGGCGAAGGGCGTCGGCCGCTCCGCAAATGTAGCCGGATGATGGTAATCTCCGGGATGCCGTGTTGTTTCGATTCATCACCTCCCTGACGATGTGGTTGTTGACGTTGACCAGGGCAACTTTGCCCCGGCCGGGTTTGGGAACGGAGCGGGATCAATCGCTCCGCGCCCTCCGTCCGTTGACGGGAGCGATCAACTCCGGCCAGCGGACGGGTGTCCAGCAACCGGGAGGGATCAGCTCCCAACCGCTGAACGGCGTCCGGCGGAAGAAGGACTTGAACACTCCAGCCGCCGGACTGCCCAACGGGAGCAGGGCTTGACACTCCAACCCGTTGGACAAGGCCGGGGAAGAAGGGATTGAGCACTCCAACCACCGGCCCGCGCTGCCTGCGGAGGACTTGAACACTCCGGGTCGGCAGCATTCCCTCGTGGGCCGGCCTTGCGGCAAAGACCCGGGCTGAGGGAGGGACCCCCAGATTTCTATGGCGGGAAACCTGGAAAAGCCTGACAACATAGATATTGTCGGCCTTACTGACGCCCCTGGGTAGGCCGTGCGCGCCCCACCGGGCAAGTGTTAACCGGATTGGAACCGGCCCTTTCGGGGCGGCTACCTACCTGCGCCACTGCCGCAGCGCCAGCGCCAGCGCCCGGAGCGGCCACCGCAGCCGTTCCCGCCGCCTCCGGGCCCGGCGGGTTTCCGCCAGGGTGGTGCTTCGCCAGTTGGTCTGGTTGTTGCGGTTCAGGCCCGTGAGGGGATAGTCCTGCGGTGGCAGGGTCAGGCCGTGCTCTTCCAGGAGCGCCAGTTCCACGGTCATGAGCCGCTCCTCGTCGCGCAGCCAGTCCAGCCCCTTGCCCCGGTCGGGGTGGCTCTGCCGCAGCGCCCGCCACTCCTGGATCAGGGGCCAGGCGTCGCCGAAGACCTGTTCGTCGTCAGGGGCCGTTTCCAGGGTGGCCAGTTCGGGGAACTCGCGGCGCGGCGCACGCGGCGGTGAGGGCGGCTGGCTCGGACTGACGGCGGGCGTTGCGCTCGGCGGAGCCTGCGCGCTTTCCACTTTCGCCAGCCTGGCCTCGATGCTCCGCAAGGCCTGGCCGTGGGCCGCAACCTCGCCCTGGACGGCGGCCAGGCCCACGGCGGTCTCCCCGGCCAGTTCCTCCACCCTATCCAGCCGCCCGGCCAGCAGGTCGTTGCGCTGCCGCTGCTCCTGGGCCGGCGACCCGGCCCCGTCAAGCAGCGCCCGGTCCAGGGCCACCCGCATCCGCCGGGTGAGTTGTCCGCTCTCCAGGCTGGCGGTCAGGGTGCGGTGGTCCACGTCCAGGTCCGCCGCCGCCTGGCGCGGTCCCTTGTCGCGCACCAGTTCGTCCAGCAGGGCCATCAGCCGCAGGTGGTGCAGGTCCTCGATGCTCTCGCTCCGGTGGATGCCCGGCGTCTCCGCTGTCATGTTCCCGCCTCCGCATACAAAAATGTTCGTCTCAGGTAGGGCGATTGCACGCGGTCCCCGGTTTTCCATCCGGCAAAAATGCCGGTTTCAGGTAGGGCCGTTGTACCCGGACGTTGGAACGGGGCCTTACGAAAACCGTTAACAGGAAAGGTCCGGTAGAGGGCCGATTTCCCCGGGTTCCAGGTTCAAAACGTCCCGACCTGCATTGCCGCCACCGGACGCGACTCCTGTACACCCCAATGACACCACGGGAGGGGCCGTTTTCGTAAGGCCCGGCGCGCCCCCGCAGGATGGTGGGGGCGCGCGCGAGGTTATGCGGAGGGGGATGTTCGTTCACACTCTACGGCAGTGGCGGAGCGTCTCCGGCACGCCTTCAACCAACGAGAGGCAGAAGAAGACCAGAAGACCGGTGACCATGCTGAATGCCGTTTTCACCGGAGTGGCCACCGAGCCGGCATCGCCGGCGGCGTCCGGCCCCAGGGTTTGCCCGGCGGGGTTCATGAGCCGGCGGGGAGGGCCAGGGGAAGCGCCGGGCAGAGGAACGCGGCCAGCGACCACACCACGACGCCCTCGGCGCCGGGGCCGCAGAACACGGAGGAACATGACGAAATCGAATCAGGGGAACCGGTACCGGCGAAGGTCGAGCCGGGGGAATCAACCCGCCGGGCAACGGCGTGGGCAAGTGGACGCCGAGCTGCCGGAGCAGCAGCATAGACCCGATTACTCGCCCCAGCAGCGGGAGCAGGTCCGGGAGGGTCTGCGCATTCTGGCCCGGCTGATTGCGCGGGCGCACCTGCGGCGGCAGAAAGGGTGCCCACGACCGGAATGACCGGCGGGTGTTAGAAGAGAGCCGCGGCGCCGGGACGCTTCCACCAACCCAGTCCGAAGCCAAGCCCTTCCAGCAACCACTCAACCGCCGTGGGCCGCTTCAGCGTCACCAGCAGGAAGCAAGACGCCCAGCGAGACGGCGTTGAGCGCCAGGTCAAAGGCGGCGCCCCCATGCCATCTATAGCGCAGAACTCAGAATTGAACCACAACCTTCCGGTGAAGCCTCCCGGTGCGGCGATTGCCAACCGCGAGAGCAAGATGGTGTCCCGCATCGACGTGGACGCCGGAGGAGCGGGGCTCGACTCCGTGATCCGCGCCACGCAGCGGGTGGCGTTGGTCTCCGTTGAAACCGACGCGGGGAGAGCGAGGCTCGGTCCCAGTCAATCGGTCCGGGTCGGGGACGGACCCGCCAGCTTTCGTTCGGGAAAGGCTGGAAAAACCGTGAACTGCATTGATTATCGCCCGCACTCCCGTCGCAGGGAACGGATTTTGCAAGCGCCTGGTCATCCGCGCCGCCAATCGCTTGCTCCGCGCTTGCTGGCTGCTTGCTAATGTCATCTCTAACGTAAAATGAACCACCATGCTACGCGGTCAGCCCCGGCATTGACAGACGGAAGAGCCAGGTCCGTTATTCCCACCATAGGCCAGGGTGAACCGCCGGATCCGTTCCGCCCTCTGGTTACCCAAGTGCTTTTTTCGGGTTGTTGCCGACGGTCTTGGTTGCCGTTCCCCCAGCCCTCATGGGCGGTTTCGTTCTCCTTGCTGCGGATCGATGTGATTAAATTCACTATGTTGATATATTATATTGTGTGTCATTATAATGCCTCCAACGTAGGCATTCGGAGGAGGTAACGCTATGGTATCGAAACGATTCTTGACGATAGCTGGCATTCTCGCCCTGACGGTGGCCATGGGAGGGTTCGCGTGGATGCAAGGGTCGCCGACCGACTTTGACCCGGCAACCTATAAGGACCCCAACGAATTGTTGAAGGAAGTATCGAACGAGGTTCCGGAATTCGGCGGCGTTTTCCTGTCCGACGGCCAGAGCGTGCTCAACATTTACCTCACCGGGGACGCGACTGAAGCGGCCAAACAGCAAAAAGCGCGGGAGGAGGTCGAAAAACGGTTTGACGTGAAGCCGGGCTTGAGGCTGAACGTCATCAAGGGCGATTACACCATCACCCAGCTTTCTGACTGGTACGCCCTGATGGAGTCAGAGGGCTTGTGGAACCAGGAAGGGGTGATGATGACCGACCTGGACGAAGGCGCAAACGAGCTCTACATCGGAGTGGTGAGCGAGGCAAATGTCGAACCCATTTACAAGTTCCTTGAGGGCATAGGCATACCTCGCGCAGCGGTTACGGTGGCGGTGGAGGAACAACCGACCTCAAGCAGCCACACATTGCAGGACCGGGCCCATAACGACAAAATGGCTGGTGGCTACCAAATCAACATTGGCGGCAGGAATTGCACGATGGGGTTCGTGGCCGTTAAGAGCGGTGTTGCCGGCATGGTCACGGCCGGGCACTGCACGGAAGCGCAACCTTACGATGGCGGCGTAACGTCCAGCAACCAGGTGCACCAACCCAGAGCGTCCAACCTGATCGGCTACGAGGACATTGATCCGGCGTTCTCCACTGCGCTGACCGGTTGCACTGATAGCGACGGTTGCCGCCATTCCGATTCGGCCTTCGTCGATTTCTCGTCCGGGGTGAAGTACAATCGGGGCTGGATCGCCAAGCCGAGCAGCGATTGGGGAATTAGCGTCGACCCCGACACGGCTCACTACAGCATAACCCGCGATTACGGATCTGCTATGGTGGGAGATGAAGTCCTTAAGGTTGGCAGGTCCACGGGGCGAACGAGGGGAGACGTTACCCGCGTCTGCTTCAAATCAGACGACGTAAGCAACACGCAGTGGATAGGCACGTACCTGTGTCAGACGCGGGTTGGCGTCTCTGCCAACACCGGTGATAGCGGGGCACCGGTGTTCGCGGTTCAGAGTGGCGACCGGGTGAGGCTCGTGGGGATATTGACCCACCGGACTACTTCATCCTACAACTACAGCCCGTTGGGCAGGGTTTTCCTGGACCTGGGGAGCACCTCAACGTGGGACGTATGCACATCCGGTTGCTGACGTACCGAGCGCAACTCTGTGATCTCCGGGCTTGGGGGTCGGCCAGCCACAGACTCCGACGGCCTAATGGCCAGTTTCCGACACCTCCCTGCGAGGAAGCAATGTAGCGAAATCTCCCCAAATGGTTTCAAGCGGGTTGGAGTGGTTTGAGCAACAGGTTGATCATAACGATATTCACCCATGCCTCGCTGCTTTCATTGCGCACTTTGACAACGACTCAGCCGCGCCAGTGGCCGTTCCACCACCAGTCTGCGAGAAACACCTCGAAATGGGAACTGTGGGGATTGCGCTTCACCACAGTCAGAACCTGTCTGCACACCGGCCAGATCCAAGCTAGCAGTTGACCCGAGTAGCCAGCATTGGCCCAGATCAACTGCAACCCGCGAAGTTGGCCGGCACCAAACTGGGCAGCATTCCAGTCTTGGACCTTGGGAGATAAACCGCCATCACCAACAGAAATCAAATGGTGCCCACGATTACGAGCCGCTTGCGTCCGGTTACATCCTCGCCGGCGTCGTGACGAATTCAGAACTCAAGGGCCGGCCGAAAGGGATTCAGCATCACAGTCGCGGATTGCGTTGAACTTTCCTTGATTCCGGTGGCGCGCCGGGGATAGAGAACCCCCCATGAGAGCTATGGGACGCCAATCCGCAGGGGCAGCGCCGCCAACCCGACCGGGCACGCACGACATCCGCCCATCCTCCCGCTTGCTGCGTCGCAGCAGGATGGGAACTCCCCCGTTGGTGACCGCGATTGCAGTGCGGGACGGAGCCTAAACCCAACTGCTCGCCGGGACCGTCCTGTAGGGGGCTGCTGCCGCAGCAATCCGGTAGGAAATTGCAGCGAATTGTATTTCTACAAGTCCTCTTTTCCTTGTACTACGCCGCAACAGGGGAAGCGTCGGGAAACGTCCTTTACCCTGAAGCCGGTCCCGACGCCGTTGCTCACGGCGTCTGACGCCGCCCTTTGCTGACAGTTGCCCCTTGCGCCGGCTTGGTCATCCTGGGGAAACTGGATACCGGCGACGGTCCGCAGGTCGAGGCGGGACGCGGTGAGCGCGGCGGGAAAGTCGCCGGGGAGGAAGACATTCCGCACAGCAGGGACCGGGACGTGAGGCTGCTGCGTCTGCTGGGGGCCATGCCCTTCCTGGACCGTATCGAGCTGTCCCAGGTAGCGGGGGATGCCAACCAGCGGGTGTACGAGGAGATCGCCGACCTGACGGAGTTGGGCGTGGTGGCCGGTGTCAGCCACGGCAGCCCGTTGTTGCCTCCCGCCCGGCGGTATTACCTGACCCGCAAGGGAGTGGAGTGGCTGGCCGACATCAACGGCGTCAGCGAAGAGGAAGCGCTGCGGCGCTACCCGGTGTCGCGGCGCTGGCAGCGGCTGTTTCTGGAGCGGTTGGACGCGGTGGGGGTGATCTACCGGGTGGCGGCCAGCGTGGCCATTGTCGCCGGCGGATTGGCGGGCATGGAGTGGTACCGGAGCCGGGCGCTGGACGCGGTGGTTCACCTGCCCGGAGACCGGACCCTGGGGATCGTGCGCCAGGGGGCCACGTCAGATCGGACCGGGTTCTCCAAGCGGGCCTGGCGGCTGGGCGAGGAGCGCGGTCCCCGGACCGTGCTGGTGCTGGCGCCGGACACGGTGCGGCTGCGGCACACCCGGCGGCTGATGTCCCAGTTTGGCGGGCTGGCCTTCGTGGCGCTGGAGGAGGACGCGGCCCGGGCCGACCCGGAGGACCGCATCTGGCGCACGCCGTCGGGCGGATCGTGGTTGGGACTGCCGGACGTGCTGAAGCGCGGCGTCTGGCAGGGCAGGACGCAACCTGAGCCGCCGCTGGTGGAGCTGCGCTACCCGGATACCGTCGAGATGCCGGAGACCGGGCTGTGGGGGCCGGATTACCTGCTGCCGGCCCTGCTGAAGCCCGGGGAGAAGCGGGTGCTGGACCTGCTGGCCGACTGGCCCTGGATCACGGCGGCGGAGTTGGAGGGCCTGCTGGGGGTGTCCAAGATGCGGGTGTCCCAGCTGCTGTCCCGGCTGGTGGAGGGCCGGCTGGTGGAGCGCAAGTTGGCGGGCCGGCGCCGCCACCTGGGGCTGTCCGATTGGGGATTGGCGACGCTGGCCCGGAGGGACCGCACCGCGGTGGGCCGGTTGCGCCGGCAGTGGAGCGTGGAGATGAGCGGCGGGGGCGACGATGCGGAGTGGTGGCGCAGGGTGTGGGGGCGGCGGAGCCGGCTGCTGGCTAGAAACCTGGAGCACACCGAGGCGGTGCACCGGTTCCTGGCGCGGATGTCCCGCCAGGGGAAGGGCGAGGGGTACCGGGTGGTCCAGTACGACCCGCCGCACCGGGCGTCCCGCCACTTCCGCCACCTGGGGACGCTGCGTTCCATCCACCCGGACGCCTTCGGGATGCTGCGCTGGGAAGAGGAAGGGAAAGAGGAGGACGTGCCCTTCTTCCTGGAGTGGGAGCGGCGGGCGGTGCGGCCCGGGACCATGGCGGCGCGCCTGGCGCCGTACCTGCGCTACTATGCGTCCCAGCGTCCGCTGGACGATCACGGGGCGTGGCCGCTGGCGCTGATCGTGTTCGACGACGCGCTGGCGGAGGCCAACTTCCTGGGGGTGGCGAGAAGGGAGCTGGAGCGCAGCCGGGTGGACGTGCCCCTGTGGGTGTCCCATAGGGAGTTGGTGGAGGACGTGGGACCCCTGGGCAAAGCCTGGCGCAACCCCGACGTGCTGGAACCCGACTATGCCTTCTGATGGCGGTCTCCGGAGGTTCGAAGTCGCCGGGCACGTTGACCCATTTCGGGAGCCACGGCCACGGCCTGGTTGCATTGCGGAGGAACGGAAATGCAAAAGATCATTCTCCGCTGCCGCCGGCGGGCCAAAGACCGGTTGAGGAGTGATAGTTAGTAAGACCATGTGGCATAATATCAGTGCAAGGTACGCTCATGGCCCAAAAATATGGGATTGTCGGCCGATTTTACCCAAGGGTTTGATGATGTGTGAAATTCAATCTAATCTTGGGTTCTCCGTTTCCCATTCCGCACACTTCGAGAACTGCCGGCGTGAAGGCGTTCACGCGGAATCCAGTTATGACCGGGTGCTTTGAGGCATCGTCGTCCCGGTGTCGAAATTGCCGTCAGAATTGTAATCGGCATGGTTTTGATTCATTGGGAAGCCTTTGGTTTCCTACTCATCTGATACGGCTGCAACGGGGCTCGGTTGCCGGCGTATTTTCGGGCTAATCACGGCTTTCTGCGACGAAATCCCGTGATTGACAGTCTCACGCTCAATTCATAGAATGCGCGGGCCAATAAAACGGCCCCGGTGGAGCTAACACCGAGGCCGCGGTCGATGGGGAAATGCGCTCCGCCATCGGGCTCAATGTTAGCCCTGTGTTTCCTGAGTGTCCAGCCCTGGCGACTGCCGGCAGGGCTTTTTTTGTTGGCTCGGTCACGACGGCGCGCGGCGGTAGTTTTGCTGTCGCCGCAGGGGTTCCGTCATCTGGGTGTCAATGACTCCTGCCGCTTGACCAGTCAAAACGGAGGTGTATCACGTCAATTTGACCTTGGGTGCAAGTGCGCCCTGACCGAAATCGGGCCGTAACCCGTGTCCCGGTTGGTGACCGGGTACGGCACTCCATCAGGAGACAACAACCATGAGATACATACTGCCTATGGTGGCGCTGTCGATTTTCGTCTTCTCCGTGGCGGCGTTCATCGGCACGACTCCGGCGATACAGGCCCACTACCAGCGGTACGACTCCGTCAACGGCGACTGCGAGATCCGCTACGAAGAAGCGACCCAGTACGACTCGGCGCGGAGAGAAGGAGAAAGGATGTGGGAGGCTCTCCAGGGGAGCAACGATTGCGTAGAAATCGCTCCTGACAACGCAAACACGTCCACGGACCTCAAGGTGAAAGACGTGGACAAGCCGGACGTGACCTGGGCTGGGTACTACACTTGGTGGCCGATCTTCACGGACCGCATCCGTTACAATGAGCATTACATGGACGACTTCAGCGATTGTAAGAAGGAGTTCGTGGCGGCACACGAGTGGGGTCATGCCCAGCGTCTGAAGCATTCGCTAGATGAAAACATCATGCACGAATACATCCTGAACCAGTGTGAACTGGGCGAGCACGATAAGGAAGACTACCGCGAATACTGGGGTAACCAATAATGAGCATCAACATCAGAAAAAAACATGTGGCCTGGACCAGCGTCATTGTCATTTCCCTGGCACTCCTGGGGATCGCCGTGGGGCAGTACGCCGGAGGTGGACCGGTCCCACTGATTGTGGGTCACCCCCTTCACGTGACGGACATCCACGATGATCAGAAGCTGGCAGGCATTTCGCACAACGTTTGGTTCGGGCAGGTCGATGCCAAGACCAGCCAGGTGGAGGACAAGGACGACGAGCCTTACACGCTTTACTCCGTGACCGTCCTGGAGTCCCTGAAGGGCACGCTCCCTGCCCAGGTGGCGGTCGTGCAGTACGGGGTGGACTTCTCGAACGGCACTAAGTACCGCGTCGAGGGAGACCCGGACCTATTGGAAGCTGGGAAGTCGTATCTCTTCGTAACCCGCACCAATGCAGCGGGCGATAAGCACACAGTGGTTCCCGGCGTGGGGAACCTGCCATTGGATGTGGCGAAAAGGGCGGACAGGTCCACGGTTTTGGAAAGCGATGACGCTAACCGACTCCGGATCCGCTTTCAAGACGCCATCGACAACCAGATCGAATACGATCCCAATGAAGGAGAGGGGCCAGCGGAAGGAGATGGTACCGGCGCCTCTCACAACTCGTCGAACTGACGAGGTACAGTGCTCTACGCTAGAAGGTCTGGGCCCTTGCTATATCCGGCAGGGGCCCAGGCTATTGCGGTGGGCCTGATTTCCATAGTCACCTCACGGAAAGAACTAGCACGCCGTTGGCAGCTGCAGAATGCTGGGACGATATTAATCGCAATGGCGGGCAACTTTCATCGGTCTTTCGACCATGTACCGAGTAGCGAAATTTCCGCCCGTAGTAACTGGCAGGACCGCTGCGGGCGTTCGCTGATTGTTGTATGACTCGCCGAATCCGAGTAGTCGCTGGTTTTTCTTTGCAGGACAGTGTCGACCGGCAGGCATCAGGGGTAATTTGCCCACAAACATAGGACGCTGGTTCCGCAAATGGGCCGCGCTGGTAACCACACGGGGAGATTTCAGGATTTTTAACGGAGTCTTAACATTTTGCACCGCCTTTTCCTCTGCCAATGTGCCCGGAAGGTTGCGATGATGGAGTCAGGGTCGCGTTATGTTGAAACGCGGCCTTTGTTGTTTTGGGGAGGCTGGAGTGCGCGATCAGCGGGTTGTGACAGGCCGTTCCCAATCCGTTGCGGGATGTTTACGAAGATTGTGCCGATAGAAACATTATCCGTCACTTTCGGCACGTGGAGATGACACTTTTGAGAGTAAAGTCCCCGGAGGTGGTTTGATCCAACCGAAAGACCGGGCCAGACGGGTGGAGGGTCCCAGGCGAAAACCATTGCTTTGCCCGCGTCAAGGTGCCGGCGCTGGCGAAATACATTGTCGGAGATACGCCATGGATATGAGTCCGGAACAGGCCGCAGAGTACAACCGCATGAGGGGTGAATACCTCGGCTTGATGGCATCGCTCGAGCTGAATTTGACCTGCCTCTTGACGGAGTGGTTGGACGTTGGGAACCATCGGGAAGAATTCCGTCGTTGGTTTATCGAAGCGCCGATTCCGCTTCGGGCTAAGGTGCGTCTCTACGAAGCGATAACCGAGAATAGCATGATGACCGAGCAGTTCGGTGATCTCCCCAGTCAGATCCGGGAATGTTACGATTTCCGCAACACGTTGGCCCATTCTTTCGTGCAGTTCAACGGTGTAACGACTTCCAGGGGCGTCGAGGTGCCAGCAGAGCGAGTTTCGCTTGAAGCTTTGGAGGGCAGCCTCAAGAGGCTGTGGGAGTTGGACAATCTGGTCTTGAACCTGTTGGTGTCGCAGTGGGAAGGGCCTCCGGAGCGGGTCTTCACCGACGACTACGCCGATTGGCCATATGGGTTGTTTCTCCCATGACTGTTAAGGCCCGTTAGTAGTGCATAGCCAATTCCCCGCCGGGAATCGGTTGACAAGGTTGCTCCGGTGGCCCAGTATCAGAGTAAGACCGGATAACAAGGGGTGATCATGCCGAGAACGACGAAGACCATCACCTTCTCGTTGCCGCCCGAGATGGCGGAGCGGCTCGACGAAGCGATGCAGCAGCGGGGGAGGTCCCGCAGCGAGTTTCTGCGGGAGGCGGTGCTCCGTTACATCGAGGAGTGCGAGTGGCGGGAACTGCTCCGGTACGGTGAGGAGCGGGCCCGGGAACGGGGCGTCGGCCCGGAGGACGTGGCCGGGCTGGTGGAAGAGTACCGGGCCGAGGAGGATCAGTCCCCAGCATGAGGGTAGTGCTGGACACCAACGTGATCATCTCGGCCCTGAACTTCCCCGGCAACGAGCGGATGTTGTTGGGGTTGGCCCTGCGGGGCAGGTTCGAGTTCATCCTGTCGCTGTTCATCCTTGAAGAGGTGGCCGGAGTGCTGACGCGCAAGTTCGGCTGGGATGAGGAGCGCACGAACCAGGCGATACTGACCCTGGAGAACGCCGCCGTCGTGATTGAGCCGCCGAGATTGGAGGAAGTGATTGAGGGCGGCCACGCGGACAAACGGGTGCTGGAGTGCGCGGTGGCCGCCAATGCCGACTACTTGGCGACCGGCGACCGTCGGCATCTGCTGCCCATCGGAGAACACCGGGGCATGACAATCGTCAACGCGCCGCGATTCCTGTCCCTGCTGGCGGAAGTCCGGTAGGCGATAAACGGGCTGCCTCGGTTGCTGACAGTCGGTCCTTGACAGAAGCCAATGGGGTGTTTCATGATACTGGGTAAGACTGGGTAATTAGACGCAACAGCAAAAAGGGGATGCACATATGACGAAAAGGCAGCAGTTTCAAGCCCTGACCCCAGCGGCGCTCTACGCCCGGGTCTCCAGCGACCGGCAGGACGTGGACCTCTCCGTGGCCGCCCAGCTTAGGGCGCTCAGGGACTACGCCAAGAACAACGGCTACTCCGTGGCCAGGGAGTACGTGGACGAGGCCGAGAGCGGCAGGATCGCCGATAGGCCCCAGTTCCGGGAGATGATCGACGAGGGAAGCAGGCCCAAGGCCCCTTTCCAGGTCATATTGGTCTGGAAGTTTTCGAGATTCACCCGCAAGCGGGAGCACGCCGTGGCCTTCAAGGCCCAGTTGCGGCGCAAGGGCATCCGGGTGGTGTCCATCACCGAGCAGGCCGAGGACAGCGCCACCGGCCGGCTGCTGGAGGGCATCATCGAGTCGGTGGACGAATATTACAGCGAAAATTTAGCTCAAGAGGTCGTTAGGGGAATGCGGGAGGCGGCGTCCCGGGGTTTCTTCCTGGGCTCCAAGGCTCCCTTCGGCTACAAGCGCATCAAAGTTAGCGACGGGGTTAAGGATCGCCCCACCCTGGAGGTGGACCCGGTGGCCGCTCCCATCGTGCGGGAGATATTCGAGAGTTCCCGCCGGGGCAACGGGCTGGCGGAAATCTGCAAGGAGCTGAACGGGCGGGGCATCACCAACAAGGGCAAACGCTGGCAGAAGAACGTGGTCCACTACCTGCTGACCAACGAGGCCTATACCGGAACGGCGGTGTGGGGAGTGAAGAGCAAGAACGAGAAGGTGGGAGAGCCGGTGCGGGTGGAGAACGCCTGGCCCGCGTTAGTATCACGGGAGCTGTTCGAAGCGGTGCGGCAGGGGTTGCATGAACGGGCGCCTAGCGTCCAACGGCCCGGGACGGTGGGCAGCCAGTACCTGCTGAGCGGCCTCCTGCGCTGCGGGGTGTGCGGCAAGTCCTACTCGGCCCAGGGAGCCAAGAGCGGGCAGTTCGCCTACTACGTCTGCTCCAGCCTGTTTCGTGAGGGAGCCGGGGCCTGCACCGCCCGCTACCTGAACGCAACCAAGGTGGAGGACCTGGTGATCGAGAAGGTCAGGGAGCGGATTCTCACCGAGGAGACCATCACCGAGCTGGTGACCCTGGTGGCCGAGGAGATTGATGCTTTGGCCGGCGAGGTCAACGGCAGGCTGACCGCCATCAACAGCGAGCTGTCCGACGTGGAGACCCGGTTGGAGAACCTCTACCAGGCCCTGGAGACCCAGCAGTTGCCCATCGAGGTCCTGTCGCCCCGCATCCTGTCCCTGAAGAGCCGCCAGGACCAGCTTGTGGCGGCGCGGGAGGAAGCCGAGTTCCAGTTGGAGCAGCGGCGGGCGGAGCTGCCCACGTCGAAGGAGATCAAGGGGTACGTGGCGGACTTCCGCGCACTCTTCCAGGACGGCACTTTCCCGGAGCGGAAGGCCCTGATTCGCAACTTCGTGCAGGGCATCGAGATCGTGGAGGACGAAGCGGTTCTGACGTACACCATCCCCATGCCCCAGGACGGGGTGACCTCGGAATCGGCCTCGGTTCTTGATTTCGTCCAGTCCGGCCCGCCATGCTGGACTCGAACTCCGTAGCTGCCGGCTTAATCTCCATTACTTGAAGGCGTTGTTGCTCTACTAATTGTGATTCGGGCCAATAGTGAGCACGTCGCACTGGAATGACTGGCTCAAAGGCATCAAGTTTGGAAACTCTGACGTGGAAGGGTTGTTTACTGCTGCACGAATAAAGTCATCTGCGGCAAGTGACTTGTTCTGGACTGCAGAGACATAGGTTCCTGCAAGCATGCTGTATTGTCGTAGGACTAATACACTGAAGGACCGAGAAGGGGGTAAAATGTGGTACAAAACTTGTTCATGGGCCTAGTTTCTTGAAATCTGAACGTGTTTCTCATTTAGCACGAATCCCCTCACCTCCACCAACCCGTGCCCGCTTGCCTGTCGCGGGGGGCCCCAAGGCTTTATTCTCCTGCCTTCTCAGGCGCATCGCCTGGCAGCTTCCACGACGGCTGGCAACCTTCCAACGCATGGCAAGCGAAGAATCTGCTGGTGAGACTCCGCTGCCGGCAGAATATCGCCCTCCATTGGACGGGATGATGCGGCAGTTCGGGGAAGAGCTTATGGTGGAACAGCCATTCAGCACAGTCCGGACCGGTTGGCGGCCAGACGGGGATGCGCCTGGCAGTCACGGCCCTCGCAATGGCGTTGTCAGCGACAGGAAAAGTGCCCGGGAATGGGTGGGGACACGGTCGCCGGTGGGACCTAAAGGTTTATTGAGGGTTCTACGTAGTCCCTCAGCTTGTTGTAGATTTGAAGCCGGTGGTGGTAGGACTCCAGCACAATTATCCGGTCCTCGGCATCAACATTGACGGCCACGGGACGCCGGAACCGCCACTCAGGCTCAAGATCCGTCCGACGCCTGGCCTTGATGAGGTCCGGGTTGGCGTCGATGTAGCTCTGGGCCCACGGCGAAGGTTCCTGGGCATCACCCACCAACGCCGTAATATATTGGCCGTCGGCCGCGTAAATCTGGACGCGGTGGTTGCCCCAGTCAGTTACATAAACATCTCCGTCCGAGTCCACAGCCACCCCGGACGGGCCTTTCAAAGATCCAACTCCCGCGCTGGAGCCCTCGAACTTGACGAGGAGTTCCCCCGTAGGAGCGAATTTCTGCACCCGGTTATTTCCCCAGTCCGCAACATAAATGTTGTCGTGGCGGTCAATACAAAGGCCCCACGGCATTTCCAGCTCTCCGTCGCCGCTTCCCCGCTTCCCGAAACTGGACCGAAACTCGCCCACCTGGCTGAAACTCTGCACCCGGTGATTCAGGCTGTCCACCACCCAGACGGACCCCCAGGAATCAAAGGCAATGCCTGACGGACCGTTCAGCAGTCCCTCTTCGCTGCCCGACCTCCCCCAGTGATACCGGTACGCCCCCTCTTCGTCGTAAACCGTTATCCGGTTGAGTTGCTCGTCGGATACGAACACCCTCCCGTCGCGGTCCAGGTCAATAGACCTGGGCCAGACAAAACGCCCGTCTTCCGCGCCCACGGATCCGAACTGCCCCTGAAACTCGTGGTCCAGGGTCACCTTGCTGACCCGCTGCCCCAGTTGTTCCACGCCGCGACTCAGCACGTACATCCGTCCGTTTTCTCCCAGCACAAAGTCCTGGGGAGCCCAGAATCCCCGGCCCGACTGACTGTACATGCCAATGCAGTAGCTGTAGTCATACACCCGGCCAGCGGCGACGGTGGTCAGCATTTTCCCCCTCCGGCGAAGGAATTTGTCATCCTGGAGCTACACAAAGGGCAGCTGCTCAAAGTGTCCGCCGACGATGGGTACCGGATCGAGTCCCAGCCACTTTTCCGCCAGCGTGGAGTAAAAGCCACGGAAATCATAGCTGGGCGCCAGGTCCCCCTCGGTGAGGTCCTCCGGTTTCAGCGAAGGATAGGCGCCGTACATACCGCCATTCACCCGGTCGCCGATGGCAAAGGCGGCCCCGGCCGCGCCATGGTCCGTGCCGGTGCCGTTATCCCTCACGCGGCGTCCAAACTCGCTGAACAACATAACGACCACCTCGTCCGAGGCATCGTGTTCACGCAGGTCGGCAAAGAAGTCGCGTAGGGCAGCGGAAACGTCCATCCACAGCTTGGTGTGGGACCCCATCTGGTCATAGTGGGTGTCGAAGGACCCGTAGGCGGTGTAGAAGACCTGCGTACCCAGTCCGGCCAGGTGCACCTGGGCCACGTCCCTGAGGCGCCTGGCAATGGGATTGTTGGCGTACTCTACGTTTGAAGAATAGGCTTCGGGAGCAACCCGGATGATATCGGCGCCCTTCAACGCATCCCGTCCCGCCTGACCTAGGTAGTCCATGGTCGGTCCGTTGCCCATGGCGGGGGCGTACATGCGGGCAAAGCTCTCCAACATTTGCTCCCGGTCCTGCTCCGACGTTATGCCCGGATTTGATGACAGCACGCCGTAGGTAGGGAGATGGTTGACGGAGGTAACGGGCACGCCCTTCATGGCCAGCGCCCGGGGCAGGCCCTGGCCCAGGTTTACTCCCTTCAGCACGTTTTCCCCGCTGGGGTCCAGGTCCCGGACCACCTTGGCAAGCCAGCCCTCGGTCCCGATGGAGTCGGGCTCGCAGGTGTGCCAGATGTCCATGGCCCGAAAGTGGGAGCGGGGCGAGTTTTCGAATCCTATTCCGTGGATGATCGCCATCTTGCCCTGGTCGTAGATATCTTTCAATGGCTCCGTATCCGACCGGAACGCCAGCTCGTCGTCTATGGGCAGCAGCTGGTCCTCAGAGATATGGACCCTGGGCCGGTTATCCCAGTACAGGGGATTAGCATAGGGCACGATGGTATTTAGGTAATCGTTGGCCCCCGTCAGCTCCATTACTACCAGCACGGGGTCTTTATGGTTTCGTGCCATTTTCGTATCCTTCCGCTTTGGCTGAATGCGCCTGCCTATGCGAACTGGTACTCCCGCGAGGAGGCAATCAGGGTCAAAATCCTGCTAACGCTTCGCAGCGAAGCAATGAGTTCTTCGGTGGTGTTCCAGGCCAGGTCGCCGCAATTTGCCGCGTGGACCATCAGTTCTGCGTGGGTGGCCTCCCCCACTTCCAGCGGTCCCATGGCGTCAAGACAGGCCGCCACTATTGCCTCGGGGGAGCGGTCACCCTGCACGGCTACCATAACCTGCTTGAAGATGGTCTGCACGCCGGGCAGTGAAATGTCTCCGAATATCCTGGCGGCAAAGTTCACCCGCCGCATCAACACGCCGGGGTCAATCCATTCGGAACCCATGTGCCAGCCCTCAACGCTGGGAGGATTTAGCAGCTCCTGTCCCTGCCAGCCGCACTCCAGCGCCAGGTTGTTGAAGCCCGGCTTGAAGCCGTTGTAGTTGCCTACCATGCGCACGGTGCCGACGATCAGTTCCGCCGGACACTTCACCCGGGCGAACCGGGCATTCTTGAAGAACTCCGAATTGAACAACGCCCTCAGGATGGACCGGATGTCGCCCCCGGACTCATTGTAGGCATCAACCAGGAACCCGATGGCCTCGGGGTCAACGGGTGGGGTGATGTTCCAGGTGGACACGTGGGGCTCGTCGGCGACGAAGAACCGGTACAGGTGGCGGGCCAGGAACCGGGCCGTGGCCGGCTGGGCCACGATGATGTCCACTATGTCCTCGCCGTTGAAGTTCCCGGTCTGCCCCAGGAAATTCTTCTCCCGGTGGTCGTGCTCCTCGGGTTTGTACTCGAACTGCCAGTGGAAACGGCCGTAGGGATTGCGGGGAATCTTTGGCGCAATCGTCCATCCGGTAAAGGCCCTGGCCGCTTCCTTGATATCATCCTCGGAGTAGTTGCCGACTCCCAGGGAAAAGAGCTCCAGCAACTCCCGTCCCCAGTTCTCGTTAATGGCGCCGTCGCGATTTCCGTGGTTGTCCAGCCAGAAGATCATGGCCGGCGACCTGGCGACCTCTATCAGCAGGTCACGGTAGGGTCCCAGTCCGTGCTCACGGAAAAGGGCAATCTGGCGAGTCATCTCCGGGGGATTGTCCACCTTGGAGTTGCCGGTGGCGAACAGCTGGTGCCAGAAGAGCGCCATCTTCTCTTCCAGCGGCCGCTGGGTATTGATCATCCGGAAGACCCAGTTGGCCTGGTTTATCGGCGGCGCACCGGCCCCCTCGTAGCCCGGGAAGTACCGGTACAGCAGTTCCTCGTCAATGGCCGGTTGCAGCTCAGGATGCAACAGTTCCTCGACTACGGCCTCGTAGCCCTTGGCGACGCGCTTCTCCAGTTCCTCGCGCGTATCGCCGAAGCCTGCCCTTCGCATCAGGTGGGCCATCAATCGAATGTCTTCCTGGCGGGACATTGCAACCTCTCCGTTTTTCGAGCCCAAATCACCGGGGAAGGGGCCGGTTCACACCATATTAGGATTGGCCAATTCGGATGTCAACGAAGGAAACGATGCTGTAGCTGTTCAGACTTGATGAGTCACAGCGGCCTGGATTTCGTCATTCCGGCGCAGGCCGGAATCCAGCAGGCCCGACAGCGAATTAAGGTCAAGCGGGGCAAGGATTCCTGGATACCGGCTTTCGCAGGTATGACGTGGCTGGCTGGCGCGGAATTCCCGCCAATTATGAAGTCTTGCGCTAGCAGTTCAACTGGATTGCATTGATGGGTTGGGGCTAACCCGTCGTTCCCGCGCCGGCGGGAACCTCGGTGCAACTTGTAAGATCAGTTTTCCACGGGAATGGCGATAGACAAGCGCCATCCATCATTTCAAAGCAGTTGGACCGCTTGGGTAGTATCGTCAAATTTCCCCGTCATCCTTGAATCGGGAGGAATCTTGACTACAACCGGCGAGGTTCCCGCCTTCGGGGGAACGACGAAATTGTGCGCTGGGAAGCTTTGCTTTTCTATTTGACGACAGATCCTAGCGGCTGCTCACCCAGAAGTCGTTAGACTTCTTGTCGAATTTTCCGTTTCCCGCCAAATCGTCCAGCCAGATCCAGGTCTTGTTCAGCCACCTCCACCGGAAGTTCCGGATGAAGAAGCGCGGGATGGCATACTTCCTGCTGGGTGGCTTGGTCCAGGCGCACCGGCGCACACAGGTGCTGCACGTGCTTCCCACCCGGTTCTGGAAAGTCATGCACTTCTTGGCGTCCAGCTTCCAGGTAAGCACCCCGCTGGCATTGCTTTCGTCAATGGCGTCGAAGCTCCGTTCTCCTGTCGTAATGGCTTTGGTGCCGCACTTCGGTACGCACTTCAGGCATGCGTTGCAGAATTCCGTGATTCCCGAATCCACTGCCCCGGCCGGCTCCAGCGGAAGGTCGGT
Organism: Chloroflexota bacterium; assembly: GCA_028875055.1. Classification (GTDB taxonomy): domain Bacteria; phylum Chloroflexota; class Dehalococcoidia; order Lucifugimonadales; family UBA3495; genus Bin22. The sequence goes on from JAPPGG010000019.1 coordinate 21,096, forward strand.
GAAGATCTTGGATATGCGGCAGCGCGCCCCAACCCTGGGGTTGATCAACATCCCGTGCCTGCCCACCTGCCCCAGGCCCGCGTCGATGGCCAGGGGAATGCTGAGGGCCGTATCGTTGGCCGCCGGAATGGCGTTGTAGCCCAGTCCTCTAATGAACTCAGCCACCATCCACAGGGTGGGCGCCATGCGCGCGTATGCCAGGGTGCTGAGTCCCTCGGTGAGCAGGGTGGGCGCATGCTCCGTGCCGTCCAGGTCCTTGCCCCACTCGTGGAGCATCACCACCACGTACTTCATCTCCTTGGGAATAACCCGGGTGCCGTCTTCAAGGCGCACAGGTTGGTCATGCTCTTCGTACCCGGCCTCGTCGGAAAACTTGATGGGGAAAGCCTCATTCGTCTCCGCATCAAAGTAATGGGAATACACCCAGCGACGGTCAAGCTCCGCGAATCCTACCTGGTCCGCTCCCAGGAGTTCAGCAGCCTTTCGCACCATCTGGGAGGCTTCTGCGGGGGAGGTTTCCGGCCGGCCCGCTGGCGAAGGTTCCAGGTCCGAATGCCATGCCGTGGCGCGCATGTCGGGCTGGCTCTTCGAGAAGCCCATCAGTGAGAGCAGAGAGTCCGCGGCGGAGTCCAGCCCCCAGGCTGTGGACTCATAGCCGATACGTCCCTTGTCCATCAGCAGGCGTTGCTTGTCCTTCAGCTTGTCTCTTTCGGCCTTGTAATAGGCATCCCACACCATCTGTGACCCCATGTGGTCGCGCTGATTGAACCGGACGTACGAGTCCTGCACCTGGTACATTTCGGCGGCCGTTACGCGACCGCCCTGGGTTGCTTTTTCTTCCGAACTGGACCTGGAAAGCCCCCGCATTCCCAGTTTCATGATGCCATACCTCCTGCCGGCAGAAGCCTGTTACATACTGCGTTACGTCCGGCATTTTTGCAAACGCTCCGATTCCAGCATATCCATAAGCCGGAAAACTGGCCGGGTCGGCGGCTAATCGCAAACAGACCAGCTTCCTGCGGGAATCCCATGCACGATAGGCCAGCTATCGAGCCTCGGGTTGAGGTCCTGAACCCTGCGTCGCTCAATTCACCTATCCCCTGCATCAGCTTACGCCATCCAGGCGCATTTCCCTGGCGCAATGCAGGCAAAGGTCGGAACGCCTCTGTTCCGACCACCTGGCTTCAAAATCTTCGATCCAAAGGGCCGACTCCGAGTCGGCCGGCAGGTGGCGACCGCAAAGGGTTATGAAGAAGGCAGCATCGTAGTCATCCCTGGCTTTGGTCAGGTATGAATGCCTGGTGGCTCTCCGCATCCAGCCTCCTTCCACCTCGGTTGATGGACCTGGCATATCTCCCGCGACGTTCCTAGCGTAAGGGTTACGCCGGTTGCATCATCATTGCCAACTGAGCCTGTTGCAAGTGTCCGGATGGGCTACCGTGGAATATTCTCCCATTTCACAAGGACCTGGGCCAACTCCCTGAGTTATTTGCGCCTTTTGAAACGGTTCACTCGGCAACTTTCCAGGGCGTCGCCGGTTGAGCAATTGTAGGGCGGAAAGGCGCGGGTGTATGATGGGGCGAACGCTGGCAAAGGGACGCCGCGAGGAGAATTGTGATGGCCGACAAACGTATTCTGTGCGCCTTTGGAGTTGACCTGGACGCCGTTGGCGGCTGGCTGGGTTCCTACGGTGGCGAGGACTCGCCCGACGATATTTCCCGAGGCCTGTTCGCGGGGGAAGTGGGAACGCCCCGGCTGCTGAAGCTCTTTGACAGACTGGGCATCAAGACCAGCTGGTTCATCCCCGGCCACTCCATCGAGACCTTCCCCGACGAATGCCGGATGATTGTCGAGCAGGGACACGAGGTCGGAATGCACGGCTACTCTCACGAGAATCCCATCTCCATGTCGCCGGAGCAGGAAGAAGCCGTATTGTTGCGCTGCATAGATTTGATTACCGAGGTCTCAGGCAAACGGCCCCGGGGCTACGTCGCGCCCTGGTGGGAGTTCAGCCATGTTACCAACGAACTGCTGCTGAAGCACGGCATCAAGTATGACCACAGCCTCATGCACCGCGACTTTGAGTGCTACTACGTCCGCGTGGGCGATCGCTGGACCAAGATTGACTACGGTATGCCGGCGGACCACTGGATGCACGCCCTGGAACGCGGCGAGGAGACCGACCTGGTGGAGATACCGGCCAACTGGTACCTGGACGACCTGCCGCCCATGATGTTCATCAAGGCGTCGCCCAACAGCCACGGCTTCGTAAATCCCCGGGACATTGAGTCAATGTGGCGGGACCAGTTCGACTGGGTGTACCGCGAATACGACGAGGCGGCCTTCCCCATAACCATCCACCCGGACGTAAGCGGTCGCCCCCAGGTTCTGCTGATGCTTGAGCGCATCGCGGAGTACATCCGCTCCCACGACGGCGTTCGCTTCGTAACCATGGAAGAAATCGCCGACGATTTCCTGGCCAGGCACCCCAGGGAGAAGTAGTAAACCAGGCTGGCCGCGGCCACCGCCGCCGCGGCCAGACTACCTGAACCGTCAGTCCATTGCCGCCTCCGTGTCTATGCCCCACTCCCGCACCATCTCCAGCATGGTGCGGGCCGTTTCTTCGTGGGCGATGTCCACCATGTCGCCGGCGTAGGTTACCACCGCGCTGCCGGCCTGCCTTTGTTCCTCCATGGCCTTCAGCAGACCCTTCCAGTGAGCGATCTGCTCGGGGCTGGGCGTGAACACCTCGTTGACCACCGGAACGTGGGACGGGTGAATGAGGTTCATACCGGTGTAGCCCAATTGCTTCAGCTGGTTGGCTAGGTCGCGCAGCCCGTCCAGGTCGTGGATGTCAAACCAGCCCCCGCTGATGGGGAATTCAATTCCGGCGGAGCGGGAATCCACCAGCACCTTGGACTTGATGAACAGGGTCTCCATTCCTTCCGGCGTCCACTGGAACCCGATGGAACGCGCCGTGTCGCCGCCCTTGCCGCCGCTGCCGCCCATGTGGGCCACCCGATCCGAGGCCATGGCTATGTCGTAAGCCTGCCGGATACCCTCGGCCGTTTCCAGGCCCGGGTCAATGCAGACATACCCAATGGCCATCCCCGCCTTGCGTTCAAAGAACCGCAGGAGTATGTCCACCTCCACCACGTCCTCGGGACGCTCCACCTTGGGCAGCAGAATGCCGTAAAGATGGGGGCTGGTGACGGCCTCCAGGTCAAACCCGGTCAGCCCGGTTTCCAGCCGGTTGACGCGGACGAAAAGGGTCTGGCCGGCGGACCCCAGTTCTTCTACCATGCCGGCCACCAGGGCGCGGGCCTTCTCCTTTTCAGCCTCCGGCACCGAGTCTTCCAGGTCCAGGATCAGGGCGTCCGGGCCATACTGGTGGGCCTTGCGCATCCAGTCTTCGCGGTTGCCGGGGACGAACATCACCGACCGCAGCGGTTTCGCCTTGAATCTCATACCATCCTCGCGGTGTCATTGAATTCGTCTGGCTGGGACCGGCCCGGCCATTCGACCATTTCCAGGGCGTTAACCGGCATGAGCCTTTTGGCGTGAGGATCTACCGCCAGCATAGCGTCCTCCAGAGCCATGGCTCCCAGCAGGCTTAGTTCCCCGGCTTCTCCGAAGGTTATCGGCGTGGGGTATTCCTTGCCCTCCAGCCGGATCATCGTCCTGCCCCGGGTCCGCTCTATTCGGCTTCCGTCGGCCAGTTCGGCTATATATGTGCTCTCCACCGGAACGCCAAGACCTTCCAGCAGTTCCCTCGGGGCCTTGGTGAATGTGGCTCCAGTATCAACCAGCATTTCAACAGGTTCGAAGCGCTGCCCGTGAGGGTCGCCTATTTCCACGGTGATCCGGAAAGTTCCCATGCTTATCTCCTGAACGTTCAGAGCGGTCGGCCTTCATTCTACTTGGGTGAGCAAGCCGTTAGCTACCGTGAACTGTCAGTGTAGCAGTTCAGAATTCGGAGCAATATTGGAGCCGAGCCCAACGTACCGGCCTTCGCCAGTATCCAACGTTGCTTTCTCCAATTGGGCCGGTCAGAACCCGGCCATGCCACCTTCCTACATTTGCTGGACTGGCGGTGGATTCTTGGACCGGTTTTGAAACAATTACACCACTAGATCACCCCACCGGAGGCCAACCCTTCCAGGTCCGACTCTTCCAGTCCCAGGAGCTTGCGGTAAATCTCGCTGTTATGCATCCCCAGCGTCGGCGCCCCGGGCAGCGCTGGCAGCGGCTTGCCGGAAAACACCACCGGAAATCCCGACGCTATCCCCCCGGGCACCGGGGCGTCCATGGCCCCGTGGCGCATGGGCTGGAGGGTTCCCCTGTCGTAGAAGTGAGGGTCGGCAATGATGTCCGGCACGGTCCGCACCGGGCCGCAGGGCACATCCGACTCCTCCAGCCGCGCCAGCATTTCTGCCTGGGTCATCTTTCCTACGCGCTTCTGGACTTCCTCCCGCGCGCCGGCCACATTGATGGTCCTTGACGTATAGTCGGTAAAGCGCGGGTCCTCCAGCAGTTCCGGGGCGGCCAGGGCTTCGCAAAGCCGTCGCCACTGGTCGTCGCTGGCGGCGGTGATGATCAGGTCCGCGTCCGCAGCGTGGTACAGGCCGGTGGGACCGCCCCGGCTGGTGTTGCCGGTCCGTAGGGGATTGCCCTGCTGCACGTCCTCTTCCAGGTTCTCCATGAACATCAGGGACGCCAGGGTATCCATCATTGAAATATCCAGGTGTTGCCCCTTGCCCGTTCGCTCCTTCTCCCGCAGCGCGCCCATAATGGAGTAGGCGGCAAACAGGGGCGTTACCAGGTCGCCGATGTAGAATCCTACCTTGGTGGGAGGCCCATCGGCGTCGCCGTTAATGTCCATCAGACCGCTCATGCCCTGGATCTGCGGGTCGTGGGCCGGGAGGTCGGCATAGGGGCCGGTCTGTCCGTAACCGGCGATGGAACAGTAGATGATGCCTGGATTGACTGCTGCTACGTCGTCATAACCCAGCCCCAGCCGCCGCATGGAACCGGGGGCCAGGTTTTCCAGCACAATGTCGGACTGGCGGGCCATGTCCAGGAACATCTCCCGTCCCCTGGGGTCTCTCAGGTTCAGGGTGACGCTCTTAACGCCCTGGGTGCGCTTGAGGAAACGGGTGGCAATGTCCTGCTCCGTCTGCGGGGTGTTGTTGACGCCCTCCGGCCCCGCAAATGGGCCGTTGCCCCGCACCGGGTCTCCGCGCCCTGGTATCTCTACCTTGATGACCTCTGCTCCCAGGCGCGCCAGGTTCATGCTGAGGTACGGGCCCGCCAGGAATACCGTCACGGCCAGCGCTCGGATATCGCTCAGTGGCTGCATCGCATTTCCCATGCCTTTCTTGCTGCTTGTTGGCTGTCGGCCCCAGTATAACCCCACTCTGCCTGGTGCGCATTCAGGTCCGGAATGGGCACGGGGCAGTCGCGTTCCATTCTACGCTCAAGTTGCGCCAATGCTGGCAGAGAAGAATCATGTCACCCCGGGCTTGCCGAATTGTCTGAACTCCTCGCTGGGAGCCGCGGCCAGGGTTCCGCTGCCTGCCTGGACGCCTGCCTGTACTCCTTGAATATCGCTCAGTACGGCGCGAACTCCGGCAATGGCGGCGAAACCACCCTGCAGGGCCCTGTTGGGAGCAGCAGGCTGTCCCGCAGTCCGCCCCCACCGTATTTGGCGGCAAGAAAAGCGAGGGACCATTAGAGGGAAGCGGCAGATCAGGGAGACTCTATCGCTTCAGGATGTTAATGTAGGCCTCTTCCAGGGTTGGATCTCGGGACACCATGCTCTCTATATTTTCCGCGCCGACCGTCTCCGCAATCCTGTCATTCAGGTCAACCCCATAGCTGACCGATATTGTCAGCTTCTGGAAGGGCCCCTCTCCCGAAGACTCCACCCGTTCCACCGCCTCAAGCCCGGAAACCTCCGCCGCCAGGTCCTCCCTGGGCCGGTTTACGGTTACCTCAACTATTCCCAACCGGCTGAACCGGCGCTTGATTTCGCCCGGGGTCCCCGTAGCCGCCAGCTCACCCTGGTCGATGATAGCGATTGTGTCGCACAGCATGTCTGCCTCGGCCATGTAGTGGGTGGTCAGCAGGATGGTCTTGCCCTCGCTGGCCAGTTCGGGAACGTAATTCCTCAGCTCCTGCGCCCCGATGGGATCAATGCCGATGGTTGGCTCGTCCATAAAAAGCACCGGCGGGTCGGTCAGCAGGCCCCGGGCAATGTGCAGCCTCTGCTTCATTCCCCTGGAGTAATTCTCCACCGGCGTCCTGGCATGCTCGGTGAGGCCCACCCGGTCCAGGAGTTGCTCTGTCCGGCGCTTTGCCTCACTGGGGTTGATGTGGTTCAGGGCGGCGAAAAACCGCATGTTCTGTTCGCCGGTTATTCGGCCGTACAGGCCCCGCTCTCCTCCCAGGATGAAACCCGTGTTCCTGCGGACCTGCCTGGACTGGGACACCACGTCATAACCCAGGACTCTCGCGCTCCCCGAAGTGGGCGTCAGCAGCGTGGACAGTATTCGCACCGTCGTGGTCTTGCCCGCCCCGTTGGGCCCCAGCAGTCCAAAGACTGCCCCCCTGGGAATTTCCAGGCTGAGGTCTTTCAGCGCGGTGAAATCGCGCCGGCGACCCACAACGTTACGGGAGGTGTACACCCGGTTCAGATTCGCGCATTCGACCGCGTTTGAGCTTGTTGCAGCCATTTGGTCCCCCATTCCCCGGTATCCGGCAGGTCAATAGAATTGCCAATAGGATTGCATTGATGGGTTGTGGTCAAGCCGTCGTTAACGCGAACCCGGGAACCCCGCGGGATTCTGCCGTCCCTGGTTCTCGCCTGAGTGGCAATACGCCCTTGCTGCCCACCTTTCCGAAGCAGTTGGTTTGCTAGAGTATTGAAGTTTCGTAGGCACCCCGTCGTTTGGCATCCGCCTCTATGATGAGAAAAAGCAGGTATCCCGCCAGCCCGTAGCAGATACCCACCGCAGCCTCCCAGGCCAGGTCAATCCCCACCGATGCCAGGTCAGCCCCCACAAAGGCTTCCCTGAATGCCGCGACTCCGTGGGTCAGGGGCAGGACATCGCCGAAGTAGGGAAGGAACAGGGGCATTTCGTCAACCGGTATGACCACACCGGTGAATACAATCAGCAGCCCCGACCCTGCCGCGCTGATGACCAGCCAGTCGCGGACCACAATGGCGAGCACCCCTATGCTCAGCGCGAAGGCCGTGGAGGAGAAGCCGATCAGCAGAATGGAGGTTACCAGGGTCAACCAGTTGGTACTGGAAAAGTCCAGGCCGATGAACGCGCCCGCGAAAATCAGGCTGGTCGCCACCGTGAACATTCCGTTGGGGAAATGCAGCGTTCCCCTGCTCCAGTAGATCAGCCACCGGTTCCCCGAGCAGCCAAGAACGTGCCCCAGCGTTCCAATCACCCGCTCGTAGTAGTTGCACTGGGTAATGCCCCAGATCAGGATGAAGGGAGTGGAATACGCTGCCATTCCCTTGATGTAGTAGTCCGAGTCCAGGGGGCTGTTGGCGAACCTGCCCGTCAGCATCAGCATGGTGATGTACAGCACCGGCACCAGGAACACATTCCCGATGTATGCCGGCCAGTTCAGCCAGAAGAACAGGGCCCGGTAGGTGAGATATGACTGTATGAAAAAATTCCTCAGGATGCCCCCTAAAAGGCCCGCATGTTCCCTTCAACCCGGACCCGATGCTCAACCTTTATCAGCAGCAGATAGGCCAGGGTGAGATACCCCAGCGAGATTGCCAGGGCCACGGCCAGGTCCCAACCGCCCTGCAGGGTGTTCCCCCCGGGCTCCAGGGCGACGACTACGGCATCCATGGCCCATGCTGCCGGCAGCGCCCGCGCCACGACCTCAACGCCGGGAGTAAGGAACGCCACCGGGTAGAAGAATCCTCCCAGTACCACGCCCATTGGCCGGATCACGTTGAAGAACCCCTCCCGCCCCCGCACCAGCAGGAACAGCGGGGCGAAGTTGATTGACACGGATAGCACGCTGAACGCCCCTATCCCGACGCCAAAGGCAAGCAGCCAGGGTTCGTGAACCTGGATGAACCGCCCGGAAATCCATACCATTACCACAATCGGCAGCAACCCCGAGAGAATCCCCAGCACGCTGATGGCCAATGCCCGCGTAAATACGATCAAAGCCAGGGGAGTGCGTGCCGTGGCGATGTAGTCATACGTGCCCGCCAGAATGTCGCTGGTGATGCTCCACCCCAGCCGGATCGAAACACGGTTCCAGATGGACATCAGCAGGACACCCACCAGCAGGTAGTCAATGGGGACGGAACTCTCCCCCTTGCTGGCAATCCACGCCAGCGCCACCGCCAGCGGGATGTTGACCACCAGGAAAAACAGCACTTCCCCCAACCGCATATCGTGCTTGATCTGTTCGAAAAAAGCGCTTCGGAAAGCGTAAACATAACCCATTCTGAGACCGCCTGTTGGATTGCCTCTACTGATGTTGTCGGGCGGGGAATTCGACCTCTGCTGGCTTGAAGGGATCAGAAAATCGTGATTCTTACCGCTGGCGGCCCGAGGCGCTCCTGCCGGCAGGGCAGCCAGTGGCGGCCAAAAAATAAAACCGGCGGGAAACTCCGGTCCTGAAAAAGAGCTTCCCGCCGTGTCCAACTAATTGATCTTGAGAAATCTCTAAGTCAGGAACAGGTTCCTCCGCCAATGTATTCGTACAGCAAAGACAGCGACATTCCGCGCGGCCCCCATGGCGTGGGCCCGCGAAAGGTAAATTTCAATGGCCTGGGTAACTGTCATAACGAAATAACCGGGAAATGGGTACGGGCTAAACTACCACCGGGGTTGAAACGTTGTCAATGACGTACCGCCACGGCAACAGGGCTATCGCATGAAGGATTCGTCCTGCAGCCGGTTAATTTCCACAAGACAAAGCTGTGTAGCCCTGAGCTTGCCGAAGGGCCTGAAGTCCTTCCCCACGGCCTCGCTACGGGTCCGAAAGCCAGTTGGTGGGAAGGAGTTTAGATTCTTCGGCAAGCTCAGAATAACAATTTGCTCACTCATGCGATAACCCTGGCCACGGCAAGAACTCGGAGTTGGTGGATTTTCTGTGTTAGCCGAGGTCGCCCCACCGGCTTACGCCGCTATGCCGTCGCTGGCTGGCCGGGAACTCCCCGCCAGCTCTGAATTGCTGCTTCCGACATTCCCCTCTTGCCATTCCGCATGGCGCCTGCTTACCGTTAGATGAAGTGGGCAATAATCCGAAAGCCTCGTCAGGGCCGTCCTTCACAATTTTTGGAGTTTTTGATTCTATGGCCCTTGCCGTATCTGCAGGAGACCTCAAAATTACGGTCTGGTCGCCCCATACGACAGATCGCTCAGGTACAGAATGAGGTCAAATGAGACCACATGGCGGGGAAAAGCATTTTTTCCAGGCTGCCTCTGAGCCATGCGCTTTGGCAGCCCTGCGTACGGCCAAGAGCCCCGAAAAGCTGCTGCTTTGGCGGGGGGCGTCGTTCAGCTTGACAACGGCAGGATTTGCTTACCGGCTCCACTTCCTGGTAAAGGTGACCAGGAACATGGCTGTGATGAACAGGCCAATGAAGGACTCGATCCCGCCTACGCCCCGAGCCCAGGAGCTGGGATGGTCCACCCAGCCTCCGTAACCCAGGGTGGTGAATGAGACCAGGGAAAAGTAAAAGCAGCCCCACAGCCTCGAGAGAATGTTGCCCGATCCCACACCGGCAGAGTCCGGGCAGAAAAAGTAAAAGATGGCAAAGGACACAATCACCACGCTGGCCACAATGCAGATGCGGAAGGGCCGCTCTCCATATCCGAAGAGGGCCTCGAAGCTCAACAGGAAGAGAAAATTAAGCAGCGCCCGCCAGTTTTCGGGCTTCAGCAACAGCCAGGGCTTCCGCCAGTTCAGTCCCTGGCCAGTCCTGGTCCACGCCGCTCTGCGCCGGCACACCCACTCCCGGTACAGGAACTCCCCGGCCAGGTCGGAATATCCCCTGTTCTTGTACCAGACATGGAGTTGCCTGTAGGTGGACACGGCGTTGTCATACATGCCCATCCGCTCCCATTCACTGACATAGCCCTCTCCCCACTGGACTGAGCCCAGTTCAGTCTGGGCGCTGATGCGCGCCGCCAGCAGGTAGGCGCCCTCCAGGTTGGCTCGCATCAGGAATGTCCCCCGCAGGTCGGCCCGAAACAGGTCCGACTCTCTTAGGTCCGCCCCGAACAGGTCGCAGTCCTGCAGGTCGGCATAGCCCAGGTCGGCGCCCCGCAGTACCGCCCCCTTGAGTTTCAGTCCCGACAAGTCTGCGGAGTTCAGGTTGCGAAAGGACAGGTCCAGGCCCTCACCCGTGCCTCCATTGGCACAGATCAGCCCTACCACGTCCTCTCGGCACAGCGGCTCCGACCCGGCAATAACATCGGTGCGTCCCTGCGCCGTTAGCCACCGGTCCACCAGGGCCGCAGAGTGTGCCAGGGGAAAATCCACCAAGGGTCAGCCTCCACTGGTATGCCTGGAAAGTTGGATCAGGTTGTCGAGGACAGCGCAGGCTTCAACTGCGCCGCTAACCGGATCGAGTCCTGGGGCGATATGGGGCGGGTCAGAGTCCGGTCTCTCCAGGTTCTTCCAGGTTGACGGAATTAATTACAATATAAGCATGGTCAATCGGACCGGGAGCCATCCCGGTCCTGCGTCATCCAATAATAGCCATATGCCTGGTCAGAGGAAATACCCGGACGGGGTATGCGGAGCAAATTACCTCGTTAAGCGGGGTAAATATATACCTGCCTAGTCATTCTCAAGCCACCAAGAGGTACCTGGGGGATACTCTTGTGACGGGCAAGGGTGACTGATTGCAGCCTCGCAATTCTCTGCAGCCGGCCTGGTCGCGACAGGTGTTCGGACTCCCCCATGGGGCGGCAACTGATCCTAAGCCAAGGTTGAACGTGCACTTGCCATCGACCGCCTTTCCGGCGCAGCCCGGAATCCAGCATGGTCTGGAACAAGCCGACGCAATCAAAGTGGGAAACTCCCCCTGCCGGCGAAAGTCGGTATGACGCTGACAACCCTGCGAATCCCTGTAGGAGTAGCTTTCATTTTGGCTTCTGGTTCGCCGCCTGGAGAGGTAGCGGAGCCCTCCACCTGGGCATCCTCCATCAGACCGGTAAGCGCCATGCCGCACTGGAAAGCTCCATAGGGGCAGTGAGGAGAGGCTTCCCTGTGGCCGGGGTTGGTTGCCATTGCCGGTCGCAACCTCCGCAGGGGTCTTTCTGCAATCAGCGTATGGCGAGACTCCACGGAGTATTGGCAGAAACGTAACCAATTGAGAACGAACCTGCAATTGGCAGGTAAAAGCCGGCTGCCGGAGTTTGCCAACCCGAGCCCATTTTAATTTGACAGGGCGCTAGCGGAAGGGTCCACCATGCCGTAGCCGACGTTCTTGACCGTGCGGAAGTATCGCTCGCCGTGGACTTCCAGCTTGCTTCGGAGCTTGCGAATGTGAACGTCCACGGTACGGGTGCCGCCGATGCTGTCGAACCCCCAGACAGTGGAAAGCAGGGCGCCACGGGTAAAGACCCGGCCCACGTTTTCCATGAGGAACTTCAACAGCTGGAACTCCATCCATGCCATGGGCACCACCCGGCCGGTAAGACGCACCTGGTAGGCATCGGGGTCGAGGGTAATCCGACCCACCTCCAGGACGGCGCCGGTTGGCCCGGTAGCGCTCTTGCGAAACAATCGGCGGAGCCGCCACTGCAGTTCGGCCACCGAGCAGGGAACAACCAGAAAGTCGGCAACCTCATCGCTCTCAGACAGTGTGGTCCCGTGTTCCAGTTCCTCGGCGGTCACGCAAACGAGCACCGGTGGCATTTCGGTCGCATCGTCCGACTCCAAATCGGGTCGAGGAAGGGCCTGGCCGGAGTCGCATCCCGGGCAGACCATTATTACCGTCGGATCCACCAGAGACACGATCTCCGGGCTTCCATGGTCCGAGGGGCCGACAAAGGTCACTTCACCCTGCCCAGCCAGGGACTTGAGGTTGGCGCTGAGGGAATCCCACTGGCTGCCAATCAGCAGAACCCGTTCGGCGACGTTGGAAGTTCCGAATCTTGAAACGAACACAACCCGCCTTCGACAGCAGAAATAACCGGAAATTGCCCGGAACCCCATCAGGGACAGGACCGGGCCAACGGCTGTTGAGGTACAGCCCCAGTCTGCTTCAGCTATGTTTCCGCCAAATTACACGGTGGTTAACTCTATGTTACAAGGACTCTGGCGCCGGATATTCAAGCTGAACCCCGGTTCCGTTGCTGAGAGTCGGAGCCAAGCGCATTGCAGGTTACCAGTTGCGAAGGACCGCGAGAACAATGAAGCCTAGCCGTCATCTCCGCTCATTCTTGACCTTTCTGATCTGGAGGATTTGACCGTCGAGAGGGTAACCAGGCCAACCGGACGGTTTCGTCGCTGTAACCCTTCGCAGCGTATGAGCCAGGCAGGGTTTAACGCAAACCGGCAACCAGGGATGTGACTGCTTATTCTTCGTCTCTGTTCATGTCGGGCATGGGGAAGGCAATCGGGAAAGGGAGAATTGTCAGCGGTATTTCTTGAGCGGGTTGGTTAATTGCTGGAGGATGGTGAAAAGGAAGAAGTCGACGTCCCAGCCAGCCCAGGGTCCAAGGCCGTTTCCCGTAGCTCTTCCGGAGGGGCTGCCAAGTGACCCTGATTACCTCCCAGGACCACCACGCAGTTGGCCGCCCTGTCACCTTCGGGGTCTGGATACTGGCAGTGCGTGGCTCTGAAGTGAATGGCTCGGCGGTAATGACGGTGGCAGCCGAAGGCAGCAATTTCAGTCGTCTGAGAACAGCGGCGATTTCATTGGGTTGGCCTTTCACTGGCAGTCACCCCTGGACCCTCCACGCACATCCGGGCCCTCGGTCCCACGGTACCGTTTCTGTTCCCGGTTACAGCCACTCCGCCACCGATGGAGCTGCCCTGGGGGCAGGAAGGCAATGCTTGACGTTGATAGTCCGTACAACTATGCTCAAACCAACAGAGCCGCCCCGTCCCGCCCATGAGTCGGCGGCGGGCAAAGACGCTTCACTCAACCTGATTCGCGAAGGAATTGTGGAATGAAAGTACAGATTATGTCTCCCGCAGCCGACCGCGTGGACTTCAAGGTGCCCCCTGCGCCCAGACTCGTTTCCTTTGAGGGCAAGACCATTGGGTTGTATAACAACGTGACCGGCGGGGCCGACGTTGCCGTCGAGCGGTTCGCCGAGCAGCTGCAGCGCAGGTACCCCAGCGTCAAGTTCGAGCGATATGGCGGAGATCTGCGAGAGGGGCGTCCGGTCCTGAGCCGAGGCGTCCACATTGATGAAGACGAGGCGGCCCGCATCGCCACCGAGGTTGACGCCATGGTGGGGGCCACGGCCCATTGAGGGGGCTGCACGTCGTGGCTTAGCCATGACATGGTTGCCATGGAAAAGGCGGGAATCCCCACCGTGGCCATTGCCGCCCAGAGCTTTGCCCGCGCGTGGCAGTCCTGCGTGGACGGCTGGGGTCAGCCCACCGCCGCCTACGTCATCATTCCCCACGCCACCACGGGGCAGCAACCCGACTTCATCCGAAGTATGGTGGACGGCCAGATTGACGCCATAATCCAGGGCCTGACCACCATGCAGACGTCTCGCGGGCCGGTTACCGCCCGGAATGGAGGCGGCGCGACCGAGGTCTTCACGGTGGAGATGGACGCATCCCCCGAGGGTATTGACGCGGTTAACCGATTCCTGGCCGAACGGGACTGGAGCGACGGCATTCCGGTGGTTCCTCCCACACCCGAATTGGTGGAACGCATGCTGGCCGGCACCAGCAGGAGTCCCCAGGATGTGCTGATGGTGATGGAGCCCGGCTTCGGCGTAGCCACGGTTGAGAAGGTGGCCATCAACGCCGTGATGGCCGGGTGTCGCCCTGAGCAGTTTCCCGTCCTGCTGTCCGCCATTGACTGCCTGGCCCAGCCGGAAATGAACCACCGGGATATGCAGGTGTCGGGCCACACCGAGGCCCCGCTAATCCTGGTCAACGGCCCCATCGCCCAGCGAGCCGGCATCAACTGCGGCACCTCGGCCATGGGCCCCGGTGTGGTAAACAGCGCCAACACCGCCATAGGGCGGGCGCTGCGGTTGTGCCTGATCAACATCGGCTACTGCAAGGCAGGCACGGGCGATCCCAACTTTATCGGCCTGCCCACCAAGTTCGGCATGTGTATCGCCGAGAACGAGGAGCTCAGCCCCTGGCAACCGTACCATGTGGACCAGGGTTTTCAGCCTCACGAAAGCGCGGTGACGGTGGTGACCGTTACCGGCCCCGGAGACATTCTCGACTCCGGTTCCAGGAGCCACCAGGACACTTTGAACAACATAGCCCAGCTGATGTACTACCCGGGCTCCGGCAACGGCAGCTGGATTCGCGGCTGGCAGTCGGCGCAGGTGGGGCACACCAATCAGCGGGTTTCTTACCCCGGACCCTATCACCCCATCATGCTCAGTCCTTCCCGGGCGGTGATTCTTGCCCAAGCTGGGTTCAGCAAGCGAGACGCCCAGGAATGGCTGCACGAACGCTGCCGGGTATCATTGAAAGAGGCCATCGGCAGCCGCGGGGTTCCCAGGGACGAAAACGGCAAGTGGCTGAATCACCCGGAACTGCAGGCCCTGGAGAATGATCCGGAAGCCACCATACCCATGCTGGAGAGCCCTGAGCAGTACCTGCTGTTCGTCACGGGAGGCACCACCCACTACGCCAACTTCTTCTATGGCACCTACGGCATCGCCACCCGTCCGGTGGAGGAGTTCTAGCCTCCGAAGATTCGAGGCCGATTTCGCTGCTACGGGAGAAACGCGCGGGGTGATGCTGATGACTACCAGCTTCACCCCGCTTTCCCGGAACCCTGTTCGTTTCTCGGTGTCCCAATAGGCGGCCTACCCCAGGGATTTGGGGTTGATGGGCGTTGGCATGGCTTGCACCTCGGGGAGCACCTTCTCGGCGAATAGCCTGATGCTCTTTTCGGCCTTTTCCCTGGGCATACCCCCGTAGAATACGTGGACCACCAGCTTTTCGCAGCTGATGGTTGCCTGCATCGCCCTGATCTTCTCAATGATCTCGTCCGGGGTGCCAATGGGCTGGGTTGAGCGCCGGGCGGCGAAACCGGCGTCTGCCGTGCCTACGTCAGCCCGCTGGCGCAGCAGGTATTCTTCGTAGCCAGCGATTCCTTCGTATCCAGGATTGTTCCATTCAAAGTAGTGATGCTGGGCGGCGGTCAACTGGTTGTAGAAGTAGGTCCACCCCTCTTCGGCTTCTTCCGAGGTTTCCGCGCAATACATCCAGAGCAGGGTCGTAGGCTGGTCGGGGGGAAGTCCCAGCTCCCTGCGGATGGCGTTGAACCTTCGAACCTTGTCGGTCATCTCGTCCACGTTATCGCCGGCGACGAACATTTGGCCGAGACCATTCTCCGCGGCCATTCTTGCCGACGCCTCGGTGGTAAAGGCCACTTTGATGTCCCTGGTCAGCTCACCCTTGTGGCGGGCCTGGGGCCGGATGGTAGTAGGGGGTATGTCGTAGATGTCGCCCTTGAACTGAAAGCGTTCGGCGCCGTCAGACTCCTTGAGAACGTTGATTACATCGTAGAAGTACTTGTGAGAATGGTCTATTGGGTAGCCCAGCGAGGCGTACTCGTGGGGGGCTATGCCCCGGCCGATGCCCAGGTGAAGGCGCCGCCCCTTCAGCAGGATGTCCAGCATGGAGATTTCGGAGGCCAGACGGACCGGATTCCACCAGGGGGCAACGATAACCGCCGTGCCCACATCCACCCGGCTGGTGCGGCCCGCCCAGTAGGCCAGGTACTGCAGGGGGTTGGGCTGCATCGAGTAAGCGGAACCGTAATGCTCGGTGGCCCAAATGGAATCAAACCCCAGGGGTTCTACCAGTTCCCCCATATAGAGGGTGTCATCCATATTCTGAGCATCAGGTACGGCCGGCGGG
The DNA here is from genome assembly GCA_028875055.1 of Chloroflexota bacterium. Taxonomy (GTDB): domain Bacteria; phylum Chloroflexota; class Dehalococcoidia; order Lucifugimonadales; family UBA3495; genus Bin22. The sequence continues at coordinate 37,179 of JAPPGG010000019.1, forward strand.
CGGCCATAGTCGCCTTCCATCAGACGGGGCCAGTCACCCTGGTTGTAGCCGGTGACCATCACTCCACAGTGCATTGAGGTGTTCCTCCTTCAGTTTCGCGGTGTAAGACGGGCCAATATCAGGACTCGCCCAGGCCCAGGAACTCCCGCACCCTTTCCTTGAAGGGTTCCTTGTCGTAGTTGGTGTAAAGGGCCAGCGCATTTCGGACGGGATTGCCGCCGAACATGCGCTCGTACAAAACCTGCCGGCCGCTGAAGGAACTGCAGGAGGCGTCCCAGGCCAGGTGGAACAGCTTAGAGCGGTCCCAGGCATTGGCGGTGTCGGTAGCCATGTATTGGCCAACCTCGGCGGCGATGTCCGTGTCGAAGTCCGCTTCGGCGGGCAGAGCCATCAAGCTGCTGGTGCCGAGCATCTGGATAATCTCCACCATGCGAGGATACATGGACCGGCCAAACAGGGTACGCCCCGCTCGCAGGGGAGGCAGGGCCGGGCTCATTACGCCCCACCGGTTGGGCGCCGCGTCGGCCTCGGAAGCCCGGAGGCAGGACCAGAGGGTGTCCCTTTGAATGATCAGCTCTGCCACCTGTTCCTGAACGTGGGGGATGGTTCCCGACCCCAGGGTATCCACAATCAGGTCCGCCCGTCCCAGCATGAACTCGGCCTTAACCAGGCAGCGCGTCAACACCTGGTGCCCGGTACGAGCGTCGGAACTGGTGCCCTGGGCATAGCCGTTGCAAAGCTCCACGTTTCCCATGAGAAAGACCCGCTCCCACGGCACAAAAACATCGTCGAAGAAGACCACCGAATCCATCTCCTCGAAGCGGGACCCCAGCGGATGGTTGAAGTGGGAGCGACCGACGTCAAAGCTCTCCCGGCACAGAAACTTTACGCCTGGCGTGTCGCAGGGAATGGAGAAGGAGAAGGACTGCCGACCGTCGTCGTCGGCAAGGCGGTGGGATGCCACCGGATAGATGGCGATTTCGTCGGAGATGGGGCCCAGCGTAGCCAGTACGCGGCTGCCCCTGACCACAATTCCCGCGTCCGTTTCCTTCACCAGAGTCAATGCCACCTCTTCGCTCAGGGTGTCGGTGGGATTGGAGGTACGTCGTCGTTGCAGGTTAACCAGGGCATGGGTCAAGGCTACGTCGTTTTCCCGCAGGAACTCGTGATAGTCCTCAACGTTGCGCTGGAATTCGGGTCGGTCCTGGGCAAAGTAGCCGGAGGCCCCGGCCCACGCCGAGAAGATAGTATTGAGAAAGTCGGGCGAACGCCCCATCATTCCGCAGGAAGCCCAGGCCCACCTGGTCATCATCTGCCGCCGTCGCACCAGGTCTTCCGCCAAATCGGGAACCAGGTAAGACAGCCCGACCGGCTCGCCGGTTGTAGGGGAAGCGAAGGTCATTTCTTCGCGCAGGTCCGGGTCGTGCTGCATGTCGTACAGGGCAGCCACCGATTTGACGCCGTTCTTCAGGGCCGGGTGGGTGGTCACATCCTTCACCCGTTCCCCGTCAATCCATACTTCCCTTGGGCGGTCCCGTAGTCCCCTGATGTATTCGGCTCCGGTTCTAGCTGGCATACTTCTTCACCTCAGGATGAGAATTGCCTCACAGGATGGGCTGCAAATTTGTTCCACCGTTCCTTGCGAGTCTTGATGCCGGCGCCCTATTGCCGACAGTATAGAGGGGTAGGGCAAGGTTAGCCACGACCCAGTTTGGTTTTTCTGCCGGTTCAAACATTGATTGACGAAAGGGTTCTATATTCGAGAAGGCTGATGCAGGACCGGTTCACACTAAGTTCCTCAAGGGAGGTTGACGGGCTTCTTCGGTGGCCTTCATACTCGGATTCATCAGCCTGCAGGGGTTGCTGCCCGGCTGGATGCCCTCGGGCGCGCCCTTAAGCCAGAATGGTGCATCGCAAAAGCTCAGGGGACGTGCCCGGCTGATAGGGGACTCCATACCAGGAAGACGGGAGGTGAACCGTGGCAGGACCATGTTCCGGCCTTACCGTACTGGATTTTTCCCTGGGCATGCCCGGCGCCCTTTGCACCCTGGTGCTGGCCGACTTCGGCGCCGAAGTCATAAAGGTTGAACCTCCCGGCGGCGACCCCTTCCGCTTCCAGCCGGCATGGATATCCTGGAACCGGGGAAAGAAGGGCATTACCCTTGACCTCGGCACTCCGGAAGGCCGCGAACAGGCCGTCATGCTGGCCGGCTCGGCCGATGTGCTGGTGGAGTCCTTTCTACCCGGAGACATGGAAGAATGGGGGCTTTCGCATGACCACCTCTCGGCGCTTTACCCCGGCCTGGTCTATTGCTCCATAACCGGCTTTGGACAGAAAGGCCCACTGCGCCGGGTGAAGGGATACGAGGGACTGGTTGCGGCCAAGGCTGGCCGGATGCTGAACATGCAGGGCCAGCCAAATCGTGACGGGCCGGTTTACTCGGCGGTCAATACCGGAAGCTGGCACGCCAGCCAGGCCGCAGTAAGGGGAATCCTGGCGGCGCTTCGGGTCCGTGGCCTCTCCGGGCGCGGCCAGTGGGTCCAGACCAGCATCGTCCAGGCCCTGGCCTCTCCCCATGACAACAACGCCGGCGCCGGGGGCCTGGTGAACCTGCAGCTGGCTCGAAAGGACCCGGAGCGGTACCCTGTCCGGGCCGCCAGTCGGGGTCTCTCCACGATTGGCTACATTCCCGTACGGACCAGAGACGGCGCCTGGCTCCAGCACGCCAATCAGCGAGTCCCCCACATCCAGGGTCATCTCAAAACCATTGGCCTGGGGCATCTGCTCGAAGACGAGCGATTCGCCAGGGTACCCGCTATTGACGTGGAAAACCGGGAGCTTCTGCGCCAGGAAATTCTGAATAAGCAGTCGGAAAAGACCTCCGACGAATGGATGGATGCTTATCTCGAGGACGGCAACATCGCCGCCGAACCCTACCGTACCAGCGTGCAGGCCATGGACCACCCTGCGGTGGTTGATAACGGGACGGTGGTAACCGTTGACGACCCCGTCGTAGGCCCCATGCGCACCCTGGCTCCGCTGGTGGAATTAAAGGAAACCCCGGGAGAACCCAGTGGACCCGCCCCGGCATTGGGACAGCACAATCGTGAACTCCTGGGAAGCCTGTCCGAACGGGCAAAGCCGGCGTTTAACGCCATCTCTTCTGAAAATGCCGGCAACCTTCCGGCTAATCCCCTGTCCGGTATCACCGTTCTGGACCTGGCCACCATCCAGGCCGGGCCCTACGGCGCCTCCCTCCTTGCCGACCTGGGAGCGCGGGTGATCAAGATAGACGCCACCGACCGGCGGGTGGACGAGGGACGGCGTTCAACCGCCCAGTCCATCGCCGAACCCCGCACCTACGCCGGCAAGGAGGGCATTCAGATTGACCTTCAGACCCCCGAGGGAAAGGAAGTTGCCCACAAGCTGATCGCGCGGGCGGATGTCCTGTTGCACAATTTCCGCCTGGGAGTACCGGAACGCCTGGCCATTGACTGGGAAACCTGTCGGGGCATTAACCCCCGAATTGTCCACCTATGGATGGGAACCTACGGCGAACACGGGGAACACGCGCGCCGGCCGGGCGCTCACCCCATTCCAGGCGCAATTATGGGCGGAGCCATGCGGCAGATGGGCCGGGGCATGCCGCCTCCGCCGGAACAAGTCCTGGATGTTGAAGAGACAGTGGAGGCGACCCGCTGGATTATGAAATCCAACTGGGGGCCGGACCAGAACACGTCGCCGGCCCTGGCGACGGGCATCATGCTGGCCCTGCGGGCTCGCGAAGTTAGCGGCAGGGGGCAGCCCGTTCACGTTACGATGCTTAACGCCAACGCCTGGACCAACGCCGATGAGTACTACGACTATGAGGGCCGTCCCCCGATTGTCCTGCCCGACGAGGAAGTTCACGGTCTTCATGCCCTGTATCGGCTCTACCGGTGCCGGGAAGGATGGGTTTTCCTGGGGTGCCTGTTCCAGGAAGAGTGGGAGGCCTTTTGCCGGACCGTGCAGCGGGATGACCTCCTGACCGACCCGCGCTTTTCCACCCGCGAGGCCAGGCTGGCCAACGACGAAGCCCTGATTCCCGAAATAGCGGCCATATTCGCCGGCGGTTCCGCCGCTGAGTGGGAAGCGTTACTGCTGGAAGCAGACGTGGGGTGCGTTCAGGCCGACGAAGCGCTGGAAGGTGATTTCTACGCGGACCACCCCCACGCCAGGGCCAACAACCTGAGCGTTGAAGTCGAACATCCGTACATCGGCAAATATTTGCGGTATGGCGGGCTGGTCGAATTCTCCCTGACGCCGGGGCTTTATCGCACCTCAATCCAGGTGGGGCAGCACACCAGGCCCCTGCTCCGGGAACTGGGCTATAGTGACCAGGAAATTGAAGACCTGGGAGCACGGGGAATCGTACAGTGGCCCGATCCATCAGTGGGAGGGGAGCCTTAGCCCAGCTTGAAAGGGCGGGCGCGTCAGTCCGCTGGTTGAGCGGTCTCCTCCTCATTCAGTCGGCAATAGAGAGGTAATTCTTGGCAACCCTGGTCAGCTTCGACATTGACGGGACGCTGGAAGCCGGCGACCCCTCCGGTCCCGTTACCATGAACATAGTCAGAAATGCGCAGGCCCACGGGTGCATCATTGGCAGCGCTTCCGACCGGCCCCTGCCAGTGCAGCAATCCATCTGGGACCGGCACGGCATTACGGTGAGCTTCATATCCTCGAAACAGGGGCTTCCGGACGTTAAATTACGCTTCCCTGCCGAGCAGTACTACCATATCGGCGACACGGAAATGGACCAGCAATTGGCGGAGGCAGCAGGCTTTGTTTTCGTCTGGATGCATGACGGACCTTCAGAACCGTGGATAAATGCGAGGACCGAACAGGTATAGGCCCGCTTGCTTTGGGACCAGTTACGTCGGCGAGGTTGAGCACATGCAGGGTCGCGAGGGGGTGCGCCACCGCGCCCTGATTGCTCGTTTCAACTACCAACGCCGGGGCTATGATCACGATGAAACAGGCAACCGGAATTTTGACCTACCGTGACGCCCTACCTATAATCCACGTCAGTGTGTGTCAGCAACGTTAACGGGCCAAATACGGGACTCCGCAGGAGGCTAGAAACAATGTCAACCATTCCAGGATTGCAGCGACCGGCGCCGGTCCCAAATGAATTGACCCAACCCTTCTGGGACGCCTGTAACGAGCGGCGTCTTGTCCTGCAGAACTGCACCTTGTGCGAGAGGCTGCACTATCCACCTGCCCCGCGGTGCAACCTGTGTGGGTCTAGCGACTCCTTTGAATGGAAAGAGGTGCAGGGCAAGGGACACATTGACGTGTACATGGTGATCCGCGACTCTCGCATCCGGGGGTTCCGTTCGGCCCAGCCCATTAACTTTGCCGTGATAACCCTGGACGAGGACCCGGGCATCAATTTCCTGTCCAACCTCCCCGGCACACCCCCTGGCGAGGTCCCCGTTGGGGCTCCGGTGGAGCTGATATTTGAAGAAACCAGCAACGGCCAGCTGGTCCACGAATGGCAGGTGGTCAATTAACCCATCCGGGCGCCTGGAAACGGTGAATAGCGCAGCGGACACGAGGTAAGAGAGATGGTTAGCGATACGGGTTGGATGAGAAACCGGGAAGGCATGGGAGTCTGGGAACACCGGGGCAAAGTTGCCATTGTGGGCTGGGGCCAGTCCCACATGGACCGCCGCTGGGACGGGGTGGCGCTGGACAGAAGCTGTGGCGGCTTGACCAGGGAGGCCTGCCTCAAGGCCATCGCGGACGCGGGCCTGTCCCTTGACGACATCGACGGGCTGATCACCAGTCCCGAGACCCGAGCCGAACAGACCTGGGCCCCTCGCCCCTATTTTGATCCGCCCTACGACACAGAGGACGGCCTGACCAAGGCGTCGGCGGAGTGGATACAGCGGGAACTGGGCCTGAAGAACGTCAAGTACTTCAACTCGGACGCGCCCTACATCGGTCCAATGATGGGACTGGCCGCCCAGGCAGTGGGCGACGGTCTTTGCGAAACGGCCCTGGTCTGGTATCCCATGGTTAATCTGGAGGGCCGCTACGGGCACAACAATCCGCAAAACAACAACCAGGAGGCCCCCGGGGCCACTGCATTTACCCTTCCCTGGGGTTACCAGAACGGCGCCATGTTCAACAACCTGGTGGTTTTTCTCCAGTACTGCCAGAAGTACGGCAAAAGCCACGATGGGCTGGCCCCTCTCTGCCTGAACCTGCGCAGGAACGGCCTGCTGACTCCCTGGGGATACTATGCGCTGCATGAGCCCTACCAGCTAACCACCGAAGACTACCTGAACGGCCGCGTCATCGAGGAACCGCTGGTCATCTACGACTGCGACCGGCCGGTCAATACCTGCGCTGCCTTCATTTTCACCACCGCCGAGAGGGCGAAGGACCTGAGGCAGAAACCGGTGTACGTTCTGAACCACGCCCAGAACAACGGGCGGGGCCGCAGTACCATGGCAACCCTGGATGAGCACCAGGAAGCCGTCGCCAGCCTGGCGCGCAAGATGTGGGAGGGTTCCGGCCTGGGTCCAGCCGATGTTGATATCTTCAACCCCTACGACGGCTACCTGACCTTTACCCAGCAGTTCCTTGAGGGTTTCCAGTGGCATGGCGTGAAATGGGGCGAGGCCCACGACTTCTACGCCGAAGACATCCGAGTGGAGGGTCCTCATCCCTTCCTGTCCAGCGGCGGAAACAACGGGACAGGCCGCAACCGCGCCGTCCTGTTCTCGGACAGCATTGAGCAGCTTCGGGGCACGGCGGGGGCGCGCCAGGTAACGGTGCGGGCTGAAACGGCCCTGGCCGGCTGCAACACCCCGGACAGTTGCGGCTTCCTGATGATGAGCAAGAATCCCGACTAGGATTTCGAGCCGCAGCCACGCAAATAACGGCAAGCCAGAGGTATCCTTTTCGCTTGAGGAGCAGCGCCAGCCATAAGGTCAGAATGGGCTGGGGCCTACGGACGTAGGCCGCAGCTGTTACCAAACCCCTTCTGATTTCCCTGAAGATGGGGGATGATTCGCCCTAGTCTCGGGCGAACCCCATTTCGCAGGTCATTCTTTTTGCCCGCTAAACCCCATAAGCCCGACATTGGGCGCCATCCCTTTTGACTGTGCGAGCACTTTGATGGAGCCATAGTCCTCCGGATCCACCAGGGACGTGATGGCTATCCGGTTCAACTCCTTGCGGGCAGCGGACACTTCCTGGCTTTCCAGCTCCGCAAGATATGAAGAGATGCCGAGATTGTCGAGGAACTGACGCTGCTGCACGTAGCCCACGGTGTCCAGGCCGTGTCGCTCCCCCAGCCGCATCAGGGAGATGAAATCTACCTGGCAGGTGATGTCGCGCTGGCCCGGTGATTCGTACGGTACTGCATCGACAATGTGCTTGCCGATGGAATATAGCGTCTCTCCCGAGTTCTGGAGCGTATAGAGTCCTTCTGCCAGGTCGCCGTAGTCGATGGTTATGATGAAACCCCTTTCCAGCACAGTGGCAATCTGAGCGACCCAGTCCTCCATGGCCAGGTTCACCTCGCCCCGGTAGCCTTCGGGCAGGGACAAGCCCAGGCCGGCCAGCCTCTCTTCGATTCGAGGCGTGGAGGGCTCATCCAGGACTTCCGCAAGCTCTTCCCCTTCCAGGGTGACGAAGACTTCCCTGATCCTGCCGCCCTGGAAGGCGAAGCGGTGGACCGGAAAGTTGTCAATCAATTCGTTGCTCAGGATACAACCCTGAACGTTCCGGACCGGCCGCAGTCCCTCTCCCTTTACCAGCCGCACTCCTGAAGTTGCGGCGGCCCAACCCTTTGGCTGCCAGGCTCCGGATGGCCTGGGCCAGTCGAAGATGTTGTCGGGCGCCTGAGCCCATCCGGGCTGATAATCCAGGGCGACATATCTCAATGCTTCGGCAAGCCCGGGCGCATTCCGTCGGGTTGTGTTCACGATGGACTGGGCCAGGACGCTGTCGCCCGAGCCGACTTCGATGACGTGGAACACGGGCGGCTCTCCCATCAGCGTCCACATCTGTTCCAGCTGGCGTGCGATCAGGGCCCCGAAAACCGGGTGGGTGGTGGGGGAAGTCCCGAAATGGGAGTCAATCCAGTCCTTCCGACGGAAATAGAAGCCGCCAGTGGGCGAGTACAGGCAGATCTGCATGAACCGGGCGAACGTAATTCGCCCATACTGCCGAATCAGGCCTCTGATTTCCTGCTCTACGGCTGACGGCAATACCACGCCCTGGATAGCCGGGATTTCCGGTCCCTACTTGCCCTGCTTGATGAACTCCGCGATCCGTTCGCCGATCATCAACACTGTAACGTTTATGTTGGCCCTTACGCACTCGGGCATTATGGAGGCGTCCACCACGCGCAGACCGTCCGCTCCGTACACCTTTCCGTACTGGTCCACCACGGCCATAGGGTCTGAGCTGGGCCCCATTTTGGCGGTGCAGGAAACGTGGTGGCCCGTGCCCACCCATCGCTTCATCCAGCGGTCCAGGGCTTCGTCCGTTTCCAGGTCAGAATCCTCGGGGTAAACCCTCTTCTCGATAATCTCCGCCATGGCCGGATGGTCTTCCAGGTCCACAATCATACGAATGCCGTCCCGGTACCGCCGCCGGTCCTCCTCGTGGTCCAGCATGTTGTAGTTGAGGTAGGGATAGTCCCGGTAGTCGGCGGAGCGCAGCCTTATCTCCCCCTTGGACAGCGCCAGGTTCAAGCCGAGGCTGGCGCCCAGGCCCACCACAGCGCTCATGTCCTCTGCCCCGCTCCGCATGCCGCCCCGGTTTCGTGACATTCCCGCAGCGGCGTTCAGGTAAACGATCATGTCGTTTTCCAGCGGAGAGCCCTCAGCCGTGTACCTTACCAGCAGTTGAGCGCTGGGCAGGAAGGGGGTCAGGTCCACCTCGGGCTTCGTGGCCCACAGCATGTTGATCAGCGGATGGTCCGCCAGGTTCTGCCCAACCCCGGGCGAGTCAATGACCGTATTTATGCCATGTTCACTCAGGTGGTCGGAAGGGCCGACGCCGGAAAGCATCAGTATTTGCGGCGACCCTATGGCTCCGGCGCTCAGGATGATTTCCCCGCCCTCGACTTCGAAAGTCTCGTCGCCCGAAACCGCCTCCACTCCCGTCGCTCTGGGGCGGGCGCCGCTGCTGTCGAAGAGAATCCTCTTGACGGTTACGTTGGGGCGGATGGTCAGGTTCAGGCGGTGCCGGGAAAGGCCCAGGTAGCCGATGGACGTGGACCAGCGTATTCCGTTGGGATTGTTCAGGGTTATGGGGCCCACGCCGGTGGTGCCCGGCATGTTGTGGTCTTCGCAGAAGGGGTGCCCGCTGTCCCGCCAGGCGGACATCCAGACCCTGTTCCCCTGCCGCCACTGGTCTTCGGGGAACCGGTGGCAGATTATGGGCCCGCTGTTGCCGTGGAAGTCCCCGGGGTCGTCCTGGTAGGTGGTGTCGGTCTCCACCATGTTGAAGTAGGGCACCAGCTTGCCGAAGTTCCACTCGTCGTTGCCCCAGTCGGCCCAGTTGTCATAGTCCTCGGGAATCCCCCGGATGAAAATCTGGCCGTTGATGGCGCTGGAACCGCCGGTCACCTTGCCGCGGGGAATCTCGATCTCGGCCTCGTCGGTAGCCCGGGCCCGGTACTGCCAGTTGTGGTCGCTGTCCCACACGCTCTTGGTGGACATATAGCCGTACTTGACCTCTTCAGGGAGGCCGTCAATGTCCGCAAAGTCCTGGCCCGCCTCCAGCAGCAGCACCGAGGTGTTGGGGTCTTCCGAAAGCCTGGTGGCGACGATGGCTCCCGCGGAGCCTGCGCCGATAACGATATAGTCGTACTTCACTGGCTGCCTCCTGGTGTGGAGATGTTGACGATTCTTCCACCGCTCCTGCGATAGTAGGTTCTGGAACCGAGGCCGTCAATCGCCTGCGGCTTTCTTTCGCAATGCCGCTGTACCGGATTTTCCTTGCCCTGAAGCTTTGCCCTGCCCGGGCAAGTCCGTGGTAGCTATCGCCTATACGCTGGGCTATACTACACTGGCTACCCAGAACTCCTTGCCAACTGGGCGGTGAGGGCCCGAACGATGCCGGTCTGATTCCCTGATTTGAAGGGGAAGAGCCCCGGGACAGTTGGTATGGGGGTGACTCAGGCGCACCTCGGAGGCCCCATCACGCAGAGCAATTCGGGTTCCCAGTCCCAGCCGCAGGCTTCCGCAGCTTCGGCAAATGGGCCTCCTTCCGGCGCCCCAACTACCGCTGACCCGCAAGCCCCGGAGTCACCCGCCCAGGACTCAGGCCGGGTGGCGGGTTCTCGGGGGCGGCGTCCCGGTTCGCCCCTGAATTTCCGCAACACCTTCAGTTCCCTGTCCAACCGGAACTTCCGGATGCTCTGGTTTGCCATGCTGCTGCTCATGGGCGCCATGCAGATGCAGATGATTGCCCGGGGGTACCTTACCTACGACCTCACAGGCTCTCCGGCGCTGCTGGGAATTGTCTCCGCCGGCTTCGCCCTGCCCATGCTGATGTTGGCCCTTTTCGGCGGGGCTTTCGCAGACCGGCTGGAGCGGCGCCGGATTGTGCAGTTGGGGCAGGCCGGGGCCGGGCTCATCGCCATCTTTGTGGCGGTCTCGATTACCACGGACACCGTTACCTGGTACCATCTGTTGGCCGCCTCCATGATGCAGGGAGCCGTATTTTCGTTCCTGATGCCCGCGCGACAGGCCATGATTCCCCAACTCGTGGGACAGGGTCAGCTGACCAACGCCATGGCTCTGGACGCCATGGCTATGAGCGCCACTACCCTGCTGGCCCCGGCCGTAGCCGGTTATCTCTACAACGTCATTCAACCCGACGGGGTGTACTGCCTGGTTGCGGCAATGTGCGTTGGGGCCATCATCCTCACTGGCCTGTTGCCCAAGCTGCCGGAAAGCACCGGTACGGGCCGGGCCGGAGTGCTTAACGACATCCAGGCCGGCCTTGCTTACATCCGCCGCAACTCCCTGGTAATGGCCCTGCTGGTTATCGGCCTGACGTCCACCGTCCTGGCCATGCCCTTCCGCTTCCTGATGCCCATTTTTATCGTGGACATTTACGAACTGGGGCCGGAAGCCATGGGCCTGATGACCAGCATGATGGGACTGGGCACCCTGGGGGGTTCCTTCTTTATCGCAGCCCTGGGAAGCTGGCAGCGGGGCAAGCTGTTGATCTTCAGCTCCTTCATCAGCGGCGCCGCCCTGATGCTGGTGGCTTTGCTTCCCTTCTACCTGGTCGCCCTGTGGCTGATGGTGCTTCTGGGGCTTGGCGACGCCGGCCGGCGCACCCTGAACCAGTCCCTGCTGATGGAGGTGACCGACGACCAGTACCGGGCCCGGGTTATGAGCCTGTTCATGATCAATTTCGCGCTGATACCCTTGGGAGTATTGCCGGCCGGGCTGGCGGCGGAATTCCTGGGAGGCCAAATGTCGGTAGGAATCCTGGCCGGCCTGCTCATCGCCCTGACCGCGGTAATCCTGGTAACCCAGCGGGGGTTGCGGAACTTGAGGTAAAATTTCTTTCATCATTTAGCCATCAACATCTACCTGGAGGAGACAATGGAGTACCGGAAGCTTGGCAACCTGGACGTTTCGGCCATAGGCCTGGGGACCTTACGAACTTTTGACGTGACCAACAACGAAGAAATTTCCGTGCGCCGGCAGATTGTGGACAACTGCCTGCAAAGCGACGTAAACATGATTGACACCGCCGCCTGGTACGGCCATGCAGAGGCTGTGGTGGGTGAAATCACCGAGAACCGCCGCGACCAGTTCTATATCGCCACCAAGGTCAGGACCGAGGGAAAAGAGGCCGGAGAGGCGCAAATCGCCCAGTCCTTTGAACACCTCAAGACCGATTACATTGACCTTTTTCAGGTCCACAACATGACCGACTGGGAAACCCAGCTGCCTACCCTGGAACGACTGAAGGAGGAGGGGAGGATCGGTATGACGGGTGTGTCCGCCATGGTTCCGGATGCCTACCCCACCATTATGGACCTGATGCGCCAGGGTAGAGTGGACGCCGTCCAGATTCCCTACAACGTGCTGAACCGGGCCGTGGCGGAGGAACTGCTGCCCTTGGCCGAGGAACTGGGCACCGGCGTCCTGGTGATGGAGCCATTGCAGAAGGGCCGCTACGTCCTGGAATTGAAGCGCCAGCCCGACCTGACGCCTTTGCGGGACTACGGAATCAATACCTGGGCCCAGGCCCTGCTGGCGTGGGTTATATCCGACCCACGGGTCAGCTCAGCCATACCTACCACGTCGCGTCCGGAGCGTATACAGGAAAACGCCCAGGCGGCCGACGGCGCCAACCTTCCCCAGTCCTTCCGGGACTACATCCAAAGGGAAGCGGAGCGGTGCTTGTAGGGGTTGCCCTGGCCGGCGTGACGGAATCTTCGGCCTTCCGGAATTCCGTTCAGGTGGCGCTTGGGACCACTGAGTTATGGGGAGGTTGCTGAACCGGTCGCTTACCTGAATACTGGCGCTCGACACTTACAGAATGATGTTTAGAGCGAAACGCGTGATTGGCCCCTGGGCCCTGGGCATATTGGCGGTCATTTCCCTCACCCTCGCCTGCGTCCCCCAGTTCTCCCCTGGCCAGGCGCCGCCCGACCCTGTGCCTGCCCTGCCCGTCCCCAACATCGAGGCAACAGTGGAAGCCCTGGTTACCGAACGTGTGCGGGAAGCCCTGGCCGCCATCCCTACCGTTACTCCCGCCCCTACGGCTACACCTGTTCCAACGGCCACACCCCAGGTGGCCCACGACGGGCTGCCCCTGCAATCAGCTCCTCAAGCGGGGCTTGGGTTTCCTCCGGAGGAGGAGGCGCCTCCCGCTTCTGAGCCGGATCAATCCCCTGCTCCTCTGGGCCTGGCGGAAATGGTGGACCGGGTCAAGGGAGGAATCGTACGGGTTAACACGCCCGGCGGGGTGGGCAGCGGCATCATCATCGGGAAGGTTGACGGGGAGAAGGGGCTGGTCCTGACCAACTATCACGTGGTGGCCGACTCCTACCGCATAGACGTGCTGGTGAACGACAGCAGGACCTTCCGTGCACGCCTGGTGGGCTTTGACCAGCAGCGGGACCTGGCGGTGCTGGAGATGTGCTGCGCCGACTTCCCCACCCTGGCATTCAGCGGTGGCGCAGACATCAGCGCCGGCAGCGAGGTGATAGCCATCGGGTATGCCCTGGGCCTTACCGGCAATGCTACGGTTACCCGGGGCATTGTGTCGGCTGTGCGTTACCACCCGGGGATGCGGGCCTGGGTAATTCAGACGGACGCTTCCATCAACCCCGGAAACAGCGGCGGCCCCCTGTTGCTGCCTACCGGCGAGGTTGTGGGCGTAACCACCTTTCTCCAGAACCAGGATAACCGGGGCAACCGCACTGCCGGGCTGGGTTTCGCCATTGCCGGACGATCCATCCGGGAGCTGCTGCCCGACATGATGAAGGGCTACAGAAACGTTGCTCCGAGTTTCGGCAGGGGCGGGGACAATGCGCTGCCCGCGGGGTCGCTCAACTGGCAGACCTACACCAGCCGCAATCACGGTTACTCGGTGGAAGTCCCCGAGGAGTGGGGGATTGACGACAGCGACCAGGATAGGACCCACTTCGATAGCGCCGACGGTTTCGCCGGGTTTACCGTCGCCGCCCACCGGCGCACCGGCAACACCGTGGAAGCGTGGGTGGACGACGTCGTTCAGGAACACCGGAAGCTCTATGGCGGGCGGTTCCATATCGTCGAGCGGGAAACTTACCCGGGAAGCAACGAAGCGCAGGCTGCCCACATAGTTTACCGGGCCAGGATTGCCAATCGCTTCTGCCTGCTAAGGGTTACGGAACTGTTTCTCCGGACCACCGGAAAGGATCTCGTGGCCTCCTTCCACATTTGCGAACACTCTTACTCCAGGTACTCCGCAGTCCAGCAGGCGGTGCTGTCCAGCATCCAAGCGCATTGAATTCCTGACCAGTGGCATCCTGCACCTTGAGAATTTCCCTGCGGGCCTATACAACAGGACGGCAGGGGCAATTGTTCCCAATGGTGACCCGGGGCAGGCTTTGCGCAATGAATCTCTCTTAGTTTCGATTCGATGTCCCGATTTTATTCTTGCTCATGGACCGCAGATCTGGCCCGCGAGGACGCTGCGCGGCCCCTGGGCGCTTCCGTAGCCCTGCTGGAACAAGGTTCGGCGGGGGCCGCCGTCGCTCGGCGCCCGCCCGGGCGGGTCACCGGTCATGGATTATGGATTAAAGAGGAATCGAACTCGGGACCTGTCGTCAAGGTGTGGGCCAGTCTCGCGGCAGCCCACGGGATGGAGCCGCATGGCGGTCGGGGTATCTGATTAGGGTCTGAATAAGTCGCCGTTAGCCCGTAGTTCCCGCATTCGCGGGAACTACGCCAGCTACGGGATTAACGTCTTCACTCCCTATTCTAGCCTTCCCCCGTCAAGGGAGCAGGGACTCATTCCCAGGTTCCCTAACGGAGGTCGAACCACATCCGCTGCGGCGTGGGCGACTCATCCCAGTACATCAACAGTGTCGGCAGGTCGGAACTGAATATTCTCCAGCATACGTTCAGCGAGAACTGTCCGCCGGGGAACACTTCACGGGAATTCTCCCCGGGGTGGACTCCGCAGGGGTCTCCGCTGATGGTATATCCCAGGGACTCCGCTTCTCCCACCGCCTTGGTGTAGGGCACGAAGAAGGCTGCCTGGTCGCCGACATTCTTCACGCTCAGGGTGAGCATGTAGAACTGCTTTCCCTCCCCGGGTGGGGGATTGAACTGGTTCTCCTCCCGAATCAGGTCCCACGCGTCGGGGATGATCTCTTCCACGCCGATCTCCCAGGTGGTGCGAAAGTCCTGTACCCTCCCGACGGAGCCCAGGGGTACGGGGTTTCTCCTGGAGCCGGTTCGGGGCGTGGGCGTGGGCTCCGGGGTTGCGGTAGGTCTTGGCGTTGCCGTGGGCCGGGGTGTTGCGGTGGGCCCGGGCGTTGCGGTAGGTCTCGGAGTTGCGGTGGGATCCGGGGCTGCAGTTGTCCCCTCCGGCGACTCCCCCGGGGAGTCCGGACTGGCTGCGGAGGCCGTGGTTCCTTCCGGGTCTCCGGCTTCGCCTGATGGCTCTGTGCCTGCGGTGGGCTCCGTCCCGTCCTGCGAGGCTGCGGTTGCGTCGTTCCCGCTGTCTGGGTCTGCGGCTGCGGTCCCGGTGGCTGGTGTTCCTTCGGGTGGGCCTGGAGGAGGGGTCGTTTCATCCGTGGCCGTTGCCGGTGCGGCGGGGTTGTCCGGCTCCGTCGGGGTCGTCGCCTCCGTCTCTGTTTCAGGCGTCGGCAGGGCGGCCATTGTCGCCGATACGATTGCTGTGACCGTGGCTTCGATATCGGGAGTGTCATCCTGGACGGCGTCGGCAGCCAAGTCCACCTGGGGCGGTTGCTGCTGCGGCGTTGGGCTTGGTAGCGGGGTTATGGTGGGTATCCCGCCCTGGTTGGGGGGCGGCTCGGTGGGAACCGAGCTTCCGCAGGCGAGGAGGATGGGTACCGTGATCCCAAGGACGGCTGGCAGGACCAGCTTCCTGAAGTTGAACTGGAAATGCATTACCTTCTGATCCCTCCTCAGATCCCGGATTACTCGCCGGTCATTGCCCAGAAACCCATCGTAGCTCCAGCCGGGCGGCCGGTCTATGCTGAAAGCCAGCCTATCAGGTCGCCGTGGCCAGGGGCTTCCTGGCTGGTAGCATAACACCCACGGCCGCTTTGCGGTCGCAGGTATGGGGTCCTGGACAGCCGTATTCTCTGGCTTCCTTCGGGAGCGAAGCCCTGACCCATCTCCCGGTGCATGGGCGACGTGTCATAATTTTGTAGCTGGACTTTCTCTTGCGACGGCCGAAATTTTCTCAAGTTTGAGGGCCTGTGGGGCCATTCGGATGGGATCATGCCCCGGGGAGCGCTGCCGGACGGAAACTGGCAGGATCTCACCGTCTTCCGGCCAATCTATTTGATCTATGCCTGCCCATTTTCTCCATCGTAGGCGAGCGCCATGCAGGAGCTAAGTGGAAGAATGTCAACGCCCACCGGTCAAGCACAAGGAGAATTCCGGGGTGCCGGATTTCGACAGTGTGACGGGGCCGACTGTCACGACAATCCCACCAACCCCGACCAGTTACAATAAGCTGTAGAATTTCTTTATAGTTTCTTGAAAATCGACCTCTATATTCGTTACTGCGACAGTCGCCGGCGGGGGTTCTTGACCCCGCCCAGACCCGGAAGAGCAGTATCGAGGAGGTTCAGGGATGAAGCTTATGCGTAACAAGGTTTTCCTTTTCCTGGTGGCAGGGGCAGCAGCGCTGGGAATAGCCGGCGGCATCGCCATTGCCACAACCACCTCCAACGCCTTTGCCCACGGCGGCTTCGGCAGTGGTGGCAGCGCCGATGCCGCCAGCTTTGCCGCCAAGGTTGCCGAGAAGCTCAACGAGGCGTTGAGTCTGGACGAGGACATCACCGAGGCCCAGGTGCAAACGGCCTTCAACGGCGTCGTATCCGACCAGCAGGACACTGCCCTGGAAGCGAGATTGGTTGAACTGGAAGCCGAGGATGACGTCAAGACCGAGATAACCGACTGGTTCGACGACTATCCATATTCGGACTTGATCCGTCTCCGGATAATTGGGCTGGCATCTTCCGACACAGTCTCCAGCCACCTTGAGCGACTGGTGGAAAAGGAACGCATTACCCAGGCCCAGTCCGACGGCATCCAGTCCTGGTACGACGACCGGCCCGACCTGCCCGAGGGACTGGAAAGGTCGGGACACGGCAAGCGCCGGGGAGACGGCGACGGAGCCAACACCCGTTTCCGGGGCCGCCACGGGCACGGCGGAGACAACAGTGTTGGTTCCTTCTTCCGAGGACGGTTCGGGCGCGGTGGCGGCGATCACTCCACGGGAAGCTCCATGTAAGTCAGAGCCGGCAGGGGCAGTGTTGGGCTGTGAGGTCCAACGCTGCCACGGCGTTTCTGCCAATTCGGTCCAGAGATGCCAACTTGCGGAAAGGGTTGCAGGTACGCTGGTCTGTATGAAGTCGAGAAATAGTGAACGTCATACCCGCCCTCAGGAAGAGAATAACGAGCGGAACGGCTACCCCTGGCGGAGAGGCATATGTTCGCGGGACTAACCGCCGGCGCGGTTGCTGCGGTTGCTGCTGTCCTGGTGTCGCTGCCCCTGCGGTCGCCCAGCGACACATTGCTGAACAGCGCTTCGGTTGCCCTGGCCGCACTGATGTCCGGTGCTGTGTCCGGTTTGCTGTGGCTGGCGCTGAGGCGAACCGGACGTCCGGCGCTCTGGTTCCTGGCAGCCTGGTCGGCCATTTTTCTGCCGGCGTCGGCGTTCGTGCTGTTTCTCGGTCAATCCCAGTTGGATGGCTTCATCTCATTCGCTCTTCCCCTAGCCCTGATCGTTTACCTGGTTACCGGACTGTTGACCCTGGTCATCCACAGGTTTGTTCCCGGTCTTCGCTGGTGGCACGGCGTGGCGGCGGTGGGCGTGGCTGCGGCGTTGGGCTTCGGGCTGGTCACCCAGTCAGACCAGGAGAGCGGCCGGCTGGAGCTCCCTCCACCGGGCTCCCACAGCCTGCCGGCGGAATCCCCCTCGGAATCCGGGGCCTGACAGCAAGCGGTTTCAATCTTACTGGTTCAAAGACCAGGCTTACTTAATCAAAGACCTGGGCAATAGTGAGGATATGCAAGCGAGATTAGGCAAGGTGTTCGACATCAGGACGGTTAAAAGACTGCGGGTAGTTCCGGCGGTGTTTGTCCTTCTGGCGCTGCTGGTTACCGGCTTGGCGGCCTGTGGGGAAGGCTCGCAGCCGGCGGCCCAGCCGGCAGAGCCACCGGCGCCCGCTCCGACGGCGCAACCGGCGGCGCAACCGACGGAAGAGCCAACGTCGTCGGAAGCGGCGCCAGCCCAACCGGCGGTCACCAAGGCCGAAGCAACATCTGCTCCCCAGGCCCAAGCCCTTCCGGCCGGCCAACCCGAACCGGCGCCGGAGACCCGGGCAGAAACCGCCCCGACTTCCACTCCCGAACCCGTACCTGCTTCCGAGCCGGAAAGCCCCGCCCCGGAAACCCCTGCCATGGAAGCCCCGAGCCCTCCGGCCGAAACCCCCGAATCCGCTGACGGCGCGGGCTTTGCCGTTGGTGAAGGGTCGGAAGCCACCTTCACTGTCAACGAGAAACTGGCCTGGCTGGACCTGCCCAATGACGCGGTTATGCGTACCACGGGACTGTCCGGGACCATCTACCTGGACGGGCAGCCTTCCGTAATTGAGCTGGACCTCCACTCCATGACCAGCGACTCCGACCGGCGGGACGGGTATGTCCGCAACCGCATGTTCCCCGACGACCGCACCGCCACCTTCACCGTAACCAGCCTGGGCGACCTGCCCCATCCCTTGCCCGAAGGGGAGGAGATATCCCGGGAAGTCCAGGGAGAGCTGACCATCCAGGGTGTGACGAAACCCATAACCTTCCAGGTACAGGCCCGCAGGGACCCGGACAAGCTCTTTGTGCTGGGACGGACAACCTTCACCTGGCAGGAACTGGAAATCCCGCCCCCCAATATTCCCGGGCGAATACAGGTGAAGGACGAAGTACAGGTGGAAGCGCTACTGTCGGCGGTTCCCGCTGCACCATAATCCGCTCCGGCGAGGTTAGAGCTTTGCCCAGCAAAGTACTGATAATTGAAGACGACCCCCACACCTCGGAGTTGGTACGGCTTTACCTGGCCAATGACGGTCATGAGGTGCTTTCGGAAGCCACCGGCCCGGATGGGCTGGCCCGGGCCCGTGAATCGGACCCCGACCTGGTGGTGCTGGACCTGATGCTGCCGGGAATGGACGGGAAGGAAATCTGCCGGGAGCTCCGCGCCGAGTCCGACGTGCCCATCGTAATGCTCACGGCCCGGGTGGAGGAAGACGACCTGCTGACCGGTCTTGGCCTGGGCGCCGACGACTACGTCACCAAGCCCTTCCGGCCCCGGGAACTGGCCGCCCGGGTGAATGCCGTCCTGCGCCGCAGCGGCAGGGACGATTCTGATGGCGGCGGAGAGCTTGCCTTTGGTCCCCTTCGCGTTAACCTGCGGGACCGGAACGTAACTGCGGGAGACTTGCCCGTTTCCCTCACCCCTACCGAATTCCGCCTGCTGGCGCTGCTGCTGCGGGAGCCCGGACGCGTGTTCTCCCGGGAACAGATTATTGACCGGGCGCTGGGGCAGGACTTTGACGGATTCGACCGTACCGTAGATACCCACATCTACAGCCTGCGCCGCAAGCTTGAAAAGCCCCTGGGTGGCGCCAGGTACATCCACACCATATACGGAATGGGTTACCGGCTTGGCAATGCCTAGTTGGTTCCGAGGTCTGCAGTTCCGGCTGATTCTGGCCTTCACCCTTACTATTGCCCTCGCCGTGGGCTCCGTGGGGGCGCTGGTAAGCTTGATGGCCGCCATCGAGATCAACCGCTTCGAGGCCCGCAGCCAGGAGTTTCGGGTGGGACGGGTCCACGGCATGATTGCCCGTCATTACGAGGAAAATCAGGACTGGACCGGAGTCCAGCCATCTCTGGAGCAGGCCGGGTCCTTTTACGGGCGCCGCTTTGTCCTCACAGACTCGGACGGTGAGGTCATAGCAGACTCTCACCGGCAGGAGGGCAAGAAACGCTTCGGCCGCCATTTTCGGTCCAGCGGCGTGCCCGTTGAAGTCGAGGGACAGGCCGTTGGCTTCCTGGCTGCCGGCCCGGGCTGGCTGAATGGTCAGGATGAGGATGGCCAACCACTGGGCGCAGCGGTTGTTCTGCCCCCGCCCTCCGGCCAGGACCGCGAACCACTGATTTCGCTGGTGGCGGCGGCCGTCAACAAGTCCCTGTTATGGACCGGCTTGATTGCCTCCATCGGGGGAATCCTGGTCTTGTCCCTGGTTTCGCGACGCATCCTGGCCCCGGTGCATTCCCTGAGCGGGGCCGCTCAGCGGCTGGGTCAGGGCGACCTTGCCCAGCGGGTACCCTCTACCGGGCCGGCGGAACTCCGCAAGTTGAGCGACACTTTCAATACCATGGCCGAGAACCTGGAGACGGCCGAGCAGCTGCGCCGCAGCCTGACCGCCGACCTGGCCCACGAGTTGCGTACGCCCCTGTCAAATATCCAGGGCTACCTGGATGCGGTCCACGATGGCCTGCTGGAACCCGACGAGGCGACCATAAATACCCTGCGTCAACAGGCAGCCCACCTGGTGGCCCTGGTGGAGGACCTCCGCCTTCTGGCCCTGGCCGAAGCCGGATCGCTGACGTTGAACCTTCAGCTCGAGTCCTTGCGGGACCTGCTGCAAGAGTCCATCGAAGCCTTTCGCCCCCGGGCCGACGCGGGGGGCATAAGCCTGACGCTGTCGGCGCCCGATGACCTGCCCAGCCTGGAGGTGGACCGCACCCGCATTTCCCAGGTGGTGGGGAACCTGCTGGAAAACGCCATAGTCAACACGCCGGAAGGGGGCGAGGTGACGGTAAGCGCCGCCTGGGAAGGCGAATACGTAGCCGTATCCATAGCCGATACGGGGGCGGGAATCGCGCCGGAAGACCTGGACCGGATCTTTGACCGTATGTATCGCGTGGACCCTTCCCGGGCCCGGGCCACCGGCGGGGCAGGCCTTGGACTGACCATCGCCCGTCACCTGGTCCAGGTCCACGGTGGAGCCATAACCGTAAGCAGCATTGTCGGGCAGGGCAGCGTCTTTACCTTCACTCTCCCCTTGAATCGGGGCGACTGCTGACGTCAGCCCCTTCCGGCGAGGACAATTATATGGAAACGCTATGGAACGCACTGAAATCCCTTTCTGTCTGGCAGATACTGGTCCTCGTTGCGGTGTTGTTTGGGTCGGCCGGCAGCGTGTATTTCCTTTACTCCAATGCCACTCAGCCCGATACCACCGAACTGGCCGATAACCAGCAGCTGATTCCCGTCCAATACGGCGCCATTGTCAATCAGGTTTCCACCAACGGAAGCGTAACCTTCCCCGAGCGGGAAACCCTGAGATTCGGGATAGAGGGAACCATCGGACAGGTCCTGGCGGAAAAAGGGCAGTCGATCAACGTGGGCCAGGAGCTGGCGCGACTGGATGCGCCAACCATCGCAACCCTGGAGGAGGCGGTGGCCCAGGCCAAGGTGGATTTGCTGGATGCCCAGGATGCCCTGGACACTCTGCGAGAGCCTTCCTCCCAGGCCACCAGGAACCTGGAGCTGGCCATGGCAGAGGAAGAGGTGGCCTCCGCGAGGTTCGAAGTGCAGCAGGCGCACGAAGCGTTGGAGGAGGCCCTTGACCCGGAGCTGCCGGGGCCCCTGCAAATTGAGGCGAAGAAGGAAGAAATTGCCGTCGCGGAACTCCTGATTCAACAGCGACTGGAGGAAATGGAAGACCTGCTCAACCCGGAGCTTCCATCCAACCAGGACATCAGGGCCCAGGAGGAGCTGATTGCCGACGCCCGGGTCAAGCTGCAGGAAGCGACGGACAGCCGGGACGAACTGGTTAACCGGAACCTGCAACCCGATTATGAAATGAAGCTGGCCGAGGCATTACAGAAACGGGTGGATGCGGAAAAGGAACTGGCGGAAATTCAGGATTCCCTGGACGCCCTGGCTCCTTCAGAGAGGGAACTGGCGCAGGCGAGGCAAGACCTGCTGAAGGCGCAGATTGCGCTGGACGAAGCCAACCAGGCCCTGGAGTCTTTCATTGACACCCACGGCTCCAACCTCACCAACCGCCGCCAGGAGAAGACGGACCTGGAGGCCGACCTGGCTTCGGCCCGGGAGACCCTGGGTTCTCTCCAGGAAGCGTATGACCGGGGAAGGCTGGGCCTGTCCAGCAACATCACCCGCTGGGAAATTTACGCCTTTAACCTGGAAGAGGAACTGGAGGAGGTCCGGTTCGGCATAGTTTCCGAGGTGGAAGAGCTGGAAGCCGACGTTGAACTGGCCCGGGTTGCCCTGGCGGAAGCGACACAGGACCTGGCAGACGTGGAGCAGGGGCCCGACGCCCTGGAACGGGCTGCGCTGGAAGCCCGCGCCGATGCCATCACCGCCAACCAGGAGGTGGTGGAGCGGGACCTGGCTGAGCTGGAACAGCCTGCCGTTGATCCCCAGGAACTGGCCCTGAGGCAGGCGCGCATCGTGCTGGCCGAAGCCAACCTGGCCCAGGCCATTGAAGACCTGGAACAACTCAAAGAAGACCTGGGAGTTACGCCGGATACCCTGGAACTGGCGCTGAACAGCCAGCAACTTGAACTGGCCCAGGCTACCCTGGCCGAACGCCAGGAAGAGTACGCCGAACTGCTGGGGGACTTGGAGATACAGCCCGACCCCGCCGAGGTTTCGCTGAGGCGGCAGCAGATTCTACTGGCCGAGGCCACCCTGGTCCGGGCCGAAGAGAGCCTGTCCGAACTGGTGTCGGAACAAGCCAGCCCACCGGACCCGCTGGAAGTGGCCCTGGCGGAGAAGAAGATTGTGGGGGCCAACGTGCGGCTTGCAACCGCGGAGGAAGAACTGCGGGCGGCGATTATCGTTTCACCCCTCACGGGCTACGTGGCAGAGGTAGAAGTGGAGCAAGGCGACAGAATAGAAGCCCGGGCTGCCATCATGGAAGTCGTTGACCCCACCATAGTTGAGATCGACGGCATTGTGGATGAGATCGATGTATTGCTGGTGCAGCCGGGAACAACCGCCGAGGTGCTGCTTGATGCCCTGCCGGGCACGGTGTTGGAGGGTGTGGTTACGGAGATAGCTGAGGTTGCCAACAATCAGCAGGGAGTCGTCAGTTTCCCCATCCGCATCCGCATGGAAGTGCCCCAGGGGGTACGCCCCCGGGAGGGCCTGAGCGCAGTGGCCAACATTGTGCTGCAGGAGGAACGCAACGTATTGCTGGTGCCGCAGCAGGCCCTGTACGGTTCCTTTGAACAGCCACTGGTCCGCATCCTGACCGACGGCGGCGTGGCGGAGAAATCGGTGGACCTGGGCAGCAGCGATGATTTCTGGGTAGCGGTAAAGGCAGGACTCTCGGAGGGAGACCAGATCGTCTTTGAGTCGGCCGATGTGGGCACCAATGAATTCAGCTTCCGCAACCTGCGCCGAGCCACCGGCGGGGGATTCGGCGGTCCATCCCGGGGAGGCGGGCGCCGCTAACGGGCCTGGACAGCTGGTGTTTATGGACGAAAGAACATCCCCCGCAACCATTGAACTCAGGAATGTGACCAAGACCTACCGCATCGGCGATATCGAGGTGGGCGCCCTCCAGGGCGTTTCCGTGTCCATCGAGGCGGGAGAGATGGTAGCTATTATGGGAGCTTCGGGTTCGGGAAAGTCCACCATGATGAACATCCTCGGCTGCCTCGACGTGCCCACTTCCGGCGAGTACTACCTGGAAGGAGAAAACGTGGGACGGCTCAGCGACGACCGCCTGGCCGACATCCGGAACCGGAAGATAGGTTTCGTGTTCCAGACCTACAATCTGCTGCCCCGGCTCACCGCGCTGGCCAACGTGGAATTACCCCTGCTTTACGGCAATGGGCACAACCGCCGGCGTCGCTCCCTCCAGGCATTGAACCGGGTGGGACTGGCCGACCGCGTGGGGCACCGGCCCGTTGAACTTTCGGGAGGCCAGCAGCAGCGGGTGGGAATTGCCCGGGCCCTGGTGAAGGAGCCCAGCATTCTGTTGGCCGACGAGCCTACCGGAAACCTGGACAGCCAGTCCAGCGAGGAAGTGGTTGGCATCCTCCAGGACCTGAACAGGCGTGAGGGCCTGACCGTCATTATCGTGACTCACGAGCCCGACATTGCCGCCTCCACCCGCCGGACAATCACCATGCTGGACGGTCGCGTAACCGACGACCGGGAATCGGCATGAACCCGCTGGCTACTCTTGGCATAGCCGTCGTTTCCCTGGGCGCCAACAAGCTCCGCTCGGGCCTGACCCTGCTGGGCATCGTAATTGGGGTTTCCGCCGTCATCTCCCTGATGGCTATCGGTCAGGGAGTCCAGCAGGCTATAACATCCAACATCGAGTCCCTGGGAACCAACCTGCTGTTTGTGCAGCCCGGCGACTCGTTCCAGGGCGGTGTTGGTGGCGGGGCTGGCAGCGCCGGCACCCTGATCCTGGAGGACGCCTACGCGCTGGTTGACCCGGTATTTGCTCCGGCGGTCATCGCGGTAGCCCCGGAAATACGGGCCTCGGGCCAGGTGTCCGCCGGTCGGAACAACACCTCGGTGCAGATAATCGGGGTAACTCCGGAGTATTCGGATGTGCGAAATTCCCCGATAGACAGTGGAAGTTTCATAACCGAGGGCCAACTGGCCAACAATTCGCAGGTAGCCGTGCTGGGGCAGACCATCAAAGAGACCCTGTTCGGAAACCGGAACCCGCTGGGCCAACCCATACGGATAAACGGGCGCCAGTTTGAGGTTGTCGGCACTTTGAAGAGCAAGGGAGGCGGCTTCTTCGGCAACCTGGACAACCAGATTCTGGTCCCCATAACTACCGCCTATTACCGCATTAACTCCCAGCGGACCACTGACGGCGAAATCAGCGTCGATTCCATCAACGTTCGGATGCCGGATATCGAGTCCATGGATTCGGGAATGCGCCAGGTTGCCACTGTGCTGCGCCTGCGCCACCACATCACCGGGGATGACGACTTCGTCATTACCAACCAGCAGCAGACCATCGAAACCCTGGAGGAGACCACCAACACCTTTGTCGTATTCCTTGGGGCCATCGCGGGCATATCCCTGCTGGTGGGCGGCATCGGAATTATGAACATCATGCTGGTCTCGGTAACTGAACGCACGCGGGAAATCGGCATCCGCAAGGCCATGGGCGCCAAGCGGCGGGATATTCTGCTCCAGTTCATGTCGGAAGCCACCCTGCTCAGCCTCGGCGGTGGCGCGGCCGGCGTAATGGTGGGAGCCAGTGTGGCCCGGCTGCTGAACGGGCAGCCCCTGCTGGGAAACAACCCCATGCAGACTGCCTTCAGCTGGGACATTGCCCTTCTTGCCCTGGGTGTTTCGGCGGTAATTGGCCTGTTCTTCGGCATCTACCCGGCCATGCGGGCAGCCAGCCTGCACCCGATAGATGCGCTGCGTTACGAGTAAGGGAGGAGAAATGAGCCGGTCTTTCATTGTGCTCCTGGGCCTGACCCTGTTCCTGGGCGCGGGTTTTGGCGGGTCGTTCATTGGAGGCGTCATTTACGGCCAGACCCTGGAGGACGACGCCAGCGAACTGGCTCCCAGGCTGGGGACAGCAGGCCAGTTGCCTGGCGGCGGCCAGGGAGCCGGTGCGGGCCAGCGAGGACAGGGCAGGCAGGGGGAGCAAGGCGGCTTTGCCGGCGGGCAGGCGCCCGGAAGCCAGGGACAGGCCCCTCAACCCAATGACCCAGGCAATCTTTCCGGAAGAGAAGGAAGGCGAGGCCAGCCCGGAGCGGCAGCGGCAGGACAGGTTGGAGCGGGCGACAGCGCGGCGGAGGCGCAAGCTGACCAGGCAGAACCGGCCGGGCCTGAACCGGCGGAGACGACGGGAACTGGCGGGTCCACTGCGCAGACTAATTCAGCCACAGGAAGCGCGGCCGGCGGAGACGGCAGCCCCCCGGTATCTGGACGTGGCGGCGTGGACGGAACGGTCCTCTCACTGGAGGGAGATACCCTCACCGTGACTTCGGCGAGAGGTGAGTTGACGGCGCTGCTCTCCGATGCCACCACCGTGTACCAGATAAGTGAATCCTCGCGGGACTCGCTTACCAGTGAAACCAGGGTCCGGGTGATTGGCAGCAGAATCCCGGAGGGCGGGCTTGCCGCGCAGTCGGTAATCATCACACCCGCGGGCGCTGAAGGCCTGTTCGGGGCCGCAGGGGGACCGGGTGGACGCCGCAGGGGAGGCGGGCCCTGACCATTGCTAATGGTCAGTCGCCGGCCCTTCCGTTACCCGGCGAACTCTCCAGACCTCCAGGAGGTACCTCCGGCGAACGGTCGCTTATCTACTTCCTTCCGGTTGACAACCGCTCCGCGTCCATAGCGCTGGTGGGGTTTTGCGGGCGATCACTTACCTGCTTACTCTGCCCCTTAACTTAAGGTGGCGGGGAGCCTGAGCTCCCCGGTTCCTTCCGGCTGCGCGTGAGCCAGTTTCACCGCTGCCCCAACCCGGCCGCCGACCTGGTAGATTTTCAGCTTCTCCGGCTCCTTCGCTGCGCCGTCAACCAGGAGCCTCTCGGATGTCCAGGGGGTATGGCTGCTGTACGCTTGGTCAGGGACATGCTGGCCACAGGAATCAAGGGCGCCTGCAGATGGAAGCCCCATCCTCCGGTTGCCAGCGGTTGCCGGGGAACGCCACGCGGACATTGCGTGGGCACGCCTTGCGAGCCGTGAGTAATGTTCCACACTTTGCCGAAGGACCCTCATTGCCAATGATAGAGCCATTATATTAAGGTAAGCCGATCTACCATTTCTATTGGTTGCGGGAGAGTTGAATGGGCAAGCTTCGTCCGTCCATGTCCGTTGAGGAATTTGAAGACGGCTACTTTTATGCTGCCGAGCTCAAGGCCTTTGCGCGCCAACTAGGTATTGCCGTCGGCCGAAGGCGGAAGCCCGAGCTCGAGGCTCTCATTCGCGAGTTTCTTCGAACAGGGACGGTTCCCCCAGCCAATCCCGAGCCTGATCGCCGGTCCGGCAAGTCGCGTGACAGGCTGGCGCCGGAGACCATCGTCCGGGACTACGTCGACAACCGCAGGACGAAGGACTTTTTGCGAGACCTCGTGCATGCTCGCGTCCCGCAGCTAAAGGACAAGTCAGGCCAATGGTATCGGCTCAACGAATGGCGCCGTTCGCAGCTTCGGGCAGGCCAGAGCTTCACCTACGCGGATCTCGCCAATCGACTACTGGAGCTTATGCGTTGGGAGGGCCCCTTTCCGAGGATCCCCGCCGGTCGATTCAACAACTTCGTCACGGATTTCTTTGCGGACCCGGGGAACAAGGGCAAGACCCGGGCCGAGGCTGTCGCGGCTTGGGAGCACATCAAGTCCCTTCCCGGACCCAAGACCTATCAGGCCTACGCGGCCCTCAAAGCCGGCAGAACGTGATGCCGAGGGGAGAGACCACTGGCCCGTTCACACGGTTCCAGACCCCGGAAGTAGCTCTGCCAGCTCGCCGGGCAGGGCGGAAGATCGGGAGAAGCGCTACGCTCAAAGAGTGTCGATGAGTAGGATCAGGAACTGGGCCCACCACCCTCGACTAAATCAGGAACTTTCGAATTGCGGTCCCACTTAGCGCTGTGATCCGCCGCCGGCGGCGCGGGGCGGGACTAACTGATTTGCCTCGGCTCTAGTAGGCAAGCACCGTTGAATTGATGGCTGATAGAATAGGGGAGAATAGGAGA
>JAPPGG010000005.1 GCA_028875055.1 Chloroflexota bacterium
CCAAATACGGGCTATGTTCCTTTGGACCAAACTATTTTGACCACACCCCCTAGGAGAGAGGGGACATTCGAGGTAGTTCCCCGATGCGAACATCGGACGCATGACCATCATTCAACGCTGCACCTGGGCCGGCGAGGACCCGCTGATGATTGAGTACCACGACCGCGAGTGGGGTACTCCCTTGCGGGACGACCGGCGGCTGTTCGAGTTCCTGGTCCTGGAAGGGGCCCAGGCCGGCCTGAGCTGGCAGACCATCCTGCGCAAGCGGGAGGGTTACCGCCGGGCCTTTGCCAATTTCGATCCCCGCCGCATGGCTTTCTTCACGGAAGACGACGTTGAAGGGCTGATGGCCAACCCCGAAATAGTCCGCAACCGCCAAAAGATCCACGCCGCCATAGGAAATGCCCGCGCCTGCCTGGCTGTCCAGGAAGAGGAGGGCAGCTTCTCCGGGTTCATCTGGTCCTTCACGGCCGGAGTTCCCCTGACCCCCCGACGGCCCCCAGGCGCAGACGTCCCCGCCAAGTCCACGGAATCCGAAAATATGAGCCGGGAACTGCGCCGCAGAGGTTTCAAGTTTGTCGGTCCGACCATCTGCTACGCCTTCATGCAGGCGGCCGGCCTTGTCAACGACCACACTACCAACTGTTTCCGGCACGTCCAGCTACAGGAGACCCCACATTAGCCGGCTTTGCACTTTCGCCGTAGCTTTGCAACACTACCCCTGAATTCTCCTCTGTCGTAATACTGTTGTAATTGAGGCTCAATAGAATACAGGTGAGATCGCCGGCGTTCACATATTATGTAAATAAGGCTTTAGTCGGCGGGCGGAGTTGCCAGAGATATGGACCTTGGGTTAGCTGAGCGGGTGGCAATAGTTGGCGGGGCGGGACTGGAAATAGGCAAGCATGTTGCCATGGCCCTGGCCAGCGAGGGCGCGAAAGTATCACTGTGCGCCCGCAATGAAGAGGGACTGCGGCTGGCGGAAATCGAAGTGGCCCGCATTGGCACCCAGCACAACGTCCTGGCCATGCCGGCCGACCTCACCGAACCCAGGGACATTCGCCGGGTTGTGCGCGACACGATAAACCGCTTCGGTCAGGTGGACATCCTGGTGGTCCGCACCCGCCAACCCATTCGCAGTTCCCTGGCCGACATCGAAGACAGCGAAATGACCGAAGAGGTGGAACGCCACCTTCTAAGCGCGGTCCGCCTGACCAGGGAAGTCATTCCCTACATGAAGCAGGAACACTGGGGCCGCATCATCAACTTGGACCTGGCGTCCAGCCAGCAGGTAGTTGAGGGCGGCATCCAGGCCACGGCACGGCAGCTATACCTGATTGGCTATTTCAAGACCCTGGCCCAGGAACTGGCTCCCTTCAACATCACGGTCAACAGCCTTCTCACCGGCGCCCTCGACACCCGGGAGCTCAAGGACTACCTGGAGTACCACTCGGAGCACGAGGAAATTGACCTCGACGATCTGACCAGGAAGACCGCCAAGCGAATCCCCATGAAACGCTTTGGCCGGCCCGAGGAGATCGGAGAAATGGTAGCCTTCCTGGCTTCCGAGAAAACGGGCTACCTCACCGGAGCCACCATTTCCGTGGACGGCGGACAGGTACAGAATTAGCCCCGGGGTTTCCCGTTTCCTTTTCGCGATTCCTCCATCTGTCTCCCAACGGTACCCAAGCACGGCCCCTGTACTAAGGCCAAGACGGGGAGCCTGCGCCATCGTCGCCCATTCCTTAATGGGGCTCTCATTCCACAACAGTAGAGCCCCGGAAATCGGTCATTCCGGGGCTCTCCAGTTCATTTTCGATCGTTTTCTAACCCTGTCCTGGAGACCACTTGTAAACCCGCTTCAGAGTTCCGCCCATCAGAACCTCCCGCTCGGCATCCGACAGTTGGTCAGTCACCCGGAAGGCTTCCACACCCTGCTCGTAGTTCAGCAGCCTGGTAGCACGGGTCCAGTCGGTGCCCCATAGGCATCGGTCCAGACCGTAGGCATCGAAAATCTGCCGCAATGGCTCCCAAATATCGGGATAGGGGAATGGTTCCTGGGAGAGGGTTCCCGCACCGGAAATCTTGATTACCACGTTGTCCAGGGCGGCCAGGGAAAGCACCTCCGGCAGGTCGGCCCAGGGCTCCGCCGGCGGTGGCGGTTCGGGCGGCTGGGGTATTCCCAGGTGGTCAATCACCATCAGTGTGTTGGGGTGGCGCCGGGCCAACTCCCCGAACAGGCCCAGTTTAGTGGAACACATCACGTTTACCGGAACCCCCGCTGCCGCACCGGCGTCCAGGATACGGTTAAGCCCGGGATGGTCGGCCTCGAAGGGTTCGGCGGTCAGCATTATCCGGGCGCCAA
Source organism: Chloroflexota bacterium (assembly GCA_028875055.1). Lineage (GTDB taxonomy): Bacteria > Chloroflexota > Dehalococcoidia > Lucifugimonadales > UBA3495 > Bin22. The sequence goes on from JAPPGG010000005.1 coordinate 2,366, forward strand.
TCACGCCCGCATTGCCGGTCCACTCCGCCATTTCTTCGGCTATGGAATCCGAGTGAGGATCGAAGGGCCGCACCAGTCCAAACCGGGTGGGATGCTTGCTGTAAACCTCCAGGGCATAGCTGGCGTCGTACCGGTACATGGAAAAGGGCGATATCAGGATTGCCCCGTCCACGCCGACGGAATCCATGGCCGCTACCATATCATCGCCGGTAACCTCGTCGGGTCCCTGGAGGAAACCCACCCAGGGCCGCTCGGGACGGTCTCGCTCGTAGCAATGGACCTGGCAATCAATGGTCTGCATCTGTGATGTTGTCATTCCTCAGCTCCTTCCAGTCGTTCCTTAAACTTGCGACGGTTAATTTCCCTCAGCGACACCGCCCAGTATGCCACATAGCGCAACGTACCATGATTCCATCGTGTAACTGTTCAGAGTTGGGGGGAATGCCCTCACCCCCGTCCCCTCTCCCTATGGGAGAGGGGTGATCATCTCTGATGGTGGATTCGTCCCAGTCAATTGCCTCTGTATTTGGTAACCCATCCGGCCGCGCCTCTCGTAAGGAGAATACTTCTTCCCTCTCCCTGAGGGAGAGGGGCAGGGGTGAGGGGGACACCCCAACTCTGAACAGCTACTCCATCGCCACTACTCCCGGCCAACTCGACTTTGACCAGGCAGCCATTGGTGAAGGCCCGCCTTCCGGAAAAAATCGACATTCCGGCTGTCGGCGGTACGTTAGGGAAATCAGATGAGACCAGATATGAGGAGAAAGCATTTTTTCGGGCCGCCCGACCGCGCCGATTGTCACCGCCAGGGCCTGGGGATTATATTACCGCCAAGCCGGAGCGCAATTTCACCTGGGAGAGAGTGAGCATGACCAGCAACACCGAAGAAATGCCCCGTCCGCTGGAGGGGCTTCGAGTCCTGGACGCCACCCACATCGTCGCCGGACCCTTCTGCGCCATGATCCTGGCCGACATGGGGGCAGAGGTAATAAAGATTGAACGCACCCGCGTGGGAGAAAGGGCCCGGCTCAACGAACCCTTCGTGGAGAACGCCGACGGCCGGAAGGTCAGCGCCCGCTTCCTGGCCATCAACCGCAACAAAAAGAGCGTCACCCTGGACCTGCGCAATCCCCGGGGCAAGGAAATCTTCGAAACCATGATCGGGGAGTCCGATGTCCTGCTGGACAACTGGGGCCCCGGCGCCCTGCGCCGTCTCGACCTGGGCTATGAACACCTGCGCCATTTGAATCCCCGCCTGATCTACGCCAGCATAACCGGTTTTGGCGACAGTGACGGCCTCCGGGGACCCTACTCCGACTGGCCGGCCAACAATCCCTGCGTCCAGGGAATGGGGGGCTGGATGGAGATAACCGGCGCGCCCGATGGTCCTCCTCAAATGGTCGGCGACAACATCGGAGACTCCGTACCCGGCGTCTGGACTGCCCTGGGAATAATGATGGCCCTGGAAACCCGTCGCAAAACGGGTCGGGGTCAGCACCTGGATATGGCAATGTACGACTGCATGGTGGCCCACACCACGAGCATCATGCCCTTCTACCAGGCTACCGGGCAGGTAACTACCCGCGCCCGGGAGAACATGATCACCGCCCAGCTGGCGCTGAAGGCCTCGGACGGCTATGCGGTCCTGGCCGGCTCCGGCGGCGGCGGCGGAAAGTGGGAGGGTCTTTGGCGCCTCATCGGGCGGGAAGAACTGATTGAAGATCCCCGGTTCCTGGGCCAGGGCATAACGGGCGAGTTCTATTTCAACCACATCGTGCCGGCCATCGAGGAATGGTCTCAGCACGTCCCCAAGCTGGAAATTGCCCGGAAGCTTATTGAGTTGGGCTTCTCCATGGGCGTTGTGCAGGACGCCGCCGACCTGGACCAGTGTCCCCACCTGGCGGCCCGCAATATGTTTGTGGAATGCGGCGATTCCCTGGGAGGTCCCTTCCGCACCGTAAACAACCCTATCCGGTTGACCGAGTCTCCCGATACCGCCGCTGCTCCCCCACCCTTGCTGGGCGCCAACAACGAAGAAATCCTCTGCGCCATCGGCGGCGTGTCCCCCGAGGAACTGGCCCGGCTGCGGGAGGAGGGCGTGGTATAAACTGGTTTCGAGTCGATCAATTGATAACAGCAATCACAGTGAGCCGGTCCAGGACAGACGGAGAGGGTATGCCAAAGAGGGACTACGAACGTGGGGAAGCCTATAAGCTGGGCCGCGCCATTTACGTCAAACACATCAAACCACAGATGACCGAAAAGGACATCGGCAATTTTGTTGCTATTGACGTTGACAGTGGCGACTATGAGATGGACGTACGCTTTGCCGATGCCTTGGTCAGGCTTCGAATTCGGCGTCCCCAAGCGGTGACATATGCCCAAAGGATCGGTTATCTGACTCCGTTCAGTTTTGTACCCAGGAAACCTGACGATGTTTAACGGCATGATCAGCCCACGTTTGGAACCTGTGGTTAACCTGAATGTGATTGGGACGAACGGACGCACTCGAAGAGTAGAGCTAGTGCTGGATTCCGGCTTTGACGGAGACCTCAGTTTGCCCTCCAGCACGATTCAGGAATTAGGGTTACAACTACTGGACAACTACGAGACTACCCTCGCAAATGGCGAACGGGCACAGTTTGCCGGGTACGAAGGTCAGGTAGAGTGGCACGGGAGGCGCCGCAATATGCTGGTACTGGAAACGGTTAGCGAATCGCTTCTTGGCATGAATCTGCTCTGGCGGAACCGGATAACCATGGACGTAGTCGCCAACGGCCCCGTCACCATAGAGGAACTGGAATAGGTGCGCTTTGCTGAGGGGAGAGAGGCGAGACCAGAAACGCACCCGCCGTGTCGAAAAGAAGCGGCGCAAGAGCAACCGGAAGGCCCTGCAGGTAATCATTGACGCCGCGTCCCGGCGCAAGAATCGTCGCCCCGGGGTGCAGGCTCGTGTTGAGTATTCCGGGGCGTCCCGCTAGAATTAGCAACGAAGATTTGCCACAATCCAGACCTACGGAGCTGCCCTTTGTACCAGGCCCCGAGAGGAACCGCAGACCTGCTCCCGGAGGAGCAGAAGTACCGCCGCTATATTGAGTCAAAGGCCGTTGCCCTGGCCCGCAGCTATGGCTATGGCCGTATCGACAGCCCCGTCTTCGAGGATGCCGGGCTGTTCGTACGCTCGGTGGGCGAAGGAACGGACATTGTCGAAAAGGAAATGTACACCTTCGAGGACCGGGGCGGCGACCTGGTAACCCTTCGGCCCGAAGGTACCGCCCCCGTCTGCCGCGCCTACCTCGAGCACGGCATGCACAATCTGCCCCAGCCCGTCCGTATGTACTACTTCTGTCCCGTTTTCCGATACGAACGCCCGCAGGCCGGCCGCTTCCGCCAGCACCACCAGTTCGGTGTGGAGGTGTTGGGCGACGCCAATCCCGCGGTGGATGCCGAGGTAATTGAACTGGCCTGGCGCCTGATGCACTCCCTGGGTCTGACCGACATCGAGCTGTTCATCAACAGTATCGGCGATGGGGAAAGCCGTCCCCAGTACATCGAAGAGTTAAAGTCCTACTACACCCAGCGTCTTGCCGCTTTGTGCCAGGACTGCCGGTCCCGGCTGGAACGCAATCCCCTGCGCCTGCTGGACTGCAAGGTGGAGAATTGTCGCGGCATCGGTGAAACGGCCCCGCGCTCCGTGGACCACCTGGACCCCGAAAGCCTGGACCACTGGGAAAAGCTGCAGTCCTACCTTTCAGCCATGGACATTCCCTACCAGGTCGATCACCGCCTGGTGAGGGGCCTCGACTACTATTCCCGAACCGTCTTCGAAATTCAGCCCCTCGACGCGGGGGCCCAGTCAACTATCTGTGGCGGCGGCCGATACGACGGCCTTATTGAACAGCTGGGTGGACGTCCCACGCCTGGCATCGGGTTCGGCTCCGGCCTGGAACGACTGACCCTTAACCTGAAGCGCAGCGGAGTGGAGGTTCCCGACGAACCTTCCCCCTCATACCTGGTCGCGAACGTAGGCGACGACGCCCGGCTGCACGCCCTTGAACTGGCTTCGCGAATCCGGCGCGCCGGCGCGGGGGCCATTCTCAGCAGCGGTTCCCGTGCCTTGCGGGGCCAGATGCGCCAGGCCAACGCCCTGGGCATTCCTTACGTGCTCATCCTGGGCGACGATGAGATCAGCCGCGGCGAGGTCGTAATCAGGGACATGGCTACCTCCACCCAGGAAACCGCTTCTCTCACGGATTTCCTGCGGTCGCTGGAGTCAAACGGCCAATAGGCTTCCAGCCCCGGTCCGGCGGCGCCCCGGACCGCTCTCATCATCTCACCTTGCAAGCGGTGGCAAGAGCCTTCCTAGCCAGTTGTTGGCTCTGCTGGTACCAGTCATAGCCGCGACACTCGTGCTGGGAACGGCAGCGTGCGGCTGGCCGGGCGCCTCCAGCGCCCAATACGGCGACCAAAAGGAGCCGACCTTCCACCTCGACCCGGTGTATCTGGGTTCGCCCGTCAACGCTCCGCCCCCGCCGCCAACCCCATGGAGCCTGGCCAAGCCTGCTCCGACGAGAACTCCGCAGGCCTTCGTCGTTTTAATACCCACCCTTCACCCCAGCCCAGGACCCCAATCCGCAAGGAAAGCGGCTGACCCGGGGGAGCCGGCGCCGAGTTCGGGCAACTCGGAGACACCCGCCACTCCAACCACCACCATATGGAAGAGGATCAGGATAGCAGTCCCCACTCGGGAGACCGCCGTCATACCAACTCCCCCTCCCACGCCGGCGGTTCCAACGCCGGCGACCATCATCCCAACGCCTGCCGGAATTCGTCCCCCGACACCAACTCCCTCGGCAGCGCCGACCCCGACTCCAACACCCACCATTACCCCAGCCCCGGAATTGGCCGTGTCCCTGGACCTGGAAACCCTTTTCGAGTCTGTGCGGACTGGGCAGGAGTTTGAAATAGCGGTGAAAATCAACGCTGGACATACCAGGCCGGTGGACACCGCCCAGGTGTACCTGGACTTCGACCCAGTCATCCTCGAAGCAGTTGCCATTCGTCCGGGCCCATACCTCGAATACCTGCTGCAATCGTCCTGGGACAATGACCGAGGTCGCCTGGCCTTCGCCGCCGGAACCCTGGGTCACCCCCTGGAATTCCCCTTCACCCTCGCCAGGGTGGTATTTCAGGCCAGGGCGCCGACGGTTAGAGGAAGCACTCTCATTCAGTTCGACGACCTGCGACCTCCTCGCCAGTCAAAAGCCATCCACCAGGGCCTCGACATTACCGGAGACTTGGGGTTCACCCGGGTAACCGTTCGCTGACCTGCGCATGCCGAGCCTTGCCGAAAAAATTACTGACATTTGCCTCTTGCTTGTTTCCCCTGATTAATAGAACATTTGAGCCATCGCCAGCAGGGGCGAGGACTCACCGAATAACCGTCACTAACGAGTATGAGGAGGATCACGATGCAGGAGACCATCGCGAAGGGAATGAACATCTTCTACCGGGGCTACGTAGTTCACGAAGACGTGCCGAAGATCTGCTACACCATTTATGACCGCCGACCCGATCGGGTCGAACTAGCCACCGTGGGAACTTCAAGGGAGGCCATGAAGTGGGTGGACTGCCGGATTGCCATAGAGGAGAAACTGCGGGACACCAGGGTTACTGTTGACGAACTGCTGACTCTCGCGAGGAGCGCGGTGGTAGTGTGAGGTCAAGTGGGAGGTTTCGACGTTAATTCCTATCGGCTGCGCACCAGTAATTTATCCTTAGGCTCAATATTCCCTATTGAAGCGCTTACCTCGATTGGCGATGTAGTATGATTACTTCTTGCCACTACATCGCTAGTAGGCAAGCACCGTTGAATTGATGGCTGATAGAATAGGGGAGAATAGGAG
>JAPPGG010000036.1 GCA_028875055.1 Chloroflexota bacterium
AGCTCCATTCAACACTTAATAGGCCTGTCTTTACCAGTTTGACCGACTACTAGCCTCTTGAGCAGGTGCTGAGGTATCTCCCGTAATTTTAACCCCTGCGCAGCGCCGCTCCAACAGGGAAGTGTCAGTCGGCAGGGCAATCGGGCCCAGACCAGCCGTCAATCTCAGCGAAGCCGAAGAGTTCGGAAACCAACATACAAGCGTGCTATCGGACCCGAATAGGGGCTAACGACCAGGCTTTCAGGCCCTTCGCAAGGCTCAAAGCGACACGGCCAACGTTTAAAGTCTCATCCTCTATTTGAGACGCGTATGCCCTGTAACAAATGCCATTTCCGTTGCCCAAAGCAGGTTATGGCGTTACACTGGTACCGCATCTCTCGATATTGACCCGCAGATTTTATCAACAAACTCGTGGTAACCTGCCTGCGGCCTGCCTGTTGAGGCAGGTCTTTTTTTGGCAGCGAGCGGCCCGATAGCAGGTATTTCTCTCTTTGCAGCGAGTACGTGAAGAAACCGAGCGCCCGAAGATTTTCTATGGGTGGTGGATGGTGGCCATCACCTCCTGGATGGCCTTCTTTGCCAGCGGCATTTTCTTCCGAGGCTTTACCGTTTTTGTTCCGGCGCTGCGGGACTCCCTTGGAATCAGCCAGGCCCGGACCAACCTGATCTTCTCCCTGGCCCGCGCGGAAGGTGGGTTGGAAGGGCCCTTCGCGGGCTGGCTGATTGACAAGTTTGGAAACCGCAACCTCCTGATTCCCACCGTGCTGCTGGCGGCGGCAGGCTACTTTGCCCTCTCCCAGTTTGTCAGCGGGTTCTGGAGCTTTGCCATCGTTTACCTGTTAATGGTGTCGCTGGGCAACAGTATCGCCTTTCAGCATGCCATGTTCGCCGGCATTAACCAGTGGTTCCGGCGAAGGCGTTCCCTGGCCATTTCCATTCTCGCCGCCGTTTCGTCCCTGGGCGGATTGTTCATTGTCCCTTCGATGAACGGTGTCATTGACCGGTGGGGCTGGGAGATGGGGTCGCTGTTGTCCGGAGTGGCCTACCTGGTCTTTCTCTTTCCCCTTTGCTTCCTGTTCAGGAACAAGCCTGAGGACATGGGTCTGCTGCCTGATGGGGACACCAGTCCACCAACGGCCGCCGGTCGGGGAGCGGCCGCCCGCCGCCGGCTGCTGCGGGACTATACCGTCCGAGAGGCGCTGCACACCCAGGCTTACTGGCTGCTGATGCTGGGCGCGGGCCTGCGGATGATTGCCACCCTGGGAATTCTGGTCAGCATTATTCCCATCCTGGAGGACAAAGGCGTCAGCCGGCAGATGGCGGCGAACCTGACGGGGGCCATGTTCGGCATCAACTTCCTTTCCCGCCTGGTCCTGGGGTACGTGGGAGACCAGTGGCCCAAGTCGCTGATTCTGGCCGGGACCCTTGCCGCGGAGGCGCTGGCGATCTCGCTGCTGTATTTCGGCCAGTGGGATGCCGGGGCCGTGGGCATATTCCTCATCGTAGCCTTTGTCGTGCTGGAGGGGTTCGGTGACGGCGCCGGTGTAATCGTGTGGGCGGCTCTGGGAGACTATTACGGACGTCACCGCTTTGCAACCCTGAGGGGTTATATCACCTTCTCGCACAGCTGGGCGCTGGTGGCGTCACCGGTTTACGTGGGTTGGGTTTTCGACCACTATGGCAGTTACGACTGGGCAATCATCCCTGCCGCCGCCTGTGCTGGGGTTGCCAGCATCTGCTTCCTGCTGGTACGGAGGCCGCCGCAGCTCACCGCCGAAGAGACCCCACAGGGCTGAGCAGGTCCCTCCGCGGGCGCCTGCCGGCGGGGCACGGGCGTCATGATCTGTCGCCGGGAGCCCTCCCGCCATTTGACCGCATACCAGGACGCAATAGTCCTGTACCCTGGCCGTAACAGTTCAGAGTTGAAGGAATTGCCTGCCCATAAACCCGTCATACCTCCGACTTCGTAGGGGCGCATGGCCATGCGCCCCTACCCAACCCACGACTTGCACAGGTTCCAGGCTCCCGCCTGCGCGGGAACGACCGGTTTTTCAGCCGTGTAACACACCAATTCTGAACTGTTACCCCTGGCCGGGCTTCATAGCCTTAGTTACGTTGATGGTATATCATAGGGTCAACGTCGTTCCCTGAGATCTAGGAGGGTCTATGGCTACTATCCTGGAAGAATATATTGAGAAACACCCCGGTTCAGCGCAAAGGTACGCCGAGGCAACCCGGATTTTCCCTGGCGGCGTCACCCACGACAATCGTTACGCCCAGCCCTTTCCTCTTTACATTACTCACGGCACCGGCCCTTACAAATGGGACGTGGATGGCAACGAGTATATTGATTACGTATCGGGCCACGGCGCGCTGATATTGGGTCATTCTCATCCTGCGATAGCTGCCTCAGTGTCGGAGCAGATCAACCGGGGCACCCACCTTGGGGCCTGCACCGATGAAGAGCTGCGGTGGGCCAAGGCCATCATGGCCCTGATGCCAGCGGTGGAAAAAGTACGCTTCCATAGCTCTGGAACCGAGGCTACGCTGATGGCGATGCGGCTGGCCCGCGCCTACACCGGCAAGAGCAAGGTAATCAAGCTCCAGGACCACTTCCATGGCTGGCACGACTATGCCATGGCCGGGTCGGACCGTCCCGCGCCCGGCATACCGCAGGAGAGTTGGGGCAGCATGGTTATCGTGCCCTCGGGGGACCTGCAGGCGGTGGAGGATGCCCTGAACCGGGACGACGACATCGCGGGCCTGATCCTGGAACCCACCGGCGCGCACTACGGCCAGCTACCCTTCGATGTGCCCAATTACCTGAGGGGCCTGCGCGAGCTGACCAGTCAGCACGGCGTGGTGCTGATCTTCGACGAGGTGGTCACGGGCTTTCGCGCTTCGCCGGGCGGCGCCCAGGTCCTTTACGACGTGGCTCCCGACCTGACCACCATGGCCAAGATTGTTGCCGGCGCCCTGCCGGGCGGGGCGGTGGGCGGCAAGGCCGACATTGTGGACATGATTGCCCATCGGGGCGACCCGGAGTGGGACAACCAGCGGCGCGTCTATCACCCCGGAACCTTTAACGGCAACCCCCTGTCGGCGGTGGCCGGCGCCGTATGCCTGGAGACTATCGCCAGTCAGCCCGTAAACCAGCAGGCCGACGCCATGGCCCAAAGGCTGATGCTTGGACTGAATGACGTGCTGGGCAAGATGGAAGTGGCCGGTTTCGCCCATGGAGTGGCTTCGATGATTCACCTGGTGCTGGCCGACTGCGACTTTGACAAGGGAGTTCTCGGCATGACTCACCGCGAGATTAAGGAGGCCATTGGCTCACCGGCTGTTACCGCTCTGAAGCGCAGCATGCAGAACCACGGCGTTGACATTATGGGACGGGACTCCTTCCTGGTTTCTTCCACCCACACGGAAACGGAGATTGACAAGACCCTGGCTGCCGTTGAGAGGTCCCTGGCCGAGGTTCGAGCCGAGGGGTTGCTGTAAAGGGCCTTTGCCACGGCCGGCAATAGCCGCCGGAAGCCATCCCGTTGTTGATTGAACAGTTAAGAATCGATGAGGTGTTGAGATGCCATCATTCTGGGAAAACATCCAGGTCAATGGACAGGACATGGACTTGTACGCCAGCGTACCGTCGGGCTCCGGTCCCTTCAGCGCCATTGTGGTGAGCCAGCATGGCGGCGGCGTGGACAAGTTTATCCAGACAATTTGCGACCGCTTCGCCGAGGCCGGATACGCCGCGGTGGCGCCCAATCTGTACCACCGGGTTCCGGACGAGGTCTTGAATGGTGACCCCCGGCCCCGCCCCTGGGACGTGCTCAGCGACCCAGACATCGTGGCCGACGTGAATGCAACCGTGGATTTTCTGCGCAACCATCCGGCCATAGACGGGGAGCGTCTGGGCATTACCGGTTTCTGCATGGGAGGCCGGGTCGCCTGGCTGGGCGCAGCCACCAACCCGCACTTCAAGGCGCTGGCCCCATACTACGGCGGCAACCTGATGGTTACCTGGGGCGCTGGCGAGACACCACCCTACGAGCTGGCGGAGAGCATCAACTGCCCGATCCTGTTCCATTTCGGAGAGGTGGACGAGAACCCATCGCAGGACGACATGAGGAAGTTCGATACTGAACTGACCCGGCTGGGCAAGGCCCACCAGTTCTACACCTATCCCGGCGCCGATCACGCCTTTATGGATTTCACCGCAGGCCGGTACCACCGGGAGGCTTCAGATGCCTCTTGGCCCCGGACCCTGGAGTTCTTCGCTGCCCACCTGGGCGGGTAGGGCTGCACCGACGGGGCAGGCAGGCTCCGGCCACTGACCTGTCAGTGCAAAACCACCATCAATACGAGCAAAAAACTGGAGGAACCGAATATGGCCAGAGTTTCCCTCGACCTTGACGACAAAGCCGACCTGCAACTGCTGAGCGCTTCCGGCTGGAGGCGCAGCATGGGCATGGTGCCCGGAGAACCCAACCAGGGCCTCGTAGCGGAGATGCGCGGCGTTGCCGCTCGTATGCCGGACTATGACGACTCGGGCTGGGAGCAGCCTGATACCATCCAGGAGCGGCTATCGGTGGGCTTTACCTTTGCCTGGTATCGCCTGGCATTCACCATGCCCGAGACGGTAAAGGGACAAATTGTGGGCGGCAACCGGGTCTTTTTCGAGTGCAACGTGGACAACTACGGCGAGGTTTACATCGACGGCGCCATTGACCGGAACATCGGCGTGATTACGGGCAACAACACGCCCAAGAGAGTGTCGCTGGCTGATTCCGCCGAGCCGGGGAAGCAGCACGTGATAGCCGTGCTGGTGGCCAACGCTCCCCTGGGCGACCCGGTGGGCGCCATATTCTTCCGCCACGCCACCCTCGCCTTTGAAGAGGCCCCACGCTAGGGTTCGGCCGGGCAGCCGGCGTTCCGGTTTCGGCGACATTGGAGAAGCAGCAATGACGAGCAGGTCTTACGCCGGCAAGGTCAACGCGCCGGAATTTCCTCCAGGGCTGGAGTGGGTCAACTCCGACCGCCCCCTGAAGATGGAGGAGTTGCGGGGGAAGATAGTCCTCCTGGACTTCTGGACCTACTGTTGAATTAACTGCATGCACATTTTTCCGCAGTTGCGGAAACTGGAACGCAAATACGCCAGCGAGCTTATGGTGGTCGGGGTCCACTCGGCCAAGTTCCCCAACGAGAAGGAAAAGGAGAACCTGTACAAGGCTGTCAAGAGGTGCGAGCTGGAACACCCGGTGGTGAATGACGCCGAGTTCCAGATTTGGCAGCAATACGCCTGCCGGGCGTGGCCCACAATGATGTTCATTGACCCCGAAGGCAAGGTCATTGGCAAGCACGAGGGGGAAATTACCTTCGAAGACCTGGACCACCTTCTGGGCGAGATGGTGGCCGAATTCGATGCCTCGGGACTACTGAATCGGCAGCAGGTCGCGGTCTCCGTTGGCACGGAACCGGACTATCCCCTGTCGTTTCCCGGAAAGGTCCTGGCTGATGAAGCGGGCGGCCGCCTGTTTATAGCCGACACCAACCACAACCGCATTGTAGTGGCCAGCCTCGAAGGGCAGGTATGCTGCGTCATCGGGTCGGGGGAAGAGGGCTTGAGTGACGGGGGCTTCCAGTTGGCCAGCTTCAACCATCCCCAAGGTATGGCATTGGACGGTGAACGTCTATACGTAGCGGATACCGAAAATCATGCCATACGCCGGGTAGATCTGGCCGCAGGGATTGTGGCCACCATCGCCGGCAACGGACGGCAGGGCAATCGCAGGTCGGGCCAGGGCCCTGGCTCGGAGTCGGAGCTGAACTCACCGTGGGACCTGGCATTCCACGACGGCAAGCTTTACATTGCCATGGCCGGGTGTCACCAGCTCTGGTTTATGGACCTGGAGTCCGGTCTGGCGGGGCCCTATGCCGGGACCGGTGCGGAGTCCATCAAGGACGGAGCTCTGTTGGAGGCCACGCTGGCCCAGCCCAGCGGTATCACCACCGATGGCGACCGGCTTTACTTCGCCGACAGCGAGACCAGTTCCATTCGCTCCGCTGAACTTCAGCCCGGCGGCCGGGTGCGCACCATTGTAGGGTTGGGGCTCTTTGAGTTTGGTGACCGGGACGGTGAGGGACACCTGGTGAGGCTCCAGCACCCGCTGGGAATCGCTATGAAGGACGGGATTCTCTACATTACCGACAGCTACAATCACAAAATCAAGGAGATTGTGCCGGTGCCCCGCCGCTCAACAACGATGGCCGGTACCGGATCGGCGGGTTGCAAGGATGGCATTGCCGGCGAGGCCGCTTTTTCCGAACCGGGAGGATTGAGCATAGCCGGTGAATGGATGTACATCGCGGATACGAACAACCACGCCATTCGGGTGGCCAATATGGAAACCTGGGAGGTCAAGACCCTGCAACTGGAGTGGCCGTGCTAGGTGACCAGCTTCCTTGAACCGGCAGGTGGCAGGGGTGTATTGCCGTCCCGGGCAGAAGCGGGGATGAGAATTCCCTCGAGGTTCCCGACCGAAGGGGAACGACGGGCAAGTCCCAATCCATCATTGCATTTGCGTTGAATTCCTGGAAGTCCTGGGGAAAGGGGCGATTACAGCGGTCGGGGCGGGTACTCACCCGCCCCGATATTTTTGTGGCGTTGAAAAGGGGGATTGCCTCAGCAGTACTCCATTCCCCGGTTAATCACAAATATGCGGTCCCGCTGCGCCAGGTCTTTTTCCACGGAAAGCTCGGCGCCGGGGAAGGCTTCCCGGGCCAGAGCCTCGACCGCTGGTACCTGTTCCGGGTCCAGTTCGAGAAGGACCACCCCATGGTCCTTGAGCTTGCCCGGCGCCTGTTCAAGCAGCCGGCGTATGTGGTCCAGGCCATCGGGGCCCCCGTCCAGGGCCAGTTGCGGCTCCCATCGCACCTCGGGCTGCAAATTGGGCAGACGGTCTCCAGGGATGTACGGGAGGTTGGCCAGAATCAGGTCCACCGGTTCGGGGACGGGCTCCAGCAGGTCGCCCTTGCCCAGGGACACCCGGTCGGCGACGTTGTGGGCCCGGATATTGTAGGCAGCCACGTCCAGCACGTCATCGGAGCAGTCCACGGCAAAGATGCGGGCTGCGGGAAGGTGGAGGGCCAGATTGACCGCGATGGCCCCGGTGCCGGTTCCCACGTCGGCGACTACCAGCTGGGGAGTTTCCATTCCCATCAGGGCCATGAACAGCGCATGTTCCACCATGCATTCCGTTTCCGGCCTGGGGATCAGCACGTTGGGGTTCACCAGCAGGTTAACGCCGTAGAACTCCTTGTACTGGAGGATATACGCCAGGGGCTCGCGCTTCAGGCGCCGTTCCATTATCTGGGCCAGCGCCTGTTCCTGCTGGGGCGTCACCTCGGTTTCCTGCTGGGAGAAGAGGTCGTGACGCTGCATGCGCATCACGTTCATCAGCATTACCTCGGCTTCGAGGCGCGCGTCAGGAATGTGGCTGGCTTCCAGGGAGCGGTGGGTTTGCTGAACGGCTTCGCGGAGGAGCGGCATAGATTTAACGGCGGCCTTAGGCCGTCACCTCTTCCAGGAGCATTCCCTGTTCCCATGCGACCAGGGCGCTGATAATCTCGCCCAGACCCTGTCCGTCCATAATGTTGGGGATGCCGTGGAAGCTGGTGGATATCCGGTGGTCGGTAATCCGGTCCTGGGGATAGTTGTAGGTCCGTATCTTCTCGGACCGTTCGGCAGTTCCGACCTGCGAGCGGCGGTTTTCGGAGATTTCCGCGTCGTGGCGTTCCTGTTCGGCCTCAAACAGGCGCGCGCGCAGCATGGCCATGGCCTTCTGCTTGTTCTTGTGCTGTGAACGCTCGTCCTGGCAGACCACCACCAGCCCGGTGGGTTCGTGAACAATGCGGACCGCAGTGGCTACCTTGTTGACGTTTTGGCCGCCATGTCCGCCGGCGTGAAAGATGTCGATTCGGAGCTCGTCCTGATTTACCTTGACCTCAACCTCGTCGGCCTGGGGAAGGACGGCGACGGTGGCGGTTGAAGTGTGAATCCGACCCTGGGCCTCGGTTTCGGGCACACGCTGGACTCGATGAACGCCCCGCTCGTATTTCATTCGGCTGAATGCGCCCTTGCCCTGGATTTCCAGGACAACCTTGTTGTAGCCTCCCAGGTCGGAGGGGCTGGAGTCCATGACTTCGACCTTCCAGTGCTGCAGCTGGGCGTAACGGGTATAAAGCCTCGCCAGGTCGCCGGCAAAGAGACCTGCTTCCTGCCCTCCGGCGCCCGCGCGAATCTCCACAATTACGTCCCGCTCGTCATTGGGGTCGCGAGGCAGGAGAGCTACCTTGAGTTCCTGCGTCAGGACTTCCAGGCTGGACTCAACGGTTTCCAGTTCCTCGCGGGCCATCTGGACAATCTCGGGATCTCCCCCTTCAGACACCAGCGCCTTCAGGTCGGCCTCTTCAGTGAGCAAGCCCTGGTGCCGGCGCGCGATTTCCACAAGATCTTCGAGGCCGGCCCTCTCCTTGGCCAGCTTCTGAATCTGTTCGAAATTGGCAGCCACTTCCGGCTTGCCCATTTCGGACTCTATTTCCTGATTTCTCTTGACTATGGAGTCAAGCTTCTCAAATATGGTACTCATCGCAATTCCCGATGAAGTTTGGAGATAGAATTGTGGATACTAATAACAGGCTCCGACACCAGTCTATACCATCGTATATCTGCCAGCAAGCCGATTATACACAAATGACCGCATTTGCGTCGAATGCCGGGTCAACGTGAGCGGAAACCGCAGTAGGACTTCACCCTCCAGCGTACAAAGCCGGTCAAAAGGGTGGCTTGGTTCCGTAATGGATGGCTACCGTCCCAAATCCCAGCTTACGGTACCCTACATTTTCCAGTCCGACCTGCGAGAAAAGGCCGGCAAGCCTGTCCGCCTGCAGGAAGTAGTCCACCGACTGGGGCAGGTATGTGTATGCCGTCCGATCTCCCGCGACAAGCTGCCCAATTAGCGGCACAATGCCGTGAAAATAGGGGCGGAAAAGGCGGGCCCAGGGCCCGGGGGCCATCGGCGTGAGTTCCAGGGTGGCGACTCTTCCGCCAGGCCGTACCACTCGAGCCATTTCGGAGATGGCCTGGGGCAGGTCCGGCATGTTTCGGAGACTGAATCCCGCGGTGACGCAGGCAAACGCTCCGTCGGGAAAGGGAAGGGCCAGTGCGTCTCCGACGAGAAATGCGACCCGACCCGAGTCCGCTTTTCCTGCCCTCTTGCCGTTGGCCAGGACAATCATTTCCGGGAGAAGATCGACACCTACTGAATGCGTGATCCCCCGCGTTCGTGACAAGGCGTAGGCCAGGTCCCCGGTGCCGGTGGCTATGTCCAGGGCAGGTCCGGTAAGGCCGTCGGCTGCCAGGCGGGCGGCAACCCGCTTCCACCAATGGTGCATGCCTCCGGTCATCAGGGTATTCATCAGGTCATATCGACCTGCGATGCGGGCAAAGAGGTCGGCTACATAGGTCTGCTTGGCGTCGCCGCTCAGGTTGGCCATGGGTCAGCTCTGAGGAACTCCGCACCAGAACCGGTTCATTCTTCCCATTCCCTCTCCAGATACTGGAACTCTTCGGGCAATTCCGGAGCCACATTGAGGGCTACCAGCACCCGCTGGGCCACAAAGCGCGCTATGTCCTCCACCCCACCAGGCTTCAGATAAAAGGCGGGTTCCGGAGGGAGGATAGTGGCGCCGTTGCGGGTGAGGGAGAGCATGTTTTCCAGGTGTGTGGCGTGCAACGGCGTTTCCCTCGGGACCAGAACCAGTTTCCGCCGTTCCTTGAGGCAAACGTCGGCGGCGCGCAACAGCAGGTTGTTGGACAGTCCGTGGGCAATGGCGGCTATGCTGTTCATGCTGCAGGGAACAATGGCCATGCCGGCGGTGGCAAAGGTCCCGCTGGCAATGGAAGCCCTCATGTCTCCCAGGGGATAGTGGGTAAACCGGGGGTGTTCCTGCCACTCCGAAAGGGTTTCGCTGAAGGGGGCATCCATCTCCTCCTGCCACACCAGGCGAGCGGCATTGGTGCAAACCAGGATCGTCGGGATGTCCTGCGCCAGCAGGGCATCCACAGTGGCACGGGCCAGGACCGAACCGCTGGCTCCGGATATGCCAATAACGACCGGCTTTTGGCCGGCGGCTGGGGAGCCGCCAGGCACGGCAGAAAGGGACATGCTATATCACCAGAGCCAGGATGGTAAAACCCATAAGCTGAACCGACACATAGCCGTTAATTCTGAAGAAGACTGCGCCAATTCTGGAGAGATCGCCAGGGCGGACCTGCGCATTCTCGTAGATTAACAGCAGCGCCGCAATTACCCAACCTATGTAGTAGGGCCAGGCCAGCTCCAGCAACAAACCCAGGGCCAGCAGCGCGCTGATGGAAAAGAAGTGCATGGTCCTGGCCAGCCACAGGGTTTCGGCAATGCCGATGCGGCTGGGTACGGATTTGACACCAAATTCCCGGTCAAATTGAAAGTCGGGGCAGGCATAAATGAGGTCGAAGCCGCCGGCCCACATGGCCACCGCCAGGCTGATCAGCAGGGGTTCGTAAGACAGCTGGCCCGTCACCCCGATCCAGGCCGCAGTCGGTGCTATGGCCAACGCCCAGCCCAGGCAAAAATTGCAAAGCCAGGTGAAATACTTGGCGTAGGAATAAAAGACGACGTAAGCGGCGGCAATGGGAGAAAGCAACAGGGCCAGCACATTCAGCTGTGAGGCGCCCACCAGGAGAATTGCCAGTCCCAGCCCCGCCATTACGGCCACTTCCCAGGATTTGAGCAGGCCGCTGGGAAGGTGCCGGTCCCTGGTGCGGGGGTTGGCCGCGTCTTCCCGGGCATGCACCAGCCTGTTGGCAGACATTCCCAGGGTACGCGCGCCGAACATTGCCACGTTTATCCAGATAAATATGGACCACCCGGGCCAGGGCTGGCCATTGACGGTCTGCGACGCCAGGGCCATCCCGATGAAGGCGAAGGGCAGGGCAAAGAGGGACTCCCAGATGCGGATGGAATTGAGGTAAAGGGAGATTCTGCCTAGAACGGTAATCGGGGCGCTGCGGTTGATTCCGGCGTTTTGCATGGTCAACCCATGGCGCCGCGGGCGAGGTCGCAGTCCGGCACGAGCGCCGAACCGGATTTCACACTATTTGAAACCATATTCAGCCCACTTGCCGTCAACCAGGGTCCGTATTTCGGGGGACATTTCGATGTCCGGGGGCCAGCCCCGGGTATATCCTTCCTGCGGGCCCTTCCTGGTGGCGTCAATGCCCACTTTGCCGCCAAACCTGGGTGTCGGAGAGCCTACTTCCAGGTCGTCAAGGGGGCCCTCGACAATCACGATGTCCTGGCTGGGGTTGATGTTGTTGGCGACCCGCCAAGCAACTTCCGAAGGATTCTGGACATCCACGAAGTCGTCCACAACGACGATGGCCTTGGTCAGGTTCATCAGGCCTAGTCCCCACAGTCCGTACATTACCTTCCTGGCCTGCCCGGGGTATTCCTTCTTGATAGAGACCAGTACCAGGTTATGAAAAATGCCCTCGGCGGGCATGTTCATGTCAACGATTTCCGGCATGATCATCTTGATGACCGGCATGAAAATGCGCTCGGTCACTTTGCCCATCCAGAAGTCTTCCATAGGGGGGCGCCCCACCACGGTGGCGGCGTAAATGGGGTTGCGGCGGTGGGTTATGGTGTTGACGTGGAAGACCGGGTACTCCTCAGGCATTGAATAGTAACCGGTATGATCGCCAAAGGGCCCTTCCATGCGCTGCTCGTCGGTTAGAACGTAGCCTTCCAGGACTATCTCAGCCTGGGCCGGAACCAGCAGGTCCACGGTCCGTGCCCTGACCAGGTCCACGCCCTCTTCCCTTATGAATCCCGCCACGGCCATCTCGTCCATGTCGGGTGGAAGGGGGGCCGACCCGGTCCACATGGTGGCGGGGTCCGCTCCGATGGCCACGGCCACTTCCAGCCGGTTGTCTTGCTGTTCCTGCGCCACACGGTAGTGGTGCGCTCCTACCTTGTGGGTTTGCCAGTGCATACCGGTAGTACAGGAGTCGTACACCTGCATCCGATAGGTACCATAGTTTTGAGTGCCGGTGACCGGATCCCTCGTTATCACCAGGGGCAGGGTTATGTAGCGGCCCCCATCCATTGGCCAGCACTTGAGGACTGGAAACTTGAAGAGGTCCACCTCATCTCCCTGCAGGACTACCTCCTGGCAGGGAGCGCGGTTGACGCGCTTTGGCTGATACCGGCCCACCTGGATTATTTGCCCCAGCGTCCGGATCTTGTTCACCAGGCCCTCCGGGGCCCCCTGCGCCAGCTGCAGCATACCCTCCAGCCTTGCTACCAGGTCGTCAACCTTCTCCACCCCCAGGGCCCAGGCCATGCGCTGGTCGGAACAGAAGACGTTCATCAGCACGGGCATGTCGTAACCCGTAACGTTTTCGAAGAGCAGGGCGGGTCCGCCGCTCTTGACCATCCGGTCCGCGATTTCCGTCATCTCCAGTTCGCAGCTGACGGGAGTTTTGACGCGATGCAACTGACCGCCGCGTTCCAGGAAGCTGACAAACTCCCGGAGGTCCTTGTAGTTCATTGGGGTCCCCTGGAGCCGATTGGCGATTTCTTGAGGCGAGCGCGCCCGGGGACTGCAAGCATTTGTCTCGTCCCCAGTTCAATTCTATAGAGGCCAGGGAAGGGCCGCAACTGCGCCTGGTTGAGGCAAGAGGCTGCAGGCCCCTTTGGTTGCAAAGGGCAAGGCATGAGCAGGCGCGCTCCCCCAATGGCTGTAGTTAGGGTTGTTGAGTGACGGCCTGAACTGCCGGTGAGATATGGGGAGTTGTGAGGGAAATGGGTCCGAGCCGAACTTGGGTCGGCGCCGAACCTGCTGCAGTGAAGAACTCGAGGGCTGCCGTGGAGCAGTTCCTTCGAGACCTGGCCCAGTTACCCGCTGGGCATCCGCCTGTAGAGCACCAGCGGCGCCTGAATGAAGGTTATGAGCGACCAGAGCGGGAGATGGAGAGCGAAAGTAGCGTAACCTTCGCTCTCGGCAAGCCAGTCTTCGCCCCTTAGTACTGGGTCATAGTGTTGCGATTTCTGCTGAAGCAATCGCTGCAATAGACCGGGCGATCGCCCCTGGGCCGGAAGGGGACTGTAGCTTCAGCGCCACACTCGGCGCATTCAATCTGGAACATCTCCCTTGGGCCGGAGGAGAAACCGCCCCGCTGCTCGGCCCGCCTTGACGACCGGCAGGTCTGACATCGCTTGGGGTCGTTCACAAACCCACGGGAGTTAAAGAATTCCTGCTCACCAACGGTGAAGATAAACTCACCGCCGCAATCTACGCATACCAGCGTCTTGTCCGAAAGTGCCACCGGTTGGCCTCCTCAGGGTATGGGATCGTATGTGGTCATTAGGTCAACCTGGGCCGATTCAGCGGCCAGCGAGTCTTGCATAGGGACCTGCCTTGGAAAACCTAACTCCTACCGTACGGCAACAATATATACCTCTCCTTCAATAAAATGCAACCAAATCGGGATAAATTCGCAGAAATGCTTGTAAAGATTCGCTAATACAGTTAACCATTACGAAAAGCGTATATTGGCTGTCAAGGATATGAAGACTGGACTTGTCAGCTAACTTCGCAGGTGACTGGAAATACGGAACTTCAGGTTTCGATGCCGCCTGGCGCCGCCAAAGACTGAGGAGTTGGCTTGGCAAATACCGGGCTTTAACCGGGGCTTTCAGTTATGATAAGTCCTCTCGTGGATTTTGCTGACTGTGGACGTGTTGAGGAGGCGGAAGAGGTTTGAGGCTTGGTCCCAGACGAGATGCCCCGGTTTTCTCGGTTATGAAGGACCGGGATTTTCGGGCCATCTGGTACGTTGGCTCCCTGAGAGAACTCTCCCGGCGCATGGAGCTCCTGGTTCTAAGCTGGCTGATCCTTCAGGCCACCCAGTCCCCCTTCCAGTTGGGCCTCGTCCTGGTCTTCAATAATCTCCCCAGGCCCGCCCTGTCCCTGTTTACCGGTTTCATTGCCGACCGCTTCGACCGGTGGCGAATCCTGATGGCCTCCCAAATTATCAATACCCTCGTCGCCGCCGCCCTGCTGGCGCTGATAGTCGCGGACGCCATAGAGGCCTGGCACGTATTCTCGGCCGTATTTCTGCAGGGCGCCACCAAGGCCCTGGAAGACCCGTCCCGGCGTACCGGAATCCTCGACATAGTTGGCGAGCGGCGACTGGTAAATGCCCTTTCCCTGGACAACATCAGCAATACTGCCGGCAAAATGGCCGGGCCGCTGCTGGGCGGAATTATGATTGATACCTCCGGCCCGTTGATTTCAGGTATGTTGGGGGGCATTTCGGTGGAGACGGGCGGGTTTGTCGGCGGGGCCGGTCTCATCCTCCTGGTCCACCTGGCAGACCTGGCGGTAATGACCCGGGTCCGGATTCCCCGCAAGGAGCGTGCCGCCACCCTGGAGCCGGTGTGGCAAAGCCTGGGAAACGGGGTCCGTTACGCCCTGGCCACGCCTCTCCTGTGGGGAATGCTGTATGTCACCATAATAATGAACGCCCTTGCCTTCCCGCTGCAGCAGTTCATTCCTGACATTGGGGCCAATAACCTGGGTGTAGGGGCTGCGCTGGTGGGCCTCCTGGTGGCCGGCGAAGGATTGGGCCAGCTGATCGGCGCCGGCGGCATGGCCCTGACCAGAAACCTGGAACGTCACGGGCTCGTCTTTGTCCTGGGGTCCACCGCGGTCCTCGTCATGGGCATCCTGTTTGTGTGGTCGCCGTGGTATATGCTGGCCTTCATGGTGCTTATACTGGGGGGAATCGGGCAGTCGGGCTTTGGCACCATGCAGAGCACGATCACAATGCTGGCGGCGCCCCCGGAAATGCGGGGCCGGATGGTCGGCCTGATGAGCGTGTGCATCGGCATTGGGACGCCACTGGGAGGCCTGGCCCTGGGGATTCTCGCGGAAAACTTTGGTACCTCTCAGGGGGTCACGATCAATGCGCTGGCCGGCCTGGCGCTGCTGGTTCCTTCCCTGGTGCTGACGCCGCTGGCCTGGAGACCTACGCGCCAGGTCGGCCAGCTCCAGCCCGACTAAACCTACGTCCCTGCCTCCTGGGTCAAACCCTACCGGCCAGGCTTGCGGCAGAGTTCCGATTCAAGGCTGCTGCTCCGGTTTGCAGTCCTGAGAAGCCGCAGCAACGAGATAGAAGCCCTTCCCGGCGAATGTCAGCCGCCGGAAGAGGAAAGACGGCCGGCTTCCGGTCGTCCTTGCCCCGGTTTGAGCCTTAGCGTATATTCGGTAGGCCGGCGGGGACTTCCCCATTCCCGGGAGGTCCGAAATAACGCCGTGCACTGCGAAGAAAGAAAAAAGAGGAGATTGAAATGGGCAAGATTCTGGTAATCCAGGGTGCGGGAATGAACATGCGGGGGAAGGTTCAGGTAGAAATCTTCGGGCCGATGACCCTGGAACAAATCAATGAGCAGGTGCAGGGTTACGCGGACAATCTGGAGCTGGATGTTGAGTTTGTGCACTCCAACGTGGAAGGCGAGGTGGCTAACGCCCTCTACGCGGGTCACGACGGCGATGTTGATGCCGCCGTAATAAATCCGGCCGGCTACACCAGCCTGAACGGGGTCCTGAGGGCGGCCATCGCACAGGTCCGCTTCCCTGTGATAGAGGTCCACGCCTCCAATCCCACCTCCCGGGGAGCCGTTTCTGCGGTGCAACCGGTGTGCAAGGGCTCAGTGTATGGCTTCGGGGTGTATGGCTATTACCTGGCGCTGGAAGGACTGAAGCAACAGCTGGAGGGTTAGGGAAGTCTTTTCTCTTGTCAGTACCCGGCGGGCGCTCCATGGCTGGAACTGGACGATGCCCCGCAGCCCAGGACGAAAAACTGGCAATGCGGCTTGCTGGCCCGCCACCCCTTCCTGGTTGCCGGTTTGGTACTAAGCGGACTCTTCCTATCTGCCACGTTTTCCCCACATTGCGGCCGGAGTTTTGCAAGACACCGTGAAATGACGCCAGACAAACCTCTGGCTAAGCAAATAGGACAACAGGCGGTAAGAGAGCCAGGGAGAAGTAAGGAGACCAGGGGTAAGTGGTGGAGCTGGCGGGACTCGAACCCGCTACCTCTTCAATGCCATTGAAGCGCTCTCCCTGATGAGCTACAGCCCCACGAAAAAGAGGGCGTCCGAAGACGCCCATACAGAATAGCAAAACCCGGCTGCCGCCGCAACCGGGTTTTGCTATTTTCCACTTGTGAAAACCTGTGATGACCTCCCGGCCCTAGCCCTGCCGGACGAACTTGACCACTGTGCGGCCGTTGCTGCCCTCGTAGGGTTCTACCACGTACAGGTCCTTTTTGGAGTCCACCCAGATTCCGTGGCAAGACCGGTGGGTCATTGAACCCCACTGGGTAAGCATCTCCCCTTCCAGATTCAGGATGCTGACCAGCCCGCCATTGTGCTCGGCCACATATACCGTGTCCTCATCGTCCACGTACATCACGGCGGGGCCAATGAGCTTCACCGGGAAGTCAGTCAGGTGCTCCCCTTCCTGGTCGAACACCTGGATGCGATCGTTTTCCCGGTCTGCAATCAGCAGCCGGCCGCGGCGGTCAATCCAGGCGCCGTGGGGCAGGTTGAACTGGCCTGGACCAGAACCGGGCCCGCCCCAGGACTTGATCAGTTCTCCCTCGGAGGTGAACTTGTGCACCCGGGCGTTGGCGTAACCGTCGGCTATGAAGATCTCACCGGCGTCGTTTACGGCAATGCCGGCGGGAAGATTGAAGGGCTCGGCGCCGCGCACCACGTCCGGCCACGCGTTGGAACTGAAGACCGTGTTGTCCACGCCTGTATCGGAGCGGTAGCCCTTGGTGCCAATGGTCATCAGCAGTTCGCCGCCGGAGGTGAACTTCATAATCTGTCCGTCGTTTCGCTCAACCAGCCACACATTGTCCTGGGCATCAATGAAAATGGCGTGGGGGAAAAGAAACAGGCCGGCTCCCCAGGAGTTCAGGTAGTTTCCCTCCCGGTCGAAAATCATCACTGGATGTTGCGGGTCGCGATTGAAGCAATAGACCCTGTCCTGCGAGTCCCCGTAAACGGCGGCGGCCGGCATGGACCAGCCTTCGGGCACTTTGGCCCAATCGGTGTGCATTTCGTAGGTGTGCTTACCGCTGCCAACTATCTCTCTGGTTGTCACGGTCTCCCTCCTGGAGCATCACGCTCAAATACGATTTCGGGCTAATCTGGCCTGATTATGACAAGGTTAAATAAGCAGGTCAAATAGCGTCAGTCAGCGTAACAGTTCAGAAATTTAGGAGAATAACCTGCCTCTACGGCCGACATCGTAGGGGCGCATGGCCATGCGCCCCTACCCAACCCAGGACTGGCCCAGGTTCGATGTCCCCGCCTGCGCGCTGACGAAGGGTTTTCACCTAAACAGCGCCCTCCAACTCTGAACAGTTACCAGTCAGCCTGTTCCCCACGTCTTACGTTCTCTGCCCATGAGGCACGGCGGTCCATTGTCCTTGATTCGAGCTACGGCCTCGCATCCATGACCATGACTATCGCATATCAAACTTGGGGATCCCCGTTGTTCCCGCGCAGGCGGGAACCTCGACCCGGAGTCGTCACCCCTAACCCTTGGATCAAGGGTAGGTAATTTCAATGCGATAGCCTTGCATGCATGACACTATCCTCTTCCCCGACTGCTTGCCTCCTGACTACAATGGCGACAATCAACCTCAACGAAAAAGGGGTGAAGAGTTCCTTCAAGGGGAAGCGATTTCCCGTCGTCTGGGCCAGATTCCTGAATATCTGTAGGGGTGTCTGTCCGCAGGAATGTTCAAGACCGGTCTCACCCCGGCCGCTTTCCACATACAAAATGAGGACAGATGAGACCAGATCACAGGGAAAAAGCATTTTTCCGAACCCTGACCCTGCGAGCAGAGTTCGGACGAGGCCGAATGTCCGGTTCGGAAGTGTCTATTGGAGACTCTTTGGGTTAAACTGAATCCAATCGAGGATGCACCCTGCCCTCAATCAGCGGAGAGTCCCATGCCTGAAAATACACCCGACATTTCTTTGGATGAGACCCTGGAAACCCTGCGTCGCCAGGCCGAAGCCCGTTGGGGCGCCGAGTATGTTGACGAGCATTTGGACTTGCTCGAACTGGCGGCCAGTTATGTTGTCAGTGTCGGCAACAATCTGCCCGAGGTGGAAACGGAACCCGGCTTCTACCAGTAGCCGGCCCCGCCGGAAGTCCGGCATAACTGCAAAAATCAGTGGAGGATGGAATGGCACAACCTCACACTTTAAGTGTAAGCCAGGCCGCAGGGCAAATGCGCAGTGGCCAGTTGCTGCCCACAGACTACGCCGGCGCCCTGCTGGAGCGCATAGATGCTCATGAACCGGACCTGCAGGCCTGGGTGACCATAGACCGGGAAGCGGTGATCAGCGACGCCCGCCAGCGGGAACAGGAACTGGCTGCCGGAGGGGAATCCCGAATCATGACCGGGGTGCCGGTCGGCCTGAAGGATATTTTCTACACCGCGGGAATGAAGACCACCGCCTGCTCCCGCATTTACGCCGACTTCGTGCCCGAGTACGATGCCACCTGCGTCACCAAATTGAAGGAAGCCGGCGCCATCGTGATGGGCAAGGCGGTCACCACCGAATTCGCCACGTCCGATCCCTCTCCTTCGCGCAACCCCTGGAACCGGGATCACACCCCGGGCGGCTCCAGCAGCGGGTCTTCCGTGGCCGTGGCCGCCGGCATGTGTCCCGCGGCTCTTGGTTCGCAGACCGGAGGCTCCACCTGCCGGCCCGCCGCCTACAACGGCATTGTGGGACTGAAACCTACCTACGGCCGCATCAGCAGGTACGGTGTTGTGCCGGTAAGCTGGTCCCTCGACACCGTCGGCATCCTGGTCCGCACCGTCACCGATGCCGCCGTCCTGCTCCAGGCCATGGCCGGCTACGACGAGAACGACCCCGGTTCCGCCGAGGAGCCTGTGCCTGACTTCCTCCAGGAGATGGACCGCCACAGTGGCCCGCCCAGGCTGGGTCTGCTGAGGAACGGCTACTTCTTTGACCGCTCCACCCCCGAGGTGCGGCAGCATACCGAGGCCGTGGCCGCGCAACTCAGCCAGGCCGGTGCGACCCTGGTTGACGTGGACCTGCCGGACTCCTTCGCTACCGCGCCCGACGTGCAGCGCATCATCATGAACGTGGAGTGCGCCGCCTTTCACGAGCCTTATTTTCGTCACCGCGCTGATGAGTACGGCCCCAGGCTTCGGGCCAACATTGAAATGGGCATGCTGATCCCCAGCGTGACCTACCTCCAGGCGCAGCGCCTCCGCCGCGAGTTCCGCCGGGACCTGACCGCGGTGGCCCGGCAAGTGGACGCCCTCCTGATGCCCGCCACCCCCGCCCCTGCTCCCAGGGACCTGAACACCACCGGAGACGCAGCCTTCCAGGCTCCCTGGACCTCGGCAGGGTTGCCGACCGTGGTGGTGCCGTCCGGAATCAGCGAGTCCGGTATGCCCCTGGGGGTCCAGTTCGCCGCTGCTCCCTTCGATGAGGTAAGACTTCTGGGTGCGGCCCGCTGGTGCGAACAGGCGCTGGCCCTGGACCTCCGCCCGCCAGACTACAGCTGACAGTTTCCCATGGCTTCCGGAAGTCCCGGGCGCTACAGCTATGACTTTGTGGTCATTGGGGGCGGTTCGGCGGGCCTGACTGCGGCCCGATTTGCGGCCCGCCTCGGCAAGAGGGTGGCCATCGTGGAAGGTGGCCGGCTGGGAGGCGACTGTACCTGGACGGGCTGCGTTCCCAGCAAGGCGCTGCTGCGTGCCGCCCGCGCCGCCCACGATGTCCGGACCGCCCACCTGTTCGGCATTGAAGCCGGCGATCCCCGTACCCAGTGGCCGGCGGTAATGTCTCGGGTCCGGTCGGTCATCAACCAGCTATATGCGTCGGAGTCCCCCTCGGCCCTCGAAGCCGAGGGAATTGATACTTATTGGGGCCTCGCAAGCTTCATTGACCCACACCGGATCACCGCTGGCGACGCCGTTATCGAGGGGAAGCGCTTCCTGCTTGCTACCGGCGCCCGTCCTTCAGTCCCTCCCATCCCTGGTCTGGACCGGACTAACTACGTTACCTACGAGTCCATCTGGGATCTCGAAGCCCTCCCCGGCGAACTCCTCATCGTTGGCGGTGGCCCCATCGGCTGCGAGCTGGCGCAGGCTTTCCGGCGCCTGGGTTCCCGGGTAACTGTCCTGGAATCGGCTGGCCGGATCCTCGGGAATGCGGAGCCGGAAGTCTCCGATCTTCTCACCAGGGTACTCGTCGCCGAAGGCGTGGAAGTCAAACTGGGCGTATCAATAGATGCCGTATCCTCTACGGAAGGACGGCCCGCGGTTCGGGTCCCCGGGCAGGAGTGGACTGCCGACACCCTTCTAATGGCCACCGGGCGGGCGCCCAGCATTGCGACGCTGGGCCTGGATAACGCCGGTGTGGAGTGGACTGCTCGAGGAATCGAGGTGGATGGGGCCCTCCGCACGTCGCAGAAGCACATCTATGCGGCGGGAGACTGTACCGGCGGGGCCCAATTCACCCACTACGCGGGCTGGCAGGGGTTCATGGCCGCGCGCAATGCCCTGTTGCCGGGCCGGGCCCGGGGCCTCTTGCACACCGTACCCTGGGGCTTATTTACCGAACCGGAAGTCGCCCAGTCGGGTCTCACCGAAGCCGAGGCTCGTACCCGACACGGCGACTCAGTCCGCGTTACCCTTTGGCCGCTGGAGACCAGCGACCGACCGGTTATCGACTCAGGCGAAGCGGGATTCATAAAGCTCGTCGCCACGAAACGGGGGCGGCTGCTAGGCGTAACCATAGTCGGGGCAAGAGCGGGCGAAATGGTCCAGGAGTGGGCCATGGCCATCCGGAACAGGGCCAGACTGTCCGATCTGGCCCTCTCCCCGCACATATATCCAACCTACTCCATGTCCACCCAGCAGTTGGCGGCGGACGCTGCAGTTACGGGTCTCCTGTCCGGCCTCAGTGGCAGGGTGATTCTGGCCCTGTCCCGACTCAAGGGCTAGCGCCACAACCTCGCTGCCGCCTGGCCAATGGTCCACTTTACGGCCTCTAGAACACGGCGATGGGGTTCACCGGGGACCCGGTGGTGTTATGCAGGCGCAGCGGCCCGATGGACACCATGAACTCCCACCGGTTCCGCTCCTTGCACGCCTCCGCTACGTCATCAAGATTGGCGTTGTCCAGGATCCACAGACCCATGGCCGTGATTCCTACCTGGTGGATGGGCTGCAAAACTCGCGAATACTGGGCGGGACTGACGTCGTTGCCGGTATCGGACCCCAGCACCGCAATGCCTCGCTCGTGGAACAGGGGAAGGCAGGCGGCCTGGCAGGCCGTGGAGCCGGCGGACCTCTCAACGGGTCCTTCAACGTTCCGCCGGTGAAGCTGTCCGGTTCGCACCAGGAGGATGTCTCCCTCCTCGACCTTGAAGCCGCACCTCTCCTCGGCGGCCAGGATATCTTCGGGCATCACTCCCTCGCCCCTTTCCAGCCAGTCAATGCCCCGCACCAGGGGTACATCAACCAGCACGCCCCGTGTCAAGAACCCGTTCCTGGCCGCCTCCACCGAGCAGACAGTGGCGCCCATGCTGGTGGAGACCAAGTGCGCCGGCTTGCCGTTATAGGTCTTGCCCTCCCAGAAGAAATGGGCGAGGCTGTCCACGTGGGTAACGGTGTACCCGTGGAAAATCATCCCGAAGTAGTCAATGGCGGCAGCGTTGGGACGGCTGCTGACCTTGTCGCCGCTGGCCCATCCCTCGCCGCTTTCTACCATGAAGTGAACTGGCGGAGCCGGCGCGTCCAGGCTGGGTTCAAACATGACGGTGCGCGCCAGGGACACCGTCGTGCCCTCCTGCACTGTGGCAAGCGCTCGCTTCGTCTTGTCCGGAGTTATGAGGTTGGGCGTACCCAGTTCATCATCGTCCCCCCAGCGACCCCAGTTGGAGAACTTCTGAAAGTAGGACAGTACCTCTTCTTCAGTAGGAATCTGTGCGGCCATTTCGTTCCTCCAGGATAGCTTCATGTCGGCAAACTTGTGGATGCGGCGCATTATGCCGGAACCGAAGGCCAGCGGGCAACAAACGGGTCTCGCGGAAGTGTGGACTGCCAACCTGCCCCAGGCGCAAGTAAGCCGGTCAAGCCGGACCAAAACCGGGTTGTTTGGCCTCTTCAAGTATGGTAATCTGGTTGCTACCCCTAAAGGATGACATTTCGTTTATGCAGTGCCAGCTTTGCAAGAAGTCCGGTATGTCCGGCAACAACATAAGCCATTCCAACCGCCACACCAAGACGCGGTTCAAGGCTAACGTCCACAAGCAGACCATCTCTTTGAACGGCAAGGTCCAGCGGGTCAAGATTTGCAGCCGGTGCCTCCGCACCCTTCACAAGCCGCCACGGCAAAAGGGAAAGGCCGCGATTCTCTAACCCAACCCGGCCAGCACACCTGAAAACCTGGAGACCGGAAAAATTGAGAGCCCAGAAATGTTCTGGGCTCTCTGTCGTTGAAGTCCTTTCGCCGCTGGCCTGGACCCTTCACTTACCCGGCCTCAGGCCGCAAAGGCAACCGCGCATCCGCCCCATCGCCGCTGAAACCGTCTCATCCCGATTGAAGATAGCGGTCCCTGCCACCAGAATATTGGCCCCGGCCTTTACCGAGTCCCGCGCCGTATCGTCGGCCTTGATGCCCCCGTCAACCTCAATCTGGGCGCTGTAGCCCTTTTCCTCAATCAGGTCGCGCAACCGCCGCATCTTGTCCACCGTTTCCGGAATGAAGCTCTGACCTCCAAATCCGGGATTGACCGTCATGACCAGTACAATATCCAGAAATGGCAGGACTTCCTCAACAGCGGCAATTGGAGTGCCAGGATTGATCGCCACACCGACTTCGGCGCCCTGTTCCTTCACCTGGAACACCGTCCGGTGCAGGTGGGTGCAAGCCTCGGCATGGACAATAACCTGATCGCTGGCAGCTTTCAGGAACGATGGCATCAGGTCGCCGGGTTCCTCAACCATGAGGTGAATGTTCAAGGGCAAATCGGTGTGGCGGCGGACCGCGTCGATTACCACCTCCCCAAAGGAAATGTTGGGGACGAATTTGCCGTCCATTACGTCCACGTGGATCAGGTCCGCCCCGGCCGCAGTTGCCTCCTCCACCTGTTTACCCAGGCTGGCAAAGTCCGCGGCCAGTATCGACGGCGCAATCAGAATGCGGGATTCAGAAGTCATTGGCAGCCGCCTCCAGGGCTTCCCGGGCCCGCTGCAGTCCCTCGGCAACCCGGTTTGGGGCCGTGCCACCCGGATTGTCCCGAGCCGCCACCGATGCCAGCGCCGTAATCTCGTAAACTCCTTCGTCAAACTGGTCCGAGAACTGTTGGTACTCGGCCAGGGACAGCTCCTGCAGGTCCCTGCCCTCCTCTTCGCAGTGGGCGCACAAACGCCGCAACACTCCGTGCGCGTCCCTGAAGGGCACCCCCTTGCCCACAAGGTAGTCGGCCAGGTCGGTGGCCAGCATGTAGCTTTCTCCGGCCAGCCGCGTTACCTGTTCCTGGTTTACCCGGACCCCGGAAAGCATCCCTTGGAAAACCTGGAGAGTAGTCAGCAGCGTGTCCACGCTGTCGAAGAACCCTTCCTTGTCCTCCTGCAAGTCCCGGTTGTAAGTCAGGGGCAGCCCCTTCATCAGGGTCAACAACGCCATCAGGTGCCCGTACACCCTTCCCGTCTTGCCACGGGCCAGTTCGGCAAAGTCGGGATTGCGTTTCTGGGGCATTATGCTGCTGCCCGTGGTAAATTCGTCCGAAAGCCTTATAAAATCGAACTCCCGGCTGGACCAGATAACGATCTCCTCAGAAAATCGGGACAGATGCATCATGCACACGGATGCCGCTGCCTGGTACTCCAGGAGAAAGTCCCGGTCCGACACGGCATCCATACTGTTGGCGGATATGCTCCCGAATCCCAATTCACGGGCCACAAACTCCCGGTCCGTGGGATAGGGAACGCCGGCCAGGGCCCCGCTGCCCAGGGGCAGCACATCAGTCCGCCGGTAGCAGTCCCTGAAGCGCCCCGCGTCCCGCTGCAACATTTCAAAATAGGCCAGCATATGGTGAGCAAAAAGCACGGGCTGGGCGCGCTGCAGGTGGGTGTACCCTGGCATCAGGATGCCCTGGTGCTTCTCGGCAAGTCCCATCAGAACCCGTTGCAGGCCCCTGATGCCGTTAACCGTGTCGCGAATCGCTTCCCTGGTGTATAGCCGCATATCCAGGGCTATCTGGTCGTTGCGGGAGCGTCCGGTGTGGAGGCGCCCGCCCACGGGCCCCACCAGGTCGGTCAGGCGCCGCTCGATGTTCATGTGCAGGTCTTCCAGGGCTGGCTCCCAGGGAAAATCCCCTGCTTCTATTTCCTGCTCCACCGACTTCAGGCCGGAAACTATGGTCTCGGCGTCCTCGGCCGGTATGATGCCCTGCCGGGCCAGCATCCTGGCATGGGCAATGGACCCGGCGATATCCTGGCGGTAAAGCCGCCGGTCGTAGTGGATGGAAACTGTATAGCTGCTGAAGTCGTTCACGGGTCGCCTTGTTTCCTCCAATCCGGAACCAGAAATGGAGCCCGCCAAAGGGCGGACTCCAGTATAGCATGGGGAGTTTTCGTAAGGTTTTACCGGCTGGACGCCGCTGCCAGGAACTCGTAGCTGGCAGCAAGGTTATCAAATACATCGGGATGGGGTGGAATCTCCATGATGGCCGGACCCTGGTAGCCCTTTGCCTCCAGCAATCGGAGCATTTCGCCACAGTCCAGGTCTCCAGTATCCACCGAGGGATAAGGGTCTCCGCCCCGGGCCTGCTTGAAGTGGACAATCTTCAGCATATCCAGCGACAGGGCGTCCAGGTCTCCCAGGGGGTCACTGTCGGGAAAGCGGCGCAGCTGGTTGGCGGGATCAGGGCAAAGGCCCAGGAAGTCGGCTTCCTCTCCGGTCAACTGTTTGCGGCACTCCTCCACCAGGATGGCCATGCCGCCGATGGTCTGGCCCGAGTTTTCCAGGGAGAGGACTACTCCCTGGCTTGCGGCTTCGCGGGCCAGATTGGCCAGCTTCAACGCCTGGGCCGGAATGTCTTCCGGCGACTCCCACCGGTTTTCAGAAGGGCTGGGGTCAACCAGGCGAAGGTGTGGGTTTCCCCGGCCCACGATCCTGGCCCCACCAAGGGCCATCTGGAACTGCTCACCCTTCGGATCCACATCCTGGCTGAGGCAGGGCAACGCCATGGCGAGGTCGAAATTCAAGCCCGCAAAGCGGTCAACAATGGCCTGCAAGCCCTCAAGGTTGGGGCGCCAATCCTCACCCTGACCGTTCTCGCAGTTGCCCAGGCAGGTCTGCCTGAGTTCGATGTGCCGGGAGCCCCGCGCTTCGGCTTCCGAGATCAGTTCTGCCAGGTCCTGTTCCATCAACTGGTTGCGCCACGAATTGGTTATTGCGCCAAACAGCATAGTTTCTCTCCTCCATTCCTGGATCGCGCCGTGGTCTATGGGATGACTATACTCCTGTCCCCGGTTCTTCCTCAACAAGGAGAGGCGTCGGAGCTTGGGTCAAGCCCGTACCAGCAAGAGGAGGCGAAGGGCGCTGGAACCCCGCAACTCCGCTGGCAGGGAGGGTCTGGCAGATGCCGCTGCTGTGCTAAAATTACGTTTCTGGGCAGTTGTGCCCGGAATGAAAGGCTAGCTGCCAAATTCGCCGGAGGCCAGTATGTCTGAACTTTATCAAGAAAAATGCGTCGCCTGCCGCAGAGATTCCCCCTCGGTTACTGACGCAGAGGTGAAGGAGTTGCAGCCAACGGTGGCTGACTGGGAGCTGCTGGACGACTCGGGAATACCTAAACTTGACCGGGTCTTCAAGTTTTCTAATTTCCAGCAAGCCCTGGACTTCACCAACTCCGTAGGCAACTTGGCGGAGTCGGAGGGTCATCATCCCAAAATCGTTACCGAGTGGGGCCGGGTTGGAGTGACCTGGTGGACCCACAAGATTCGCAACCTGCACCGTAACGATTTCATAATGGCAGCCAAGACGGACAGGCTTTACCAGGAGCTTGCCGCAGAGTAATGGGGCGCGGCGGCCATCGGCCGAGCGGGGTACGTGATGCGGGTAATCTACCACCTTAATACCAGGGACGTCCGGGCTGTACCGGCGGAGGCGGCGTGGGCCGAGTCCATGGGCTATGACGGCGTATCCGCCAACGAGACCGCTCACGACCCCTTTCTGGCCCTGACCCTGGCCGCCACGGCTACCTCGCGGGTGACCCTGGAAACCCACGTCGCCATCGCCTTTCCCCGCTCACCCATGGTTGTGGCCTACACTGCCCGGGATTTGCAGGACCTGTCCGGCGGACGCTTCCGGCTGGGCCTGGGCACCCAGGTAAAGGGGCACATTGAGCGCCGTTTCTCCACCGAGTGGAGGCCACCGGGGCCCAGGCTTCGAGAGTACATCCGGTCGTTGCGCCAGATTTGGGACTCCTGGGACAGTGGGAACCGCCTCAATTTCTCCGGTGATCATTACAACTTTTCGCTGATGACCTCCTTCTTCAGCCCGGGACCGGGTACCCACCCGCATCCGCCCATATTCAATGCGGCGGTTAACGCCTACAACTGCAGGGTGGCCGGAGAAGTAAGTGACGGCCTCGTCCTCCACACCTTCACCTCGGCGGATTACGTGCGGCAGGTGATCCGGCCCAACATCGCCGCCGGCGCAATGAAGGCGGGGCGCAGTCCGGCCGACGTGACCATAAGCGGAGGCGGGTTCATTGTCACGGGCCCCAACCGGCAGGCCATCAATGAAGCAAAACTGGATGCCCGTCGCCGCATTGCCTTCTATGCCTCTACCCGGACCTACCTGCCGGTCCTGGAATGCCACGGTTTCCAGGAAATCTGTCCCAGGCTGCACCAGATGTCCCTTGAGGGCAGGTGGGATGAAATGGGAGACTTGATCACGGACGATATTCTGGGCGCCTTTGCCGTGGTTGGAGAATATGACGAGATTGCCCCGGCAATTCTTGAACGTTACCGTGGGCTGGTGGATGAAATCGGTCTTACGGTGGCCGCCAGGGGCAATGCGGAGCAGGGGCAGCTAAAGAGCATCATCCAGGCAATCCAGGACAGCAACTAAGGGCCGCAAGAACCACACAGTGCAGCGGGCCCCAAGCGGAGAAAGCAGGTTCCCCAGGTACCG
Source organism: Chloroflexota bacterium (assembly GCA_028875055.1). GTDB lineage: Bacteria > Chloroflexota > Dehalococcoidia > Lucifugimonadales > UBA3495 > Bin22. The sequence goes on from JAPPGG010000036.1 coordinate 27,393, forward strand.
GTGAGGGGTGGATGAGGGTGGCAGCAGAGGACGTGAGGAGACGGACCAGGGAGCCCCAGCCTAACGGCCTGGCATTCAAGAGGGGCAACGAGAGCAGACTGACATATTCCCTGAAGTGGGCGGCCTGGGAGTGGCTCTACACCTTCGCCGGCTGTCGCTGCATCGGTTTCGAGGTAAAGCTGGAGGGTCCCGGCGGCCGGGTAGTGGACCTGGCGGCCGTGGGCCCGGGAAATACCATCTACATTGTCGAGGTCAAGGCCAGCCGCGCCGACTTCGCCCGCGACAACCATACCCATTCCGACCTGGCGGCCCTCAAGGACCTGAACGAACCGCTGCTGCGAAGGGGCAGGCTGGCGCGTCGCACCCTGACCCAGGCTACCAGGTATGCCCAGGAAGCCCGGGCGGACAACTGGGAGCTGGAACCGTCTTATCAGCTTGCCCTGGCCGACTACCAGCGGCTGCGCAAGGAAGAGCAGACCTACCAGGACCGGGTCGCCACCTTCAGCGTCAAATTCCACGACTCCAGATTCCTGGCCATTGCCGACTATCACTACATCATGGCGCCGCGAAAACTGCTGCCCGCGAAGTCGCTGCCCCCGCAGTGGGGCCTGCTGGATGAAATTCCTGACGTTGTGGTTCCGGCCCCGAAAAAGGATGTGCGAAAGAACACCGGCATTGTTTCGAACATCCTGCGAGCCATAGCCCGCAGCAACTCAACGTCAATAATGCGGGCGCAGGGAGTCCTCTTCACCGAGGATGGCGCGGTCTTTCCGGGCGAGCTGGACGAGGAATATTGAAGCAAAACAGGCTGCCGGTGATTCGGCAGCCTGTTCAAAAGTCCTTGCCCCGGCAGGTACGAGGGATTCTAGCCCTCCAGTCTTACCGTGGCCGTTATCCGGGGAACATCGCTGGACACCCGGGTTGTATGGCCCTCCCCGGTTACGTCCTCTACGAGGCTGACGTGCCCCGGGCCGAACTTGTGCAGTGAGCCGTCGGCCAAGCCGATTTCGCCCTCCCCTGAAAGGGTTATTAGAAACTGGCGGCGAGGCGCGGTATGCCAGTCGCTGAAGTGGCCAGGCTGGGCGATGCTGAACGAAATTCCCGTGGCCGCCAGCAGCTCCTGCAATGTGGGATGGGTTTCCGGGTCCATTTCTTCGATATAGGACTTACCGTCGCTGCCGGTGTAAAGCCTTGTAAATGGCATTGTCCCCTCCTTTCCTTCTGGTTACTCTTCAGATTCCTGCCAGTGAGTGTACTACTGACTCCTAAGCATTGAGGAGGCGCCAGTCCAGGGTGCCCAGGTCGAACCTCACGCGACGGAACCCTTCGGCATAAGCCAGGCCCGCCGCTTCTCCCTGCCGGGCGCAGCCACGTTCGATACGCTCCAGCCGGTCCGCCGGCGTGCGCTGGCGCATCTGGCTGACGTGAAGGCTCAAGGACGTTGACTTCGCTTCCAGGTAACCCTCAACGTCAACGTAAACGTCGGCGGCCTCAGTTCCCCAGAGAAAGGCTTCACTGACCTGGTGGGGTTCGAGGCCCTCATCTGTAATCTGCTCTGGGAAATATAGGGGACCCCGGGCGTAGGTATAGGCCGCGTCCAGCGCCACCTGCCCGCTCATGCGATGGTCACGGTGGGTGTGGCTGGCCACCCGGAAGGGGTCTATGCAGAACACCAGCTCCGGCTTGAACTTGCGAATTTGCCGGACGACCTCACCCCGGAACTGCTGGTCGTCGTTCAATGTGCCGTCGGGATGGGCGAGGAACACCACATCCTTGACACCCAGGTATGCCGAGGCGTCACGCTGTTCCTTCTCACGAATTTTGGCCAGGCGCTTGGGAGCCATTTCCCGGTCGCTGGTACCCTTGTCTCCATTGGTGCACATCACCACCACCACTTCCGTGCCCGCCTCCGCAATCCACTTGGCCATGGTGCCGCCGCAGCCACCCTCGGCGTCGTCGGGATGGGGCGTCACCACCATGGCGCTCCGGGGCGGATTGTCAATTATTTCTATCCCCAATAGTCCTTGACCTTCCTGTCAGATTTGGCGTCCCCGCGCCGTTGCCTTGCCTGTACGCTGGACGTTCCAGAGCAGCCCCCGCTGCTAGAGGTGGAAAACCACCATTTTTAATTCGGTCATTTCTTCGATGGCATATCCCGGACCCTCTTTCCCCATGCCGCTGTCTTTCAGCCCGCCGTAGGGCATCAGGTCGGCGCGCCATTGGGGGTGGGAGTTGATGTGCAGGTTACCGGACTGTACCTCCCTGGCAAAGCGCATGGCCCAGTCCACGTTCTGGGTGAAAATACCCGCAGACAGGCCGAATCGGGAGTCGTTAGCCATGGAAATGGCTTCGTCAATGTCCTCGAAGGCGCTGACCGCAACGGCAGGTCCAAATAGCTCTTCGCGCGAAATTCTCATGTCCGGCTGGACGTCGGCCACTACGGTAGGGGCGTGGATCGTGCCTTCCTGGTCGCCACCGGCAACAACTCTGGCTCCCTGGTCCACCGCTTCGTTTATCCAGCGGCTTACCCGAGTGGCATCCGATTCTCGAATCATGGGGCCCATCTTGATTGCTTCATCCAACGGATCGCCGGTGGCGAAGGCTTCCGTGGGGACCTTTATGGCATCCAGGAAGTCGGCATAAATCCGGCGGTCGGCCAGCACCCGCTGGGTCGAGATGCAGACCTGGCCGGCATTGGCGAAACCGCTGGCAACGGTGGCCGCCGCAACCTTCTCAATGTCCGCGTCAGACATGATTATCAGCGGGCTGTTGGAACCCAGTTCCATGGTTACTTTCTTTATGCCGGCGTTGCGGCAAATGCGGTCTCCCACTTCCATGCTGCCCGTGAAGGTGATCTTGCGGACTCGCGGGTCGCCCGTAAGGGCATCTCCAATTTCGCCGCCTGAGCCTGTCACGCACTGAATGGCCTCTGCCGGCAACCCGGCTTCCAGCAGGATTTCCACCAGCTTGAGGCCGGACAGGGGGGTATCACCGGCAGGCTTCAGAACTACGGCATTTCCCGCAGCCAGGGCGGGACCCACCTTGTGGCAGACCAGGTTCAGCGGAAAGTTGAAGGGGGCTATGGCTGCCACCACGCCCACGGGAACGCGAATAGTGAACCCAAACTGCGAGGTCGCTCCGGGGGCGGCGTCCAGGGGCACCGTTTCCCCGTGCAGTCGCTTGCCCTCTTCCGCGGAGCCGGTGATGGTCTGGATGGCCCTGAGAACCTCGCCGCGGCCTTCGGCAATAACCTTGCCTTCCTCCATCGTAATGGTCCGGCCCAGGTCTTCAACCCGTTCCGCCATGATGTCCGCGGTGCGCCGCAGAATGGAGTAACGCTCGAAAGCGGGGAGCTTTGCCATTACCTCAGCGCCCCGGACCGCGCTGGAAATGGCGGCGTCCACATCGGCAGCCGTTGCCCTGGGAACGGTGTCGATTACGGACTGGTCGAAGGGGTTATAGACGGGCATAGTTTCGGCCCGGTCCACCCAGCTGCCGTTAATGTACATTTTCATGGCCGGTTTCTCCTTGAGCTAAGTTCGACTGCACAGAACTGGGGCAGCTTCAACAAAACTGCCGCAATTGCGCCCTATATTAGCATATTTCAGGTATGGAACATTCCGGGAAGCACAGGCAGTAACAGCTCAGTGTTGACGAGTCACGGTGGACTGGAAGGCGCTTTTCTGCCCTGCGCCGGATTCCAGGAAGGCCGACGGTGGTCCATACAGGTGAAGCGTAACTGGGATCCCTCGATACCGGCTTTCGCTGGTATGACGGAGATGACTGGCACGAAAATCCCAACAGTTCTGGACTGTTGCCGCAGGGAGGTGGGCAGCCGGCCCAACCGCGGCATCGCGGCTCATGCTAATGGAGGGGAGGGGCAGGGGTAGGGAGGAAGCCGGCAGGCCCGGCCTACCGTCCCAGGGCGGTAGCGCGGCCGAGGTCGGTAACGGTGTAGTGGCCCGCCCGCCCGGGGACGCGTTCCAGCCATCCAAACTTGCTGCGGGCAGCGTTTCTAAGAGTCTGCACAAAGTTGTGGGCCCTGGGCCAGCCAACAATATCGAAGAGACGTCCCAGCGCGTCAGCGTCCACCCCCTCAATGGCCAGGTAACGGCTGGCGCCCTCTGCGGCCACCACAACCCGCCGCATGTCGCCCAGGGGATTGGCGGCGCGACAGAAGTCCACGAATGCCTGCTCAGATACCGCCGGAACCAGGTTCGCCATCCCCAGGTGATTGCCGGCGGCCGGAGGAGACCCGTTACTGGCCTGCTCGCCATTGCCCAGTCCCTCCAGTTGGGGCCAGGGTTCAGGGGGAGGCTCCTCCAATGAGGCATCCCAGTCGCTCAACAGGGGGGCAGTGGCCAGCTCCGGGGATTGCGGGGCATTGGGTTCCACGGCCGCTCCCGTGTTGGTTGCTGGGCCAGTTTGCTCGGCAGCGGCCGAAGCGGCGGTGTTGTCACTTGCTGATACCGCCCCGGCAGACGCGGGCCCTTCCACCGGTTGGGTGGCCTCAACCGTCACCGAGGGCGGCACAGGAGCGGGGTCAACTGCAGCCGGCCTCTCTGCGGATAGTCGCCTGTCAGCGCCTGTTGGGACAGTGGAGAATCCGGCCAGGATGGCCTGGCTGACGTCGGTCAGGACTATCCCCAGAATCCGGTCAATGACCACGTCATCTTCGGTTTCCAGGTTTATCTGGGCGTTATTGGGCAGGGTGATCGAAAGCTTTAACATCGGCTTATGGGTCGGTGCCGGCAACAACTTCAGCCTTTATGTTAGCGGGGAGTTTCCCTCTAATCAAGTTTGCCATCCCGGCAGCAACGGCGGCGGAGAATGGAGAGAGCAACCTCAGTTATGGGCAGGGAAACCCGTTAGGTCGTTGAGAACCCGCCTACAGGGTCTGCTTCAGCCGGATGGCAAGGGAGCGGGTAAGCCCGGGGACTGCGGCAATATCATCCACCGGAGCGTCTTTGATACCCTGGATGGACCCGAACCGGCGCAGCAGCATTCGCTTGCGCTTGGGTCCAATTCCGGTAACCATGTCTATGGAAGACTTGAGGCTGGACTTGCTGCGGAGATTGCGGTGGTAGGTAATCGCAAAGCGGTGGGCTTCGTCCCTTATCCGCTGCACCAGGTAAAGTCCCTGGGAGTTGCGGGGGAGCTCTATCGGTTCCGAGGTATGGGGCACGAACAACAGTTCATTTTCCTTGGCCAGGGAAGAAAGGGGTATGTCGTCCAGTCCCAGTTCCAGCAGTACTTCCAGGGCCGCGGACAGGTGCCCCTTGCCGCCGTCAATTATCACCAGGTCAGGCTCGATATCCCACGCGGAAAAGTCCTTATGTTCTTCTCCATCTGATGCGGCTATATCCTGCTTCTGGGCCCGCGCGTCGGCCAGGCGCTTGAACCGGCGCCGCAGCATCTCCTGCATACTGGCATAGTCGTCCACGCCTTCCACTGACTTGATCTGGAACCGCCGGTAGTGCGAGGTCTTGGGCCTTCCGTCCTGGAAGACCACCATACTGCCCACCAGATTGCTGCCCTGAACGTGGGAAACGTCGTAGCACTCCATCCTCAGGGGCAAGGCAGGCAGGCTCAGCTCCTCTTCCAGTTCTGACATGGCCTGCTGCAGGACATCGGAGTTGTTCAGCCACTTGATGCGGTGCTGGGCCAGTCCCTGTACCGCATTTTCCACGACCACATCCATCAGCTTCTTTTGCTGACCCCTCTGCGGACAAATCAGTCGTACTGCGCCGCCGCGCCTCTCCCGCAGCCATCCCCGAACCAGTTCCTGGTCTTCAATGGGGTGCTGGATATAGACTACCGACGGAATGACCAGCGCCGTCTGGTAGAACTGCCTCACAAACTGGCCCAATACCACGTCGGGTGAGTCGTCCTGGGTACCCTCCATGAAGAAGTGGTCCCGGCCAATGAGCTTGCCCCGCCGGATGAAGAATATTTCGACCCAGGTCTCGTTGGCGCCCTGGCACAGGCCGATGAAGTCCATATCGCCACCAGGGTTCGACTCCACCTTGACCTGCTGCTCTTCGGCCACCTGGTCTATGCCCTTAATCTGGTCTCGAAGCACAGCGGCCCGCTCAAATTCTAGCTCTTCGGCGGCTTCCTCCATCTTCTTCTTCAGTTCACGGGTGACGGCCTCGGTATTGCCCTCCATAAACATAATGACCTGCTGAATTACCCGGGCGTATTCATCCTGCGTTGCCAGCCCGGAACACGGGGCGACGCAACGGTGAATGTAATACTCCAGGCAGGGACGGGGGTCTCGGCCGGTGATGGTCTTGGTGCAGGACCGGTAGGGGAACAGTTTCTTGATCAGGTCCATGGTCTTGCGGACGCTGCTGGCCGTGGCAAAGGGGCCGAAGTACCTGGCTCCGTCATTTCCCACCTGGCGCGTTATATAGACGCGGGGGAACTCTTCGGTCAGGTCTATTTTCAGGTAGGGGTAGGTCTTGTCGTCCTTCAGCCGGGCGTTGAAATGGGGCTTGTAGCGCTTGATCAGGGTGTTCTCCAGGATGAGCGCTTCCGCCTCCGTATCAGTCACGATGAACTCAAAGTCGGTCATTCGCGACATCATTCGGCGTATCTTGGGCGGCTGGCCGCTGGGAGAACCGAAGTAGGAGCGGAGACGGTTGCGAAGCACGCTGGCTTTGCCCACATACAGCACTTCGTTGCGGGCGTCTTTCATAAGATAAACGCCGGGCTTTTCCGGTGTGACTCGCAACCGATGTTCAAACTGGGCTAGTGGCATGTGTGGCAACCGGCGCGCCGGAGGCCGGCAACTGTTCGGTTCTCGGCCCACGGCAACACGGGGAATGTGTGGACGTCTAAATCAGGAAGGAAATGACAAACAGGACAACCAGCAGGATTCCTGCCAGTATCAGGATGCGGCGCAGTTCCCGCCCCAGGTGGTTGTAGGCCAGGGACTGGATGCCACGCCCTGCGGCCGCTGGACGCTCCGACGCAGCCGGGGCGGCGGTCGCTGCCTGCGGAGAGGCAATGGTAGAGGCGTTACCCTCCCGGTCGCCAGCGGCGACTGCGCGCGCGGGCGCTGCAACGCTGGTTGTAGCGGGAGCGCCGCCCCTTTCGACAGCTTCTTCCGCACTATCGGCTCCCACCCTGCCCTGCCGCCGTCTCCGGCGGTTTAACTGGGCCTGGCGGGACGCCACTCTCTTACCCTTGGCTGGCATGGCGACCTACCTCCTGATTCACGGCAAGATTGAACTCGGCCCTTCGGCTGTATTCCGTAATAGCGACGGGTTCAATTATCTGGGTTTTGAATTTGTGCGGGAAGTCTCATTCTTTCCCGCATATGTCATTATCGCCCAGCCAGTACGCCAAACGCAAATGGAGCGCCGGTTCAGTAAAGGACCGGCGCTCCAACTGAAACCAGGAAAAAATAGATAATTACACTGCCCTGGGATGGCTCTTTTCGTACTCGTCTCGCAGGTGCTCCGATGTCAGGTGGGTATAGACCTGGGTGGTGGATATGCTGGAATGGCCCAACAGTTCCTGAACGTGGCGCAGGGACGCGCCCTTCTGCAGCAGGTGCGTAGCAAAGCTGTGACGCAAGGTGTGGGGCGTAATCTTCTGATCAATGCCGGCCCGCTTGCTGTAGGTCTTGAGTATATTCCAGACCCACTGACGGGTCAGGCGCTCACCCCGGTGATTCACAAACAGGGCAGCTTCCTCCTTGTTCTGCCCTAACAGCGACATTCGGCTGGTGGAGAGGTAGTCTTGAAGTCCGTTCAACGCTTTGTCATGAGCGTAAACTATGCGCTCCTTGGACCCTTTGCCCCAGCACCGTATGTAAGACTCCTCAAAATCAACGTCCTGAACATTCAGGGACACCAGCTCGCTGACCCGGAGGCCGGTGGCGTAAAGCAGTTCGAGAATGTTCGCGTCCCGCTGGGCCTCCGCAGTGCCCGCCTTGTCGGCTTCCCTCAGGAGCCGCTCAACTTCGTCCTCTGTCAGGTATTTGGGAAGGGCCCGTCCCACCCGCGGCGACCCCAGTGATTCGGTGGGTGGTTCCTCGATGACTCCGTTCTGCGCCAGAAACGTAAAGAAGGACTTTATGGCAGCAACTTTGCGGGCTGTGGTGGTATCCCGGTAGCCCTTTCTGCCTCGCAAGTCCGCGATGTAGTCGTTCAGCAGGTCCAGGTCCACCCTTTCCCACACGTCGCTGCGTTCGCTGGCCCCGTTCATCTTCTCCTTCAAAAAGTCGGCAAACTGGCCCAGGTCGTTCCGGTACGCATCCAGCGTGTGCTGGGAAAACCCCCTTTCCACCACCAGGTGTTGCAGAAAATCCTCGATGGCCTTTTGCATCCGCTTCGTCCTCCCTGTATCGATAACGCCCGCCAAAACGGCGAGGTTAGAATGATGTCCCCGTTCATCTGGGGATACCGGGAGTCTAGCAATATTACATAAACTTCCTCCTTTCGAGGTTTGTGCGGATTATCGTGATTTCGTCCATCCAACAGCTATCACATCCCCTTCCCCTGGTCCGATTTTGTCGCCCGATTCGGTCCCGTGGTAATGTAGTTCCAGACAAACCTGGCAAGCGCCAGCCACTTTCCAATACGTCAATACGATGAGAATGTTTCCCAGCGCGAGAAAGAGTACGAAATCCAGGCGTCCGGCAGGACTCGCTGGGTCCTGTGCTGGCGCCAGGTCTTTCATGCCGGAGGCCTTGCCCTGGCTCCCGCTGGTTGTAGTCCTCTTCGCGGCCGGTGCGCTCCTGCTGCACCCGACGAGCGCAGCGGAAGCGGGGGCCTACAACCCAGGCCCACTGGACCTCCACGCTCAAATTAATCCGGATGAGTCTCGTTCCCCGCAGGCGCAGCAGGAACCGCAGCCGCCCAGCCCCCTGCTTTACCTGGACATCTGGCTGTTCGGCGGACTGATCCTGCTGGTAATGGTGGTGGTTGGGGTCAAGTTCCTTTGGAAGGCTCTGCAGCCCGACAACAGGGACCCTGCCGAGGGCCTGCAGCCGTGGGAGGATCCGGACTACGACCATCCTGAGGATGATCGATGAGCTCCGGTTGGCGCCGGAGCCGGGAGGCTTCAGCAGCCAGAATCTGCGCCCCGTAATTTGGCCAGACAGAGTTTGCCGGCCTGGTCCGCCGAAGTTTCCGGAATCAAGCCTGTCGGGAGGCCGCAGCAGTTATTCTTGCCTCTATGCCCCGCAAGGGTTAGAGTATGGGCGGCAAAAAATCCGACCGCGCGCCATCCGGCAATGCAGCGACGCAGCCACCGGGCAGGTAATTTCAGGCGGCATCCGAAGCAAGGAATGCGGATTGCACGGTTGTAAGGGTTCTTGAATTTCACAATACAGGCAACAATTTCAGGAGGTTCGCACGTGTACCAGACCATCAGCAAGGAAACTATGGAAGCCCTGGGCAAAATTGATACTCCCAGCATCTGCAACGCCATTGAGGGCTTCAACGTTCGGGGCAAGGAAGAAGGCTTCATGCTGCCGGAAATCAAGGGTGTCTTCCGAACCCTGCCTCCGGCCGTTGGCTATGCGGTTACCGGAGTTATCAGCGCGGTCCAACCCGAGGGCCGCAACGTGTCCCGGGAAGACTGGTGGGACCTGATAGTGTCTGTTCCCGAGCCCAGGTTCATTGTCCTGCATGACATTGACAATCCCCCGCTCGGCGCCTATTGGGGAGAGGTCCAGGGCAACATTCACAAAGCCCTGGGAGCCGTGGGCGTCGCTACCGACGGCACGGTTCGCGACATTGACGAAGTTGAGTCCCTGGGCTTCCAGTTCTTTGCCAAGGAGATTTCCGCTTCCCACGCCTACGTTCACCTGGTGGAAATTGGCATCCCCGTCACCATTGGCGGCTTGACCGTAAAGACCGGCGACCTCCTGCACGGGGACAAGCACGGCGTCACCAGCATTCCCTTCGAAATCGCGGAACAGATTCCTGACATGGTCCAGACCATCGCCGAATACGAGGAAAAGACCATCAGCCTTTGCCAGTCTCCTGACTTTACGCTGGAAAAGTTGAAGGAGGTGGCGAAGATCACCCGCCCTTACTAGGCATGGCCGGCGGCCCGGCGTTGCCGGCAAAAATGCGGCTTACGCCGGGCCACTTAAACCGCCATGACTCTGAGCGCCAGAGTGGGAGCGATTTAACCCGGTTGCGGGATTGATTCTCGGTTCATCCGAATGGTCGGGAGCTCTTTGAAGCAGATGAAAGCACTAATAACTTTGGGACTTATCGCCCTCATCCTGGCAGTGACCGCTTGTGAACTGCCCCAGGAAGAGGCCAGCCCTACTCCGATTCCGGACGTGATTCCCACCCCCCGCATCGCGGATACGCCTACGCCTCCCGTCATTGGCACCCCGACACCGGTTACGATGGCCCTGCCCAGTGGCGGCACCTTTCCCCAGTACGCGCGGGCGCCCCTCATGGAGATTGATCCTGAAGGAGACTACTCAGCCGACATCCAGACCAATCAGGGCACCATATCGGTTGAACTCTACGCCGAAGACGCGCCCATCACAGTGAACAACTTTGTCTTCCTTGCCAGGCAGGGCTTTTACGACGGCGTGCTTTTCCACCGGGTCATCCCCAACTTCATGATTCAGGGAGGCGATCCTACGGGAACCGGAACGGCAGGCCCGGGTTATACTTTCCAGGATGAAATCGTACCTTCCCTGGCCTTCGACAGCGCGGGAATCCTCGCCATGGCCAACTCCGGCCCCAGTACCAACGGGAGCCAGTTCTTTATCACCGTGGCTCCCACTCCCCATTTGACCACCAGGCATACTATCTTTGGCCGCGTCATTTCCGGCCAGGAAGTCGCCGACGCCATTTCCCTCGCCCGCTCGGACCGGAACAACCGCCCCTTGGAAGAGGTCGTGATTCAGCACATCGAAATCAAGGAAGACAACTAGGGGCATCGGCCCCGGCGGAGATCCGCAGTGACCTTTCAGAACCTCATATATGAAAAGAGGGGCGCCATTGGCTACCTGACCCTGAACCGCCCCGACCGCCTGAATGCCCTGAATGCGGCACTGCTGGCCGAATTTCGGGAAGCGCTGGACGCAGTCGAGGACGACCCTGATATTCGGGTCTTGATTCTGACGGGAGCCGGTAGGGCCTTTTCCGCCGGCTTCGACATATCCCGGGAACCCGGTGATTCCGACCCTCAGGACATGCAGCCCGACCAGTGGCGGGCGCACCTCAAGAGCCACATCGACACCTTCATGAAAGTGTGGCACCTGAGCAAGCCCGTAATTGCCGCCGTCAACGGCTATGCCCTGGCCGGGGCCTGCGAACTCGTGCAAGTCTGCGACATCAAGATCGCTTCTGACCGGGCGATAATGGGCGAACCCGAAATCCGTGCTGGTGTCGGACCGCCCCTCCTGATCACGCCCTTCAGCGTGAACCTGGCCACCGCCAAGGAATTGCTCCTGACCGGAGACACAATTGACGCCCACGAGGCGGCCCGGATTGGACTGGTAAGTCGGGTTGTACCCCACGACGACTTGATGGCCGAGTGCGAAAAGATCGCGGGGAAAATCTGTCTGATCTCAGAAGTAGGCGTGAAGATGACCAAGATCGCGGTGAACCGCGCACTGGAAGGGACGGGATTCCTTTCGGCAATCCAGCACAACCTGGAACTGATGACCCACTTCGACACCAGTGTCACGCCGGAACAGGAAGAGTTCAACGCCATCCGGCTGGAAAGCGGGCTGCGCGCCGCCCTGGACTGGCGGGACGCCCGGTTCAGGGCATTGGGTTAGCACACTCTCTGATTGGCCAAAGACCTCTGCCCTCAGCCCAGTATCGAAATAAACACTCCTGCCACCACCGCCGACCCGATCACCCCCGCCACGTTGGGCCCCATGGCGTGGGGAAGCAGGTAATTGCTCGGATTGGCCTGCTGTCCCAGGTTGTGGGCCGTCCGCGCCGCCATAGGCACCGCCGAAACCCCTGCGGACCCGATAAGCGGGTTAACTTTCTCCTTAACGAACAGGTTCATCAGCTTGGCGAACAGCAGGCCTCCCACGGTTCCGCAGGAGAAGGCCACAATCCCCAGTCCCAGAATGGCCAGAGTCTTTAGGTCAAAGACCCTCTCCGCCGTCAGCTCTGCGCCTATGGTGATCATCAGGAATATGGTGGCGATGTTGAGGACCTCGTTGGACGCGGCGTTGCTCAGGCGCGGCACAACCCCGCTCTCCCTGAAGATGTTCCCAATCATGAACATAGCTATCAGGGGAGCGGACTCGGGGACGAACAGGATTATGATCAGCATCGCGCCGGCGGGGAAGATCAGCTTTTCAGTGCGGGAGACCGCCCTGGGCGTCTTCATCTCTATTTGCCGCTCGCGCTGGGTGGTCAGCAGCCGCATCAACGGTGGCTGCACGAACACAACGCTGGCCATATACGAATAGGCCACCACCGCCGTAATGCCCAGTAGTTCCGGCGCCAGCTTGGCGGAAGCAAATATCGTAGTGGGCCCGTCGGCGCCTCCAATGATTCCTATGGCCCCGGCCTCCTCCAGCGTGAACAGGTCAGGAGAAGTCAGGAACCCCAGGCCCAGCGCCGACCAGAATGCAACGAATATTCCCAGTTGGGCCGCCGCGCCCAGAAGCAGTGTCTTGGGGTTGGCAATTATGGGACCAAAGTCTGTCAACGCTCCCAATCCGAGGAATATCAGGGGAGGCAGAATGTTCCATGAGGACAGGGTAAAGTGGAAGATCAGCCCGAATAGTCCGGAAGACTGCAACTCTCCCGACGGGTCAAAGTCTGCCAGCCCCGTTTCCGGCAGGTTTCCCAGAATGATTCCCAGGCCAATGGGCAGGAGTACGTAGGGTTCCATGCCCTTTATGATGGCCAACAGCATAAACGCTCCCCCCACCAAGAAAAGGAGAGCGTTACCCCAACTAAGGTTGGCAAAACCGGATTCTAGAAGAAACTCCATCCTAACCTTAACTGGTCCAGCTTACCGGACCGGGTGTCCTTGAAGGGAGCCGGCAGTGGGGCTACCGGTCCCGCTCCCGCAGGCGGCGGGAGTCGAAAGCGACCATCCGGCCCTGTTCCCGCCAACCTCCACCATCTGGACGAACGACGTCCGGCTGAGAGTCACCCTGGGCTGCCTGGTCCCGGCTGTACTCTTCTACCGCCAGCGCTACAGCTGTGCCGATGGCCGCGGCCAGCTGGGAATCCACCGCTTCAGTTGCAGTTTCGCCGACAACAGAAGCGGACTCCTGTACCTGGACGGGTGCCGCCTGCTCTTCCCGCGCCTGGGCCCTTCGCAGCCGCCAGTTGCCCCAGAAACCAATCAGGCCGGTAAACACCACCAGCGACCCCAGGACGAGGAAGGCTGCCCCTACCCCCACATAGGTAAGCAGCAGCGCACGGCTCAGATCAAAATCAATTCCCAATAAATTCCTCGGGCAGTGCACGGTTCGGCTTCCATGTGCCTAGGAACGGGCCTCCTCGAAATCCTGGTGGATTATACCATCACCTTGAAGCGCAGACTGGCCCCTGGCCAAAATTCCGAGACAGTTCCCGCCGGTCAACGTTTAAAGCGTCAAAGCCTGGACCTTCAAGGCCTGGCGCACAGAGGTAGCCGTCCACGTCTCCAATACCGTCTATGCGGCCGCGAAGATTTACCTTCGAGACAATCGGGGCTATATTGGGGACAGTTCAACCCGAGCGAGGTTACGTGATGCCCACTATTGAGCAACGCCTGGAACAACTTGGCTTTCGCCTGCCGGCGCCGCCGGAGCCGGCCGGCAATTACCTGCCGGCCAGCCGCAGCGGAAATCAGCTCTGGCTGGCGGGAGTAGGTTCCCGCCAGGACGATGGGTCGAGAATAACCGGGAAGCTGGGCTCGGACCTTTCTCTTGAGGAAGGCTACGAGGCGGCCCGCTGGTGCGCCCTCAATCTTCTGTCCCGAATGAAAGCGGAACTTGGCGACCTGGACCGGGTCGACAGAGTGGTGAAAGTTGTGGGGTTCATCAACAGCGCACCACACTTTGAAGGACAGGCACAGGTCCTTGACGGAGCTTCGGACTTGTTTGTGGAGTTATTTGGCGATAATGGCCGCCACGCCCGTTCCGCCCCGGGAATGGCCGCTCTGCCCGGCAATATCGCCGTCATCGTGGAGTGCGTGGTGGAGGTAAAGGGACCGGTCCAATAGCGCCGGCTGCCTGCCTCATCAGGAAAATCCCTAATGAGCTTTGCTCGACAGGCGACCCCCTTCCGTTCCGCTGGGTCTTAAGGGTTGGTTGACCCGCCCCGCCCCGAACGAAAACAGGAGCGGCGTCAGAACTGCCAGGGGGAACCTTTCGTATCGACCTTATAGGATTACCTGGAAGGGGCAGGCCCGGAAGCCTGCCCCGTCCGTCGGCAACTTCAACCGCAATGGCGCCCTGCCGCTGCCGCCCTAACCGCCCTTCTGAACTTCTATGCCAGACAGTTTCTCCACGAAGTGAACAATGGCCGAGTGGTCCAGTTCCTGGTCTCCGTCGTTAACCAGGGTTCCCAGCATCTGCTGAACCAGGGCAGTTGCCGGCAGGGGTACATTAAGCTCGTCCGCCGCCTGCAGCACGTTTCGCAAGTCCTTTTGGTGAAGCCTTATGCGGAAGCCGGCCCGAAAATTGCGGTCCAGCATCATTGGGGCCTTGGCTTCCATCACCGCGCTGCCGGCCAGCCCGCCGCGGATGGCCTGGAAGACTCGCTCCGGGTCCACCCCTGCCTTTTGGGCCAGAACCATTGCCTCGCTCAGGGCTTCAATGTTGAGCGCCACGATAATCTGGTTTGCCAGTTTGGTGGTATTGCCTGCGCCGATATCGCCGGTCAGGTTTACGGTCCCACCGAGGATGTCGAAGATTTCGTAGCACTGGTCGTAGATTTCCTGCTTGCCTCCCACCATGATTGCCAGGGTGCCGTTTACGGCCCCGGGTTCACCACCGCTCACCGGCGCGTCCAGCATCTCCACTCCCTTCAGGGCGCACTGGGCAGCAATTTTCTGGGACATGATCGGCGAGATGGAGCTCATATCCATGATGATAGAACCCGGTTCAGCGCCCTCCAATACGCCGCCTGGACCCAGGATTGCCCGCTCCGAGTCTGCCGAGTCGGGAAGCATCGTGATGATTTTTCGGGTCGCCGCCGCAACTTCAAGGCTTGAAGAGGCAGGGTGGGCGCCTTCCGTTGCCAGTTCTTCCACCGGCTCGCCTACAATGTCGTAAACGGTGAGTTCATAGCCGGCCTTCATAAGGTTGCGGGCCATGGGCTTGCCCATGATTCCCAAACCAATAAATCCAATATGTTCAGCCATAATATTCTCCCAAATGCGGCCTCTGATTCCGTGGAGAGGCTCTCGAAAGTCCGTTGAAACTCTACCACATTGGCTTGCACCCGTACCACAGAGGAAATTTCCCGCCATTGGGAACGCCCTTCAACCCTGAGCGATAGCCGCCCGACTTTCTTGACTCCAGGTGAAGGACGCTGCCCTCTTTCCTTGCCCTATTCCCCCTGCCCGCCGAGGAATAAACGCGCTGGGCTGGAAAGACTCTGGCCGTTGCCCTCAGTGTGAATCTCGTGGTCGAAAAAAACCCCTGACCCGGCTTCAGTACGACTCCCCGTATGAGTTCCTTTCAGTCTGGGAAAGTAAACGCCCCAAATACAAGAAGTGGTCAAATGAGACGAGAAAGCGGGGAAAGCGTTTCTCTCCCCGTGCATGGCTGACATCCATACGAAGCGATGAACCTGTCTCCCGTTCTGAAGGCATTCTGAAATTGCCTGAAAAGCAAATCCTTTGAGCTATAATTTTAAGAAAGGGGAGTTCGTTCGCCGTCAAGCTGAAAGTTGCCCGTTGTGTCCCGCAGGGGCAAGGCGTATTATATCTGCCGAAGTGAGTACAGTGAGGAGCGCATGGTCGAATCTCGCAAGGCCCTGGTAACCGGCGGGGCGGGTTTCATCGGTTCGCACCTGGTTGACCGGCTGCTGTCCGAGGGCTTCCACGTGGCAATCATTGATGATCTGACCTCCGGCAAGCTACAGAATCTCAATACCGCCGCCACTTTCTACCATACTGATATCGCCCATTCGTCGGTGGAGGAGATTTTCAGCCGTGAACAACCCGACATTGTCTTTCATCTAGCCGCCAGGGTAAGCGTAACCCACTCGGCCCAGAATCCGGTGGACAACGCCGAAGTCAACGTTATCGGTACGTTGAAATTGCTGGAAGCGTGCCGGCGCATCGGCGTGGAAAAGTTCATTTTTTCATCCACCGGGGGAGCCATCTACGGCAACCCCGAGGTGAACCCCTGCACCGAACTGACACCCGTGGACCCGATATCGCCCTATGGCCTGTCCAAGTACGTGGCGGAAAACTACATCAAGCTGTACCACCGGCTGTACCGGTTGAATTACGCCAACCTTCGCTATGGCAACGTGTACGGCCCTCGGCAGGACCCATATGGCGAAGCCGGCGTGATCGCCATCTTCATACAGGCTATGCGGGACGGCCACCGTCCTCGCATTTTCGGCGACGGCACCCAGGAAAGGGACTTCGTTTTCGTTGACGACATAGTCGAGGCCAACATCAGGGCGATCGACGGCGGTCACAACCGGACCCTGAATATAGGCTCCGGGGAAGGAACCAGCGTCAACCGGCTTTTTGAGCTGTTGAAGCCTGACCTGCATTTCCACCAGGAAGCTGACCACCGCCCGCGACGCCCGGGCGAAGTTCACCAGATCTCCCTTGACTGCTCCGCGGCGCTGCAACATCTCGATTGGGCTCCCCGGGTGTCGCTGGAGGAAGGGTTGCTGAAGACTGTAGAATACTACGGCACTGAAATTACTCCGAGCCGGCGCCTGGCTTAAAGAAAACCCTCGGGGTCGGGCGTGTCTCGGAGGAAACGGGACTAAAATTTGGAGGATCGAGAAATAGATGGAAGCTGAATACGATGCCATAATCCTGGGAGCGGGAGCGGCAGGGCTCGCCGCCGGCCTCTACACCACGCGCGCCATGATGAAGACCCTCATACTGGAGTCCCTGGGCCCGGGCGGACAGCTGTTGATTACCGACGAAATTGAGAACTACCCGGGTTTCCCCCAGGGCGTCAAGGGTCAGGAGCTGGCCATGATGATGGAGGAACAGACCACGCGGTTTGGCGCCACCATCGAGTACGCCGAGGTGGAGGCCGTGGAGGACCTGGACCAGCCGCTCAAGCTCGTCAAGACCTACGACAGGGAGTACACCGCCAAGAGCATCATCATCGCGACGGGCGGCGCCCACAACAAGCTGGGCGTTACCGGTGAGGACGAATTTGCCGGCAGGGGCGTCTCATACTGCGCAGTATGCGACGGCAACTTCTTCCGTGACCAGGACGTGGTAGTGGTTGGTGGCGGCGATGCCGCCATGGACGAGAGCTTCTATCTCAGCGGCATAGTCAATTCCGTTACCATCATTCACCGCCGCGACGAACTGCGGGCCACCCGCGTTCTCCAGGAGAGAGCCTTCAACAGCCCCAAATACAAGTGGCTCTGGAGCCATGTGGTAGAGGAATTCACGGGCAACGAGGCCCTGGAGCATGCCCGGGTCAAGGACTTGAAGACCGGCGAAATCTACGAGTACCCCACTGCGGCGGCATTCATCTATGTGGGTTTCCATCCCAACACCGAATACCTTAAGGGCCTGCTGGACATGGACGCCCTGGGCCACGTTTACACGGACATCCACATGCGGACCAAGGCGCCAGGCGTATATGCCTGCGGCGACGCCAGGGCCGACTCAACCCGACAGCTGGGCGCAGCCGTTGGCGACGGCATAACTGCCGCCCTGGCCGCCTATCACGACCTGAGCGCCTGAACCGGCCGGCGAATAATTGACTCTGGTGAACAACGCAACCAGCCTCTCGAAGGCGCCACGGAAGGCTTGAATAAATCTCTTCCCGGAGATCAAGAGTGGGGAATTATACAGGGGCAGTCACCAGGACTGCCCCTGTATCTTTGGCCGGAGAACAACCCTGGCAGGGCGCGGCTTCAAGCCATTAAGTATAGGGGGTCGGTTCCCGGCTCCCTAACCCGCCAGAACCCTTGTTACCTCCTGGCCCAGAAGCACCAGGCTGCCCGTAATTATCACCCCTATTGCCACGTAGCGAAAAACCGCCGTATTCATCCGGCGCGCCAGCGCCGCCCCAATCCCGAAGCCCGCGGCCAGCGACGGCGTCATCAACCCAATGTTAATCATGGTATCTCGGTCCACCAGCCCTGTAGCATAGTACAGGGCAAAACCCACCACATACGTACAGATGAAGTAGAAAGCCAGGGCCGACCGCATCTGCTCCCTGTCCCAGTTCTGGGCTACAACGTAGGCGGCGGCCAGCGGCCCTCCAATGCTCAGGGTAGTAATGGAAAGAGAGGTAAGGAACCCGATCAGGAGACCCGAACCGCGCCGGTTGGCCATTGGCAGCTGGATATTCAGCAGGTTCAATACGCCCAGGCAAAGAATCGCGGCGCCTATGGTGATCCTCAGAAAGGTTGGGTTGGCGGACTCCAGCACCAGCACACCCAAGGGAACCGCCAGAATGCCCCCCAGCGCCATTCCCTTTAGGCGTCCAAGCTGCAGGTGACGCCAGGTCGTCAGGAGAACAAAGGTAAGCAGAATGGGAATTATGGCATTGACGGTTACTATGGCATCCTTGGGGTCCAGGAACAGCAGGAGCACCGGCGCCACCACCAGCCCCATGCCGAAGCTGACCGTGCCCATGATGGTCGCCCCTGCCAGCACCGCCAACAGGGCAATGAGAAGCTCGACCCCCGTCAGCAAGGGTCCCTCAACGGGCGGGAGGAATACCTGGGCTCAAACTTGGCAAGAGCAGACCCGAAGTAGTGGAACCGCGCTAGGGCTTCCAGAAGTCCAGCAAGTACTCGAAAGTAGTACCCATGGTGATGTAGTTGGAGGGCCAACCGAAGATACCAACCCGATTAACTATATTGGTGCGGTCCCAGATTATCGTGTTGCGCAACTCGTACCCAACTGACCGGAGCGCTTCAACTACGGCAGTATGGATAGTGATGCGCCGATTGTCCAGCCACATATCGGGCACGTCAATTACACAGTGTCCCCGTTCCTTCAGCAACGGAAACAGCCCGCCGTATATGTCTGCCATGGCTTCCTGGTAGGCTTCCAGGTCGAGAATGCCCAGGTCCCGGGCATCCTGGCTGTACTGTTCTGTTTTGAGGTACTGGTCGTTCTTCCGTTCGGACCCTCTGCGGCTCTTGTTCAGTCGCGGCCGGTTCAGCAGATTCGCATAGGGGGGAGAGGTCAAGACCAGGCTTACAGACTCAGGCTCCAAGTACTCTTCAATTGACCGCGCGTCGCCACAGATTGCCATCTGCATGGAACCCGCCGGCTCGTCCATGCCCTCCAGGCGGTCATGGCACAGGTCAATGTAGTCGTCCTTGAGGTCAAACCCTATGGCGTTGCGGTTAAGGTCCCTCGCGGCAACCAGCGTGGTCCCGCTGCCAACGAAGGGGTCCAGCACCAATTCCCCTTCGTGGGTGAACAGGGAAATGCAGCGGGATGCCAGAGCAATGGGATACGTGGCGGGATGCGCGTTCTTGTCCCGGATATCCCTGGACTCGTAATGGAACTGCCACACCCCCAGTTGGGATTTGATCCACTCCTTGGCGGTCATGCAGTTAATGTGCTTTGGCGGGCATTCGCAGAGTCTTTCGGTTCCCAGGTTGAGTGCAACTCCGCTCCGTTCAGCTAACATTGCCATAGATTCTTCACCACCCCTCACTAATCCTCAAGACATTGCCGCTTGCGTTCTATCAGTTCCTGAACAGCCCAAGTTCGGACGCTACCTGCAGCGCTCTTTCCACCTGGACCACCGGGGGCCCATTCCTCTGGACTGAAATCTCCACCCTCTGGGCCGGGGTTACGGTGAAAGCCCGCTCCCCGTCCAGGGCCACCGAACTGAAACGTGGTTCCAGTTCGACCCGATTACCCTCGGTCAGTCTTTCCCACCGGGATATGCTTACTTCAGTTACCATGCCCGGAGCAATCGGCGCCGATACGGTAACCTCTTCCGCATTGCCGTTGCCCCGTTCCCCAGCCGTTCCAGGCCGGGGACCCCCCGGGTCGGCCAACACGTAGCGCAGCCCACCGGAATCGTTCATCGAAACCCTCTGAAGCCTGGCGCCTACGGAAGAAAGACCGATGGACGCGGGCTCGGCTCGGGTCAGAAACACTTCAAACAGGGTCGCCAAATCCCAGATTGCCCGGGTTGCGACGTAGCGCTCTCTGGACAAGGCGACATCTACAAGGGCCAGGTCCCTGAATTCGTCATCAACATAGACCGCCAGAGTCTTGCTGACTACCGAGACCCATTCCTGCTGCAGTCTTCCGTCCGCAACCAGGCCGGCGACCAGGCCCGCCAGCGTACCCTCAACCATTTGGGGAAAAACGTTGTTGGTACCCGTGGAAATGGGGACCACCGGAATGGTCGTGCATCCGCAGGCCATTGCCCGATTGGTGCCGTCGCCGCCCAGGGTTACCAGGCAGGAAACACCCAGTTGGCCCATCAGTTCTGCTGCCCTTACCGTATCCCCTTCGGTGTAGTAGTAAGGCATTTCCAGGAGAGAAACGTCGAGCGACAAGTGAGAGTCGTCTCGAGCCCGCTGGCAAAGGTGTGAACTGTCGGGCATGGCTATGACTTGCTCGATACCCGTTGACTGCAGTCCCACCAGGACACGCCGGACGATGTTCACCTTTTCCCAGTCGGGTATTACTCTTCCCTGGGCTACCAGGCGGCGGATGTCCTTGCTTGCCGCCGGATTAGCGATGATGCCGACCCTGGTCAAAGAGGTTGTCCTTCCCGCCGGCTAACAGGGTCATCGCGTACTTCCGGCGCCGCTTTGCTATAATCACTGGAATTGTAGATAGTATTGAAATTTGGCGTCAATTTAAAATTTGTTCGAGAATTGACCAAAATTTGAAGCTGTCCCAACTTTCCAGGAGGTGACCCAGGCATGAACAGGGAACTGGCGTTCAAGTCGGCAATAGAACTGCGTCAACTGATTGATTCCCGTCAAGTCTCTTGTGTTGAACTTACGGAAGGGTTCTTCAGCAGAATTGAGAGCTTGAATCCCCAGCTCAACGCTTACCTGGCGCTGTGCCAGGACGCGGCAATGGAGGAGGCCAGAAAGGCCCAGGACGAGGTTCAGCGGGGCGCCTCCCGGGGTCCGCTCCACGGCATTCCAGTTTCCATCAAGGACCTGGAAATGACCAGGGATGTTCCCACCACCCTGGGCTCCGCCATTTTTCGCGACCGGACCCCCGAAATCGACTCGGTGGTGGTGGAGCGGGTAAAGGAGGCGGGCGCAATCATCCTGGGGAAGACCAACACTCCAGAGTTTGGCCTGTCGGGAACGACGGAAAACAAGCTGGGTGAACCCTGCCGGAATCCTTGGGATCCCGAAAGGACTCCTGGCGGTTCCAGCGGCGGCGCGGCTGCCGCGCTCGCGGCGGGGCTATGCACGCTGGCTACCGGCAGCGACGGAGGGGGTTCCATACGCATACCCGCCAGCTTCAGCGGGTTGTTTGGCATCAAGCCAACTCAGGGCCGGGTACCCAGATATGGAGGCTACGGATTTCCGGCGGCCAACCACTTTTCCCAGTCCGGTCCCATGTCCCGCACCGTCGCCGATACATCTCTGCTCTTGCAGGTCCTGTCGGGCCCGGATTCCCGTGACCCCGTTTCCATGCGCGAAGCGCCACCGGACTTTTCCGAAGGGCTGGAGAGGGGGGTGGACGGCTGGCGAATCGCCTGGAGCGCAGACTTCGGTTATGCGGGAGTTGACCCTGAGGTTGTGCGAATCTGCGAGTCGGCGGCAAGAGTATTCGAAGAAATGGGTGCAATAGTCGAAACGCCCAACCTGGAGATTGAAGACCCCTTTGAGGCCTTTTGGGACGTCTTTTCCACCGCTTCCTATACTTCCTACGGTCATCTGCTCGACGAGCGCCGGGACGACTTTACCTATTATGGGTTGAGAGCCTTCGACAACGGCGGCGGGGTCACCGGGGCGGATCTCTCCCGGGCGCTTCTGCGAGTTGACCAGCTGCGGCGACAGATGGAGTTATTCTTCGACAACTACGACCTGCTTCTGTCTCCCACCATGGCGGTCCCCGCATTCCCAATAGAGCAACGCCCGGAGGTCATTGGCGGCAAGCAGGTTGACCCGTTCTGGGGTTACCTGCCCTTTACCTTCCCGATTAACATGACAGGGCAAACTGCGGCCAGCATTCCCTGCGGCTTCTCCCAGGAACCGGCAAACGCTGGCATGCCCATTGGCCTGCACCTCGTAGGTCCCCGGGGATCCGAGGCCAGGGTATTGCAGGCCTCCGCCGCTTTTGAGCGCGCCAGGCCGTGGACAGACAAATTGCCCCCGGTCTCATAACTTCCACACCGTGTCTCCATTTCCGTAAGGCGCCTCGGGAACATATCCCCGGGGCGCTTCCCTTTTTGCACTGCTGAGACAACCGCCTCGCGCCGCCAAAGATAAGAACCGGATAGAGCCAACCTCGAAACGCAAAGTTGACCGCGCGAGAGGGATGTGCTAAAAAGATGCACTTCTCACAAAGGTATTGTGCATTGCGTTACAAAGTATTTAGAGAGGCGATACATCGACACATAGAGGTCAGGGTCTCGTCGTTCCCGCTGGCCCTTCTCGTGGGGGTTCTGCTTTTGCAGCTTGCGGTTGGTCAACCTTCCGTTGAAGCGGTTTCCGGGGAGGCGGTATCGAATTCCCTGATATCCCAGCTCAGTCATGCAGAGCGGCCGGAAATGCAAGGTACCGAGCTGGCATTTCCTTCCGATGCCGCGGGTATTTCAGCCTATTACCGCCGTGAGAAGGACGGCTCAAACAGCCTGGACAAAGACACCGTGGATGATCACATTTTCGGACCCCTCGAGTCCGGTGTGAACACCGCCCTTGCATCTCCCGCGAAGTTGGTTGACGTGGGCAACAACTTTACGGTTGCCTCGCTTTCGCTCAAGAATATCGATTCCCTGACATCTTCGGTCAATCTCTACTATGACGACGAGGGGTGGATAGTAGCATATCTGCCTATGGATGAACCTGCTTCCCAAATCTGGCAGGCCAAGGACATTGATTGGGAGACCCCGCTAATCACGGACATAAACGACAATACCCTGCTGGACGCGATAAACGTTGTAATCGATGAGGCGCTGGACGAGACGGCCATTGACCACGACGATGCTGGTCTGGGGTACTACCACTGGCAACATTCGGAGGCCGATAACTTCCTGATGTTGGCCGTCTCTAGGGAAGAGCGCGGCGAATACCCCGTTCAACTGGCGGTACCGGACTCCATTACCGTCAACGAGGTGTCATCCACTATGTGGATTTCCCAGGGCACCTATGCCCAGGCTCCCTGCGCCAGTGTTAGGGTGGATGACACCGACGTTATCGCGGAAACCTGCACAAAGGGAATCTATAGCGCTACCACCAGCCTCACCGAAGCCGAAGGAACGTCAACCTACTCCTGGAAACTGATTCAAACCGAAAGAGATGGCGGGGCATCCGGAGCGCTTCTGATGATTCTCTACTCGAGCAGCGGCTGATGCGCCGGGACTGGAATGCCAGTGCGAGGCGAGCCGCAAGGGTTCTGGTTGCCACAGCGACTGCATTGGTCCTCCTGGGAATGTTCGTCTCACTTGTACCAGCCGCCGCATATATGCTGGAACCGGCAACGGGGTCCTTCCTCGCACTGCAGGAAAGCTCTTCAGACGTGGCCGTAACTTCCATAGTGCAGCTGGGACCTCCCTTTGCCAATGAGGGGGATGTCGTAGTCATTCAGGTGGGTGTCGCCAACAACGGCAACGAGATTGAAACCTTCCAGGTGAAGCTGGTGGACGATACGGCCGGCGAAACTGTCTCGACTCAAGAGGTCACACTGGATGGAACGACCTCATCAACGCTCAACATGCAGTGGAACACAGAGGGTGCGTCGGGAGGCCCCCCGCCGCCCGGCCCTCCGACTCCAGGTACTGTTCATGCTCTTACAGCAAGGGTAATCCTGGAAGGGGACAGTAACTCCAGCAACGATTCCATGAGCCTGCTGCCCGGAATCTGGATAATTGCGGCGCCGGAGGCCGAAGGAATCACGTTTCCGGAGTCGGGCAAATCTCCCGAAGCGATTCATGGAGAAGGCATTGAGCTGGAAGAACCCGCCGTAACGACCGTCCCCGGGGTCTTGGCTGAACTTCTGGTTGTTTCGGAAGCTGTGAGCGTAAGCGCATCGCTTGTCGATGGGGAACCGGCTACTTCACCCGAGTCCCTGAGTGGCTTCTTCAGCAGCACAACGCGCGCAAACCGGGGACTTGGCCTTTCTGCTCCGGGGGTCTCCACCGCCCAACGGGGGCTGGAAACCATTCTCGCATCCACGGATCGTCAACCGACTTCCGGGGCCCTGGCCAAGCCTGCCATTTCAACTGTAGCGGCTCCACACATTCCAGTAGAGTTTTCCGATGCCAACCCTCATTCCCACCTGGCCCTCTCCGGGCCTCGAATAGCCACCAGCGCGGAGCCCCTGGAGCACCTGCATTTCAGGCAGTCCATCCCCAGTCACGACAGCGACGTCTCTCCACCGAGTCTGGAGGCTGTTTCGGAATCCCTGGGTAAACCCTTCGGGAGTGGAGCTGAAGCCAGGCAGGAAGACGGGCTCGCTGATCCCCGAATTGGCACTGACGCTGGTGAGGGCGGCCGACTCCTGACTCTATATGAAGAGGCCAGAATCTATTCGGCAACCCTGGCTCCCGAGGTAAGGACGCGGAAAGAACCTCTGCTGTCCATTTTTCATATCCCGTTGGCCTCTGACTCATCCCAGCCGCTGTCCCTTGAGTCAATTTCGACGCCAAGGATTCCCTCCACCCGGATCAACGCCTGGACGGCACAATCCCGGTACAAGGAGCCAGTAACGGCGCCGGACGCCGCCGTCAGCAAGGAGGAACTGGTGGGCATCTTCTGGGGTGGCAAGGTCGCAACCTATCAGCCCTCAAAGACTTTGCAGGAACCATTCACGGAAGGCAGTGTAAGAGGAACGGTATTGCTCCAGGGAAGTGAAAACAGCCTGGGCGCGTATGTGGAGATAGAGGGGGCGGTCGCATTTGCCGACCGGAATGGCAACTACGTAGCGCCCGTCCCGGATGGTGTATTCGACCTTTACGTCAGGGCGCCTGGCCACCTTTCCGCCATAGTACCGGGCATTCGCGTGGAGTCCGGACAGACGCTGCAAATACCCACGGTCACTTTGCCATTTGGAGATGCAAACGGAGACGAGGTGGTGGACCTATACGACCTCACCGTGGCCGCCCAAAATTACGGCCAGAGCGCCATCGTCGTATCAGTCCCTTGACTCCTCGCCGTCTCCTCAGGCGATGGCATCCCTTAGCACCTCTACCAGGTGCCTGGCCGGACGTCCCGTTCCATGCTCCACCTGCTGGCGGCATGAAACGCCCATAACGGCCACTTCCCATTCGGTTCCCCGTTCCCGTATGGTGGGGAATAGCGCCTGCTCGCCGATGGACATGGAAATGTCGTAGTGCTCCTTTTCGAATCCAAAGGAGCCGGCCATTCCGCAGCAGCCCGAGTTGATCAACTCCACCTCGTAACCTGGTGGAAGGTTCAGTGCGGCCATCGAAGGGGAGGTTCCCACCAGCGACTTCTCATGGCAGTGGCCATGGAACAGTACCTTTTTCCGCAGTTCCGTAAATTCCAGGTCCAGTTCGCCTCGCTCGTGCAACATTGCCAGGAACTCGTCGATCAGGTAACTGTGTTCCGCCACCTTCGCCGCCCTGGCGTCGCGGCAAAACTCCGGATATTCGTCGCGGAACGTCAGGAGGCAGCTGGGTTCGCAGCCAATAATGGGCACTCCCTGGTCGGCAAAGGCGAACAGGCGGTCCACGTTGTATCTGGCGAAGGACGCCGCGTCTTCCAGCATACCCTTGGATATCATGGTGCGGCCGCAGCATTCGGCCTCGGCCAGTTGCACCCGGTAGCCCGCCGCCTCCAGCAGCTCTACGGCCGCGATGCCGATTTCCGGATAGTTGTAATTCATAAACGTATCGTTGAACAGGGCGACCGACCCTTTGGGTGTACCCCGCACTCGGGAGGTATGGCGATAATTGAACCACTGGGAAAATGTGGTGGTGGCCAGTTTGGGCAACTGGCGGTTGGGATGTACGCCCAGAATGACGCTGGAGAAAAACTTTCCCACCGGAGTGGAGGCGCCCAGATTTGCCAGGGGGGCAAACTTGCTGCCCATACGGCTGTAGCGGGCGATCTGAGCGAAGAACTTGTTGCGGAACGGCCGCTTGTTGGTCTTGTAATAGTTGTCAAGGAACTCGTACTTCAGCTTGGCCATATCCACGCCCGACTCGCACTCGGACTTGCAGGCCTTGCACTCTAGGCACAGGTCCATGGCCTGGTACAGACGCTGGTCGGTAATGGTCCCCTCGGGTAGTTTTCCGGACAAAGCCGCCCGCAGCAGATTGGCCCGCCCCCGGGTGGAATGCTCTTCATCCCGGGTAGCCATGAAGGAGGGGCACATGGTGCCCGTCAATTTCCGGCAGGCGCCCATGCCGTTGCACATCTCAACTGCTCCGGCATAGTCGGTATCCATGGAAAAGTCCAGTGTAGGAATCAGGGAGTCGGCCCGGTACTCGGACCCGTAACGCAGGTTTTCCCGCATGGGGGGACAGTCAATAATCTTGCCGGGATTCATGATTCCCTGCGGATCAAAGGTGCTCTTCAGGTCACGGAATGCCTGGTAGATTTCTGGGCCAAACATCTTCTCCGTCCACACCCCGCGCACGATGCCGTCGCCGTGCTCCCCGCTCATGGAGCCGCCGAATTCCTTCACCAGGTCGCTGATCTCCTCACCGATGGAGATCATCTTCTCCACGCCCTCGGCGCTCTTGAGGCTGATTAGCGGGCGAATGTGCAGGCATCCTACGCTGGCATGGCCGTAGTATCCCGCCGTGGTGTTGTGATTTCGCACCACTTCGTCAAACCGGCGCACAAAGTCTCCCATCTTCTCCGGGTCCACCGCCGGGTCCTCGACGAAGGGTATGGGCTTGGCATCGCCATGAATGCTCATCAGAAGCCCCAGCCCGCCCTTGCGCACATTCCACACCATGTCCTGGTCGGCCCGGGAGAGCATGTTGACGCAGGCGTAGGCCAGTCGCCGGCCCTCCATATCGTCCTTCAGTTTCTCCATTTTGGAGGTCAATTCGGCTTCCGACTCGCCGTAGAACTCCACCAGCAGCATGGCGCCCGGGTCTCCCTGGACGAAGGCCAGGTTTCGAGACTGTCCCATGGACTCCCGCGAACGGTCCAGGACCATCTTATCGAGCACTTCGACGGAGGAGGGCTCATGTTTCAGGACTTCTACCGTTGCTTCGCTGGCCTCGAAAATATCCCTGAAATGCAGCACCGACAGGCAGGTCATAGTCGGCCTGGGCACCAGGTTGACCTTGGCCTCCGTTACAACGCACAGGGTACCCTCTGAACCTACAACCATCTTGGCCAGGTTCACCGGCTCTTCGCCCAGGAAAGAGTCAAGATTGTAGCCGCTGACCCGCCGCATGATTTTGGGATAGCGGGTTTCGATTTCCGTCAGATTCTCCCGGGCTATATGCAGGACGCCACGGTATATGTCAGACTCCAGCCCCTCTCCTCTCAACCGAGTCTCGAGTTCGTGTGGCTCAAGAGTTTGGAAGTGGGCCCTGGTTGCGTCGGATAACACCACATTTACTTCCTTGATGTGGTCCAGGGTCTTTCCATAGATCACCGAGTGGGCGCCACAGGTGTTGTTGCCGATGCCGCCACCCACGCAGGCGCGGTTTGAAGTGGTGGGGTCGGGGGCGTACTGCAGGCCGTGAGCTGCCAGATACCGGTTCAGCTGGTCCAGCACTATGCCAGGCTGGACCTTTACCCAGCTTTCCTCCCGGTTAAGCTCCACCACCTGATTCAGGTACTTGCTGAAATCCATCACGATGGCGTGATTCACGGACTGCCCCGCCAGTCCGGTACCGCCGGCCCTGGGAAGCACCGGCACTCGGTTGTCGCGCGCTATCTCCACCACCGCCTGGACATCCTCTTCGTTGCGAGGGATCACCACCCCGACCGGCTCCATCTGATAGATGCTTGCATCGGTGCTGTACAGCACCCGGGAAAAGGGGTCGAACCGGACCTCGCCTGAAACTCTCTTCCTGAGTTCTTCAGCCAACTCCGCCCGTTCGCTTCCCTGGATGCGACGCGCAGCTTCAGTGGTAGCCATAGCCGTTCCTCGCTGATTTGATATATCTGAGCATAGAATGTCTTGCCGGTAAGTTTATCACAGCAAGGCCTGGACCAAAGCGGAGGAAGGCTGCCTTGCCCGCCTCCCAATGCCAGGTCGTGTTTGTAGTTGCTTTGCCTCAATGCTAAACTGACCGGGTTCCCATTTCAGCTCATAATTGAAGCGATTTCATCCGGAGGTTCGTATGGCTGCCAACAGCGACTCGGAAGTTAAGGATCTGCAAAGGACCGCACTGGAAAACCTCTGGGTGTACCTGAGGGAACCCAGCGACATGGCCGAAAAAGGTGAACCCCAGATCTTCGTGGAGGGAAAGGGGTGCCAGGTTACCGACGCCGTTGGCAACACCTATATCGACGCCATGTCCGGGCTCTGGCTCAAGAACGTGGGCTACGGTCAGAAGGAAATTGCCGACGCCGCCTACGAGCAGATGCTCAAAATCACCTACATGCCGATGGGGACTACGACGGAACCCACGGTAATGCTGTCCGAGAAGATTGCTTCAATGATGCCCGGAGACCTGTCCCGCTGCTTCTTCACCAGTGGCGGTTCGGAGTCGGTGGAAACTGCCCTGAAACTGTCCCGAGCTTATTTCAAGCGAATCGGAGAGCCACAGCGGACCAAGTTCATCAGCCGCAAAGACTCTTACCACGGGGCCACCATGGGCGCCCTGGCGCTGGGCGGCAATTTCCTCTACCCCAAGGATGACTACGAACCGTTGATGCCCAATTCCTTCCATGCTCCCCAGCCCAACTTTTACCGTTGCGAGTTCAATAGCAGCACTCCCGAAGAGTGCGGACAGCGGTGCGTGGACGCCATCGAGAACATCATCAGGTTCCAGGGGCCCGAGACTATTGCTGCCGTGGTTGCCGAACCCGTTTCCAGCCCCCTGGGCGCGGTTGTGCCGCCGGACAATTACTGGCCACTGCTGCGGGAAGTGTGCGACAAGTATGGCTGCCTGCTGATTGCCGATGAAGTCATCACCGGATTTGGGCGCACGGGTAAATGGTTTGGCTGCGACCACTGGGGGGTTACCCCCGACATGATGACGGTGGCCAAGGGCATTACCAGCGGGTACATCCCCATGGGCGGAACAATTCTCCGCAAGCCCATTGCCGACGCCTTCGTGGGAAGCCCCAAGGCTGCCTTCCGGCACGTAATCACTTTTGGCGGGCACCCGGTGGCGGCAGCCGCCTCTCTCAAGAACCTGGAAATCATGGAACGGGAAGGTATGGTGGAGAATTCCGCCACCATGGGCAGGTACCTGCTGGATGGTATGGAAGAGCTGAAGGAGAAGCACTCCATTATCGGCATGGTCAGGGGTTTGGGCCTGATGTGCGGCATGGAGTTGGTCAAGGACCGGGAGACCAAGGAGCACTTCCCGGCCGACGCCAACCTGGGCCCGCGCTTGACCCAGGGCTTTGCGGACCGGGGCCTGTTTCTCCGGGGCGGCGATGTCATGAACATTATGCCTCCTCTGTGTGTAACTTCAGGCGAGGTGGAGGAAATAATCTCAGCCATGGACGAAGTTATTGGCCAGGTGGCTTCCGAATTGGGCGCCTAGAAATATCGCGCTGGATATGGACCTTGTTGTAGAAGTCTTACTTCCCGGCTCATAGGGGCTTCTCGCAAGGATTGTTCCTGGCCATGGCATACGGTGGCCCTCAGGAGACCAAATGACGACCAGCTCATTAAACGGCGAGAGCATCGTTTTTTTCAACGGGGAACTGGTGGCGGAAAGAGACGCAGGCATTCCCATTCGAGACCGGGGGTTCATCTATGGGGATGCCGTATTCGACGCCACCCGCACATTCAACGGAAAGACCTTTCGGCTGCGGGAGCACATCAACCGGCTTTACAACTCCCTCCGGTACTTGCGCATAGACCCCGGCATGACTCCGGACGAGATGGAACGATGGTCTTTGGCCGTCGTCAACCACAACTATCCGCTCCTGCCCGCGGGCCAGGATATGTGGGTCATGCAGCGAATCAGCCGGGGAGTAGAAACGACGGAACCGGGCTCGGTAATGCGTCCTACCGTACTTATCGAAAGCCATGCCATCCCCTTCGCCCGCCGAGCCTCCCTGTACCGAGAAGGTGTCAGCGTGGTAACACCCTCGGTGCCGCGCATTCCGCCCCGGTTCGTCAGCCCCCGGGCCAAAACCCACAACTATCTGAACCTGGTCATGGGAGACCTGGAAGTTCAGGACACCGACCCAAACGCCTGGGCGGTGCTGCTGGACGAATCGGGCAACCTCACTGAAGGCAGGGGCAGCAACATCTTCCTGGTTAAGAATGGGAAAGTGGCAACACCCCAGGGGCGTTTCGTGCTGGAGGGAATCACGCGGGGGGTGGTGATGGAGTTGGCAGCCGGCCTTGACCTCCCCATGGAAGAAACCGACCTGGACCTCTTTGATGCCTACACCGCCGACGAGGCCTTTCTTACCTCTACCAGCTTGTGCATTTGTCCCATCAGCCAGGTCAATGGAGCACGGGTCGGTGATGGCAGTGTGCCCGGGCCTATTACCCGGCAGTTAATGGCCGCGTTCAGCGACCTGGCAGGCATGGACTACGTGGGCCAATACCTGGCCCACTTGCCGGAATAATATCGGACCCGATCCTTACTCCAAACGGCCGGGAGGTCACAATGGCTGATGAACTGGAACGGATTGTTGAATCCTCTGAAGCGGAATGCCTGGCTTCCGGGTTTGTTTTCACGGAGGGTCCCTTGTGGCACCCGGACGGTTACTGGCTGTTCGTAGATGTGCGCCGGGAGCCGGGGGCCATTTTCAAGTTGATTCCCGGTGGCGAGCCGGAAATCTACCGTGAGCCCAGCAACGGTTCCAACGGTCTTACTTTCGACTTGCAACACCGGCTGATCATGTGCGAGGGAGATGGACGGCGCATGAGCCGCCGGGAGCACGACGGGACCATCACTGAGCTGGCCGAGCAGTGGGACGGAAAGCGCCTTAACCGGCCCAATGACGTGGTATGCCATTCCGACGGCAGCATCTACTTTACCAACCCCGGGGGACGGGTGCCCCCCGATGAGCGGGAGATAGACTTCAGCGGCGTTCACCGCATAGCTCCGGACGGGACCGTAACCGCAGTGGTAACCGACACCGAATACCCCAACGGCCTGGCATTTTCCCCGGATGAAAGTACTCTCTACGTCACCAACACCAGGGAGCGCATGTATATCGCGGCGTACGATATGCAGCCTGACGGGGGCGCAATCGACGGGCGGGTGTTCGCAGACATGTCCTCGGATGAACCCGACGGCGTGCCGGACGGTATGAAGGTGGATTCGGAAGGCAACGTTTACAGTACGGGACCGGGCGGTTGCTGGGTATTTGGCCCGGACAGCGCATTACTGGGCATTATTCGGCTGCCTGAAATCCCGGCCAACTGCGCCTGGGGCGGGCCCGACAACCGGACCATGTTCTTCACCGCGCGTACGTCGGTTTACACCCTGCGCATGCGAATACCGGGGATTTCGCCATGGCGGGGAAGTTAGAGCTTCTTTATCACCGCGGGCGGCGCTGCTCGACAACGGAGGAACCCAAGCTTGCCTCGCGTGGACAGGGTGACGGCGCCGCTTCCAACGCCTGCAAGTCCCTGGTCGGCGCTCTCGGGTGGCATGCATGATTTACCTTCTAGTAGCGGTTGGCGGCGCCGCCGGTTCTGTAATGCGGCTGGCCGTGGGCCGGGCCGTCATCGGCCTGCTGGGACCCGGCACCATCTGGGGAACTCTCTTCGTAAATGTAACCGGGTCATTCGCGCTGGGATTTTTCCTTGCCTGGACCCTTCAGCGCGGAGAAGTCTCCGCCGACCTTCGCGCCATGATCGCCATTGGACTGCTTGGGGGCTACACCACGTTTTCAACCCTCAGCTATGACACGGTCAGGCTGCTGGAAAGTGGTGAAATTGCCCGGGCCGGGCTCAACATTGCGGCCAGCCTGATCGTGGGGCTGGCAGCGGCATATGCCGGAGTTCTGGCCGGCCGCGCCCTGACGTGAACGCCAGGGCCAAGTCCTTGTTACCGTCAACCTCCGATGTTACACTGGGTTGTGAAATGCTTCACCAACCTGTCACTCCTGTCCACTGACCCTTCGCAACCCTCCAGCGACCAGACCCGCACCGACGGGAATTTTCCACAGGGGCCGGGCTATGAGCAACCTGATTATTCACCGGAAGCCTGAAACCAAGTTCGATCACCTCATAGTTGCCTTCGCCGGCTGGCCCGATGCCGGCGAAAGCGCCACTTCCACCATCAAGTACATGATCCGTCAGCTGGATGCGGTCAAGTTCGCCGAGATCGACCCCGAGGAGTTCTACGACTTTTCCCAGGAACGTCCCCGCTCCTATCGCACCCGCGACGGGCGGCGTCGGGTGCGGTGGCCGGCTAACGAGTTTTACAGCTGGCAGGCGCCCCGACCCCTTGCGGAAGGCTCGTCCAAGGGGGCACTGTTCTTCATCGGTGTTGAGCCAAACCTGAAGTGGCGGACCTTTTCGGAAACTATTGCCAACCTGGCCCTTGACCTGGGCGTAAAAACTGTAGTTCACCTTGGGGCGTTGCTGGATGCCGTACCCCATACTCGGCAGGTGAAGCTTACCGGTTCGTCCACTCAACCGCTGTTCCAGGAAGCGCTTCAGTCTTCCAACATCGGCAGTTCAAATTACCAGGGGCCCACTGGCATCAGCACGGCGGTTATGGAGACCTGCACCAAAAAGGGAATGAGCTATGCCTCCCTCTGGGGCCATACCTCTCACTATCTACAGGCAGCCCCCAACTACCGGGTCTGCCACACACTGGCAGAGCACATTTCCAGGATGCTCAAACTGCCCGTGGACTTGAAGGAACTGAGGTCTGCCGCGGAGAACTTCGACATGGAAGTGGTGCAGGCCATTGACAAGGACGAGCAGCTGGCGAACTACGTGCGCAAGCTGGAGGACCGCTACGACGAAAGCCAGATTGAAACCCCTATGCCTGAACCTGCGGACGTAGTAATGGAACTGGAACAGTTCCTAAGGTCCGAGCAGCGCCGCAATATGGGCGGCGCCGGTTAGGGGCGCCGGCCTGGCACACGTGGGCCGGGCCCGGTTTCCCGCCCTGCGGCCGGCAGCCAGCAAGAATCAGCAATGTGGCGGAGTTGACGGGTGACCACAACTTCCGAAAAGGCCAGCAAGCCTGAAACGGCGAAAAGGACTACAAGGCAGACTTCCGGCAGCCGAAAACCCAGAAGGGTAAAGCCGCGAATGCCGGTGGAGGAAGCCATACGGCTGATGACCGAGGCGTATGGGCCCTTTCCGGAAGAGCCGCGCCTGGACCCCATTCACGAGCTTACCTTCACAATCCTCTCCCAGCACACTTCGGACATCAATTCGGAGCGGGCCTTTCGCAGCCTGATGCAGCGATTTGGTTCGCTGGATGCCGTGGTGGACGCCGATATTGCCGAAATCGAAGACGCTATCAGCGGCGGAGGGCTGGCAAAGATCAAGGCTCCGCGAATCAAGGAAGTCCTCTCCAGGATCGTAGAACTGAATGGCTCTCTTGACCTCTCCTTCCTGAGGGAAATGCCCCTGCCGGAGGCCAAGGCATGGCTCAGGCAACTGCCGGGCATAGGCCCCAAGTCTGCGGGCATCATTCTCAGTTTCTCGCTGGGGATGCCGGCCATGGCCATAGACACCCACATTTACCGGGTTTCCCAGCGGCTGGCCTTCATTGGGCCCAAGGTCAGTGCCGACAAGGCCCACGATCTGCTGGAAGAGGCAGTTGAGCCGGAACAGGTGTATCCCTTCCACCAGGCTTTCATCAATCACGGTCGCCAGGTCTGCCGCGCCCAGCGGCCACGCTGCGAAGAGTGTGTTGTGGGGCACGGCTGCCCGTCCCGCAAGGGGTTCCTCCGGGCCGCGGAAAAGGAAGCCAAATCCGCAGAAAGAGCCAAGGCAAAATCATCCAGAAAGAGCAGTACTCCGCCAAAGCGAAAGGCGCCGTCCACCGCTCCCCATGCCTACCCCGAGGCGTAACAGCTTGCCCCTTTCACTTACATCATCCACCCGACCCGTGCGCCAACCCCGCCTGAAGCTGCCCGGAAGTCTTGGGTGACGCCCCTTTCTCCCATTCGTTCCTCGTGCTTCATCCCCGCGACTGACCAGGCAACGGGTCGAGCGAGGCCTGGTCAGTGCAGCCATGGGAAAAACAGTATTTTTCGGCGTCTGACCTAATTTCGAACTGGCTCCTCTTTTGAAATTCTGGCTTTCGCCGGAAATATGGCCCACATCCAGCCCTGCGCCCGGATGCTTAACCACTGCCGCGGCCCAGGGCTATCGCATGAATAGTGGTGGGAAACTAGAATAGGAAAACCGAAGAAGG
>JAPPGG010000050.1 GCA_028875055.1 Chloroflexota bacterium
CTCCGAGTTCATCCCGACTGTGCCGGGGATCCTATGCCGCGTGACGCGGCGCACTGACGTTGCCCTGGTAGACAATCCGCTGGGCCATTACCTGGTTGCGGGTGTTCAAGAGCAGCACTCGGAGCTGTTCCTGGGCCAGGGCCGACATCTCCGGCCCCAGCAGGTTGTG
Source organism: Chloroflexota bacterium (assembly GCA_028875055.1). Classification (GTDB taxonomy): domain Bacteria; phylum Chloroflexota; class Dehalococcoidia; order Lucifugimonadales; family UBA3495; genus Bin22. Next base: position 170 of record JAPPGG010000050.1, read on the forward strand.
AACGTCCTGGGGGCAGCTGATGGCCGGGCGGTCGGCGGGGCGCTCCGGCTGGAAGGACACCTCGTAGTGGGCCGCCAGCTCCCCCAGCAGGGCCAGGTTGGAGCGCAGGGCCTCAAGCACCGCGTGGCTTTCCAGGCTCACGGCGGGAGTGTCGGCGGTCTTGGTCTGCATCTTTCGTGGCATGGTTCACTTCCTTGCAGGTCGGATTGGGAAACGAAAGCGGGGCCGTTCCCTGTCGGCAGGGAGCGGCCCCGTGGTACGTCCGCCGGTGGCGGGTGTCGCTATTCAGTTGTCCGGTTAGAAGGGAAGGTCGTCGTCGGCTGGGGTGCTGGCGTCGGAGTTGCCGTACTCGTTGGAGCCGTTGCCGTTGCGGGAGGGGTCCAGGAACACCACCTCATGGGCGTGAACCTCGGTGCGGTAGCGCCGCTGCCCGTCGTCACCCTCCCACGACGATTGCACCAGCCGCCCCGCGACGTAGAGCCGCTGGCCTTTCTGGACGTACTCCGCCACGGCCTCCGCCAGCTTGCCCCAGACTGCGACACTGTGCCAGTCGGTCTCGGGCTCGCCGTCCCTGCGCCCCCGGTCCGTGGCCAGGCGCAGCTGGGTGACGGCGATGCCCGACGCCGTGTAGCGCATCTCGGGGTCGCTGCCGACCCGTCCCAACAGTTCCACCCTGTTGATGGTCTTCGCCATGATCGTTCCTCCGTAGTGTTGTGTGATTGAGGGTTGCCGTGGCGAGGCCGCATCCCGTAGCAGAAAGGCGGCCCCGTGTCGCGCCCCGGCCTGCGGGGCGGCAGGGATTCCCTAGCTCACGCGCAGGTACCGGGAGAGGTTCTCGGTGACAATGGTGGCCCGGGTCTCCGGGTCCAGCAGGGCGTTCAGCCGCTTGTGATCAACGTTGTAACGGGTGGTCTTCACCATCCCCACGGTGCGGGTCTTCCTGCCGCCCTCCAGCCTTGCCTTGTCCTCGCCTCGCTGCCTGAGCCAGGACTGCAGTCTCCCCAGCGCCCACTGCTTGTCCTCCTCGATGGCCTTCAGCATCTCCTGGGCCTGCTCGTACTCCAGCAAGGCGGCTTGAGCCTCTTCGTCGCTGACCAGCTCGGCGTCAACGGCGGGTTCATCCCCCGGTTCCACCGCCGCCGACCCCGGCAGGCAGGCGTTGAGGAAGGGGCAGCGTCGGCACTGCCAGTCGTCGGCGGTGAAGTCTCGCTCCGGCAGGGCATAGGGGTCCGGCCCGTTGACCAGGTGGTGGGACGCCAGTTCGCCCAGCCGGGCGCAGGCTTGCTCGAAGGCCCGCTCCACCCTATAGGCGGGTATTACCTCGTAGTCCCAAACCCGGTTGCCCGTGTCCAGGGTGGCGATCACCACGTCCCGGGCCTCATCGAAGGCGCCGTAGGTGTAGCAGGCGGCCTGCCACACCGATTCCGGGTGGCTGCACTCCGCGCCCAGAGTCCGCCACTTCTTGAAGGCTTCCGGCCCCCGGGTCTTCACCTCGACGATGCCGGGTTCGTTGCCGAAGATGGGCGCCACGCCGGCGGCGTCCACGTGGCCGCTGACCGCCAGCCTCGCCCCGAGGCGCAGGGAGACCATCCGGGGGTTGTCCCGGTCGGTGGGGGTGATGTCCCAACCGGCCCGCGCCATGGCCCGCAGCACCACCGGCTCCAGGGCGTTGCCCGCCTCCAGCATGGTCAGGGAGTCGTCGTTGCGGGGGTTGGTGACCTGGTGGCCGGTGGCCTCGTACCAGAGGGCGCGGCGGCAGTTGCCCACCGCCGAGGCCCGGATCTCCAGGGTCCCGTCGCCACCGAAGCGGGCGTTGGGCCGGGAGTAGACGTCGGCCTGCTGGTCAATGGTGGTAGTCATGGTTGTCGTTCCTCCGTAAGTTTCTGTGTCCGGTAAATGAGAGCGGGGCCGCCCTCCGTGGAGAGTCGGCCCCGTGCGCCCCTATGGGTCGTTTCGGAATGTTCAGTCGGCGGCGATGGGCAGTTCCGCCGGTTCCGCATCCTCCTGTTGGGTTGCCAGGTAGTCCCGCAGGACCAGGGCAATGGCGTCGCCCAGCCCTCTCACGTACACCGTGCTGCCGTCCTCCATCCGGTTGGGCCAGGGCTGCATTTCGGAAATGCCCTGTATCTGCCCGATCATTTCAACCAGTGGCGTCCCCCGCCGCAGGTGCAGGGAGACCAGGCGGCAGGCCATTTCGGTCATGCCGTGCTGGAGGCTTCCCGCCTTGCCGAGGCTGCCGAAGACCTCGAAGGGTTGCCCGTCTTCGTCCAGGCCGACGGTGATGTAGAGGCTGCCCAGCTCGGTGGACAGCTTCGTAGTTACGCTGGGCAGGCAGCGGGGCCGGCGTCGAGTGGTGGTGTCGGCGTTCATCACCCACCTCCCCGTGAGCAGTGGGCCTTGCCGCACTCGATGGCCTCCATCCGCCCGTGGTCCCGGATGTTGTCCCTATCGGAGGCGAAGGCTTCCGCTTCCTCCCCGGTGTCGAACCGTCCGAAGGGCTCGGTGGCGTAGCCGCCCCAATAGGCGATGACGTGGAAGTGCGGGCCAGGGATGAGTTCCCGCAGGTAGGGCAACGTCGGAGCGTAGCGGTCGAAATAGCCCGCTATCTTCAGGGCCAGTTCCCGTTCCCTTTCGTCGCCCAGACCCAGCAGGGTCCTGGCGATGGGTTCCTCGCAGTCCTCCTCCGCAAAGGTCGGGTTGAGCATGGCGTCCCGCACCACGTCGGGCAGCGAGTACCACCGCTCCCGGCTCAGCTTCAGTCCGCCGTGTCCGGCGGTGGAGACCCGCCAGACGCCCTCGGCCAGTTCCTCGATGTCCTGGGGGCAGCCCCAGGGGGTGTGCATGGTGGTTGCCGTCATTTCCGTTCCTCCTTGTGTGGTGAAGTCCGGTAGATGGAAAGCGGGGCGGCCCCGCGTGGGAGACGGCCCCGCCGGAAGGTCTTGGCCCAGGTGTGCTACCCGTTGCCGTTGCCGCCCTCAGCGCTCCTGGCCTCGTTGACCTTGCGGGCAGCATTCTCCACCAGGAGCTTGAGGTCCTTGGCCGGCAGGTCGTCCAGTTCCCGGCCCGTCTGCTTCTTGACCGCCTCCCGCACCCGGTCCTCGTCGAAGCCCTGCTCCGCGCCCAGGGCGATGAGCCGCCCCCGCAACTGCTGGAGGTAGGAACCCTCCCGCCGGCCGTTCCCGCTGTTGCCCGTCTGCTGGCTGGAGTTGCCGTTGCCCCTGGGGTTGGGAACCTGAGCGCCGGCCCTGCCGTTGGCATTGGCCGTAGGCTGGTCCCCGTAGAGGCCGTTGCCGAATCTGTCGCCGAAGCTGCGCAAGGCCCGCTTCAGCCCGTCGGTCACCGAGCCCTTGGCGGCGGTCTCGTGCCCCTCGGGGGTGTCCTCGGCCACGATGTGGAACCCGATGTCGGTGCGGGGCGGCGCGCCCACCACGCTGACCCGCACCGGCGCGCTGTAGGCGTAGTTGACCTTGACCTCCCCGGTCCTGACGTCCACCTTCTCGATGCGGCGCAGGCTCACGTCGCCGACCAGTTCGTAGCCCCAGCCCCCAAAGCCAAAGATCCGGTTGGCCTGGTCGATGACGGTGTGGCCCTCGATGTAGTCGTACTGGCGGTTGCCGCGGCCGTCGCGGCGGGAGACCAGGGCCGGGTCCAGGGGCTGCTCCAGGGCGTTGACCACGGCGGGGGTCAGCCCGTCCCACAGGAGGTCGTGGCCACCCATGTCGGCGACGCCGTTGCCGTTGGGGTTGACGCTCCCGTTGGGGTGGTGGCCGTTGGTATTGTGGTTGCCGTTCTCGTTACCCATGAGTTCGCTCCTTTACGTTGTGATGTTGGGTATGCCGTTGGTTGCGGCGGCTTCCCTGGCGGGAAGCCGTAAGCGGGGCCGCAGGCCCCGTGGCGCCGTCGGGTTGGTTGGGAAAAGGAAAGGCCCGCCGGTGAGGGCGGGCCGGTAGTGGAAAGGTTGAGGAGGGTAGTGGACTAGCGAAGGCGTTGGGCTGCCCTGGCCAGCAGGCGGGGGAAGCGCAGCCGGCCGTCGGGCCGCGTCGCCAGTTCGCCCACGTCGCCGACCCCCTGGGGCAGGTTGACCACGGCGGCCCGGTTGCCCAGCAGTTGCTTGAGTTCCTGGGCCGCCGCGTTGCCCGCGCCGTCGTTGTCGAAGGCCAGGAATACCCGTGGGCAGCCCCTGAGCGCCATCGCCACCCTGTCCATGCCCTTCGTCCCCAGGGCGGCTACGGCGGAATGGCCCCACGCCGTGAGGGTCAGCCAGTCGAAGACCCCTTCGGCGACAATTACACACGGCGGCGCGGAACCCAACCGGGCCATCCCCAGCAGTGGCTTGGGGCCGGGCAACGCCTGGAAGCGGGGCCGGGCGTCGGGTTCCACGGCCCGTCCCACCAGCCAGACGGCCAGCCCGCTGGCGAGTTCGGGGACCACCACCATTCCGGCGAACCGTTCCCTTCCGTGTTCCAGGAACAGGCCGCTGGCCCGGAGCCGCTGGGTTGTGAAGCCGTTGGCCTGCAGGTGTTCCCGCAGGCCGTGGCCCGGCGCGTAGCCCAGACCCAGCCGCCGGGCCGCCTCCAGGCCGATGCCCCGGGAGGCCAGGTACTCCAGGGCTGCCCGGTTGCGCCGCAGTTGCCCGCCGTAGAACCGGACCGCCGCCGTCAGAAGGGCCGGGTTTCGGGGCGGAATGACCGGGACAGTGGGTTGAAGAGATGAAACGGGGCGGTTGAACGGCGCCCGTGGCGGCGGAGTTGATCCGTCATCCAGCCGCCGGATGGCCTGGGGCAGGGTCAGGCCCTCCATGCGCCCCACGAAGTCCAGCACGTCGCCGCCCGCTCCGCAGCCGAAGCAGTAGTAACGCTGGCTGTCGCCGTACACCGTGAAGCTCCCCTCCGCCTCGTCGTGAAAGGGGCAGACGCCCTGGCGCACCCGGCCCCTGCCGTGCAGGACCACCCCGGCAGCCTCCACCGTGTCCCCCAGGGGATGCCGCGCCTTGAGTTCGAGAATGTCCACCTTGTCCGATGTCGCCAGCACCATTACGCACCTCCTTCTTTCTTGCTACCCAGGGGCTTCAACCCACGCAGGCTGCGCCTGGAGACAACCTTTCCCACCGGCCAGGGCATCCCCAGGACCGCCGCCGCTTCCAGGCTGCCGTCCTCGCGTTCCAGCAGGGCCGCCGCCTTCCCCGCGGCCGGGCTGTAGAGCAACGACCTTTCACCGGCGAACCGGCGCCGGGCGATGTCCATCCACTCGGCATACAGCCACCGCAGTTCCGAGTCATTGGCCTGCCCGGGGGCGACGTCCGCCAGCATCGCCAGGGCGACGTCCAGGTCGCCCGACTGCCGCAGCCGCCGGGCCTGGTGGACAATTCGCACTAGGCTGGCAGCCGACGCCTCCGCCTCCAGCGCAGCGTCGCCCAGCAGCGTCGCCAGCAGCCGGTCCACCAGTTCCTCCAACCGGCGGACCGACGCCGTGGTTTCCAGTGTCATCGTTTCAATTGCTGTCGTGGTCATGGCGTACCTCCCTGTTGTTGAGTGTTGGCCTTCCGCCGGTTGCAGTTGCACCGGCAAGTGGTACGGTTCCGGCTCCCGGCCCGAGCGATCCGCCAGACCACCAGGGCGGAGATGCCCAGGCCCACCAGGTTGAGGAAGAAGGTCCCGCCGCCGCTGCCAGCCAACAGCGGCAGGACGATGAGCAGGCCCACCGCCAGCGCCAGGATCAGCCGCCGGTGCTCCCTGATGAACCCGCCGACCGGGACCGCCCTTGCTTTGAGTTGCACGAGTCTATCCTTGATGCCCATGGACACCTCCCTGTTGAATTTGTGAATAAGCTTGGGAACCAGATCTGCCCGGCGCCCCGCGCCCTGGGCCCAGGGACCGGCTCCGCGTCGGAAAACGCGGGGTTGCCGGCCTGGCCAGAGACGCGTTCGTGCCGGGTCTTGTTTGGCATACTGGGGCCGGGACCTGTCACGGAGACGAGGGAGCCGAAGGAGAGCGCATCCCGGTCTGGGAAAGGCGCGTTGCCAGAGGAGGTTCCGGCCTGCCGGAACCTGGTGCACCGAAGCGTGTTTGACCTGCGGACCGGCTACTCCCGCTGAGCAGCAGTTCCGCAGGCCATGCATGATCAGGCGGCGGAGGGCCAATGGCTTTCCGACGCCAGTGAGCGGAACGCCCGGGGGATTGGCCGCGCCGCGGCAAGAAGGGAATCCAGGGCCCCCTTGCCGGGTGGGGAGATTCCTCCCGGAGTTGGCATTGCAGGGGTCCTGTGCCTGCCTGCGTTCAGGGACTCGGGGACGTGGTTGGTGTCTGGACCGCCACCTCCTCAGTGAGAATTATGCGCCGTTGGTTTGAGGCGCCGCCGTGGGATGGATTACCAGGGGTAGTGCGCCGTATGCCACTGGGAGCTGGCGCAACCGGCTTCGGCAAGAGCGACTACAACGCCGTTGCGTCCGCTATATCCCTTGCGGAACCTCATCCGGAGAGCAAGGCTCAATCCTTCTGAGAAGTTCCAGCGGGGCGGGCCGTTCGGAGAGCAGGGCTCGATCCTATGCGACCAATCCCGGATCCAGGGACGGGACCCTCCAGGTTTCTAGGGCGGGAAACGCTGGAAAAAGCCTGACAACGCAATCCAGTATCCGGCCCCGGTTGGCGGCCACGCAAGGGTTTCCCGCCCCCTCAGCCCAAAGTGTTGCCTTTTTTTGACCTGGACGCCAACACGCCGCCGGCCGGCGCCACCCTTTTCACCTTTTTCAGCGGCCGCGCCCGTCCCTAGCCCATCGGCCCAGGGTCAACAGCCGCAGCGCCCGTCGCAACAGCTCCAGCCTGGCCCGCCGCCGCCGGATTCCCGCCAGTTCCCGCAGTCGCCAGGACAGCTGCTCGTTGCGGTCAAGGCCCCGGAGCGGCGCCGTCTCCCGGGGTAGGGTCAGGCCATGTTCCTCCAGCATCGCCAATTCCAGCTCCAGGATTCTTTGCCGGGTTGCCACCCAGGCCAGTCCCCGGCCCGTGGGGGAATGCCCGGTCCACCGCCTGCGCCACTCGTCCACCAAGGGCCAGGCGGCACCGTACGCCGCTTCATCGTCGTCGGCAGGTCGCCAGGCAACCACCTCGGGGTAACGCCGCCCTGGGCCATGGCGTCCCGTCCGGGAACCGCCACGGGAGAGCGGGGGCGCCGTACCCCGCAGCCCCTCCTGCCGGTCCAGCCTCCCCTCCAATCGCTGGATTTCCTGGGTAAATTGCCGCTGCAAGGCGGCAATAGCCGCGTGTCCCGCCGGCCCGTCATTGCCGCCCCCGCTCTTCCCCGACAGCAAGTGCGCCAGCTGCCGCTCCAGGTCGTCGACCCGATCTTCCAGCGCTGCCACCCTCTGCCCGTCCGCCGCTGCCCGCTCTAGCAGCAAACGCTCCAACGCTTCGACCAAGCGCGCCGACATCTCGCCCGCTCCCTCGTTGCGCCACAGGGTCTTGCGGTCAATGCCCAACCTCTCCGCTGCTTTCACCGGCCCCAGGTCGTGAACCAGGTCGTTGAGCAAGGCCCGCAGCCGCAACTGCCGCAGGCTCTCCAGGCTGGGAGTGCCATCCGCGGGGCCACCCGATCGCGTCATCCGTTCCGCCCTCCTTCCTGATGTTCCTTGTGGAATATTTCCAATAGGGATGGGGAACCTCGTCGCCGCTATCGCCGTGTTCCCTGTGGAACATTTTGTAGCTGGACCCGCCACAAGACCATGGAACCCGCCCTTCCCGGAAAGTGTTGCCCGATTTCGCCCAAGACCCTTGGATTCTCCCCTTTTCCCATATGAACATGGCCACCGGTTCCCCTCTTTCCAAACTGATACCCCTGTACACGCCTATGACACCACAGCCCGGCCGACGGACGTCAGGTCTTATAGGGGGATTCACGGCTGAACCACCCTATAAGGGCTTGGAGCGGCTTCCGGATGTCTCCAAACTTGTGTGACGAACATAAGTTCGAATAACCAGGAAGGGAGGTCATCATGTTCCGGTGTCTCATAACCAATTACTGCAGAGCCCAACGACTGGCCCTGCTTACGGCGGCGCTGGCGATTTCAGCCACCGTTGCCATACCTGTTACCGGCCTGGTCCTGGCCCAGTCTCCCCCCGCCGACGCCATCAGCCTGGTCAACCGGGACCGTCAGATGGTGGAACGCAAGAAGGACGGCGACTTCGTGGCCCGCCCCATCTTCAGCCGCCAGGTCGGCGTCCTCTACTACGCCATCCGCCACCCGGACTCCGGCGACTGGCTGACCAACACCTACCGGGTCCAGGGCGGCGAGAACCATCTTGCCGAAGGCTGGGAGTACACCTTCGAGTATCCGGCCCTGGGCGAGCAGCCCGACCTCCATCCCGAGGAAGTCTTCCTGCTGATGCTGGCCGTCCCCCGCCAAGGCGGCGGCGACCACCACACCTTCTACGCCCTGGTCCCCGTCCACCAGCCCAAGGGCTTGTGGGACCGGGTGCTGGGCTCCCTGGACCCGGACCGCTGGGCACGGGCCGCCGCCAAATGGGTGGTCCAGGGGGTCCACGGAACGTTGTGCGGCGTGTTCGAGGGCGTGTTCCAGACCGACATCGCCAACTGCAGGGGAGGGTAAAGAGCATGGGAGACATCCTCACCGGAACCCCGCCGGGCCTCACCTACGCTCATCCCTTCGTGCAGCAGGCGTGGTGGGCGGTTTGGGCCGTCACCACCGCCGCTCTCTCCGTGATCCTGGGTTGGATGGGCCTGAGCTTCATGGTCCAGGAACACCTGGGCAACCACCACTCGGGCTGGCGGGAGATGGTGCCCCGCCTGGTGCTGGGACTGACCGCCGCCGCGTCTTCGTTGTGGTGGTGCGCCCTGGTCATCGACGTGGCCCACGCCGTTTCCCAGTTCATCGCCGCCACCCTGAACGTCACCCCCGGCGACCTGCTGCGGGCGCCTTTGTTCGCGCTCCTGGCCGCCGTGGAGACCGGAGAGGTGGGGGTGGCCGTCTTCATCGCCCTGCTCTACCTGGTCTTCGGCTTCTTCCTGCTCTACCTGCTGGTGCAGATGATCCTGCGCCTGGCCCTGATAGACATCCTGCTCTGCCTGGCCCCCATCGCCCTGGGGCTGTGGATCCTGCCCCACACAGCGGGCTGGGGCCGCCACTGGCTGCGCCTCTTTATGACCACCGTGTTCCAGCAGGCGGTGCAGCTCATCGCCGTGGCCCTGGGCTTCGCCTTCCTGGGGGAGTTCGCCGCCATCGGCGAGTTCGAGCCGGTGCAGGACCTGGTGTGGAAGCTGCTGATGGCCATCGCCTTCATGTACCTGGCGGGGCGGGTCCCCTCGATGCTGGGCAACCACGGCACCTTCGACGCCTGGCTGCACACCCTCTACTTCGGGATGTCCCTGCCCGGCTCCATGGTCCGCTCGGCCCGTTCCCTGGGCCTGATGGTCGGGGGGGCCGCCGGCGGCCCGGCGGGAGCGGCGGGAGGGGCAGCAAGCGCGGCCAGCGCCGCCGGGGGCGCGGCGAGTTCGGCGGCCCAGAACTCCACGCCATCAGGCCAAAACAACTCTTCTCCCAGGAGCCAGACGCCCTAGCCGAAGTGGCGATGACAACTGGAGGGGAGGAAATACGCGCCGACCCAAGGAGGTGAACCATGTGCCGGTAGGGAAATTGGACTACTCCAAACGCGAACGAAACAGCCGAGCGAGGCAACAAAAAGGAGAAGAAGCTTATGGAAGACCTGACACAGACCATTTCGAACCTGGTGGGGATCCTGCTGGGGCTGGTGGGCGTGGTAGGCGTGGGCTATTTCATCTACGGCGCCTACCTCTACCTCACCGCCTCAGGCGCCCCCAACCAGATGGAGCGAGGCAAGGCGGCCATGATGACCGCGCTGGCCGGCGTGGTTCTTGCCCTGGTGGCCTACGGAGTGGTGGAACTGGTGATCAATGCCGTGGTGAGCCCACCGGTGGAACTGGAACTTCCGGACCCCGGCAGCGGTGACGGTGGCGAGAGTGAGAGCGAGGGCTAGGAGGAAAGGAATGAGAGAGCATGAAGTACCCACTCACGTCCAGGCCGAGGACAAGGCCCTTCTATGGTTCACCTTTCCCCAGATCGTGGCGGTGGTGGCAACCTGCGCCATGGCCTACGGCGTATATCGCTACTTCCCCTTCGGACCCTCGGGGCTGAAGCTGGGCTTGGCCATCCTGCTGGGCATTGTCGGCATCGCCATGACCGCGGGCAGGGTGGGCGGCCGGGGGCTGCCTCTGGTGTGCGCCGACCTGCTGAAGTTCAAGCTGGGCGCTCGGCGCTACGCCGGCTCCCCGTCGGAACTGGCGGTGAGCGAGCCGCCGCCCCAGCCCGCGGCCAGGCCCGACCCCCTGCGCCTGCTGGCGAAGAAGGCCGCCTACGGTATGGGCAAGGCCATGAAGACGGCAAGGCGAAAGGACCGGGCTCCCTTTAGACCCCACGGCTGGTTCGGCAAGCGGCGCCGCGCCCGCGGGGGCGACCAGGCCAAACGGAACGTCCGGGAGGCTAGAACCCGCAAGCCCTGGTACCGGCTGCTGGCGGTGGCGGGGTTGCTGGGGCTGAGCCTGCTGGCCATGCCCTCCTCGGCGTCGGCCGACGACCCGGATGACAACCCCTACGGCGACGCCTGGCGGCTGGAAGAAATCTATTTTGTGCCGCCGGACCCCGTATCGGGCCGCCGCATCTACGTCGAAAAGCTGGCCGTCACCGGAAACACCGCCGCCGTCACCCTGCGGGCCGCCCAGGAACTGGGGCTGAAGGGTCGGGTATATGGCGGACGGAAGGGCAGGACCCTGAAGATGGGCGTGAATTCAACCTTCAACGCCGGCCAGGCCAGGACCTACAACCTGACCCTGAACGGTCCCTCCCCGTCCTTCACCTTCTCCTGGCTGGATGCCCTGGGCTTTGCCGGCGCGACGTCCCTGAAGCGGAACCAGATTCCCCACCCCCTGCCCTCCGCCGACGGGGATCTCTGCGACCTGGAGGTCACCTCCCTGGAGTGGACTCCGGGACAGATCCAAGGAGTCATCGCTTCGGATTGCATCACCAATACACGGCACGAGGAGGACCTGCGAGTGTACGGCGGCCACTTCAGCCAGAGCGTCCCCGCCCTGCTGGACGCTACCGTCACCGCGGTCGCGGGAACGGTCGCCGTCGCGTGGGGCGGACACTCTACCACGGCGCCCCTCGTCCCGGGCGGCGAGACCGCCTTTACCCTGGCCGTAGCCAACGACCGGGCGGTTAGCGAACTGGAAATCGCGGCGGACCTGACGGCCACCCTGACCGTGCCCCGGCCGCCCATGTTGCAGACGGTCCATCACCCGGCCCGCACCGACGTGTACACCCGCCGCGTGACCTGCACCTGTGGCGAGAGCAGCACCGTCAAGACCGTCCGCATCTACGTCCACCACCCGGAGCACGTGCGGGCGACGGAGCGCCAACGCGCCGACGTGACTCGCACCCGGACGGAAAGCGTTCTCCTGCCGCCCGGCTTGGGATTAGGGGCCGACGCCCCCTACCAGGCCCTGCGCGTGCCCCCGCCCCAGCCCCCACCGCCCAAGGCGGAACAGTCGCCGGTGGGCGATTCCGGTTGGTGGAACTGGCTGTGGCCCGGCGATTGACCATCCTCCTGTTTTCCCTCGGGGCGGCCCTGGCGTCGGTGGCCGCTGACACGCCGGAAGATAGGAAGGAACTGCTGGTGGCAGCCATCAACCAGGTGCTGACGGGCATGGCCTATGTGGGGGCGGGCCTGTGCCTCTTCGGCATCGTGTGGGCCGGTTTCCTGCTGATGGCCGAGGGCGCCGAGGGCGAGGGAAGAGGAAGCCGGGCGCGCAACGCAGTGATCATGGCCGTGGTCGGTTTGGTGTTTGTGCTGATGGCCAAGGGCATCGCCGCCGGCTTACTGGGCAGGGTCATCACCGTCCTGCCCGGAGCATAGAAACAGGAAAGGAGCTGTAAATGGCAAAACCCAGATTTCCCAATCCGAACAACCTGAAAGACCTGGCCCGGCGCTGGCCTCCGGGCCCCTCACGACACCAGGTCGCTGGCGGAGGAGAGGAGCCCGTTGCCGGGGAACCCAAGCCACCGCCGGACCTTAATCTGTTCTTCATGCTTTCCCACCTGGAGGAGGACGGCCCGGTGCGGCTGGACGGGGTAAAGCTGGCGGTGCTGGAGGTGATGGGTTTGGAGCTGGACGAGCCCAAGCTGGGCGCCTTCGCCGGTTCCCTGAACGCGGTGGACTTTCCGGTGCAACTGTCGGTCAGGCAGCACCCGCCGGTCCTTTCAACCTTGCGCAACAACTTGATGGCGGCCCAGCCCGAAGACCTGCCCCAACAGACCAAGGATGCCGCCGACAGCCTGGGGCGGTTGCTGACCACCCTGGAAACCCGGGAAGGCATCCTGGACCGGCGTTTCTATACCGTATGCGAGCACAGCCGCAGGGATGAACTGCATGGCCTCCTGGTCCGAGCCGGCTTGGGAGTGTTCCCCCTGGTGGGCGAACCCTTGCGCCTCTTCTGGCTATCGGCAACCCTGGGCGGTTCGCCCAACCAAAGAGACGAGCAGACCCAAATGGAGGTGCAAGTGAACCGAAGAGACATCCGCATCGGGGAGCGCCTGGTCTGTTCCCTGCACCTGGGCAAGTGGCCCCGCAGTCTCGCGCCCGGTTTCCTGCAAGGGCTGATGGCCGCCGGCGCGCCCATGGATCTGTCGGTGCACCTGGGGGCGATACCGGCGGAGCAGGCGGCCCGCACCCTGGAATGGCAGAAGGTCAGGTTTGAATCAGCCCAGAGCCTGTCCTTCAAGCGGGGCCGCTCCATGTCGCCCGAGGCGGAGATCGCCCTGGAGGACGTGAGCCGTCTCAGGGACGAGGTTCAGCGGGGCCGGGAGCGACTGTTCCACGCATCCCTATCCGTCACGCTTCACGCCGACAATGCCGACACTCTGAAGGACCTGACCCAGAAGGCCCGGGCCCACTTCGCCGCCACGTTGGGCAAGCTGGACAACCTGGCCTTCCGCCAGCGGGAGGGCCTGCTGTCCACCTTGCCTCTGGGCCTGAACGCCGTGGCGGTTTGGCGTACGTTGGACACATCATCGTTGGCGCGGTTGTTTCCCTTCTCGCCGCCGGACCTGGACACCCGTTCCGGCACCCTCTACGGCATCGACCTGCGGGCCTGCGCCCCCATCGTCTACGACCCCTTCGACGGGACCCACCTGAACGCCAACACCGCCGTCCTGGCGAGGTCGGGTTCAGGAAAATCCTTCGCAACCAAGCTGGGAGTGCTAAGGGGCCTATGCCGGGGGGTGCGGGCCTACGTGATAGACCCGGAGGGGGAGTACGCCGACATGGCCCGCGCCGCTGGCGGACGGGTACTGTCGCCCGGCGTCCCGGGACAGGGCATGAACCCCTTCGTCATCGACCGGGGCGACAGCGAGGAACTGTTGCAGCGCATCGGCAGCCTCAGACGGCTCATCGAGGTGATGGTGGGGGAACGCTTGAGCGCCGAGCGGCGTTCCAGCCTGGACCACGCCCTGGCCGGTTACTACTCCGAAAGGCGGGAGCGCACCGGCTTCCGCGATTTCTACGCCTACCTGCAGGAGGAGACGCCGGAGATCGCCCACCTGCTGCGCCCCTTCGCCACCGGCAGCCTGCGCGACCTGCTCTCCGACGAGGGCGACGACCTGCTGGCCCGCGAGGCCCTGGTGACGGTGTTCGACCTGCACCTGCTGGAGCCGGAGCTGAGACCGGCGGCGGCCATGGTCTGCACCGAGACGGTGTGGGCGGCCGCCGCCCAGGACCCCCGGCCAAGACTGCTGGTGGTGGACGAGGTGTGGAGCATCATGCAGCACCCGGAGGGCGCGGCCTTCATGGTCAGCATGGCGAAACGCGCCCGCAAGCACCGGCTGGGGCTCCAGTTCATCACCCAGGACGTGCAGGACCTCCTCAGCGAGGACTCCTCCCGCGCCATCACCGGCCACTCCGGCCGGGCGCTGTTGCAGAACGCCGCCTTCAAGCTGCTTTTGCAGCAGGACGCCGCCGCCGTCAGCACCGTGGGCGAAGCCTTCGACCTGCCCGAGGAACTGCAACGGTGGCTGCTGTCCTGTCCCAGGGGCGACGGGCTTCTCCTGGCCCGGGGCAACCGCTTTCCCGTGCGCATTGAGGCCACCCCCGAGGAGACCCAAGTAATCGAGTGGCGACCCGGCCCCCGGCGCTAGACCGGACCGGCAAACCGAGTAAACCGAATCCAATAAACAATTAGAAGGAGAAAACGACTCTTATGAGTATCAACGTAAAGCACCTCCTGTTCGGCGAAAAGCCGGCCACGAGGCCCCCCGCATTGCTGGCAGTTGTGCCTCACCGTACCGGGGAGCGCACCCTTCTGGGTGTGGAAAACCTGCTCCAGTCCGTCGCTGTCCCTGAACCCTTTTCCCTGGAACTGGCCGGAGACATGGACGGCGTGACCCTGCTGGCCCGCTGCATGGATGACCGAGTGGTAAAGCAGCAATTGGCCTCTCACTATCCCCAGGCCCGCGTCCGCGAGGTAGTTCCCGAAGACGATCCCATGCGTCGCAGGCAGGGAGAGCTGGCCTGGGGACTGACCCTTCGCGCCGGAGGGCCGGAGTACGTGCCCCTACGCTGCTTTCGGGACGAGGACCTGCTGGATCCGGGCTCCGATCCCCTGCTGGCGGTCATCGGCGCTCTGTCCTCCCTGCGGCCCGGAGAGCGCATTGTCTCCCGTTTGCTGCTGCGCTCCCTGGGTCCTGAATGGTCCCAAGCCCACCAGGCCAAGGCTCATAAGCGTGCCGTCCCTGATCCACGGGATCCGTCCTACACCTACCACACTCGGCCTCTCCAGGTGGATGGCGTGACTATGGCCGTGCTGGGCGCCGGGGCTCTTGCCGCCCTGCGGGGCTACCTGTGGGTACAAGACGGAGAAATTTTCAAGGCGTCTCTGCTCGGCCTGGGCAGCATCCTGGGCATGGTGCTGGCCGGCTGGGCTTGGTGGCGCTGGAAGCAAACCCGAAGCCGGGTCTACGACCCGCTGTTAATCCGGGAAAAGGTCTCCCGCATCGCCTTCGACGCCGAGCTGCAGCTCACGGCGTTCCTGCCTGCCGAAGCCGGCGAGGAGCGGGCATTCGACCTGCTGGAAAGCGTCGCCGCTGCCTACCGCCACTACGACCATCCTGCTGGCGCGCGGTTCAAGGCTGGGAAGATCAAGCCTCTCTACCCGACTGCCGCCATCCACCCGGCGGGGCCGGGGATTTTCGGCAAGCGCAGCGTTTTGGGAGTCAGGGAGGCGTCAGCCCTGTGGCACCCTCCTGGCGCGGGGGACGAGACGCCGTTGGTGGAGCGTTCGGGCTCCAGGTCACTGGCCCCCCAGCCCCGCAACGTCCGAATCGGCGCGCCGGTGGGCGAGGCCCCTGGGTCTATCCCCGGCGATGTCCATTTCTCCGACGACCTCCTGCGCCGCCACCATCTCTATGTAGCCCGCACCCGCATGGGCAAGTCAACGTTGATGCAACACGTCGTCGCCCACAAACTCAGGGAGAAGGCGGCGGGCCGGGACAGGGACTCCATCATCGTGGTGGACCCCCACGCCGACCTGGTGGCGAGTCTGCTGGAGCAGGTACCCGCGTCCATCGTAGACCGGGTAAGACTCATCGACCTGGCCGACGACCGGGGAGCGCCGGGCATCAACCTGCTGGACACTCGTATCTTCGCCGACCGGGACCGCACCGCCGACTCGGTGGTGCGGGTGGCCCGTGGACTCTGGGACCAATGGGGTCCTCGAATGCAGTCAATCCTGGAACACACCGTCAAGACTCTCCACGAAGCCAACGAGAGTCAGGACGCCGCCGAGCAGTACACCATACTGGACGGGATGCGGCTCATTTCCGACGGCAAGTTTCGTGCCGACGCGCTGGCCAGAGTCACCGACCCCTACCTGCTGGAATGGTGGGCCCGGGACTTCAACAACTGGCACCGCCAGTACCGCTCCGAGGCCATCGCCCCGGTCCAGACCCGGCTGGCCTACTATGCCTCCTCCAAGAAGGCCCGTTCCATCTTGGGCCAGTCCCGTTCCACCATTGATATTCGACAGACTGTGCTGGAGGGCGGCATTCTCTTCGTTTCCACTGCCCAGGGAACGGTGGGCCGGGACGTGGCCGCCTTGGTGGGAGCGTCCCTGCTCAACCTGGTGGACTCGGTGATCCGGGAGCAGGAGGGCATGCCCCAGGCACAGAGGCGGGGAGCGCTGGTGGTAGTCGACGAGATGCAGTCCATGCCCGGCGTGGACTACGAGTCCATGCTCAGCGAGCTGGGCAAGTACGGCGCCAGCTTTATCCTGGCCACCCAGAGCTTGGCCAAGCTTGACGACATTTCCCGTACCTTGCAGGACACCATCCTGGCCAATGTGGGCTGCCTGGCCGTGTTCCAGGTGTCGGGTGGCGACGCCCGCCGGTTGGTGTGGGAGCTGGGCAAGGACCGGGTAAGCGAGGACGATATCACCTCCCTGCCGGTACATCACTGCTACGTGCGAGCCACGGTGGGCACCGACCGATTGCCCTCCTTCTCCATGATGGTCAGGAAACCTGAGCCTGGCGACGCCCAAATCGCCGCCAGTATCCGCGCTTCCGCCACCGGCTACACCACCAGGACGGGGGAGATCGCTACCGCCAGCGCAGAGGGAGAGCGGAAGCTCAGCGCTTACCAGCGGCAGTTGCTGGAACTGCCGAACGGCCACCAGCCCGACCTGCAGCAAGGGGAGCCCGAGCCTGAACCCGGGCGCAACAAGCAGCGCAGCAGGCGTAGCCCGGCGGTTGAGGACGTTGGAGAGACATTCTGTGGCTCGGAGGATGGGGAAGAATGATGTTCAGCGATTGCGAGAAAGAACTGCTGGGCCTGTTGGCGGAGTTGCCTTTCGCCGACCGGCTTGACCTGACGGCCCTCTCCGGATGGTCCCGGGGAGCAGTGTACGCCGGTATGGACAGATTGCAGGAAGGGAGGTTGGTTGACGCCATCCCCCACGCTACGCCTTTGCTGCCGAGGTACTGTCTCACCTCACGAGGACTGCTCTGCCTGGCAGACATCGCGGCCATGCCACAGGAGGAAATGCTGCGCCGGCGTCCAGTATCGGCCCAATGGCAAAGGGTGTTGTTGCAACGGCTTGACGCCCTGGCCGTGATCTATCGTTTGGTTGCCGCCGTCTCCAACGCGGCATTTCCCATCAGAGTACGACTGTTCCGGGCAGGGCCGGTGGACGCAGCAATAGTGCTGCCCGAGGGAAGGACGGTGGCCGTGGTCCGGCAGGGATTGACCGTGGACCGCACTGGCTTTTCCAAGCGGCTGTGGCGTCTCAGGGAGGGAACGCCGCCGGGTGGCCTCCTGGTGCTGGCCCCCGACGACGTACGGCTGCGCCAGGCCCGCCGTATGCTGAACGGCGCGAACTTTCCCGTGTTTCTGGGCCTGGAACGCGATGCCACCGTGGCGGGCTTGGACTCCCCCGTGTGGCGTCCCCCCACCATCGCCGTAGATCTGGACCTGCGTTACATCCTGACCCACCTGGACCCACGCGGTAGTTTGCCAAAGGAGTCCCAGTTCACCCGTCACGCTTCGCCCGTCGGCATCACCTCGGACACGCGGGGACCGGACTGGCTGCTTCCCTCCGTGCTCGGCCCTGCCGAGAAGCGCGTCCTGGACCTGGTCTCCGACTGGCCCTGGGTTTCTCGGCGGGACTTGGCGGGAATTATGGGGGTGTCGGTACGGAGGGTGGCCCAGCTGGTTGGCCGGCTGAAGGATATGGGCCTGGTTCACCAGGCCGATGATGGACGCCACGGACGACTGGTTCTTAGCGACCGGGGGCTGGGGCTCCTGGCCCGACGGGATCGCGTCTCCGTCGGCGCGGCGCGGCGGCGTTGGAGCGCGGCCTCTTTGAACCCGCCTGCGCCACTGTCCTGGCGCAACGTCTCAGGATCCCGCAGCCGACAGTTGCTTCGCAACCTGGACCACACCAGCGCGGTTCACCGGTTCCTCGTTGCGCTGTGCGAACAGGCCCGAGCCGCGGGCTGGGAGGCTGTTGAGCTGGACCCGCCCTGGCGGGCGTCGCGCTACTTCCGGTACGAAGGACGGCTCCATTCGGTATTGCCCGACGCCTTCGGAGTCTTGCGCCTGGGCAACAAGACTCTACCCTTTTTCCTGGAGTGGGAGCGGCGGGCGGTACGGCCCGTCACCATGGCGGCAAGGCTGGCCCCCTACTTGCGCTACTACTCTTCCCCCAGACCCCTGGACGACCACGGCGCGGAGCCCGTCGTCCTGGTGGTTTTCGACGAAGAGCTGGCCGCCAGCCACTTCCCCCGCCTGACCCGTCGGGAGATGGACCGTTCCGGTGTTGATGTTCCCCTGCGGATATCCCACCGGAAGGCATTGGAACAGTTGGGTCCCCTGGGGCGGGCCTGGCAAATCCCCGGCCTCTGGCAGCCGCACTATGCCTTCGAGGGCTGAAATGGAACCTCAATGCCAGCGAATCGCACTTCACCTCGGCTGAACCGCCTTAGTTGGCAATTTCCGGGCTAACCCTCCACCTCCCCGTGGGCCGCCAGGTGGAATTTTGCCCAACGGTCAGCGCAGGGCATCCGGACGAAGGGAAATGGTAGCCTTGGTAGAAAGGATAGCAGGAAAATATCGAACTTATAGCAGGTTAACCGTCATGGCGTACGGAGATGCTGATTGCGAACCAACCTCTTGCGGACGCGGTTTATGACGAGAATATCAGGTGGTGATATAGGGAAGGTCAATACTCTTGCCTGATTCCGCCCTAACATAGTGAGTCAAGGATAACGAAAGAAAAGCAACCGCCCCGCCGATTGGCGGGGCGGCTACATTTCTACATCAACCACCAATGAATCTTGTGCTTTACCTGTCTAAGGGAGTCGTTTCGTAATCTCCGACCGGGGAATAACATATCCACTGCCTCCGTCTAAAGAAGTGAATCTTGGAACCTCTTGCGTCCAACCATCGCACGAAGCTCCGTAGAACCGGAACGGATCGGGAACACTCTTAAAGCATAACTCGTCTGTTTTCTCGTATTTCACATGGAAAGAATACCATTGGCCCAACTCGTGTCGGTCTAGTCGCACTTTATCCACTACCACAATATAGGCCCTTTCCGAGCCCGACTACGTACAGGCCGAGCTGGCTGCCCATCATCGAGCAAGGTCGACTTCACTGGAATCCGACAACTCCTGCCGCTGACAAATTTCTGCGACATTTCACCTCTATCGTGAGTCTTGTCAAGGGAACTTCACGAAAGGAGCGGAATGATGATACGCAGGAAGTTGATGAAGGGGACTATCCTGGTAGGGCCGGTCATGGCGGCCCTTATCGGCGGCGGCGTGGTCCTGGGCTGCACCAACGACACAGGAATTGTGGACGGACGTGACTCCGGCAACGGTCCAGTGGCGACCCAGGAGATTTCCGAACCGGGAGGCGGCGAGCATGGTCCCGGTGGTGAAGGCGCTGGTGGAGAAGGCGGGGGATCGCCGGGCAGCGAGGAAGCCAGCGCTGCCAACCTGGCTCCCGATGAGACCTTCGACGCAGTGCGGGGCGGCGCCCGCCTCATCCTGAACTACGACGCGGCCATCAATGCCTTCACTGGCACGGTGGAGAATACCACCGGCAATGTCCTCACCAACGTGAGGATCGAGGTACATCTCTCCAACGGCACGGAGCTTGGCCCGACCGCTCCGGTTGACCTGGCTCCGTGCCAGGTACTGGATGTCAACCTGCCCTCGACGGCGGCGTCCTTCACCGGCTGGATCGCCCACGCCGAGGTTGGCAGCGGGGCCGAGGGAGGCCAGGCCGGCGGCGTGGGCAGCGGCGGCGAGAGCGGGCCGGACGGCCCCGAGGGCGCCGAGAGCGGAGGAGCGAGCAACGAGGCCGCCATGGAAGCGGCCATGTCCAGCCCGATCATTCCCCTGGACCAGACCTGGAACGGCGTCCTCGGCGGTTTGGGCATCTCCGCCAATTACGATGCGGCAACCCAGTCGGTCAATGCGACGGTGCAAAACACCACCTCGCAGACCCTGTGCTACGTGCAGGCCGAACCACACCTGAAGTCGGGAACCCAGACGATGGGGGAGCTTGGCCCGGACGTACTGGGAGACCTGGCCCCTGGACAGCAGGCATACTCCAGCGCATCGGTCTCCAGCGAGCCTAGCCTGGCGGGAGTCGTCTTCGACGGATACGTGGTTCACATGGAGGTGTTCGACTGCGGCGGCCCTGGACCCCAGCCACACACTGGAGGGGAGGGCGCCGAAGGCCCCGGCGGCGAGGGGCATGGCCCCGGCGGAGAAGGCGGCAGCGAATCCGGCAACGAATCCGGTAGCGAGAGTGGCGGCTCCGGCAGCGAAGAGGGTAGCGGCGCTAACTTGGCCCTGGATACAACCTTCGACGCGGTTCGGGGCGGCGCCCGTCTCATCCTGAACTACGACGCGGCCATCAATGCCTTCACTGGCACGGTGGAGAATACCACCGGCAATGTCCTGAACAACGTGAGAATCGAAGTGCACCTCTCCGACGGCACGGAGCTTGGGCCGACGACTCCAGTGGACATGAACCCGGGCGAGGTGCGGATGGTCAACCTGCCGGCTACGGCGGCATCCTTTACCGGTTGGATAGCCCACGCCGAGGTCGGCGGGGGAGAGGGCGGCGGCGAACACGGTGGGAGCCAATCCGTTGGAGAACATGGTGGCGGGGAAGGTGGCGGTGAACACGGCTCCGGCGGCGAACGCAGGGGAGGCGGCTAGGGTCAGCCTATCCTCGTGAGTGAAGCCATGGAAACCCGGTGAAGTAAAATCTGATTGCGGGAGTACCCCGCAGACGGACGCGGCGCCACTGACAGCGCCGCGTCCACGATGGCTTTCATGGGAGCGGAGATGAGCGGCAGAGTATTGATAATCGAGGACGACACGAGGATCGCCAACTGGGTCAAGGTCTACTTCGAGCGGGCCGGGTATTCCGCCGAGGTCGCCCACGACGGCGAGACCGGTCTGGCCCTGGCCCGCGACCTGGCTCCGGACCTGGTGATCCTAGACCTGATGCTGCCCCGTCTCGATGGGGTGGAGCTGTGCCGGATACTCCGCCAGGAGTCGGAGGTCCCCATCATCATGCTGACGGCCAGAGAAACCCACGCCGACCGGATTATGGGCCTGGACACCGGCGCCGACGATTACATCGTCAAGCCCTTCGACCCCGGGGAGGTCATCGCCCGCGCCCAGGCTGTGCTCCGCCGGGTCAAGGGCAAGGTGCAGCGGGTACTTACCAGGGGCAACATCACGCTGAACGAGACGACCCGGAGCGTGACGGTGGACGGGGAGCCGGTGGTCCTGAGCCAGGCGCAGGCCGCCCTGTTGTCCACGCTCATGCGCCATCCCAACCAGGTGCTGACCCGCGACCAGTTGATCTCGTTGACCTTCAGCGACGACTTCGACGGGCTGGACCGAGCCATTGACAGCCAGATCGCCCGCCTGCGCCGGCAGATCAGCCGGGACGGCCGGCAGCCCATTCAGACGGTCTACGGGGCCGGATACCGGTTCGTGGCCGAGGAGGAGTGATGTCCCTGCGCTGGCGAATCATGGGAGCCACCGTCGTTGTGGTGCTCCTCACCGTCCTGGCCAGTATCGGCGTGGGCTATTACGCGACCCAGGCCCGCCTGGGCGTCTTCGTGGACCGGATAGGGCAGGACGAGGCGGTCCAACTGGCCCGGAACCTGAGCCGGGAGTACACCGATGCCGGAGGCTGGGCAACGGTGGACGTTGTGCTTTCCCAGGCAGGATACATCTACCCCGGAGTCCAGGAAAGGGAGCGGTCCGAAGAGGGAGAGGGAGAGCACCTGGAGGGCTTCCACCAGGACCCAGTGCGAGTGGTCATCGTCGGCGTTGACCGCCGTGTCGTGCAGGACAACTTCTCGGAGCTTTCACCTGGAACCCCTGCCCTCGAGTTGAGCGGGCACCGCGAGACAGTGTTCGACTTGGCCTCCAACCAGTCGGTGGGCGAAGTCTACGTGGACGTAAACCGCGAACTCCTGTCGTCAGAATCCCACGGGTTTCTCAACGCCCTACTGTACATCACCATCATTGGAGGGACACTGACCATAGGCGTGGCAGTGCTGCTGGCCGCGTGGCTCTCAAAGCGGATTACCGCGCCCGTCACGGCCTTGACAGAAGCGACCCAGGCCATCGCGCAAGGGGATTCCACCCGGCTGCCGGTCAGGTCCTCCGACGAACTCGGACAAATGAGCGCGGCATTCAACGAGATGTCCGCCGCCCTGGAGACCCAGAGGGAGCTCCGCAGGCGCTTGATCAACGATGTTTCCCACGAGCTGAACACGCCCCTCAGCGTCATACAACTGGAAGCGGCGGGGCTGCGAGACGGCCTCCAGACACCCGAGGACGCCTCGGATCAAATCATACGGGAAGTGGAACGGCTCCGGGGCCTGGTGACCGACCTCAACTGGCTGGCGGAGACCGACCATGGCGAGTTGCGGCTTGCCTTCGAGACCAGTCCGGTCCGTGAACTGCTCGCGAAAGAGGTGGAGCGGTGGCAGCCACAGTCCCAGGCCCGTCAGGTCGAACTCTCGCTGGAAGTATCCGGCGAACTGCCGCACCTGGCTCTGGACCGGCTGCGCCTGAGCCAGGCCTTGGGAAACGTCATCGGCAACTCTCTGAATTGCACCGGGGCCGGAGGGAACATCGTTCTCAGGGCGGGGCTGGAAGGCGACGAGGTACTGGCTATCTCCATTACGGATGACGGGATAGGCATCGACGTCGCCGACCTTCCCCACGTCTTCGACCGCTTTTACCGTACCGACCAGTCTCGCAGCCTCGGACTGGTCGGGACCGGGCTGGGACTGTCTATCACGCGGGCCATAGTCGAGGCTCATGGAGGCACGGTTACAGTTGAAAGCAACGGACCTGGGCAGGGTGCCGCTGTCACTATTAGCCTGCCTCTGAACAGGTGACCGCCGCCCTGGAGCGAGCGCTGGCAGGGGCCGTTACGGTCTGGAGCCGGGACGGAGTGCCGGCGGCGCTGCATTGTGAGAGACAGTGAGCCTTAGCTACAGGACCGGTAGATTCCAAAGGAATGTCAGCCATCACCCCTGTCGCCCCTCTCCTAGTAGTGGGTCAAACTGGTAATTACAGACCTATCAAGTGTTGACTGGGAGGTGGTAAGGTTGCCAGAGAAGCCGTGTTGGGTGAGGTGTGGCAACCGTGGTTCAGGAGAAGTATCAGGTCAAGCTTACATCGGAAGAAAAGAGACATTTACGGAAGGTGGTGCGCTCGGGCCGGAGCTCGGCCCAGGCCAACACCCGGGCCCGGGTTCTGCTGAAGCTGGACGAGGGATGGACCGCTCCCCAAGTGGCGTCGGCAATGGAGGTGACGGAGCGGACGGTGTTTCGCATCAAGCGGCGTTTCGCCGAAGAGGGACTGGCAGAGACCTTACACCGTCGCAACCAGGTCAACCGTTACCGGAAGGTGGACCAGCGGGTGAAGGCCCATCTAATTGCCCTGGCCTTCTCTCCAGCCCCAGAGGGGCACGACCACTGGGAACTGCGGCTGCTGGCAGACCGGATGGTGGAACTGGGAGTGGTGGAGTCTTTGTCCCACGAGACGGTGCAACCCTTATCAAGCCAGTTCTAATGGATTTGGAGTCATAGATACCGGCACAGACATAACAGTAATCAACGAGACTAAGGTTCCTCTTTCCTTGTTTCAGCCGGGCCACGCTGCCTTTCTATCGTCCATTAACCGGAATCAACCAATACGGCAAACAGCCGATGTCATCATTCAATTACGGACAAACAGAAATGAGCCATCTAGGGAATTCACATTGCGGGCGTGTTTTGCCGCTCTTGACGGTGTACCACGTGCCAATCCTACTCTCCCTCTTATAGGGCAAGATATTCTTAGCCAAGCGGACTTGGCTTATGATGGGCCAGGTGAGATGGACCCCATTGGTTGGACAGGATTAGGCCGCAATTAAGTGGGACTCCTGCACTCCCTGGTATGATACCAAGACCGGTTGGTCCGAACACCTCCTCTCTTTGGACTCCTTTGCTACAGGCTCTCCATGGAATACCTCTGCCGGAGTCCGTTAGCACAAGGCTTGATGCGGCCTGCGGTTGTTGTAGAACCGGAAGTATTCTCCCAGTTCCCGGCGGGCCTCAGTGGCGTTGCCGTAGGCTTTCAGGTAGACCTCCTCGTACTTCACCGTCCGCCATAGCCGCTCCACGAAGATGTTGTCAGCGTAGCGCCCCTTCCCGTCCATGCTGATCCTCACCCCGCTGTCCGCCAGCACCTGGGGAACTCCCGGCTGGTGAACTGGCTTCCCTGGTCCGTGTTGAACACCTCCGGCCTTCCGTGGCCCAACGCCTCCCTCAGCGCCTCGTCACAGAAGCCGGCTTCCAGGGTGTTGGACAACCACCAGGCCAGCACGTACCGGCTGTGCCAGTCCATGACCGCCACCAGGTACAGGAATCCCCGGGCCATGGGCAAATAGGTGATGTCTGCCGCCCACACTTGGTTGGGCCGGGTGATACTGGCACCCCGCAGGAGGTAGGGATAGACCCGTTGCTCCGGCGCCGGTTGGCTGGTGCGAGGCTGTCGGTAGATGGCCCGCAGCCCCATGACCCGCGTCAGCCGCTGCACTCGCTTTCTGCTTACCGGCTTGCCTTGCCGTTCCAGCGAGGCCTTCATCCGCCTGGACCCGTAAAAGGGCGTCTCCAAGTACTGGCGGTCCAGTTCCCTCATAAGGGACAGGTCCTGCTGTGAGGCCCCCTTGGGACGATAGTAGAGGCTGGAGCGGCTGACGCCCAGCAGTTGGCACTGCCGCACTATGGACAGGCGCCGGTGTCGCCGGTCCACCAACTCGCGTCGCCGTGCCAGCGTCATGGACCGGACCTTTCCTCCAAGAAATCCCGCTCCACCTTGAGCTGGCCGATCTGCTGGTACAGCCGGGCCACCAGAGCGTCGTTGTTCCTGCTCTTCTGACCCTTGTCCTTACTGGTCCCGTTGCCTTGCTCAAAGATGGCGGCCGCCCCATCGGCCAGAGCCTTCTTCCACGTTTGAATCTCGTTGAGGTGAACCTCGAACCGGGCAGCCAACTCGGCCACCGTCTGCTCTCCCT
Source organism: Chloroflexota bacterium (assembly GCA_028875055.1). Taxonomy (GTDB): domain Bacteria; phylum Chloroflexota; class Dehalococcoidia; order Lucifugimonadales; family UBA3495; genus Bin22. The sequence goes on from JAPPGG010000050.1 coordinate 25,351, forward strand.
TCATTGCCTCCAGTGCAACCTTGGCCTTGAAGGCCGGGGTGTGCTTTCTTCTCTCTCTGGACATTTCCCGCTCCTCCTCGACAGCTGTCGCTGCCCTCAGTCTAGGAGCAGGATTCCCACTTGGCTACCTGTCCAGTTTCTTGGGTCCACCTCAAAATTTACCTGCTAGGCTTTTTACCAAGGCTAGAAATGGGGGTTCTGTTGCATTTATCGGGGTAGCCTATATAATGGATGGGTATTTTCATTAAGGAGGCTAAATATGGTTCAGTCAGCTACAATGCGTGGTGGCCGGGGTGGTGGCAAGTCCGGCGGCGGTTCCAAGGGTGGTCGCCCTGCCAACGCTCCCAGCACTACCGGGAATCCTTCCGGCGGTAACCGGGGCAACAACCCTCCCAGTTCACCACGCAAGTAACCCCACAGGTTAGCTGTTCCAAGAGTGTATACGCTTTGATACCCTGTCAAAGCGTATACACTTTTCTGCTATTACTCTGTAGGTGCAGGAAGATCCACAAGCCACCAATTATTGTCGCCCAAGTTTCGGAACCTCTTTGTTGACTTCCTCAATATACCCCTTACTTGTTAGGCTCGTGCGTCAGTCCCATTACCGGTCTTTACGCTGGGGCCTGCTAAAACAACCCCTCGCTGAGTCAAGGCGACCACAATGTCCGAGATGTGCATCGGGCTGCCATTCTCTTTAAGGATCTCCTCGACTATTAGGGGTCTCGGCTTGCAATTGGGTTTAGTTCCTTCCTCCTCTTCGGTGGCAGAATCTTAAGGCGGTAAACCGGACAACTCGGAGGCACGGTCCCGCCCGAACACGGTACGCCGACCCCTCGGGACCATAGAGACGTAAATCACAATGGAGGTTATGACTTGCTCCAGGACCGGTCCTTCGGAGAAAACAGCAAGCTATCAAGTGGACGTTCACGGCGCCCCGTGGATCACGGCGAAAGGGTTTCGCCACGCTGGGTGGACGCGCCCCGCGCTGGTGTATCGGGTAATGGGAGACATCTGTTCCGGCTTCCGGATCGCCGGTGAAACTGGGATGGGCCGCCTAATCCTCCCCGGCTGACCATGGGTGCTGGATCAGACATGCTTTCGATTTGACCACGGACATGGCCAAATGTCTTTCGGCGGGCCCAGACCTTTGATATAGATAGCCGGAATGTGGGCTATTTTGGCCGGTAGTGGACCTGTTAAAAAACGAGATAGACTTGGTTGGTCAAAGGGTTGACCGCTGTTTTGCCGAGTTCAGGCGATCCCTTCGGGGCTGGAAAATTTCAGCTATGAACCCACCGATTCGTCGGCCCGGCCCCGGAACCCCAGCGGGGCCTGGAGGCGGACAAACTCCTCGGGCACCCCGAAGTAGTGGGCCACTTCCAAGGAACAGGTGAGGCCCTCTTTGATGGCTTCCCAGTCGTCGGTGAGCAGGTTACGGGCAAAGTCGTTGGCTTCCCGCTCATACTTGCAGCCCAGCATGGAGTTCCGGTAAACCCACAGGTGGTTGCCCGGATGCATCAACTTGTGCCCGAGAGAGTGGGCAATGTACCAGCGGGTATCCTCCGGCCCCAGCCGGTCGGCGATGCCGATGTACCCGTCAACCTCCAGCTCCTTTTGGATCAACAAAGGCAGCCTCTGCACCGCAAACCCGTGCAAATTTGCCACGGTCTCGGCGTCCACCCGGCCCGTCAGCCCAAGCTTGCGCCTGAGGTCTGCGCCTCTTCGCCGCGCCCTGGTCATTCCCCGGCCTCCGTCCGCCGCCGCCTTTCCTGTCGAACGAAGTTTATGAAATTCTGGATGGTCTCGATGTCTTCCAAGGGCAGGCCCTCCAAAGCGTCGTGAAACGAAACGCTGGCTTCCCTGAGCAATTCCGCCTCCAGCACGTCCCGACCGAGAATCCAAGCGGTGCTGACCTGGCAGCTGAAGGCTAGCTCCTCCAGGTGTTCGTGCCTCGGCTTGACCCGCCCCGCCTCCCAGGCCCACACAGTTTGGGAGCTGACTCCTACCTGCCGACCAAGCTGGGCCTGGGTCAAGCCCAGCTTGATACGGGCTTCCTTGATCCGGTCACCGATGTTTTTCCACTGGCGTTCCCTGGCCTCAGGCATGAGGTTTGTACCTCCCGGCGTTGGTCTGGCTCCCGCTGGTTACCCGGCCCAATAATAGCATATATGTTCTATTTTCTCTTGACAGGCGGGGGCGTAGCCGCGTAGAATAATTTAAATCACACTCTAACTGAGCTTAGACTACACCAGGACTCGCAACTGCGCAATGGCACGCCGACGACGCACCGTAGTGAGGCTTAAACCCTTGGCCCTTTGGGACCGACTGGCCCTGCTGCACCGTTCCCAGAACTGGCTGGCTGACGAGCTGGGCATCAGCCGCAGCCATCTGTCCCGGCTGGTCAACGGCGAGCGCGCCGCCTCGAGCCGGCTGCGCCGGCGTATGCAGCGCGTCCTTGGTGAGGAGGATTTCCATGAGTTGTTCTTCATCGAGCGCCACGAGGATGGCGAGTAACCCGGCCCTTGTCGCCCACCGGAGCGGGCCGCAACTCATCATCGCCGGAAGACCCTTCCTTTACGGGTCGGGCGTCCTGCCCGAGGACTTCCCCAAGCGCCTGTACCGCCTGAGGCGGGCCACCCACCTAAGCGGCAATGGCTTTGCCGACGCCCTGGGAGTGGACCGCAAGCAGGCACAGCGCTGGGGTGATGGCACCGAGCCCTGCGGAGGGGCCATGCTCTCCATCGTGCGCCTGGCCGGGGTGGTGCCGGGTGGTCTGGACCTGATCGTGGGGGAAGGCTTCCTCGCCTCATTGTGGAGGCCGTAGGTCTATGCCCCGTCAGAAGATGCGCCACCAACGGGGGCTCTACCAGTTTCCCGACGACTTTCCTGATTGCCTGCAACGCATCAAGGAGGCCAGCGGGCTTTCCTGGAGCGAGCTGGCTCGCCGGCTGGGAACCAGCCCGCTCACCATCCGGCGCTGGCGGCGGGGGGTCCAACCCTCCGCTCACTATCTGCTGGCTCTCCAGGATCTGACTGAAGAGTTGGGGTTGGCCCACCTGCTGCCCAGGGCCAAGGCGCTGCACCGCCAGTTGGTGAATTGACATTGCAATGTCCCCTCACCGCCCTCGGTGCATCGTCGGACCGTCATTCGTCTGTATCCTTTGGAGTCTACAATTCTACCTCCGATAGTTCATCCCTGAACCACCCCATAAGGGATTCCATTCGTCTCTCCGGTGCTTAAGATTCTAATGGTACATTTGTTCCAAAATGTCGGGAAACCAATTCCTATCAGTCTGGAGAGACAGTCAATGAGTGCCAAGAGGAAGCAACAGGAGTTGCCGCCGGACCTTCGGGCTTTCCTGAGAGAAGTTGGCGAGGCAGTGACGGAATACCTGGAGACGAAACACAAGGAAAGCCGTAAAATAGGAGCGATGCCAAAGGATGGTGAAAAACGTGATGAGAGCAGCCGGCTACTTCCGGGTCAGTGACGAGGACCAAGTAGAAGGATACTCCCTGGATGCCCAGCGACGGGCATTCGGGGAGTTTTGCCGAAGCAAGGGTTGGGAACCCGTGGCAGAGTATTCCGAGGAGGGCCGTTCCGCCTGGCTTGAGTCAATGGCAAAAAGACCTGCATTTCGCCAAATGCTGGAAGACGCCCAAGCCAGAAAGTTCGATGTTCTCGTGACCCATACTTTGGACCGGTTTTCCAGGAACCTTCGGGTCATGCTGGATGCCTTTCACACTTTCTCCCAGAGTGATGTTACTTACGTTTCCATTACCCAGGAGATCGACTACTCGAAACCTGAAGGCAAGTTGTTTATGACCATGTTGGGAGCGTTTGCCCAATACTTTTCTGATGCTCTCTCGGGCCACACAAAGAAGGGGATGCGGGAAAGAGCGCAGCAGGGAATGTTCAACGGTGAACCTCCCTTCGGATACGAGCGTTGTGACGTTGAATGCTTTGGCTTGAGCGAGGCCCACACCGGATGTCACGTGGAACAGGAAAAGGCATCAAGGATACTCGCTCTTTTCGAACGCTACGCCAGTGGCACCGAATCCATGTCATCCCTGGCCGAGTGGTTCAATGAGCAGGGATTTCGCACGAAGGGCAAGCGAAGGGCCGAGTTTTTCAAGGAACTGGTGGAGGTTGATGGCCGCCGCTTCACTCATTGGGCCATTCGGGACATTCTCAAGAACCCTTTCTACGTCGGCAAGGTCCGCCACAAAGATGAGCTTTTCGAGGGTCGCCACCAAGCCATAGTCAGCCGGGAGCTGTTCGATGAAGTCCAGGAGCAGATGGCCAAGAACCGTTCCCGCAAGAGTTCAGCCAGTAACAGTAAGAGGCCGAACCCTCACTTGCTGGCCGGGCTATTGCGCTGTCATGAGTGCGGGACGGTTCTCTGGTCTCAAAAGCAGGGAACTCAAACCGGAACCTACTATAAGTCCCCGGATAAGGGTCTGGACACACCCTGCAGGCACAAGGGAAGGACCTTCGTGGGTCGGCAAATCGACGCCCAAACGGACCAGTTGTTTTGCGGTTTCACACTGCGGGAAGATTGGGTGGAATGGATAGTCGAGAACCATGTAAAGGAAGCCGATCCTAAAGCGGCAATCCGGCAGCGGCGCTCCATAGAAGAAAAAATTGAAAGGGCCCGCCACCTCTACATCACCGGGGATCTTACGTGGCAAGGATTCACGAAGATCAAGGACGAGGCGGAGGCCGCGATGGTCAGCATCTACATACCGGAGTACGACGATGCTGTGGAAGCTGGCAATCTACTTAACGACTTCGGAGCCGTATGGGCATCGGCTTCTGTAGGAAGAAAAAACCGACTGCTAAGATCGATGCTTCAAGCAGTCTACGTGGACTTGGACAAGAGAGAGGTTGTTGGTCTGTTGCCGAAAAAATCCTTTATGGCGCCCATCCTGGCCATGTCGGACAGACGCGACGTAGCTGTGATTGACGCCAAAAAGGAGTGTTTTAGAAGGGAAGGTGGAGACGGGGGAGAGTCGAACTCCCCGTCCAAAAGGCCCCCTGGCTAGATGTGCTACAAGCTTGTCCGGCGATTAATGTCTCACCTGATGGCGCTTCCGCCGGCGAAATTTCCTTCAGGCCAGCCGAAAAGTCTTAGACAGCCCCTATCGGCATCGAGGACGCCGCATCCCGGTCTGTTGGCGCCCGTAGCCCCGCATCCGGGAATAGCAGGGTACGGACGTAGCCGCGCTTAGGCGGCTAGAGCGAATTCACGTTCGCCAGTTATTTGTGTGCCACCTGATTAACGAGGGCGGTGGCGCCTCGGCTTGCAATCTGCCACAGGACGCTCCTGTCGAACCCGCGCGTCCCCATAACACTCCCTATTATACCATCCAGCGCCCGCTTCCCCCAAGAGCGACGGACGCCCGGGAAGCGTCCCATTGCAGGGAAGCCTTCCATTGCAGGTAATATGGCACAGGCGGAACGGTCGAAATGCAGCCAGGGCTGGTCTGAAACCCGACCCGGCGAAGGCAAACACCCCATCGAGAGCCCGGCCGACCAGGTGAGGGCTGGCTTTATCGGCTCATTCCCCGGCCGGGGCTATAATTGCGGCCACAGGTACTCGACACCTGGCTTGAAGGAGAGGCGCGATGAAACGCAGCACTTCCAGAATTCTCACCACCCATACCGGCAGCCTGCCCCGTTCTCCAGACCTCCAGGAGTTGCTCCGCCAGCGGGAGGAACAGGGGGATTTCGACGAGAACCTCTTCCGCACCAGCGTCAGCGAGGCGGTGTCCGGGATTGTCGAACGGCAGCGGGCCACCGGCATTGACGTTGTGAACGATGGCGAGCAGGGACGTTCGCAGTACGCAACCTATGTCAAGGAGCGGCTGACCGGCTTTGAGGGGGAGCGCCTGGTACGGTCTCGCCCCCGGTTGGACGACGCCGACTTTCCCGAGTTTGCGGCCACCCAGGCTCATATGTCCTCCCGCAGCATGCCCCAGCCTGCCTGCACCGGTCCCATCGCGTGGAAGGACTGGCCCGCCGTGGAACGGGACATCGCCAACCTGCGGCAGGCGGCGGAGGGTCAGAACGTGGAGGAGGTATTCATGACCGCCGCCTCCCCTGGCGTGATCGCCAACTTCCTGCCCAACGAGTACTACGGGACCGACGAAGAGTACCTTTACGCCCTGGCCGAAGTAATGAAGGATGAATACAATGCCGTCGCCCAGGCCGGACTGATCCTGCAGGTTGACTGTCCCGACCTGGCCATGACCCGTGTTTCCCAGTTCTCCCACCTGTCGGTGGAGGAATTCAAGAAAATCGTGGAATTGCACGTTGAGGTGATCAATTTCGCCCTGAAGGATATTGATCCGGAGCAGTTGCGGCTGCACGTATGCTGGGGCAACACGGAGGGTCCCCACCATCACGACGTGCCTTTGCGGGAAATTGCGCCCCTGATACTCCGCGCCCGGCCCCTGGGACTCTCTATTGAGGGCGCCAACCCCCGACACGGCCACGAATGGCGGGTGTGGGAGGATATCCGCCTGCCCGAAGGGAAATTACTGATACCCGGGGTGCTGGACACCACCACCAACTTCATCGAGCACCCGGAACTGGTTGCCCAGCGCATCCTGAACTATGCCGGAACGGTGGGCCGCGAAAACGTAATAGCGGGCAGTGACTGCGGATTCGGCACTTCGGCCTGGGGCCGCAAGGTGGAGACCAACATCGCCTGGGCCAAGCTGGCGGCCATGGCTGAAGGGGCAAGGCTGGCGACCAGGGAACTGTGGTAGCAGGCATGGCATGGCATGGCATTGCAAGGCAACTATGGCGCATGCTGGCCCTCATTCCATGGTGGCGTGGAGCGGCTGCCTTAACTCCCTTCCCCGCGGATGTCATTGGCGGTGCAGGGGCCGTAAACGGCGGACTGCGGCTGACCTGCGCATCCTGAAGCCAGGGCAAAACACCCCTGGAAACACTGCACTTTTTGTCAACGAATTAGCTAACACATACAATTCCGAGCTTGCCGAAGAATCCAAGCTCTTCCCCACCAACTGGCTTTCGGAACCGTAGCGAGGCCGTGGGGAAGGACTTCAGGCCCTTCGGCAGGCTCAGGGCGACATAGCTTTGCCTTGTGGACATTAGCCGGCTTTAGGACGAATCTTTCATGCGATAGCCCTGGAGCTGAAGCCTTCGGGGCTATTCCCCGCATAGCCCGGCGTGTATAATGCGTATTTCCTTCACACTTATATTGTGATATATTTAACAAATCGCCGGGCTGGGGCCCGGTAATTAAATTGTCAATACTTTTTATCGAAACATTTGACAGGTTTTGTGAGTCTGAAAGCCCCATGCTGACATCCAACGACCACGAAGCGGGGGTTGAGTAAATGAACCCGTTTAGAGAACTGGCCGAACACGGGCTGTATTCCCCCCACCTGGAACACGACAGTTGTGGAGTGGGTGTGGTTGCCAATATCAAGGGTGGCCAGTCCCATGAGATAATCACCGAGTCCCTTCAGGTACTGGTTAACCTGGGCCACCGGGGCGCGTGTGGTTGCGACCCGGAAACCGGCGACGGCGCGGGCATTCTAATGCAGATGCCCCACGCATTCTTCAGCAAGGAATGCCCTGCCCTGGGCATCGACCTGCCCGAACTGGGCTCCTACGGCGTCGGTATGGTATTCCTGCCGCCCGCTCCCGAGGCCAGGGCAATTTGCGAAGACCTGATTAACCGCTCCATTGCCTCCGAAGGGCTGGCTCTCCTGGGCTGGCGCGACGTTCCCGTGGACCCGGACAAGCTGGGAAGGGACGCCAGGGCCGTCCAGCCTGCCATCCGCCAGTTTTTTGTCGTTTCGGGCAGGGCGGACATGGAACCGGACCAGCTGCAGCGCAAGCTTTACACCCTGCGCAAGGTAATTGAAAATGGCCTGGCGGACTGTGATATCGGCGAGGACGATGCCGACTATTTTTACATCTGCAGCCTTTCCAACAGCACCGTGGTTTACAAGGGCCTGCTTATGGCCCACCAGGTAGCCGACTTCTACCTGGACTTGAATGACGAGTCCCTAGTCAGCGCCTTTGCGCTGGTGCACTCCCGCTTCTCCACCAATACCCTAGGCCACTGGAAGCTGGCCCACCCCTACCGCTACCTGGCTCACAACGGCGAAATCAACACCCTTCGGGGCAACACCAACTGGATGCATGCCCGGGAAGCCCAGTTTGAGTCGCCCCTGTTCGGCGAGGACATCAGGAAGATTCCGCCCATTATGACCCCGGGGGCCAGCGACACCGCCGGTTTCGACAATGCGCTGGAACTGCTGCTTATGACCGGCCGCAGCCTGGACCACTCGATGCTGATGATGATTCCCGAGGCCTGGGAACAGCACGAGACCATGCCCCAGGCAAAGAAGGACTTCTACGAGTTCCATTCCTGCCTGATGGAGCCGTGGGACGGCCCGGCCATGATTGTGGCCGCCAATGGCAAGGACATCTGCGCGGTGCTGGACCGCAACGGCCTTCGCCCCTTCCGGTACACCGTTACCAAGGACGACAAGCTGGTTATGGCATCCGAAACGGGTGTGCTGGACATTGCCCCGGAGAACATCCGGGAGCGGGGCCGCCTGCAGCCGGGCCGCATGTTCCTGGTGCGCATGGAAGAAGGCCGCATCATTGGCGACGAAGAACTCAAGGAGACCCTCTCCAGCCGCCAGCCCTACGGCGAGTGGCTGAAGGAGAACAGGGTTTCCCTGGAGGACCAGCCGGAGCCGCAGACCCCCGAGGTTTTGGAGGGACAGGAACTGGTTCGGCAGCAGCGGGCCTTTGGCTACACCACCGAAGAATTGCGCATGCTGACCACGCCAATGGCAACCACGGCTTACGAAGCAGTGGGTTCCATGGGCAACGACGCTCCGCTGGCCGTACTGTCGGAGAAGAGCCAGCTTCTCTTCAACTACTTCAAGCAGCTGTTCGCCCAGGTTACCAACCCGCCCCTGGACGCCATCCGCGAGGAACTGGTAACTTCGGTGGAGGCCTTCATTGGCAGCGAGCGGAACCTGTTTGAGGAAACCCCTCTCCACTGCCGCCAGCTGAAGATCAAGACGCCGGTGATAACCGACGAAGAACTGGCGAAGATTCGCAACCTGGACCTGGGCGATGTCCGGTCCACCACCCTGTCCACCCTGTTCAGCGCCCAGGGCGAGGGCGCCATGAAAGAAGCGCTGGACCGCTTGTGCAGTGAAGCCTCCCAGTCCATCCGTGACGGGTACAGCGTCATCATTCTGTCCGACCGGGGCGTGTCCGCAGACCAGGCTCCCATCCCCAGCCTGCTGGCCACCGCCGCCGTTCATCACCACCTGATCCGGGAAGGGACCCGCACCAAGGTGGGTCTGGTGGTTGAGTCCGGCGAACCGCGGGAGGTCCACCATTTCTGCCTGTTGCTGGGTTACGGCGCTGGCGCCATAAATCCCTACCTGGCTCTGGCCACGGTGCAGGACCTGGCGGTGCGGGGTGAGCTGAATGGCGCCAAGCCCGACTACGCCGTCAAGAACTTTGTGAAGGCCAACGAGAAGGGACTGCTGAAGGTAATGTCCAAGATGGGCATTTCCACGGTCCAGAGTTACCGGGGCGCCCAGATTTTTGAAGCCGTGGGGCTGAACCAGGAGTTTATTGACCAGTACTTTACCTGGACTCCCTCCCGGGTGGAAGGCATTGGCCTTGACGTGGTGGTGGAGGAGCAGCTGCAGCGGCACAGCTTCGCCTTCCCCGTGCAGGAGATCGACTCGACCCTGGACCTGGACCCGGGTGGAACCTACCAGTGGCGGCGGCACGGTGAAGTGCACCAGTGGAATCCGGATACCATCGCCAAGCTGCAGTACGCCACCCGCGCCAACAGCTGGTCCTCGTACCAGGAATTCAGCAAGGCAGTCAACGACCAGAGCAAGCAGCTGGCCACCTTGCGCGGGCTGCTGGAGTTCAAGTCCGACCGCCAGCCAGTACCCCTGGATGAGGTGGAACCGGCCAGGGAAATAGTCAGGCGGTTCGCCACGGGCGCCGCGTCTTTTGGCTCCATCAGCAAGGAAGCTCACGAGACCATGGCCATCGCCATGAACCGTATCGGGGCCCGCAGCAACACCGGCGAAGGCGGCGAGGACTTCCACCGTTACACTCCCGACGACAACGGCGATTCACGCAACAGCGCCATCAAGCAGGTGGCCTCGGGGCGGTTCGGGGTTACGCCCAACTACCTGGTGAACGCCACCGACCTCCAGATCAAGATGGCCCAGGGCTCCAAGCCCGGAGAGGGCGGGCAGCTTCCCGGCCACAAGGTGGACGACATTATCGGGTGGGTAAGGCACACCACGCCAGGCGTTGAGCTGATTTCCCCGCCGCCGCACCACGACATCTATTCCATTGAAGACCTGGCCCAGCTGATTCACGACCTGAAAAACATCAACCCTGAGTCTCGCATTCACGTCAAGCTGGTGGCTGAAGTGGGCGTCGGTACCATCGCCGCCGGAGTGTCCAAGGGCCACGGCGACGTGGTGCTCATCAGCGGCCACGATGGCGGTACCGGGGCCTCTCCCGAGTCCTCCATCAAGCACGCCGGTCTGCCCTGGGAGCTGGGGCTGGCCGAAACCCAGCAGGTGCTGGTCGCCAACGACCTGCGCAGCCGCATAGTGGTCCAGACCGATGGCCAGCTCAAGACCGGCAGGGATGCGGCCATCGCCTTCCTGCTGGGCGCCGACGAAATCGGCTTTGCCACCGCACCGCTGATTGTCAGCGGTTGCATCATGCTGCGGAAGTGCCACCTGAACACCTGCTCGGTGGGCATCGCCACCCAGGACCCGGAGCTGCGCCAGCGCTTTGCCGGCAAGCCCGAGTATGTCATCAACTACTTCTTCTTCGTGGCTGAGGAGCTGCGGGAAATTATGGCCCAGCTGGGCTTCCGGACCGTTCAGGAAATGATCGGCCGCGTGGAAGTTCTGGAGGCCAATACCGACGTTGAGCAGTGGAAAGCCCAGGGGCTGGACTTCGACAAGCTGCTTTACCGGCACCCCCGCTGCGATGAAGTAACGATTTACCAGACCGACGACCAGGACCACGGGCTGGAACTGGCCCTGGACCACCAGCTGATAGCCGAATCGAAGCCAGCCCTTGACCATGCGGAGGCGGTAAAGATAGAGTTGCCCATACGCAACTCCAACCGCACCGTGGGCGCCATGCTCAGCGGCAAGGTGGCAAAGAAGTACGGCGAGGACGGGCTTCCCCCGGGCACCATCAAGATCAACCTCGCCGGCTCCGCAGGGCAGAGCTTCGGGGCCTTCCTGGCCAAGGGCGTGGACATTCGCCTGGCCGGGGACACCAACGACTACATGGGCAAGGGCATGAGCGGCGGTCGGATCGTCGTTGTCCCGCCGACCGGTTCAGACTTCGTCCCCGAGGACAATATAATCATCGGAAACGTGGCCCTGTACGGCGCCACCGGCGGCCAGGCTTTCATACGCGGCCGGGGCGGCGAACGTTTCTGTGTCCGCAACAGCGGCGTTCAGGCGGTCATCGAAGGCATTGGCGACCACGGCTGCGAGTACATGACGGGCGGCGTGGCCGTTATCCTCGGCCCCACCGGCCGCAACTTCGCCGCCGGCATGAGCGGCGGCATAGCCTTTGTCTATGACCCCGACAACGATTTTGCCATACGATTCAACGACGGCCTGGCCGACCTGGAAGACCTGGCCGACCCCCAGGATATTGCCCTGCTCCGCCAGCTGATTGAAGACCACCTGGAACACACCGGCAGCGCCCCGGCTGAGAAGATCCTGGCCGACTGGGACGCCTCAGTAGCCAAATTCAGGAAGGTTATGCCCCGCGACTATCGCCGGGTGCTGGAAGAGCGCAGAAAGGCCGCAGAACTGGAAGTAGCTCATCATGGGTAAACCTACTGGATTTATGGAATCCGGGCGTCAGCCTCCCAGGCGCCGCCCGGTGGCGGAAAGGAAAGGGGACTACAGGGAACTGTACCTGGATTGGCCCGAACCAGATGCCCGGGAACAGGGTTCCAGGTGCATGGACTGCGCCGTGCCGTTCTGCCACATGGGTTGCCCCTTGGGCAACGTAATTCCCGAGTTCAACCACCACGTTTACATGGGCGAGTGGCAGAAGGCCCTTGAAGTACTGCTCAGCACCAATAATTTCCCCGAATTTACCGGCCGAATCTGTCCCGCTCCCTGCGAGGCGTCCTGCGTTCTCAGCATAAACGCGGACCCGGTTACCATCGAGTACATTGAGAAAGAGATCTCAGACCGGGGCTACCGGGAGGGGTGGATCAAGCCCCATCCTCCCGAAAAGCGGACCGGCAAGAAGGTCGCAGTGGTGGGCTCCGGCCCTGCGGGCCTTGCCGCTGCCCAGCAGCTGAACCGGGCGGGACACTCGGTCACGGTGCTGGAACGGGCCGACTATATTGGCGGCCTGCTGATGCTGGGCATTCCCGACTTCAAACTGGACAAGGACGTTGTCCGGCGCCGAATCCAGCTTATGGCCGACGAGGGGGTGGATTTCCGCACCGGCGTCAACGTGGGCGTGGACTATCCCGTGAAAGACCTGCTGGCGGAATACGACGCCGTATGCCTGACCGGAGGGTCCACCCAGGCGAGGGACCTCCCCGTTCCCGGACGGGAGCTGGACGGCATTCACCTGGCAATGGAGTATCTCCCCCAGCAGAACAAGCTCCTGGCCGGAGAGGAACTGGACCCGGCGGAGCAGATTACGGCCGAGGGCAAGCGGGTGGTCATACTGGGTGGCGGCGATACCGGCGCCGACTGCCTGGGTACGGCCCACCGCCAGGGCGCCGAGGTGGTTTACCAGTTTGAGCTGCTGCCCGAACCGCCGGAGGAACGTACCGACAACAACCCCTGGCCCCAGTGGCCCATGATTCTGCGCTCCTCTCCGGCCCACGAGGAAGGGGGCATCCGCGATTACAACATCCTCACCAAGTCCTTCTCAGGCAGCAACGGCCAGGTGGAAAAGCTCCACGCCGTCCGGGTGGAGTGGACCGCAGGGGAGGATGGCCGCTTCAATATGAGCGAAGTCCCCGACAGCGACATGGAAGTGGAGACGGACCTGGTCCTGCTGGCCATGGGCTTCCTGCACCCCGAGCACGAGGGAATGCTGACTGACCTGGGCGTGGACCTGGACGGTCGGGGCAACGTGCAGGTAGATGAGAACAAGATGACCAGTGTCCCCGGCGTATTTGCCGGCGGCGACATGGCCCGGGGCCAGTCACTGGTGGTCTGGGCCATCGCCGAGGGCCGCGAGGTAGCCCGGGGCGTTGACCAGTACCTGGTGGGCAGCTCAAATCTGCCGAGGTCAATGCCTACCCACTAACCGCTAGTTCCACGAGTAAGCGGAAATACTCACCAATGGGTCACAGTAGAAGGGGCGCCGAGCTTGGCGCCCCTTTTTTGTGGGGTGAAAAAGAGAACGTACGCGCCCGACAGGACCCACCCGACCAATGTGAAAAGAGGCTCCAGCACCTGACGACGACCCGTAAGAAGGGAACTCCTCGAACGCCGCGCCTATTGCCGGCAGGGACTGGCACCACAGCCGCAGTTGATTTCCTGAGTCAGGGGCAGCCTTGATATCCGTAGTGTCCAGCTACGAGCAACGTCCCTTCACGTAAAGAAAAAGCGCCATAGCCAAGGCTTTAGTTACCTGGCCAGCTTATGTGCGACTATAGTAATAGAGAGAGCAACCTTCTCTGAGAAGTGGACAGGGCATTCGCGCCTTAACTGACTGTCAATCTGAGCCCTTCGGCAGGCTCAGGGCGACAAGACCGCTGACAAAAGTATCAGCCTCCATTCAAGGCAGGATTGCCCTTTGAGAAGTGGACTTTCGACGGTCAACAGGCAAGGGGAAATATGGTATAAAATCCCCCGTGCCTAAACCCCCGCCGCTGCTTCTACCATTTCCGAGTAGCGGGACAGGTACTCCTGGATGTCCAGCACCTGGATGGTGTTGGTGGTGCCCGAGACGCCGGTGAGGTTGCCGTGGACGATGGTCACTATGTCGGACTCGGTGACCAGGCCCGTTGAAAGCGCGCGACCAATGAGCATGGCCACCAGCTTGGCGATATCCTGCTCCGGAGGTATTACTCCGCTGGGCTGCAGTCCCCAGCTCAGGCTCAGCCGGCGCAGGGTAGCCACTTCGTGGGCAAATACTATAATGTCGCCTTCGGGCCGGTAGCGGGAGACTTCGTTGGCGGCCCGGCCGGTGCTGGTTACCACGATGGGCTTGGAATCCAGTTCCCTGGCCAGGCGGCTGGCTCCGGCGGCAATGGCCTGGGTGCGGTCCCGGGACCGGAAGTCCTTGTAGTAGGGGTAAATCTTCTCCGCCTCGCGGATGGTTATGTCCGCCACCCTGACCGCCTCTACCGGATAACCCCCCACAGCGATTTCATCGGAAAGCAGGATGGAATCGCAGCCGTCCAGCACCGCGTTGCTGATGTCGGACACTTCCGCCCTGGTCGGGGTGGGCGAAACCACCATTGACCGCAACATCTGGGTGGCGATGCAGGAAGACTTGGCAGCCTCGTTTGCCTTGCGGACAATGTCCTTCTGGACCAGGGGCACCCGCTCCATGGGGATTTCCACGCCCAGGTCGCCGCGGGCTACCATCACCCCGTCCACTTCCATTAGGATTTCGTCCAGGTTATCGATACCCTCGCCCCGCTCCAGCTTGGCCATTACGGGCGCCTGGCTGCCGATGCTCTGCAGAAACTCCTTGGCCTCTCTTACATCCCTGCCCGTGCGCACAAAGGACACAGCCACCCAGTCCACCTCTTGTTCCACGCCAAAGCGGAGGGCTGCCTTGTCGTCCTCGGTGAGCACCGGCAGGTCAATGCTTACTCCGGGGAGGTTTACACCCTTGTAGGAGGAAACAGTGCCCCCGTTGCGAACCCGGGTCCTGACCTGGCGACCATCGGTTTCCAGCACTTCCAGGCACACAATGCCATCGGAAATAAAGACAAGGTTTCCTTCGCGCAGGTTTCTGATAACGCCCGGCTCGGGGAAGGGGATAATGCCGGGATTGCTGGCGGCGTCGTCCGCTGTAAGCCGGTATTCTTCGCCGTGATTGAGGTTAAGCACGTCGTCCATGTGGCCCAGGCGGAGCTTGACCCCGCCCAGGTCCTGGAGGATGCTCACCTGCCTCCCGTGCTTTTCCGACAGGCGCCGGACGTGGTGGATGACTTCTTCGTGCTCGGGGAAGGTGCCGTGGGAGAAATTGAGCCTGGCGCAGTCCATACCGGCCAGGATCAATTGTTCCAGCGTATCGGGATCCCGGGAAACCGGGCCTATGGTTGCGATGATCTTGGTCTTGCGCATGACACTCCCCCCACAGCAACCGGCTGCAATTACTCGCGGTTGGCGTAATAGGAATCGGTGGCCCGGCGCAGCCCCGCAACCCGGTTCTCCTGCAGGGCGGCCCGCCGGTCGGAGGCCCACTGATTTGAGGTCTGAATGCCTACCAGGCTGCCCTGGAAGTGGGGCATAACGTAGCGTGCCAGCAGTTCGTAGCTGTGCAGGATCTTCTCGCGGGGCGCCCAGTCCTCCACCCGAATCATAAAGCTTCCGAACCCGCCGCTTATCTCCTGCAGCCGCTCAATTCCGGCAATGCAGTCGTCGGGGGTGCCCACAATCCACTGGTTGTGTTCCATCATGAAGTCCACGATCTGGTCCTGGGGTACATCCGGGACTTCGTTGCCCAGGGTGTTGCCGAAGTATTCCGTGACCAGGCGGCCGCCGCCTACGCGAATATCCTCTACGGCTTCCTTCTTGCTCTCGGCCAGGTGCAGGCCCACCACCAGGCCCCAGTCTTCGCGATGGACCTCCTTGCCGTGCTCCGCCGCCGAGTCCTCGGCGATGGACCACAGCTCCTTGAGGCTGGTGGAACGGACGGTGTCGCGGGGAATGCTCATGGACAGAACCGCCGCGCCGTGCTTGCCGGCCAGGGTGACTCCGGCCGGGGACTGCACCGAGGCAACGGCCACGGGAAGGTGCGGCTGCTGGTAGGGGCGCAACTGGAGAACGGCCTCATTGAGTTCGAACCAGTCGCTCTTGTAAGTCAGGGGTTCCGTCTCGTTGAAGAGGCGCAGGATGATGCCCAGGGATTCGTCCATCATCTCCCGCTGTCGGGCCGGGTCAATGCCCAGCATCAGGGCATCGGAGGCCAGCGCTCCAGGCCCCACACCGAGGATGACGCGGCCACGGGTAAGGTGGTCCAGCAATACCATGCGGTTGGCAACCATGAGGGGATGGTGGTAGGGCAGGCTGACGACGCCGGTTCCCAGGCGAATGTTGCGGGTGCGCTCGGCGGCAGTGGCTATGAAGACCTCGGGCGAAGCGATGGTCTCCCAGCCCGCCGAATGGTGCTCACCGATGTAGGCTTCATCAAACCCCAGCATGTCCAGCCACTGGAGCAATTCCAGGTCCCGCTCCAGGGCCAGCGTGGGGTTTTCCCCAACCCTGTGGAAGGGGGCCATAAACACGCCAAACTTCATACGTTGGGACTTTCCGTTAGTTGACCCTGCCATGCTGTAGTCCTCCCTCTCTTCGCTGCCCGCGAAATACGTCTCTTGCTCACACCTTGCGACGTCTTTTGGCCATTCTAACACGGCTGGCCGGGCCATTGGTATATACGTGGCGCAACGCTAACGGCCTGTCCCTTCAGGGTAGCGGGCAGCCACCAAAAAGTGGTATCTTGACTCGTACCAACCAATTGAAAAAGGGAGGGATAGCATGCCCCAGATCAAGCACATCGCCATAGCCACCAATGATGCCGAGAAAACGGCCAAATTTTACTCCGAGGTGTTCGGCCTCAGGCAGGTTGCCAAGCTGGACAGCGGCAACGCCATAGGGTTTATGCTCAGCGACGGCAACGTCAACATGGCCATCCTGGACTTCCAGAACGACGCCGTGGCCGGCGAACGGGGCAAGGACTGGGAAGGCATTCATCACATCGGGTTTGAGGTGGAGAGCCTGGAGGAGATCGAGGCCCGCCTGCTTTCCGCCGGTTCCGAGGAGATGAAGTCGGTCAACGAGGCCCTCCACGCCGGCAACACCGGCCCGCGCCACCAGAACGTAGAAACCAAGTACGAGGGCCCCAACGGCGAGATGATCGACGTCTCCCAGGTAGGCTGGGTGGGCACCCGGGGGTTTGACTAGGCGTTCATCGTTATTTTCTCTGGATTGGCGTAAGAAAGACCCGGCGGAAGTGTCCCGCCGGGTCTTTCTTCTGGCTGCGGAAGGCGATCATGCTGAGGGGAATAATTGCGCCTCAGCAAATTCCACGAAGCCCTCCAGCTTAACCCGCTCAATAATCTCAACGGCAGAAGGTATAATCGCCATCTCCGTCTCTCCGTCCCACCAGCGGTAATCGCCAATCTCCTCTCGCAGCAACTCCACCTTGCCTTCCGTCTCAAGCAGGCAAACGTGGTGGCGCTGGCTGGGGCTTTCGTAGTGGAACAGGTAGGTGGCGGAGGTGGCGACCAGTTTGGTTTCCTCGTCCAGTTCGCGGCAAGCGGCGGTTACCGGGGCTTCTCCCTTCTTCATACCGCCGCCGGGGAGGCTCCAGCGCTTCGCGCCCCGCTCCCGCACCAATAGCAGCCTGCCCCCGTTCATCACGAGGGCAGTAGCTCGGTTTCGCTTCTTCCTGGCCTTCTTTTCCACCATTGGCCCATCCATGCAGATGCTACGCCGGCACGAAGGCCAGGGTGGGCCGGTCGCTTTCCATATCCTGCACGTCCAGGGTCAGGGCCATTCCCGTGGCTATATTCTGGGGATTAGCGGCGTCCACCCCCAGGACTAGCGCGCTGATGCGGGGCCCCTCTTCCAGGGTAACAATGCCGGAGCAGTAGGGATTGTTGCGTCCGAAACCTTTTTCGCCCATGGCGTTGGGCACCACGGAAATGCAGGTGAAGGCGCTCAACTGCCCCCGACCGCTGAATTGGAACCACTCCACGTCCCGGCTGTGGCAGGCCTGGCACATGGGGCGTGCCTCCGCCGACAGCTTGCCGCAGGACCTGCACCGTATCCCCGCCAACTGTCCTTCCTTGAGATAGGCAAAGAAGGAAGCGGCGTTGAAGGCTCGCGTTTCGGTCGTCATGCCCCCTACCCCCGCCTCAGGATGTTGACCACGCAGGTACCACCCGTGCCACCCACGTTGTGGGTCAGGCCCAATTCCAGGTTGGTGTTGGGCACCTGCCGGGGCCCCGCCTCGCCGCGCAACTGGTGGAAGGTCTCGATAACCTGGGCAACGCCCGAGGCTCCTACGGGGTGGCCCTTGGCCTTGAGGCCGCCGGAGGTGTTGATGGGACGGTCGCCGGTGAGGGCGGTGCGGCCCTCGTCAACGGCCCGGGGACCCTCGCCCGGCTCGAAGAAGCCCAGGTCCTCGGTGGCTATGATTTCGGCGATGGTAAAGCAGTCGTGGACCTCGGCCACCTGGATGTCCCGGGGAGTGACGCCGGCCATGGCGTAGGCCTGGGCGGCGGCCTCCCGGGCGGCGGACAGCGACGTCAGTTCCTCGGCATCGTGGAGGGGACGGCCCGAGGCCTGACCTGTGCCAACCACGTGCACCGGTTTGTCGGTAAAGTTGTTGGCTATCTCCGAGGACACCAGCAGGACGCAGGAGGCGCCGTCGGTAATGGGGGCGCAGTCGTAGAGACGCAACGGCCAGGCGATCCAGGGATTGGCCCTGGGGTCGTTGAGGAAGTCCATCTCGTCCCGCCAGTCGGGAACGGGCTGGCCCTGCTGTTCGGCGCGGGCCTTTCTTCGCTCCATCATATCCAGCAGGGTGGTGTTGAACTGGGCCTTGGGGTTGAGGGCGCCGTTGGTATGGTTTTTGATTCCAACCTTGGCCAGGTGGGCCAGGCTGGTCTCGTAGCGGTCCATGTGGGCCTTGGCCAGGGCGCCGTAAATGCCGGGGAAGGTCAGGCCGGCAGGTACCTCATAGAGGCCGTCAGCGGCCGAGGCCAGTACGTCGGTGACACCCTCGGTGGGCAGGTCGGTCATCTTCTCGACGCCGCCCACCAGGACCACGTCGTACATGCCCGAGGCGATGGCCATGATGCCCTCGCGCAGGGCGCTGCCGCTGCTGGCGCAGGCGTTCTCAATGCGGGTGATGGGCGTGGGAGTCATGCCCAGCCAGTCAGCCAGGATGGGCGCGGTATGTCCCTGGCCTTCGAACAGGTCGGAGGAGTAGTTGCCGATATACCCGCACTCAATGTCCTCGACGTCGATGCCCTGGTCCATGTGGTCAATCAGGTCCTGGAAAGCTTCGACAAACAGGTCTCGGGTGGTCATGTCGCGGAAGGCGCCAAAGCGGGACAGTCCGGCGCCCACGATGGACACGGGCCTGCCCAGCTGGCGGCGTTTGGCGGTAGAAATCGTAGCTGCCATGGGGAACATCCTCCAGGGGCGTTGTGTGGGTGCCATTATGGTGGGGCGAGGTGTATGCGTCAATGCTGGCGAATGGCCAGGGAAGCGCGTCCATTTCCTTGTTTACAACAGGCAGCTCAAATATACTGTCCGGCGAGTAGCAGCCAATCGAATTCTCTCCTCGCTTCTCTCCTGGAGCATTTTCCCTTGCAGCAATCACACGGACAGCAGGCTACCAACAGGTCTCACCTGGCACTGGGCGGCAGGACCATTCTGCCCGGGCTGTCCACCGGGCATGTGGTTTACCACTGGATTCTGCAGAGCTTCGTGGTGCTTCTGCCGGAGATACAGGCGGCCTTCAGCCTTAGCGCCGTGGGGGTAGGGGGCCTGGTCTCGGCGCGGGAACTGGCGGCAGGGGTTGTCGCCCTGCCCGGGGGCGTGGCAACGGACATGGTGCGCCGATACTGGGGCCGCCTACTGGTGGCATGCCTGCTGGCGTCGGCCCTCGGGGCGCTGGCAATGGGGCTGTCTCCCGTGTACGTGCTGCTGCTGGCCGGAATTGCCGTCCTGGCGGCAGCCCACTCCATATGGCACCTGGCCGCGTCGGGTTCCCTGTCCTACCACTATGAACGGCGGCGGGGAACGGCCCTGTCCCTGCACGGAGTCGGGGGCAGCATTGGCGACGTGGCGGGCCCCCTGGTTACCGGCGCCCTGCTGCTCTTCCTGGCATGGCAGGACATAATTAGCCTGTATGCGGCGGCGCCTATCCTCCTGGGGCTGGTGGCCATCTGGGCTTTCCGCAACATTGGCCACACCCGGGAGGAACTGCCGGCGGAAGACCTGGCGGCCCGGGTCCGAGTTACCCGTGAACTATTGAAGAGCCGCCTCCTCTGGGGCCTGACCCTGGTCCGCGGCTTTCGCGCCATGGCCCTGGCAGCGCTGGTTACTATCCTCCCGTTGTACCTCAGCAACGACCTGGGCATGAGCGAGTGGAACCGGGGCTTTCACATCGGGTTGCTGATCGCCGTTGGCCTGGTTGCCAAGACGGGCGCCGGCTATCTCTCGGACCGGTGGGGGCGGAAGCAGGTGCTGGTGCCGGGGCTGGCCTGGTCGTGCCTGATTGCGCTGGTCTTGCTGGTCTTCAATTCAGGGCCCATGCTGTCGGTCAGTATTGCGCTGCTGGGACTGTTCCTGTATCCGGACCAGCCAATACTGACGGCCACCATATACGACACCCTTGGCCGGGAAGTGGCTACGACCGGCCTGGGAGCGGTGGCCTTCGTCAGCTTCCTGATGGCGGCGGGTTCTTCCGTGGCGGCGGGAGCATTGTACGAGTGGACGGGTTTCCAAGGTGCGGTCTGGTACATTTCCGGACTCTTCGCGTTGGCGGCCGTCGTGTTCGCGGTATTGCCGCTGGCCGGCTGTCAATCCCGGGCGCCGGCGGGCTGAAGGCGCCCGTCCGGATGCCGGCGCTTCCCGGTCAGGATGGCCGGCCAGGAAGCTTTTCCGGAGGGACTGCCACCCCGTGGGGCCATGCTGCTTCCCCTTCCCGGGGAGGGAATACAGCCCGCAATCTTCGTTGACCCGCCTACCTGACGGGACTATACTACAAATTAAGAATACCAATAAAGTTGAGAGGTGTTGGTCTGAACTCTGCAGAAGTTGCCCAGCTGGCGGTAGAAGTGGCCTCGGAAAAGCTGGCCGAGGATATTGTAATGCTGGACTTGAGGGAACTGGCCCCCTTTACCGACTATTTCGTGATTATGTCCGGCAACTCGTCACGCCAGATAGAAGCCCTGGAAGAGGACATCACGGAAGCGATGAAGGAGGCCGGGGTGCGCCGGTTTCATCGAGAGGGCACGCCGGCTTCGGGCTGGATTCTGCTGGACTTCAGCGACATCATAGTCCACATATTCGGGCCCGAAGAGCGCGAGTATTTTGAACTGGAACGTCTCTGGTTCCAGGCCCCGCAGGTCGTTCGCGTCCTCTAAACTGAAGCCAAAACGAAAACTACATTTGCAGGGATTCGCCGGGTCGGCATCGTCATACCGGCTTTCGCCGGTATCCAGAGTTTCCCACTTTGATCGCGTCCGCTTTGTCCTGACCATACTGGTTTCCGGCCTGCGCCGGAATGACGGTCAATGGCAAATGCACGTTCCGCCCTGGGTCTGGTTCAGTTACTCGACAATCCAGGGTTCCAGGGCCCTTTCGTAGCTGAGAAGCTCTTCAGGCCTGAAGAACAGGGCGACTTCCCGCTCGCCCGACTCCGGGCTGTCGGAACCATGCACCAGGTTGCGGCCGATATCGACGCCAAAGTCGCCGCGGATGGTGCCCGCCGGTGAACCGGCGGGGTTGGTCTGGCCCATAGTATTGCGCGCAATTTCCGCCGCGTTGTTTGCTTCCCAGGCCATGGCCACTATGGGCGAAGTGGTAATGAACTGGACCAGGCCGCCGAAGAAGGGGCGGTCCACGTGTTCGCCGTAATGCTGGCGGGCCAATTCATCGGAGACCTGCATCAGCTTCATCCCCACCAGCTTCAGGCCGCGCCGCTCCAGCCGGGTGATTACTTCCCCGACCAGCCCCCGCTGGACTCCGTCGGGCTTTACCAGTACCAGAGTTCGTTCTGCCATTTGGTTAAGTTCCTTCCTTTACTGTTCGACGAATGTATTGTTCCACGAATGTGCGCCAGGACGCCCTTTCCCGGAAGTCCTCTGGCCTGGGAATGGTGGCGCTGACGCTTCAGGGCCACCGGCGGCTACCCCTGGCGTACCCGGTCGCGTCGCTTGGGGCCCCCGATGGTGGGCATGCGCAGGTAGTAGGGCTGCAGGGTGGCAACATCATCAGCTTCGCCGGAGTCCAACCTCATCTGGCCCAGCTGCGCCAGCGCCCACAATCGGGATGCGGGCGAGTGGCCGGCAAGGACAGCATCGCTTCCCAGCCGTTCCCGCAGCGTTTCCGCGTGGGGCGGCGCGCCTTCGCCGCAAATCAGGAGCGGTCCTGCCAGTTCCGCCGTCAACTCCTCGGGGGGGCATATCCGGTCTTCCCGCAGCCGCTGACCGTCGGCCCCGAAGCGGCCCGAGGCTACTTCGCTGCGACCGGCATCCAAGAGCGCGCAGACCGGCAGCCCGGATTGCAGATAGGGCTGGGCCTCGGCATCCAGCGTCCCGATGCCTGCCAGGGGCTTGCCCGTGGCGATGGCCAGGCCCTTGGCGACGCTCATGCCCACCCTCAGGGCGCTAAAGCCGCCCGGGCCCAGGGCTACAACAATTCCTTCAAGGTCGTGGACTTTCAGGCCCGCGCCGTCGAGTATGTAAGACACCGCTGGCATAAGCTCGGAGGTATGGTTTACCGCCGAGCGCCAGGAGCGGGATGATACGACCCGCCCCTCCTGGGCCAGGGCTGCTCCGGCGTTGCGGGTTGATGTGTCAATAACCAGGATCATCGGTCTGTCTTTCGGCTATGGAAGCCAGGGATGCCGCGCAGGTTAGCGTCGGTCAGCTTGACCCAATAACCAGTCCGCACCGGTCCGGTCAGTCGGACGAATGGCTCTTGAGCGACTCCAGCATGGGCAGGTAACGAGCCGGCGGGTCGGCAATGGTGATTGTCCGACCATCGCCCTCTTCCGCGTACTCCAGATCAATCCAGAGGCATTCGGGCGGAAAGACTTCCTCAGCCCGCTCCGCCCATTCCACAACGCACGCGCCATCGCCGAAAAGCTGCTCATCCAGGCCCAGGTCCCAGGCCTCCAGGGGGTCATTGATGCGGTACAGGTCAAAGTGGTACAGGGTCATTCGGCCAAGATAGCGAGTCATTATAACAAAGGTAGGACTACGGGCGTATTCCACGACGCCCAGGCCCCAGGCAATGCCCTGGGTGAGGCAGGTCTTGCCGGCGCCCAGCGGACCGGAAAGCAGAAATACATCGCCAGGCTGCGCCTGCTCTCCCAGCAGCCTGCCGATGGCCTGGGTCTTCTCCGGCGACGCGGACTGAATGCTCAGAAATTCGGCCATAGACTCAGTTTTGCCCACCTTACCCGAAGTGGTCCCAGCCGGCCCTGCCGATGGCGGTTTCAATTCCGTTTTGCCCAACCAGGGATATGTGCCCGGGTTGACCTTCGATGACCTGCCCCACTACGGCCGCGCCTACAGGAAGGTCCGGAATGACCGAATTCATTACCGACCCGGGGGCGGTGAAGAGCAGGAGGTAGTCTTCGCCACCGTTCAGGGCCAGGTCCAGGCAGTCATCGGGAAAGGCCTGCCGGAGGGCAGGGTGCATGGGAACCTGGTCGGCGAAAATGCGCGCGGCCACACCGCTGGCCAGGGTCAGCTTGGACAGGTCGTCGGCCAGCCCGTCGCTAACGTCCATGGCAGTTCCTACGCCGGCCCGGGAAAGCAATTGGCCCTCGGCCACCGCAGGGTAGGGGCGGCGGTGAGCGGCGCGCAGGTGCTCGGCCGCTTCCGCGTTAGCCGCCAGGCCTTCCAGCATCAGTTTCAAGCCCCCGCCCGACGAACCAAGGAACCCGGTAACCGCCACCTGGTCGCCAACCCTGGCGGTGGACCTCAGCATGGGAGGCCCGCTGCGAACGCCGGTCAGGGCCACGGTAATGAATGCGACGGGAGAACGGACCATGTCTCCCCCAACTATGGCCACACCGTAATGTTCGCCGATTTCCAGCATGCCCCGGTAAAGCTCTTCGATATCAGCAACTTCGGTTTCGGGGGGAAGGCCCAGGGTGATGAGGGCGTAGAGGGGAAGGCCGCCCATCGCCGCGATGTCGCTGATGTTGGAGGCGAGGGATTTCCAGCCCAGGTCGGCCCAGGGGGTGGTGTCGCGGGTGAAGTGCACGCCCTCGACCACGGTGTCGGTGGTGAAGAGTTCGGTGGCATTGGCGGCAGCCCAGGCGGCGGTGTCGTCACCCGTATCCACCAACAGGCGGAAGTTGTGGAGGGCGCCGTTGTCCGGCCCGCGGCGCTCCCGGGTCACCATGCCGTTCAGCCTTTCAATCAGGCCAAATTCACCCAAATCCTTTATCTGCATGGTGGTCCGGTCAGGGACAAGCCTGGTGGGTGGGTAAGAAGGCGCCAGTCACGGCAGAAGCCCGGTCAGCACGCCGAGTCCCGGGCGGCCTTGAGTTCTTCCGCCACCTTGCGGGCCTGCTTCTCGCACTGGCTCCAGCCCAGGGTCTCGGGGATCAGTTCCTTGTCGGGAAGGTGCCGGCGGAAGGTAACGATGGTGCCCATTCGCTTGGCATTGATGCCCAGGTCGCGCACCAGGTGATCGTTGAGGCTGTCCAGTTCCATGGAGCCTTCTTCCAGTTCGGAGCAAAGGTTGACCACGGCATCACCCAGCTCCCACATCTTCCGAGCGGGAATGGGGGTGCGCTTGCTCTTGAGTTGCTCAATGTCGGCCTGAACGTCCCGCATAGCCTCCACCGCGCGGCGGTAGGCATTGCAGGCGATTTGCAGGCACTCCTCCGGCCTTTCACCCAGCCGCTCCAGCTGGGCCAGGGGCACAGAGGCTATGAATCCCTCGCCACGAGCTTCCAGGGCTATCATTGCAGGGGAACCCAAGTGTTTTCCTCCGTGTGGGGGTGTTGGTCAATCAGCCCAACGCTGACATCCCAGCCGCTCTTCTCTTACTGTGAGTGGAATTATAGCTTGGGCTGTAAGGGGGGACAAGGTGGACGTCCCAGGCGGGGGCGGCCCTGCCATGCAGGCGCACCCCGATCACATGGAGGCAGCCACCGGGGTTACCCACGGCGATGCTGGCCCGAACTGGTCCGGACGGATTGCGGCGGTCAGAAACCTCCAGGACCCTTTACGCCCCGAAGAGCCGCGCGGCCCCGGATTCCGGTATCAGGCCCGAGAAGAGCTCGGGGTGGATCATTTCCGCCATGATTTCCAGGCCTACCACCAGGCGCGGCCCGGAGCGGCTGGTGTAAGCGCCGGCGTCTATGGCATAGACCCGGTTGTTCTTCACCGCCGGCAGGCTGGCCCACTCCTCCTTTTCAGACAGCAGGGGTACATCCTCCAGCGCCCTCCGAACGTCGAAGCCACAGGGCATCATGATGATTACTTCGGGCTGGCTGGCCACAATCTCGTCCCACTCCAGGCGGAATGAGCCGGTCTCCTTGTCTCCGAAGCAGTTTTCGCCACCGGCCATTTCCACCATTTCCGGAACCCAGTGGCCTCCGCACATAAGGGGGTCAACCCACTCCAGGTGCAGCACCCGGGGCCGATGGGGTATGCCGGCAGTTTTGGCAGCGATACTGTCTATGCGCTGCTGCATCTCTCCGGTGATTCTTTCCGCCGCCTCTTCCGCGCCCGTGGCCTGGCCCACCCGCCGGATGTCTTCCAGCACATCCCCGACGTACTGGGGGTCCAGGGACAATACCTGGGGCTGCTTGGGGAGGCTGACGCTGACCTCGGCAACCTGCCGAGAGGAAATGGCTCAAACCTCGCAGATGGCCTGAGTCAGGAGGAGGTCCGGTTCCGCCGCCTCCATGGCGGGCTGGTCGATTTCGTAGATGCCCAGCCCCTGCTCCAGGCGTTCGGAGATGACCCGGCTGATTTCGCCGCTGCTGGGTTGAGGGTCCATTCCTTCGAATACGCTGCGGACCACCCAGGGCTTGTCCTTGGCTGAGGCGGGGTAGTCGCACTCGTGGGTTACGCCGTACAACTGGTCCTCAAGGCCCAGCATATAGACAATCTCGGTGGCGCTGGGCAAGAAAGAGCAAATGCGCATTGCAAACTCCTGACGATAGTGGGAACACGCCCATTATAAACCCGAATGCCCCTTACCCATAGTGGCTAATCGTCCGAGGGCTCAAATTGCTCGTGAAGGTTGCCATCGTGGGAGTATAGGTGGGAATCGTCGGGAAAGTAGTCCCACTTGTGCTCGTCATAGCGGTAGTGTTCGGAGGCTCCGAGAAAGGTGCGGCGGAAAACGTCCTCCAGGGTGCTGTGAATCTGGAAAGCCGCAAACGCCACCCCCGCGACTATTACCAGCAGGACAATCGCCACCAGCGGGGCAAACGCGCCCCCTTCAAGCAACAGACGGATAGTGAAGGGCAGGCTCCAGATGGCGGGCAGGATCAGGATAACGATTAACAGGCTGTTGCGGATTACCCGCCTCAGGTTCTTTCCGGTCAAGTTGTCCGGCGCCCTCCGCCAGGGAGGCAGGATGAACCCCATGACCTCTTCGGTCAATGCCCCAAGGTTGTGCCAGATGGCCAGAACCGCCGGAATGCAGAGCGCCACGACGGCCCCTCCCAGCATCAGGTCCACCAGCCACGGGCTTACTCCCACCAGCCGGGATGCCTGATGGACAAAGTCGTGCCCGATGGTGCCAGCCGCGATAAGCACCACGATGATGCCCACATTAAGCATGATTCGCTGTACGGCATGGGTTACATCGTCCGCCAGCCTGGCTCCAAGTATGTGGCTCCGCCTGGTCGAGGTTAGCCAGACAAACACGACATCGGTGAACTGATGGAGCCAGTTGGGAGATACCCTGGAGATAAAGTTAGCCAGGGCCACGGGAGACCGGAAAATGAAGGGATAAATCAGCGCGGTAACGGCAGTCGCCACGGTGAGGGCCGGGCTGAAATAGGCGGAAACCGACCCGTGGTCCACGCCGGTCTTGGCCATGGCCAGCGAGAACTCGCCAAGCTGGGGCATTCCCGTACCCACCTGGAGGGCTGTGCGTCCGTCCTGGCCGGCAAGCAATGTACCCACGGTGTCAGCCAGAACCTTGCCCACGATGAAAACACCGGAAATGATCAGGGCCGGGACGAGGTAGTCACCGATGTGCACCACGTCCATCAACATACCCAGCGAAACGAAGAACAGCGCCGCAAACATGTCCCGCAATGGATTCATCAACCGGCTGATCTGCTCGTGATGCTCCGTGTCCCCCAGGATCATGCCGATCAGGAAAGCGCCGGCGGCGGCCGACAACCCCAATTGATGGGCGGCCAGCGCCAGGCCGAAGCACAGGGTCAGGGTTGCTATCAGGACCATTTCTTCCGACTCGAAACGGGCAATGTAGTTCATGAGCCGGGGCGCCAGCAGCGCTCCGATGGTCAGGACCGCCACCGCGAAAATTACCAGCCGCGTCGCCAGTATCCCGATGTCGCCCAGGCTGGCTCCACCCGTTGAAGCCACGCCGGCCAGTATGGTGAGCAGGATTACGGCAACGAAGTCCTCCACCAGGAGTATGCCTACGATCAGCTGACCTCGGACGTGGAACAGGGACCCTGAATCCCGCAACATTTTTATCAGGATTGCGGAACTGCTGATGGAGAGGGCCGCCCCCAGGAAGATTCGTTCCGTCTGGGTCCACCCCAGCCAGTGGGCGAGTTCATACCCCACCGCGAACATGGTGGCCATTTCCACCACGCCGATAATGACAACCTTCAGGCCCACCTGGCGGATTCGCTGCCACCCAATCTCCAGCCCTATGCCGAACAGCAGCAGCACCAGCCCCAGCTCGGCCAACACACGGATGGTTTGCAGGTTCTGCACCGGCCCCTGAATGTTGGCCAGGGGGCCGAAGTTAATTGCTGCCAGGGTAAAGGGCCCGATTATGACGCCGGCCAGCAGGTAGCCCAGCACCGGGGGCATATTGATGGCCCGGAACAGCACCAAAGCCGTACCGGCCACCGCCATGGTGATGGCAAAGTCGCGGATCAGGCCGATGCTTTCGGCGGAGCCGACTCCGGCCAGTGCAAGCAGGGTTTCGATCCTGTTCCCTCCAATTGGGAAGAAGGTTGATGGATTCTCCGGCGAGCCGAACTGAAGGGTGGCGCCTGAAACAACGCCGGAAGCGCCAATCTCTGAAGAACGAAGGGGAAGAAAGCCGGTTGAAACTCGCGAAAGTAAACGCCTGTAACAATTCTATAGGTTTCTTACATAAGCTGCATAGTTGTACAGGAAGGAGGTATGGAGAGGTTTGCGACTATCCTGACGAAACGGGTAATATTCTTGACACCATATAAACCACGCTTTACACTCTCATTAACAATCCTCCAGGGAGCGAGAGACGCCCGTCAGGCGCCTGACTGGTACGAACCCCATAGCTGGACTTCCATCCGGCCAATGGATGGTTAACGGCAGCCCGCAGCCTTCCTTCCCGACACCGCGACGGTGGACTGCCAGGCCCGGTGGCTTCCCATCCCTGATTGCGCAAGCATCACAAATACGAACCGCGGTTCCGGCTGCTGTAAAACTAAGGACACCATGAATTTCCCTTTCCAGACCAGTTGGGGCAAAGTTTGCCTGCTCTTCCTTGTGCTTTGCCTGCTGGTTGTTTCCCTGGCATGCGCATCTCCTTCGGATAGCCAGCCGGTCCTGAAAGTGGGTGGAATACCGGACCAGGACACCGCCCGCCTGGCCAGGCGTTACAGCATATTTTCGGACTACCTGCAGAAAGAACTGGGCGTGAACGTTGAATATGTGCCCAGCGCCAACTACGCGGCAGTGGTAACCGCCTTCGGGCAGGGCGAGTTGCACCTGGCCTTCTTTGGGGGGCTGACTGGTGTTCAGGCCAGGCAACAGAATCCCGGGGCAGTGGCCATCGCCCAGAGGGAGAACGATGCAACCTTCCACTCCAAGTTCATTTCCCGGGCCGACCTGGACCTGGAATCGCTGGAGGATGTGAAGGAGAATGCCGCCGATTACACCATTACCTTCGGCAGCGAAAGCTCCACGTCGGGACACCTGATGCCCCGTCATTTCCTGGTGCAGGCGGGAGTTAATCCGGACGAAGACTTCCGCACCGCGCCCAGTTATTCCGGCTCCCACGACAATACCTGGCTTCTGGTCCAGTCCGGGTCTTACGATATCGGAGCCCTGAACGAAGAGGTGTGGGATCGGGCCGTACGGGAGGGAAAGGCCGACCCGGCCAAGGTTAAGGAGTTCTACACCACTCCGGATTACTTTGACTATAACTGGACGGCGCAGGGAAACCTGGACGAAGCTTATGGGGACGGCTTTACCTCCAGGGTGCAGTCGGCCCTGTTCAAGTTGAATCCCGAGGAGCATGGCGAGATACTCGAACTGTTCAGCACCGAAAAGTTCATTGAAACCAACAACTCCAACTACGGCGCCATCGAAGACGTTGCCCGAGAACTGGGCATGATCAGGTGACCATGCCGGCAGCGGGAGTACGTGACTTGCCCGATGGCGGCCACCGCACGCCGGGCCTGAGAGGCGCGACCGCTTCGCTGGCGGTGGTGGACAACGTTACCAAGACATTCCCACGGGTAACTGCCCTGGACAAGGTTGACCTGGCAATCGGCGCCGGCGAACGGGTTGCCCTGGTGGGCCCCAGCGGCAGCGGCAAGACCACCCTGCTGAACCTTCTCTCCGGCATGGCTCAGCCGGACTCGGGAGTCGTGGCCGTAGGGGGTCGCGACCTGTCCCACAACCTGCCCAGGCGGGAACTGTCGTCCCTGGTGGGGATAATCCACCAGCAACTGGACCTGGTTCCCCAGCTGCCGGTGGTTCACAACGTGCTGGCAGGACGGTTCGGGCACTGGGGCGTGCTGCGGTCGTTTCTATCCATGCTGTGGCCGCAGGACTACCACCTGGCGGTAGCGGCCCTGGAACAGATGGGCATAGCCGACAAGATCCAGGAGAGGACGGGACATTTATCCGGGGGCGAGCAGCAGAGGGTGGCCATTGCCCGCACCATGGTGCAGTCCCCCCTGCTGGTGCTGGCGGACGAACCCGTCTCCTCGGTGGACCCGGGGCGGGCCCAGGAGATCCTGCAGCTGCTGGTGGCCCTGACGGAGGATACCGGGCGGGCCCTGGTGGCCAGCATGCATACCCCATACCTGGTGAGCCAGTTCTTCAGCCGGGCCATCGGACTGAAGGACGGCCAAGTACACTTTGACATCCCCGCGCCTGAATTGACTCAGGCCATCCAGTCGGACCTTTATGGCCTGGGCCAGGAAGAGTCCATTCCCCACCAAAACTAGATACCGGTTCGGGTTCGATGAGACCGGCGCGTCCCCTGTTGGAGAGTCCCCACTTTCTGAGCCTGCTGCTGCTGGGAGCAGTGGCGTGGAGCTTGACCGGAGTGGCATGGGGGGAGCCGCTGCTGCATACGGGCGGCGGCGACTCGGCCCTGGACATGCTGCTCGCCCTCTTCCCGCCGGACCTGTCCCCCGCCTTCCTGCTGGTCTGCCTGCAGGCGGCCTGGCATACCCTGTCCATTGCCCTGGCCAGCATCACCCTGGCCGTGCTGATCGGCTTTCCCCTGGGGGTAATGGCTTCGGGGGCGCTGGTCTCTCCGGACTCGCGGCTGCGGGCGCCGCTGATGCTGTCATCCCGCTTCGTCCTGGGGACTGTGCGGTCCATTCACGAACTGGTATGGGCAGTGCTGCTGGTAGCGGCGATCGGGCTGTCTCCACTGGCGGCCATTGTGGCGCTGGGTTTGCCCTACGCCGGCATCCTGGGACGCATCTACGCCGAGTTCCTGGAGGACACGCCGGAGGAGCCATTGACTGCCCTGCGGTCGGCCGGGGCTTCCTCGTGGCAGACGCTGATCTTCGGGCGCCTGCCCTTGTGCACACCCGACCTGGTCAGCTACACCTTTTACCGGTTTGAGTGCTCCATACGGTCGGCTGCCATCCTCAGCTTTGTGGGCATTCGGGGCATTGGCTACGAGATCCAGCTGTCACTGGGCGACCTGCTGTTCAGCCAGGTCTGGACCCTGCTGCTGGCGCTGCTGGCGATAGTGGCGCTGGTGGACTTCTGGAGCGGCCGGGTGCGGCAGAGCCTGCTGGAGTCATGATAGAGACGCAAGAACCGGCCCGCTACCGGCAGAGGCGGAGGCGGAAGCTTACCTTCGCACGGCTGTCCTTCTATGCCTTCCTGGCGCTGATAGCGGTCGCCTGGGCGTACATCTTCGTGGAGGGCGACAGCGGCTTCACGCTGCTGCTGGAAGGACGCACCTGGGAGAACGCGGGGAAGTTCCTGACGAGGCTGGCCGGCGCCGGCCAGGACGAACGGCCCGCCTTCCTGCAACCGGAGCAATGGTGGGCCACCGGACGGCTGGCCTACAACACCCTGGCCATGAGTGTGCTGGCCATCGGCATTGCCGGGCTTGGAGCCTTCCTGACCTTCATATTCGCCGCCCGCAACATCAGCTCGGGCAGCCTGGGCGGAACACCGTCGCGACTGGGCGCGGTGGTCTATTACTTCCTGAGGATTCTCTACGCCTTTACCAGGGCGGTGCCGGAACTGGTATGGGCCATGCTCATCGTCTTCTTTCTCTCGCCGGGCATACTGCCGGGGGCGCTGGCGCTGGGGGTGCACAACCTGGGCATTATGGGCAGGCTGGCGGCCGAGGTGGTGGAGGATATGGACCCGGCGCCGGCGCGGGCCATGAGGGCTTCGGGGGCGGGCATTTTCCAGATATTCCTTTACGCCATCCTGCCTCAGACCCTGCCTCACTTCATTACCTACCTGCTGTACCGATGGGAGGTGGTGATCAGGACGACGGTGGTGGTGGGGTTTGTCAGCGCGGGCGGGCTGGGGTTGGAAATGAGGCTGAATCTGAGCTTCTTCCACTACGACCAGGTGACGCTGCTCATCCTGTGGTACCTGCTGCTGGTTACCGGTGTGGACTTTCTGAGCGCATGGATGCGCAAGATGGCGCGCTTTGAGTGAGTAAAGCGCGCTCCCTCGGGGCTGATGGCTGGGGCAACAGTGGCGGGACAGGGGCGCCCCTGTCCAGGATTCCCCCTCCCGGGGAAAGGCAACATTGTGTCCATCCTGGACTTTCCAGGCAGACGGCGGAGGGAAATCCCGGGCGGGCGACCGGTCAGAACTGGACGGGGTAAACGACCTGAATTACCCGGCCGTCGCGCAGGGCGTCGAAGTAGCCGTGGGAACCGGACGGGTTCTGAAGCCAGCGGCGGGAGAAGTAGGCGCATATGTTGGAGAGCTGGGTGCAAACGGATTCGGCCGCGCCCGTGTAGCAGAAGTTTTCCAGAACGATGGGTGTGGGGATTTCCACCTCGGAGTGGAGGAACCGCGTCATGTAGTCGGGCTCCACCGACTTGCCAGTCTCGGCCACCACCAGGGCATAGTCCTGAATGGGGCCGGTGGCGTCCATGATGTGGTCGGCGGGGACGTCGGCGATGGCGGCTTCGTCCATGTACATATTGAGGGCAAACAGGAACTTGCTGACAATTGCCTCGGAAGGCGTGTTCCAGTCGGCCACGGTGGGATTCCCCTCTTCGCGGGCCCGGTCAAGATCGACCTTGTTCACAAAGGTGACGATGACTGGAGCTTCGCGGCGGATCAAGAGGTTGAGGCAGTCCTGGATGAGTTCGGCGCGGCGGGCCGGTGACCAGGAACGGAAGAAGCCGCGACCCTGGTAAAGGTCGGCGGGACGGAGCCTGTCGGGGGTATCGCCGGAGCCGAGGGGAGAACCAAAGTGGCGCCGGCACAGGGCATTGAACTCGCCGTTGATGGCAACGTACTGGTTTTCGTGGACCACCAGTCCGGTATAGACCTGGTGCTGCTGGTTGGGGTCGTTGCGGCTGCTGCCCGTATCCCCTGACTCACCGATGTAAACCAGATACATTTTGCCGCCTCCTGCAAGTCTCGGGGTACCTGGGACAGACTATGGGCCAATGGTGGCTGCCGGCCAGGCAACCTGCCAAATGCCAGCGGGGCCCTTGCTGTGCCTGGGGCGATATCCGTCCGGATTTCACCCCATCACGGCTTTCATCTCACAACAGGGAAAGGATTCTTGGGAAAGGTCCTTAATCTTCGCCGTCTTCTTCTGCGGCGGGGGCTTCCTCACCGCCTTCCGCAGGGGCTTCATCTTCGGCGCCTTCCACGCGGCCAAGGGCCATCCGGCCCGCATCAACCCGGACTACCATGGCTTCCGGGTCGGTCAGCATGGTTACGTTGGAGTCCAGTTCCAGGTCACCGGCGCGGACGACTGAATTGGAGTCCACCAGGATAGAGAGATCGATAACCACCTCGTTGGGGATCTCCAGGGGAAGGGCCTCGACGTCCAGGTTGTACAAGGCCTGGGCCACGGAGCCACCGGTTTCCCTGGCGGCGGGGGACTCGCCAATCAGGTTGATCGGAACCTGGGCGGTAACCTTCTCGGTAGCCGACACGGCAAGAAAATCCACATGGAGTATCTCGCTGCGTATGGGACTCCACTGGATTTCCCGGGCGAAAACCAGCCTCTCGCCGGACTCACCGGAGACCGACAGGTTTATTGGGTTGGTGCTGCCAGCCAGGGCAAGTACGCGGAGAAGCTGCCGGTTTTCGCACTGCAGGGAGCGGGGCTCTATGCCCGGGCCGTACATATGGACCGGTATGGTGCCCTCCCGGCGCAGTTGCTTTACCTTTTTGCCAAGAACTGTCCGGGGTTCCAGTTCCAGCCTGATGGATTCGGTGGTCATGAGTATCAAATCTCCTTGACTGCAAGGCAACCCCTGGGTTGCCGCCTGATGGCTCTCGGGTTTACGCCGGTGGCTGGAAACAGAGGCCCGGCTTGGGGCGTAACCCTCTAATAATAGCACCGACCCTTGGTAAAAGGAAACTTCCGGGTTGCATAGGCAGGGCTATCGCATGGATGGATTGGCGAACTGGAGGAGCAAGGTTGTCAGGAAAG
>JAPPGG010000042.1 GCA_028875055.1 Chloroflexota bacterium
CCTTCCCAAGGTTCATTCAGGGCCAATTTGAGCAGTTACATACCCCTTTCAGCCCGTCGAGGGGGAAGGGACTGCCCTCACCCCCGGCCCCTCTCCCGCGAGGAGAGGGGTGGAGTTTGGGTTGGGGTGACAGTTGGGTGTTGACGGGCTAGATGACCACTGCCTAGCCTGAATATTGTCGGACAAGGGCGGAAACGTAACCGGCCGGACGACGGGCAATCGAATAGACGGGCGCGGGCAGCGTCCCCAGATGTACGCGAGGGACTGACCTTTGTGGGTTGGTCTCTTTTTGTTTGCGAGCGGCTTGTTTTGCCAGCGACGCTGCCAGCATCGGCAAGGGAGGAGCTACGAAATTGGCAATGAACATTTCAGGGGAACCTGACGAAGGCGGGGAACGGGAGCGGGAGCTGCTGCTGGAGTCGCTGGAGCGGTACCGGCGGGGGCTGGCGGACGCGCCCCTGCTGCGGAAGCGGGGAATGGGTCCGGCCGGCGGACGCGAGGTGGTGACGGAGGAGGGCCGGAGGCGGGAAAGCACCGGCAGGGACGGAGAAGGCGGGGCGGCCATGACCTTCGTCATTTCCGACGAGGAGGTGGACCGGCACGGCGACGTGGTGGTGGCCCAGGGGTGGAGACTGCAGGCCTACCGGAGCAATCCGGTACTGCTATGGGCCCACAACTACGGGCTGCCGGCCATCGGGCGCGCGGCGGCGGTGTGGCCGGAGCCGGGGCTGCTGCTGGCGCGGATGGAGTTCGCGCCGACGGCCTTCGCCCAGGAGGTGGCGGCCCTGTACCGCAGCGGGTACCAGCAGGGAGTGTCGGTGGGGTTCAAACCGCTGCGGTACGAGGAGCGGCGGGACGGGGTGACGGGAGCCTTCCTGGGCGTCCGGTTCCTGGAGCAGGAACTGGTGGAGGTTAGCGCGGTGCCGGTGCCGGCCAACCGCAACGCGCTGCTGCGGGAGCGAGGGCCGGAGGCGGCGGGACCGGGGGTGACGGTGGAGGAGGTGATAGAGGCGCTGCGGGAGATTACCGGCGTCCCCTCCCCGCAGTAGAGGAGGGGAGCGGGGGAATGGGAGAGTGGGTGGCGGGCGGGGGTTGGGGCCCCGGGACCAGGGCGACCGAGCAGGTTGCCGGTACGAAAGAATGGAAATTGATGTGGTGAAGGAGGAGTTGCATGACCTTGGGAACGCAGGATATTGAGGTTATCAAGCGGGAGGTGGCGGGGATACGCGACTTTTACGAGTCGCGGATGGACTCGGAACTGGCGCCGCTGCAGGAGGAGGTGAACCGCATTGCCGCCCAGCTGGGTCAGGTGCAGGAGCAATGGCGGGACGGGGAACGGCGGGCCCTGCTGGCCAGGTACGGCGGCGAGGACCGGCGCCGGGTGACCCACGGCAAGTACCGGGGAATGGACGCCCTGTCGCTGGCCTACGTGCGCAGCGTGCTGAACGCCCAGCTTCGGGAGCCGGCGGGGCTGAACCAGCGGATGCTGGAGGACTGGCAGAACAACCTGAAGGCGGCCCTGGACAGCACCACGGCCGGGTCGGGGGATGAACTGGTGGCCACGGCCGAGGCATCGGCGCTGTGGTCGGACGTCAACCTGGAGACGCTGATAGCGCCCCTGTTCTCGCGGGTGGAAATGCCGACCAATCCCTTTGAGATTCCGCTGCAGCTGGGCGGGGTGAACTGGTACCCGGGGACGGAGAACACGGCGGTAACGGGAACGGCGCCGGCCACGGCCCGCCAGACCCTGACGGCCCACGAGCTGGTGGCCGAGGTCCCCTGGTCGCTGACGCTGGACGAGGACGCGGTGATCGCCATGGCCGAGGAGGTGCGCAGCTCGCTGGTGCGCAACGCGGTGGAGGTGATTGACGACGTGCTGCTGAACGCCGACACCACCGCCGCCAACAGCATCAACGCCGACGGGGCCACCATCACGGCCGCCACGGCGGGCAAGGGGCACTGGCTGGTGGGCTTTGACGGCCTGCTGCATCTGCCCCTGGTGGACAACGCGACGCAGGCCAACAACCACAACGCGGCAGTCAGCGACGGGATGTTCAACGAGGTCCGGGGCAAGCTGGGCAGGTACGGGGTAAGGCCGTCGGAACTGGCGTACATCATGGATGTCAGCACCTACATCAAGTCGCTGACCGTCAACAATTTCCGCACCCTGGACAAGCTGGGGAACAACGCCACCCTGCTGCGGGGCCAGCTGGGCGCGGTGGAAGGGATTCCGGTCATCGTGTCGGAGCAGATGGCCACCGCCGATGCCGACGGCAAGGTTACCGACGGGGGGAACGCCAACACCAAGGGCCGGCTGCTGATAACCAACCGGACCCAGTGGCGGCTGGGGTTCCGCCGGGAGTTGCTGATTGAGACCACGCGGGATATCCAGAAGCGGCAGAACGTGATGGTGGTGAGCATGCGGCTGGCCTTCATGGAGCGGACGGGCAACCGGGGCACGGCCACCCACACCGCGCTGCAGTACAACATTACCGGGGTTTAGACCTTAGCGGTTATTTGTCCACGAAATGACACGAATGTTCACTAATGATGTATTCGCTTCACTTCCATTGGTGAAGATTCGTGCTCATTCGTGGATTAAGAAGGACGGAAAGATTTATGACCAATGCCTATTGCGATCTGGCGACGCTGAAGTCGGGAGGGGCGCTGAACATCAGCGGCAGCGGCCACGACCGCCGGCTGCTGCACCTGCTGGAAGAGGCGTCGCGGCTGATTGATGGGTACTGCAACCGCCATTTCTACGTGCTGGAGACCACCCGGCAGTTCGAGGCCAACTGGTGGTCGCCGGGGCTGCAGCAGTTGCTGGTGCCAGACCTGATTGGCGCGGACTCGGTGCGGGTGGCGGCCAAGTTTGCCGGGGCGGCCAGCCAGCCCAGGTGGCGGACGGCAGCGTACCGGCTGTATCCCATGGATGCGACGCCGGAACGGGCGTGGGGACGTCCCTACACCCGAATGGCCATTGAACCGGTATGCACGCCCCTGTGTCGCCGCACGGACTGCCACGCCCTGGTGGAAGTGGCGGGCCGGTGGGGTTACCGGCAGGACCTGCAGGAAACGGCAGTCACCACCGGCGCGGCGCTAAGCGCGGGGGATGCCTCGATCCCGGTTTTGGGGATGGTGTCGGGGACGGAGGGGATATCCCCGGGCCAGACACTGAGGCTGGACGACGAACAGGTTTACGTGACCGCCGTGGCAGCGCAGGGACTGACGGTGGAACGGGGAGTCAACGGCACCGAGGCGGCGGCCCACGAGTCAGGGACATCCATCAGCGCCTACCGCTACCCCGGGCCGGTATCGGAGGCGTGCCTGCAACTGGCGGTCCAGCTGTGGCACAACCGGGACCGGGCGGCAGCCGGGGAGAATGAATCGGGTCGGCGGCGCGAAGCGTCCAGCGGCCTGGGGCGGGAAGCAAAAGCCCTGGTGGCGGCTTACCGGAAACTGGCCCTTTGACGCCGGGCGCTTCTATCCACGAACGGGCAAGAATTTTCACTGATGGAACGGGGGCGAGATGGTGCTGATTGAGGTGAGGGATGAGCTGGCGAGGCGGCTGGGGCGGCTGGAGGGAGTAAGGGTGTATGGCGAGCCGCCCGACGTGGTGACGGAATTGCCGGCGGCCATAATCCGGCCGGGCAAGCCGCTGGCCGAATACAACGGGACGCTGGCGGGCAACGACGTGGCCTACGGCTTTGAAGCGCTAATCCTGACCGGCTCCGGTGTTGATGCCCAGGCGTGGGAGGAACTGGCGGCCTTCGTGGCGCCCACCGGGCCCAGGTCGGTCAAGGCGCAGGTAGAGGACGCAACGGGCGCGCAAGGGGCGGTGGACTGGTTCCGAGTGACCCGGGCCTCCGAGGGCGGGCGTGTCGCCTACGGCAAGGCCAGCTACTGGGGCGTCGCCTTCCAGGTGCAGGGGTACGTGAGTGGGTAGGTCTGCCGTCACCCACGAGGATTTCCGGGGACCGGGTAAGGAGGAGGGTATTTATGGCCAAGGCGCCGGTGGCGGGCAGCAGCTACATCGAGGTTAGTGACGCCAGTGGAGTGGCCCGAGACCTGTCCTCATACGTTGAGGCGGTGGAACCCCTGGGGCAGCAGGTGTCGGCGCTGGACGTTACGGGCCTTAATGACGAATCGAGGCGACTGGCGGCGGGGCCTGAACCGGTGCAGGAGTTCACGCTGCGGGGCCTGTTCGACGATACGCCGGTGACGGGGCCGGACGCGGTGCTGGCGGGAATAGTGGGCCAGGTGGTAACGGTCAGCTACGGCCCGGCGGGCAGGGGATCGGGACAGCGCAGAGTCACCGGACGGTTCCTTTGCCTCAGCTACCAGGTTGGCGGCAGCGTCGCCGAAGGAGGCGGGGCAGGGCTGGTGAGGTTCGCCGCCAGGTTTCAGCAGTCGGGGCCGGTGACCCTGGAAGTGTGGAGCTGAAGGGTTGAATTCTTTGAGGGGAGGCGATGGGGCAAATGGTCAGTCCTCGCTGGCGAATATGGGTGGACTGGAACGGCAACGGGACCTGGGGAGAGTCCAGCGGAGCCTACCGGGAAGAGGTCACGGAGGATGTGCTGGACTTGGAATGGAGGTGGGGCAAGCGGGCAAGGATTTCGCAAGCCCGGCGCCGGATGCCGCCGGCCGAGTTGAACCTTACCCTGGGCAACCGGGACCAGAGGTACACCCCGGGGAATTCACAGTCGCCCCTGCACGGCAACCTGATGGCGGGGAGACGGGTCTGGGCGGCCTTCGCCTGGCCCCTGGATGATTTCCAGGGAGCCGACGGAACGGACCTGAACGGAAGGATGGCGCCGGTGGGGGAAGGGGCCGCATGGAGCAAGGCGTCCACGGGGCCGGCCGGCGTGGTCCTGGAGCAGGGGCGGGCGAAACCCGCCAGCGGCCCGGGCGGGGCCATCTACACCCTGGACTTTGGCGACGCCGACGCTCACGTGGGGTTTATCTTCCGGCGCAGCAGCAACGGCGGCAGCGGCGTGGCGCTGAGGGTGGCCAGCCAGTGGGACTATCTCAGGGTAACCTTCCGCAACGACGGCACCGTGCTGGAGGACGTTACCTTTGGCTTTCCGTCGTTCCTGCGGCGGGGAGACGCGCTGGCGGCGGACCGGGACTACTTCATCGAAATCGCCATGCACGGCAACTCGGTGCGTCTGTTCGCCACCGACTTGAGCCAGGGCAGCGCGGACCGCAAGACTATCCTGGATGGGGGCGGCAACGCCGGCAATACCACCGCCACCCGTCACGGTCTGTGGCACGACGGGTCGGCCGCCGCCACGGCAGACCGGTGGGAACAGTTTGGAGGCTGGCGCAGTTTCTTTCACGGGTCGCTGGTACGGCTGGCTCCGGAGCGGGACCCGGAACTGGGGTACGTCTGCCGCTGCGAGGCGCGGGACGACCTGCACCTGCTGGCCCAGTGGCCCCTGTACAACCTGCTCAACCAGTCCTCGCTTTCCACCGGCAGCATCGCCAACAGCATCCTCACCTGGGCAGGCTTCAGCCCCACCCACCGGCGGCTGGACCAGGGACAGACCCTGGTAGCCACTGAACCGAGGGCGATGTGGCGGCTTCCGGCGGAGAGGGCGCTGGCCGACCTGGCCGACGAGGAGAACGGGCGCATTTACATTGACGGACGGGGTTATGCGCTGCTGGAAGACGCCGGCCACCGTAATGCCGGTCCACATGCATCGGCGCGGGCCACCCTGCGGGACACCAGCGGCTCCGGACCTTACTTCTCAAACCTGGCCTGGGACGACGGCAGTGACGGGGTGGAGAACTCGGTGGCCTTCCGTTACCGGCTGGCCACAAGCAGGGGTCCGCAGGAGATATGGCGGTTGCGGGATGTTCCAGCCATACCCGCCGGCGCCAGCCTTGACTTCCTGGCGGAAAGCGACAGGTACGAGGTGGTGGACTCTTTCCAGGCGCCGGCGGCCGATACGGACTATACGGCCAACTCCCGTCCTGACGGAAGGGGTGACGATATGACTGACAGCGTCACCGTTTCACTGCCCCACGCGCCCGGCGGGTCCCTGGCCTCGCCGTCGAACCGGTACCGGGGAAGGGGGACGGTTGTGCGGGTGACCAACGACCACGCATCGGCCACCGCCTACCTGACCCTGCTGCGACTGATGGCAGACCGGACGTATGAGGCGCCTGAACCCACCAGCTACCGGGCGGAAGACACGAACAGCCAGTCGGCCTACGGCCTGCGGGAAGCGGTGGTGGAGTGCCGGTTCATCGACAACTACGCGGCGGCCCGGGCGGGGGCCGAGGCCCGGCTGGCTGAAGGAAGCCGGGCCAGGGCGCGCCTGGTGATTACCCTTCCCAACGGCAGCGGCGCGAACCTGGCGCAGATGGCGCACCGAGTACTGTCGGACCGGATAAGGGTGGTCAGCGGCAGCCCACGCGTTGATGGGGATTTTTTCATTGAGGGAATGGAAATTATTGCGCGGGCGCGTACAGGGGAAATGGTGGCTCGGTGGCTGGCGGTAGAGGCGTAGATGGGCAGGGCCGAGGGCCGCGGTGGGGAGGACTCGAAGACCTGCAACGCTGAAGTGCAGGTGAAGTCGGAGGCTGGCGACCTTCACAGCGGTGAAATAGCGGGCTATCTCTCGATGGCGACCAGGCTGAACCCTGGAGCCGTCCATCCGGATAAAGCCGGTATGACGTTCCCTGGACGGGGAAGCCCCGCGACACGGAACTGCTACTAATACCTGGGTAACGTTCCAATTCAGGTGGCATGGCACAGGCAGAAAGGTCGAAATGCTGTCAAGGCGGGTTTGAAACCCGCCCCTGCCTGCTATGGGCCACCTGAATGGCAACGCTACGCTACCAGGGGTGTCCGTCAAATTTTTGGGGAATGCCTGGTGGGGCCCCGTTGCAGGCCGTCGCTGTAGGGGCGCAGGGCCCTGCGCCCCTACCTTAGCTTTCGATATCTGCCCCTATCCAGTTGCTCTACCAAAATCTTGACGGACACCCCTACCAGCGGGCAATTGATTAGGAACGGGTTCAGGCCGTATAATACAGTCGAAAATAGCTTTGAAGCTCAGTTTGCCCTATCCCCCTCGGAGGATGTTGGATATGGTTGATGTTCTAACCGGTACCTTTACCGTCAAGTCGGGTCACGCGCAGATGCTCAAAGGCGGCGTCATCATGGATGTGGTGAACGCCGAGCAGGCCATGATTGCCCAGGAGGCAGGGGCCGTAGCCGTGATGGCCCTGGAACGAGTCCCCGCCGATATCCGCGCCGACGGCGGCGTGGCCCGCATGACCGACCCCGCCATTATCCAGAACATAATGGACTCGGTCAGCATTCCGGTGATGGCCAAGTGTCGCATCGGGCATTTTGTGGAGGCCCAGGTGTTGGAGGCCATCGGAATTGACTACATTGACGAGTCCGAGGTGCTGACGCCGGCCGACGAGGTTCACCACGTGTGGAAGCACGACTTCCAGGTCCCCTTCGTCTGCGGGTGCCGCGACCTGGGAGAGGCGCTCCGCCGAATCTCCGAGGGCGCCGCCATGATCCGCACCAAGGGCGAGGCGGGCACCGGCGACGTGGTGGAGGCGGTCCGCCACATGCGCGCCGTGCAGGACGCCATCCGCAAGCTTCAGAACATGCCCGAGGACGAACTGGTGGTGGAAGCCCGCAACCTGGCGGTCAGCCTGGAATTGCTGACCCAGACCCGGGAAGAGGGCCGTTTGCCGGTGGTCAACTTCGCCGCCGGCGGCGTCGCTACCCCGGCCGATGCCGCCCTGATGATGCAGCTGGGCGCCGATGGCGTATTCGTGGGCTCGGGCATCTTCAAGTCCGGCGACCCCGCCCAGCGGGGCTACGCCATCGTCCAGGCAGTCACCCATTACAACGACCCCAAGATACTGGCCGACGTTTCGAAGGATCTGGGAGAGCCGATGGTGGGCATCAGCGCCCGCTCCATCCCGCAGGAAGAACTGCTGGCTCCCCGCAGCATCTGACCCTTTGCATTGCAACGAGGGCAAGGGGGACGGGCATCGGCCGAAAGAACCGCTGAGAGCCGCCCCCCGCCCAGTCCAGTGGATACGCCGGGCCTGCCCGTACCACGTCCACGGCGCCGGTGGCAGCGCGAGCAAGGGGTACAAACTCTAAACGCCGGACAGGAATGCATTGAGAATTGGGGTACTAGCCGTACAGGGTGACTTCGCCGAGCACATCGCCATTCTGAGGCGGCTCAACGTTGATTGCCTGGAGGTCCGGTTGCCGGAACAACTGGACGACGTCAGCGGCCTTATTATCCCCGGCGGCGAAAGCACCACCCTCAGCCGGCTTATGAGCATCTACAGCCTCCGGGAACCGGTCCAGGACATGGCCCGGGCCGGAAAGGCCGTCTGGGGCACCTGCGCCGGCATGATCATGCTGGCCCACGAAATCACCGAAGCCGACCCGGTTCCCCTGCAGTTGATGGATATCGGCGTGCGCCGCAACGCCTTTGGCCGGCAGATTGACAGCTTCGAGCAGGAGCTGGACATCGCCGGGCTGGATTCCAGGCCCTTCCACGCCATATTCATCCGGGCGCCGGTGGTCATGCGGGTTGGAGACAAGGTAAAGACCCTGGCGGCCCTGGCCGACGGGCAGGCCGTGGCGGTGAGGCAGGGCAACCTGATGGCCACCGCCTTTCATCCCGAACTTACCCGCGACACCCGTCTTCACCAGTATTTCCTGGATTTGGCGGCTGCTCCGGCCGGTGGCGCCGGTCGGGGCAGCTAGATTCCGGGCTGGCGCCGATAGAACCTATGTCAACCGTTCAGTCCTTTCGCATCACCGACGCCTTGCGCTGCACCCTGCTCAACGCGCCCAGGGGGCCAAACCTGGCATGCCCCAACCCGATTTTCAGCAGCGGACTGCCGGGCTCCTGCGGGGCAGGCCTGTGGCGAGATGCTGTGCTTCAACCGAAAGGCCGGGTGGCCCTGGCCCAGTGGCAAGGGACGCGGTTGACCGGACTGGCCTCCGCCCGCACCAGGTCGGGGAAGCGCGCCTGGGAACTGGACGGCCTGTACCTGCCGTCGGTTACGGCGTCATGGGCTAACTCCGGTCCAGCGTTGGATGGCAAGGGTTGCCGGGAGCCTGCTGAAGGAGAATCCGAAGCCCTGGCCCTTCTTGAGGAAGTATTTCAAGCTGTAGGAGAACGCGCGGGTGAGCGGGTGTTCCTGAGGGCGCCCGGAAGCAGTTCCGCGGTTCCCCTGGCCCGCCGGAGCGGGTTTATTGCCGTGTACGGCGAGACTATGGTGGAGGGTCCGGCAGCCTCCAGAGCCAATGGCGCGGCGAAGCAGGAGCCGCACAATGGTCTGCGGGCCAGGCTGCCCTCGGACGATTACGGGGTTTTCCAGCTTTACTGCGCCGCTACGCCAATGCGGGTGCGCCAGGCCCTGGGGCTTACCTTCGAACAGTGGCAGGACGCCCGGCAGCCAGGGAACCGGGGTGTTTCACCCGTACGACAGCAGGAATGGATAGCTGAAGAGTCCGGCCGGATCCTGGGCTGGGTAAGACTGACCGGACGCGGCGGGTCCACGGCCGCGGAGGTTATGGCTCACCCGGACCATCCCGACCTGCTTTTCCGCCTGTCGGATTTTGCCTCGTCCCGAGCCTCGCGTCTGAGGTGGCTGGTTCCGGACTACCAGGGGCCCGTCGCGGAAAGGCTTCTTAGCCGGGGAGCCAGGACAGTGGGCGAATATAATATGATGGTGAAGATGGTGACCGTTCCGGCCGTGCAATACGGAATGGCGCCGGTGGAGGCGTGAATTGGTAGCGGCGCAAGAGCTGGTACAGGAAGAAATGGAGCGTTTGCTGGAAATCCTGCCCCCCCGGGTGAAGAGCAGCCTGGTGGACGATGAGAACCTGGCCGACCTGCTGGAGGTGGTGCTGGACCTGGGCCGCCTGCCGGAAGCCCGTTTCCCCACCGGGGATGTCATCCTGGACGACCGGGAGGTTACCCGCGACGACCTGGACTGCCTGGTGCGGCAGATCGGCGACTTTGGCGACGACAACCGGGCCGGCATGGAACGGACGCTGCATCGCATTTCCGCCATTCGCAACCGCAAGGGGCAGGTGGTAGGCATTACCTGCCGCGCCGGCCGGGCCGTATTCGGAACCATCAAGATAATCGAAGACCTGGCCTTCGCCAACAAGAACATCCTCCTCCTGGGGCGGCCCGGCGTGGGCAAGACTACCATGCTGCGCGAGGTGGCCCGGGTGTTGGCCGACAGCGCACGCAAGCGGGTGGTAATCGTCGATACTTCCAATGAAATCGCGGGTGACGGCGATGTGCCGCACCCCGCCATCGGCCACGCCCGCCGCATGCAGGTGGCCACCCCCACCAGGCAGCACGGGGTAATGATTGAAGCCGTGGAGAACCACATGCCCCAGACCATCATCATTGACGAGATGGGCACCGAGGAGGAGGCCGCCGCCGCCCGCACCATCGCCGAGCGGGGCGTCCAGCTCATTGCCACGGCCCACGGCAATACCCTGGACAACCTGATCCTGAACCCCACCCTTTCCGACCTGGTGGGCGGCATCCAGTCGGTTACCCTGGGTGACCAGGAGGCCCGGTTCAGGGGAACCCAGAAGACGGTGCTGGAACGCAAGGCGCCACCCACCTTCGACGTTGTGGTG
Source organism: Chloroflexota bacterium (assembly GCA_028875055.1). Taxonomy (GTDB): domain Bacteria; phylum Chloroflexota; class Dehalococcoidia; order Lucifugimonadales; family UBA3495; genus Bin22. The sequence continues at coordinate 10,661 of JAPPGG010000042.1, forward strand.
GAGATTCAGAGCTGGGAGCAGGTGGCCGTACACGACGGCGTGGCCCAGGTGGTGGACCAGTGGCTGCGGGGTTACCCCATAGTCCCGGTAATTCGCAGCCTGGACGACGAGGGCGAGGTGATGGAGCGGCAGGGCGATCCCCGTCCCAACGCCGACCCGCCGGCCCCCTGGGACCAGGAATTCGGAGGCCGGAACCAGGACTACGGAAACCGGGGACGTCGTTCCGACCGTCGCCAGGGCAGGGGCCAGGACCGGCAGATGCCGCCGCCGTACAGCCCCCAACCCCAGCTAAAGCAGGGCTACCAGGAAAACGGAAACCATGACGAGGCCGGCGAAGGCCCGGAGACGGATCAGGGAGGAAGCACCAGCGCCAACGGCGTCCGCACCCTGGAAGCGCAGGTGTTCCTGTTCGGCGTAAGCCGGGACAAGCTGGATTCGGCCCAAGCGGATATGGGACTGAACGTGGCCGTCGTTAACGAACTGCGCCGGGCGTCCCTGGTCCTGACCACCAAGACCCACTACCGCCGGGGGGCGCAGCTGGTTCGTTCCGCCGAGTCCACCGGTACTCCCGTTTACGTGCTGCGCAAGAACACTCTGCCCCAGATAAACGATTTCCTGCGGATGCTGGCCAAGGAGCAGGGAGTGCCCGTCCGGGGCAGCCGTCCCCGGGACGAGGCTGCGCCCAAGGAAACCCTGGACCAGGCAATGATGGAAGCCGAAGAAGCGGCCCAGCGGGTACTGGGCGGCGAATTCAGTGTTCAGCTGAACCCCCAGCGGGCCTACGTGAGAAGGCTTCAGCACCTGCTGGCCGAACGCTTCAGCCTGGCCTCCACCAGCCGGGGTCGGGAACCGGAACGGTCGGTGCTGATTTACCGGCCGTAGGGGCCCCAGGGTTATCCACGAACACACACCAATGTTCACCGACGATGTTATGCCCGCGTGGGCACAGACCAATCAGAACCGGCCCTTGGGTCCCGTCCCTTTTCCCGGTTTGCCAGCCAGGCGCCGTCAGCTTCCAAAGATGGACGAAACAAGTATTAGCAGAGGTGCCCGGTGCCCGGACTGTTCATAGCCTTTGAGGGCGGCGAGGGAGCGGGGAAGACCACCCAGTCGCTGCTGCTGGCGGAGCGGCTGGCCGAATTGCAGACGCCACATCTGCTGGTGCGCGAACCCGGGGGAACGGAACTGGGGGAATACCTCCGCGAGTACCTGAAGAGTGAGCGGCCCCTGTCCCCGGAAGCGGAGCTCCTGCTTTTCGAGGCGGCCAGGGTGGAACTGGTTTCCTGCCAGATAGTTCCTGCCCTGGAGGCCGGCCAGGTGGTAATTGCCGACCGCTTTTTCGGCTCAACCATCGCCTACCAGGGATACGGGCGTGGCCTGGACCTGCAGCTCATAGACTCCCTCAATCGTTTCGCCGCCGGAAGCGCCATGCCTGACCTGACCATTCTGCTGGACCTGTCGCCGGAAGCAGGCATCCGGCGGGCGATGGCCTTCCAGACTTCCTTCTCGCAGGACGCTTCCGGGGGCCTGGCGCCCCTGGAACGGAATGAAGAGGGGACCCGGTTTGAGGACCTGGACCTGGACTTCCATAACAGGGCAAGGGCGGGCTTCAAGGAACTGGCAGAAGCCCAGCAGGAAACATGGGTGGTGATAGACGCCCTGGGGGCCATAGAGAGCGTCCAGGAGGAAATCTGGAGTCGGACCAGGGAACGGCTATACCCGGAGGAGACAGCCGCCAGGGCCAGAACTCGCGCCGCGACGAACCCTGTCCCCCAGGGAGAGTTGTGGCCCCAGGCCACCTGACCAGACCCGGCAAGGGCCGGAACGGGCATTCTCTCCGGCCAACAAGCAAAAAAGTAGCCCCGCTGCGTGGCAGCGGGGCATTTGCTGGTCTTTCGTTAAGCCGGTTGCCGAGGCGGACCGGCGTTATAAAAGCTAGTTATCGGCAGGGACGGCTTCCAGACTGGTGATCCGCTCGGTGATTACTTCCTTCATCTTGCGGACCCGAGCCAAGTCGGGGTAGCTGTTGCCTTCGGCCTTCTTGTCGAAGATCTTCTCGCCGTCAACAAATACTTCCATGATGCCCTGGCCGCGCGGGGAAATGGTTATCGCAGCGTCGGGACCATAAGTGCGGAAGAATTCATTCGCCATCCACGTGGCGGTAGCGTGGTGCTGTCAAGGTACGCAGTAGGTAATCTCGATCTGGACTTTGCCTTCCATAGGTTCCTCCTTGTTAGGCCTGAACTATGACTTGCTCTAATTTTACTCAATATTCTTCCCAAGTCAAGGGTGTTTCCTCGCAATTGTGCATTTTGTAACAATTCATTTACATCTACGGCAGGTATTTCGCGTCAGAATTCGGGTTGCCGCTTCTCTTTGAACGCCTGAATTCCTTCCTGAGGATGGGAAGAAGTAGCGAAATACTGCACGAAGGCCATACCTTCCCGGTCAACTCCCGCCCGCAGCGGCAGCTCCTGCCCCTGCCGGGTGATGGACTTGATCCAGCTTAACCCGGTACGGCTTTTGCCCCGGAGCTGACCCAATACGCCTTCCAGTTCCGCATCCAGCTGTTCCTGTGGCGCCGAGCGCAGCGCCAGGCCCCATTCCACCGCCTCGCTGCCGGACAGCCAGCGCCCGGTGGTCAGCAATTCCATGGCCCGCTGCATGCCCACGCGCCGGGGCAGGCGCTGGGTGGAACCCCCGCCGGGCATCAGCCCAAAGTTGGCATGCTGGTCGCCCAGGCGGGCGTCCTCGGCGGCAAGGGTCATATCGCAGGCCAATGCCAGCTCCAGCCCTCCGGCCAGGGCGAACCCATGCACCACCGCGATGGTGGGAATGGGCAAATCTTCCAGCTGGAAGAAGCATTCGTTCAGCAGCTTCACGTAGGGGGGCAAAAGGGATATCTCGTCGAATACAGTGTCGAAAAAGAGCAGGTCAGCCCCGGCGCAGAAGGCCCGGCCCTCGCCCCGGATGACCAGGGCCTTGACCGATTCGTCCTCTCCCACCGCCGCAACGGCGTGGGAGAACTCCGCCAGCAGTTCCAGGTTCAGGGCGTTAAGGGCGTCGGGCCGGTTCAGGCGGATGGTGGCAACCCGGTCGGCGGTTTCAAGAATGATGCTGGCGTATTGCAAAAGGGGGCCTCACACCCATCCGGCCCTGGGCAGAGCTGGAGTCAAAACCTCCGCCTGAATGTCACGAAGAATTGCCCCGCCAGGATTCCAGCCGAAATAACTAAACAACTCGGCTGCCGGTTTCAAGGCCAATTCCCTGGTATTGGCCTTGAGTTCGAGCAGCGGCAAATCAAACTCAAAGGGAATCTTGTGGGAAGGGTTGGTCATTTCCCTGAAGCGGTCCAACTCCTTGCTTTGCGAGACCCTCAATAGATGGTTCTCGATCCCAACTACCTCTATTTCCAGATGCATCTGGTCATCGCCTGCTTGAGTGGACGACAGGCGGGCGGCGAACTCCAAAATCTCTGCGAAGCGGATAATCACTTCCTTGATGTCTAACAAAACCTTGAGTTCTCTCGTCTTGCCCTCATGCCACTGGCTGGGCCAGCCGCTGAAAGTGCCGACATGCTTGCTCCAATCGGTGGTCATCCCCGAATAATGGAGGAACTGACCGCTCTGGTAGAAACGCCACAGTTCAATCAAGGGATCGTATTTGACCTCGCGACCGATCCAGTCAGGGCCCTCGCTTTCTTCCATATAATCATCGAGGAACGGAAAGCTCCATCCCCACAGCCTTACTTTGCTCCTTTCCAATATGGGGAGGAGAGCGGACTTGATGGGAACACGGCCTTCATCAAAGCGGGCTGGATGAACCACAACCTTCCAATGACCGCGCGAACGAATCTCTTCGAGAATATCACTCATGGCAAGGCTCTTCTTTGTTCGCTGAACAGTTCCTGATCGGTGGGAGCCGCCGTGTCAGGGGGAAGGTAAAAGCCAACCCGGCGAGCGCGCTCCAGAAAGCGGGCGACACCTTTGTCGATGGCCAAGTCCAGAAGTTCTCGCATTTCAGTTTGGTTTGGAATTTCCGAGGTCTCCGGTTTTCTCAGGGTTCTAACGTAGCAGGCCCCGTCCCACAGTACGTTATCAAATGCCCGCTTGCACAAGACCGGTATCTGGGCGAACTCTTCAACCGTAATGACGATGAAGATGGAGTCATTATACACCCGGGGTTCCATGTCAAAGCTCACGCTGGGGTCGGCATATCTGGCTATCTGGTCTGCAACTCTATCATAGGTCCATGTTTCGAGATCAGCAGAGCTTAATCCCATTGGATGGATGGAGTTTCCTGCATCTTCAACGCCAATTACCACAACCCCACCGCCCTGCCGGTTGGCCATCGCCAAGACAGCCTTGACCACTTGAGCAATGAGCCTCCCTTCCGATACCGGACCCGGACCCTTGAACTTTACGCCGGATGTTTCGCGACCCCGTGCAAGTATATCGACGAATTCCTGGTCAGTCATCGTCAGTTATCAACCCGGGCCTTTACCTCGGCATCCCGAATGTAATCTATGGTGTCTCGGACGTCGCGGTCTATGTCTTCCTCAGGTTCCAATATCCCGTCGTAGAAGCACTTGCCGTGCAGGAAGGACTGTCGGGCAGCGTAACGCAACCGCAGGGATTCAAGCGAGGGATCAAGATGTCTCAGACGTCGAATACCAAGGACCGTCTGACCCGATGTACGCGGTTCAACGCCGGTGCGGGCAAGAATCAGCGCGTCAGTTGCCCGCTTGGTCGCTCCCCAGGCCTTGTCGGCTGCGTTCCGCATTCGGCCTTCCTCAAGCATTTCCAGGGCATCGTCATATAGCGCTCGGGCGTCAGCGAATAGAAAGCTTACTCGGTCTGTTTCCAGCATATGGCCTCAGCAACTTCAGGGTATGCCGGATTCTACACATAGGTTAGCTGACAGGAAATATCTCGGATAGCAAGGCCCTTCCCTCTTTCAATAGAGGGAGCAGGGATGAACGCAGAATCTGAACCCTCCTACCGCCCCAGCAGCCCCAGCAGTTCGCGGATGCTGGAACCGCCGATGAGGAGCATGGCCAGCACCAGGACGGTCTTGACTACTCAGGCAGGAAGTCTGCGTTCTGGTTACGCCCTTGCGCCCTTGAATTCGATCCATGGGCTTTCCCTGTCAAAGGCCAGGATATCGGCAAATTCCTGATCGGTCATCGAACTTCGGCCATTGCCTCGGCTTCCCGAATGTAATCCAGGGTTTCGCGTACGTCAGCAATGATGTCGTCCTCCGGCTCCAGTATGCCGTCGTAGAAACAGGCGCCGTGCAGGAAGGATTGGCGATGTCCGTAACGCAGTCGCAAAGGTTCCAGGGCCGGGTCCTGCCTTCGCAGCTGCCGGATCATGCGCATGGTCTGCCCGGAGGTGCGGGGTTCCTCGCCGGTGCGGGCCAGAATCAGCGCGTCCGTGGCCCGATTGGTCGCTCCCCAGGCCTTGTCGGCTGCGTTCCGCATTCGGCCCTGGTCCAGCATTTCCAGGGCGTCCTGATACAGATCACGGGCATCCGCGAAGAGGTAACTTACTCGTTCGGTTTCCAGCATAGGTTCTCAAATGCGACAGGATACGCCATATTCTACAGGTATTCTGCTGCAACACGAAACATCCTGGAACACGAGGTAAGGGCCCCTCTACCAGTGAAAGAGGGGCCCGGTGCAAGCCTCGAATTTTGAAGGTTTCTACCGCCCCAGCAGCCCCAGTATTGACAGCAGGCCCGTGGCGGCGGTGGCGCCGGCGCGGCGGCCCCGACCGATGATGCGGCCGAATTCGCCCCGCTCCCAGATGACCACGAACTGGCTGGCTATGAAGATGGAACTGTAGGTACCCACTATCACGCCGATGGCCACCACCAGCAGCAGTTCACGGATGCTGGAACCGCCGATGAGGAGCATGGCCAGCAGCACCGTGAAGGTGGTGAAGCTGGTGTTGATGGACCGGCCCACGGTCTCCACGATGCTCAGGTTCACCACCGAGTCCAGGGCCCGGTCGGGGTAACGAATGACGTTCTCGCGGATGCGGTCGAAAATTACGATGGTATCGTTAACGCTGTAACCGGCCACGGTGAGGATGCCCACGATGAACATGGAGTTGACCTCCATGTTGAGCACGCGGCCCAGGATGGAAAACACGCCCAGCACCAGCAGGGTGTCGTGGATCAGGGTAAGGATGGCGCTGATACCGTAGCGGTAAGCCCGTGGCACCCGCCGGAAGGCATACCAGATATACAGCAGGATGAACACCGAGGCCGCCGCCAGCGCGATTATGGCGTTGCGCACCGTCTCCTGGGCCACGATGGGGGAAGTGGAGTCGAAGTTGACGGCCAGCACCGGGGCCACATTCTGAGTGAGGTCGTCTTCAATTACCTGGCGCTCGGACTTGCCCCCGCCGGCGTCCTCGCTAAGCACCTTGGTACGGACCAGGAGCGTGCGGCTGCCGGTGCGCTGAATCAGGGCCTCGGGATGGCCCAGAAATTCCATGCGCTGCTGCACCTCGTCCTGGGACACGGACCTTTGAAAGGTAATGTCCATGACGGAACCGCTGGTGAAGTCGATGCCCGGCCGCAGCCCGGAACCGCCGGTAACCCACCCGCCCGGGGGCAGGGCCAGTGAGAGTATTCCGGGAATCAGGAGCAGGGCCGAGAACAGGAAATACCAACCCCGCTTGCCTACGATGTTATACATTCAATAGTTCCTCCGGGACCGAATTGTTAATCCAGGAATGTACGCGAACATTCAACAATTGAATAAGACTGATTTACCCTCGTGCTTATTCGCGCCCATTCATGAACAAGTTATCAAACGTTGCGGGGCTGCCCGGCGGCGCCGGCCCTGGCGCCGCTGCCGGGCCGTGGCGAGCCTTCGGGACTGAACAGGGCCATCTGCCGGCCCAGGCCAATCCAGGCCATGAGCTGCAGCAGGTTGCGGCTCAGAACTATGGCGGTGAACATGCTGACCACGACGCCGATGAACAGGGTGAAGGCAAAGCCCGTTACCAGGTCGTCGGCAGTGCGGCTGCCCAGCCACAACAGCACCATACAGGTAATGATGGTCGAGAAGTTGCCGTCGCGGATGGCCGGCCACGCCCGGCTGAATCCCACCTCCATGGAAGAGGCCAGGGTGCGGCCGATGCGAATTTCCTCTTTCATCCGCTCGAATATCAGGATGTTGGCGTCCACCGCCAGACCGATGGACAGGATGAATGCCCCGATACCGGACAGGCCCAGGGTAACGGGCACCAGCTTGAAAACCGCCAGAACTACCACGGTGTAAAAGACCAGGGCCACGGCGGCTATGATGCCGGCCATGCGGTAGTAGGCCACCATGAAGACCATCACCAACCCCAGTCCGATGATGCCGGCCAGCAGGCTCTTCTTCAGGGACTCCTCGCCCAGCAGGGCGTCCACATCGCTTTCCTGGATCAGCTCCAGCGGGACGGGCAGGCTGCCGGCTTCCAGCTGGATGGCCAGGGTGCGGGCCTCTTCCCGGGAGAAGTTGCCGGTAATGGAGCTGCGGCCATCGCGAATCCAGGCCAGGGACACCGGGGCAATGAGAAGCTCATCGTCCAGGAATACGGCGATACGCTTGGTGTCTATGCCCACGATGCGCTGGGTCAGGTCGCCGAAGATGCCCGTGCCCCGGTCGCCGAAAGCGATGTTGACCTCCCACTCGCCGGTGTTGGGGTCGGTGGAGGCGAAGGCGCTCTCCAGGTCGTCACCGGTAAGGCCGATCTCGGCGTCGGTAAAGGTGAAGCAGGTGACGTCGGAACAGGTACGCTCCTTGAACACCAGCTGGGCCGTCTGGCCGATGAGGGCCTTGGCCGTCTCGATGCCGCCGGTGGTTTCGAAGGTAACAACCTCGCCGACGCCCGACGACAGCGCGCTACGCAGGGCGCTCTGCTGGTTGACATTGATGGAGATGGTGCGAATTTCGTACTGGGTGTCCGACGAAGCGTCAACGGTGAAGTCCTCGTAGCCCTGGGCCGCCAGAACGCCCTCCACGGCCGCCACGTCGGTGGGTTCGCTGAACCCGACCTGGGAAATGGAACCGCTGGCGCCGGGCAACTGAACGATAACCCGGTCCTCGCCAAACAGCTGAATGATGGGCTCCTCGGTACCGAAGAGGTTGACACGGCGGTTTATCCGGTCGAGGACGCCTTCCATCTGGTCTGCCGTGGGCGGCTGAATCTCGCTGAGGGAGAAGGAGGCGGTGCCCACAGTCTCGGTGGAAAATTCGGTTACCTCGCCTACCCCTTCCGCCAGGGCGGTTTCCAGTTCATCCCGCTGGCCTTCGTCCAGGGCGGAGGTTGTAGTAATTCGGAAGAAGTTATCAACGCCGGTCTGTTCTACCTGGTAGTTCTCCAGTCCCTGCTCCTGGGCCACGTCGTCCACCGCCGGGTCTTCGGGCAGATCCAATTCCGGATCAAAGCTGAATTCCACGCGGGTAAGGGTAATGGCGTCTTCCAGCCCTTCCTTGACCACGTCGTCCAGCAGGTCGGTGGTAACCACGTAGTTGCGGTCATCCAGCGGGCGAATGTCGTAGCCGATCACATCGAAGCTTTCCAGGGCCTCTTCAACCACCACGCCCCGGGTGGGGTCGGCAAAGCCCACCTCAATTCGGGTGCCCGTATCGGCCTGATAGACCAGGTGGCCGCCGCCGCTGAGGTCCAGGCCCAGCTTCAGGCCCAGGGGACCGTCACCGCCCCGAACCAGGGCGGGAAACCCGGGGAGGTCTATGTTTATGTCCCGGAACCCCAGGGCAGCCGCTGAAAGCCCCAGAATGACCAGGATAAGGATGGAAAGCTGGACACTGCGCCTGCGCATCGGTTACTCCTTTTGATTTGGCCCCCAGGGGACACAAAGAGGCGCGAAGGAACCGGCCGGTTCATACCCCGGTACCTTCGCGCGCTGGAACTCTCCTCATTTCAAACCATCGGCCAGGGCCAAGGCTTCTTCCCGGGTGGAAATTTCGCCGGCGGCCCGCGCCTCGTCAATCTGCTCCAGCAGGCGGCCTATCTCGGGCCCCGGCGGGAGGTTCAGGCGCTGCATAAGGTCGTGACCCGTCACAAGCCGGCGGGCGCCCTCGGCCGGGGCCTGTTTCCGCCCGGCGTGCAGCAAATTGCCTAACATTCTAGCATGACTGGCCCAGCGGTCGGCTACAATCTCCGGCCCCTTAGCCGCCAGGTAGTCGGCCAGGGCCAGGTAAATGGTATCTACGGCCACGTCATTCACGTCGCGATAGTAACGATGCACTGCCCGGGGTGTAGGGTCCTCGTCGCCGTGACGAAGCTGGGAGGGCCTCAGGTGGTGTTCCACCATGCGGGCAACCATGGAGACGATTCTGGCGCTGAACCGCAGCTGGGTCAGCCGTTCCGTAACCATTTCGGCGCCCAGTTCCGAGTGACCCAGGAAGCGAATGCGGCCGGTCTTGTCGGGCGCCTTGGTCTGGGGCTTGGCAATGTCGTGAAGGAGGCCGGCCAGCTTCAGGACGGTGCGACGGGTAAGGCCGTCGCCCACCTCCTCGCCAAAGTAGGCCTCCATCTCTCCATTCCAGGAAGCAAGGGAGTAGATAGCGGAGTTCTGGTGGCCGCGGGTAATCAGTTCCGCGTACTCCACCGTATGAAGGTTGTGGTTCCAGACGTCCCAGTAGTGGGCGCTGGGCTGGTCCACACCCCTGGTCAGTTCCAGCTCGGGTATGATTCGGCACAAGAGGTCCAGCCGGTCCAGAACCTCCAGCTGCCCACGGGCGCCTTCCCCGGCCAGGATAAGCATAAACTCGTCGCGCACCCTTTCCGGGGCTACTTTTTCCAGTTGGCGCGCGTCCCGCCGAATTTGCCGGACCGTTTCCGGGGCCAGCATGAACTGCAGCTGCCCCGCCAGGCGCGGACCCCGCAGCAGGCGGCCCGGGTCGAGGCGGAACACATCGTCGTTCACTGTCTTTATCTGTTTGCGGTACACATCCTGCCGACCGCCGAAAGGGTCAACCAGGTCGTTTGCCCACTGGGCGGCGGGAAGGGGCCACTCGTCCGGGTCATCGTTGAGCAGGGATGGGTGGTCCAGGGGCAGAGCCATGGCGTTGACGGTGAAATCCCGCCGGTCCATGTCCTCGTCAATGGTGTCGTGGTAACGGACCAGGTCCACCACCAGCGGCCCCTCGTCGCAGCCTGCCCCTTCGAACGGCGGCTGAACGATTACCTGGTACACACCCCGGGCCAGGTTGTGGGGCTGGCAGACGCCGCCCAGGCGCCCGGCCACTTCACGGCCCAGTTCCTCCACCGACGCGACGGTCGGCGGCACGGCAATATCCATGTCGTGAGGGCCGGACGCGCTGCGGGAGTCGGCAATTTCGCCGCGGAGGAGGGAGTCGCGGAGGAAGCCGCCCACCAGATAAGCGCCTGCTTCCCCGGCGGGGAAGCGAGTGGAAAAGAACTGGGCGATCTGATTAAGAATGGCGGGTTTTCCTGGCGGGTGAAGGCGCGCTTCACCAAATTTTGGTGCGCTGGAGAAACCGGGGTCGCTTGGCCGATGGAGGCCGGTCTGCGTCCCTGTCCTGGAAGGAAACAGGGGAAAACCTGCTCTCGGGACCGGTTACTCCGATTCCTCCCGGGATGCCCTGGGTTCCTGGGGTTCCTGGGGCTCCTCGGTTTCCCGGGGTTCCCCGGCGGTGGCCTCGTCGTCAGTGGGTTCGGGTGGGTCTGACTCGTAGGTAATCTTCCAGAAGCTCTCCCGCGAGACCAGGTGGTCGATGTAGAGAACGCCGTTCAGGTGATCTGTCTCGTGCTCCAGCGCCTGGGCCAGCAGGCCATCCGCCTTGATGCGGATCACCTTGCCGTTCAGGTCCAGGGCCCTGACCCGTACCCGCTCGGAACGCTTCACCGTGCCCCGATAGCCGGGAATGCTGAGGCAGCCCTCTTCGACCTCCCGTTCACCCTCCCGCCGGATGATTTCCGGATTGATCAATACCAGCGGTTCGTTCCACTCGGGCAACTGGATTACGGCCACCTTCTGCAGTCCGCCCACCTGGTTGGCGGCGAGGCCCACGCCGTGTTCGGCATGCATGGTCTCCACCATGTCGTCAGTGTACTGTTTCAGGTTGGCCGGAATCTGGGTGATGCGCCGCGTCTGCTGGCGCAGGATGGGGTCGGGAACATGCCGCATGGTCAAACGGGCCAAGGTGGGATACCTCCCGGGACGGATCAAAGGGACGAGGCAGTGAAATATCACGCCGGATTCGGCAAATAAGTATAGCCGAGGCGACTGAAAAGGGCAAAGAAAAGGTTGGCGCCGGTCCCGGGGAAACCGGCGCCAAGGCCACGTTGAAGGCGCGCCTGGATTCAGCCGGCGGGCGGGTTGAACGGCGGCATGGGCGGGGGAAAGTCCATGCTCTCGTCAGCCCGGGCCACTTCCTCGGGGACGAGCAGGCGGTTTATGATGCGCAGCTGGTCCGGAGATGGAATAAAGTCTGGATCAGGTCCCTTCTCCCTTACAATCCATAGGGATTCAATGCGTTGGCTGATTTGGCCCAACAAGTAGGCGACCAGCACATCGCTCATCCGGTCTTCATAATAGTTTTCGTGCAATTGATCGGCTATGCCCTGCAAGTTCACCAGGTCCGGCAGATCGAACTCGCTGGCAATTAGCCCCACAATCTCCCGCCGCAGGTTGTGGGAGCCGTGGCGCCAGTTCCGGTCCTCCGCAATGGCCTTCACCGCCTGGGCCACCGCCCCGGAAGCCTTGTCCGACGCCTGCACCCTGTCGCCCTGCGTGTGCAGTTCGTAGTTGGCCTGTTCCAGCAGGCGGCGGCTCAATTCAGAGTGACGATTGGCGTTGGCCAAGGACATGTTGGCAACCGCTGTTCAAGTGGGATTCGCTGGGGCTGCTCTCAACGCAGTGTAACCAGCGCCGGCGGGGAGAGTCCATACCTTGCGTAGTGATGTTTATACGGGGGAAACCCTTGGGCGCGCCTGGATTCAGCCGGCGGGCGGGTTGAACGGCGGCATGGGCGGGGGAAAGTCCATGCTCTCGTCAGCCCGGGCCACTTCCTCGGGGACGAGCAGGCGGTTTATGATGCGCAGCTGGTCCGGAGATGGAATAAAGTCTGGATCAGGTCCCTTCTCCCTTACAATCCATAGGGATTCAATGCGTTGGCTGATTTGGCCCAACAAGTAGGCGACCAGCACATCGCTCATCCGGTCTTCATAATAGTTTTCGTGCAATTGATCGGCTATGCCCTGCAAGTTCACCAGGTCCGGCAGATCGAACTCGCTGGCAATTAGCCCCACAATCTCCCGCCGCAGGTTGTGGGAGCCGTGGCGCCAGTTCCGGTCCTCCGCAATGGCCTTCACCGCCTGGGCCACCGCCCCGGAAGCCTTGTCCGACGCCTGCACCCTGTCGCCCTGCGTGTGCAGTTCGTAGCTGGCCTGTTCCAGCAGGCGGCGGCTCAGTTCGGCGTGGCGATTGGCGTTGGCCAGTGACATGGTGATAACCGCTTTTCAAGTAGGGTGCGCCGGGTCTGCTCTCAACGCAGTGTAACCATCGCCGGTGGGGCGAGTCCATACCTTGCGTAGTGATGTTTATACGGGAGCTGGTCGGTGGCGGGATTTCCGGCTGGGCGCGCCGCCGGGGTTAGAGAAGCGCCGCAGACCCTCGACGAACTCGGGGCGAAGGCTATAGGGCGTTGCCCACCAGCGCCGGAGGGCACATCAGGGATTTCTCACGTATCCCGTTTTACAGCAGGTCCACCGGATCCACGTCAATGGTCACATCGCGGGTCGGCAGGTCGAGGCCTTCCAGGAAACGGTGCAGGTTACGGCCCCGCAGCAGCAGGTTCCACCGGTAACGGCCGCGGACCCTGGGGGGGATGCCAGGGGCGGGGCCCAGGATGCTGACATCGGTGAGGCCCTGGGACCGTATCCGCTCCCGCATCAACCGCGCGGCAATGGTAGCCTGCCGCTGGCACGTAGTCGGGTTGGAGTCCTGGTAAAGCAGGCGCACCAGTTGATTGAAGGGCGGGTTGCCCTGGCGGCGGCGGGTAATGATTTCCGCCCGGGCCAGGGAGGCATAGTCCTGGTTGGCGGCGGCCGTCACGGCATAGTGGTCGGGGTTGTAGGTCTGGATTATGACCCTACCCGGCCTGGCCCCGCGGCCGGCCCGGCCCGCCACCTGGCACAGCAGCCCAAAGGCCCGCTCGCCGGCGCGGAAGTCGGGGCGGTAGATGCCCACATCGGCCAGAATCACGCCCACCAGCGTAACGTCGGGCAGATCCAGGCCCTTGGCCACCATCTGGGTGCCCACCAGCACCTGCACCTCGCCCCCGGCCAGGCGGCGCATGGTCTCGTCCGGGTCCATGCCGGAGCGGGCGGCGTCGGAGTCCCATCGCTCCACCGCCACATTGGGAAAGGCGGTCTTGACCTCGTCCACCACCCGCTGGGTGCCGATGCCCAGCTGCCGGATGTGACGACCCTGGCAGCGGCGGCAAATGTCGGGCGGGCGGCTGCGCCGGTTGCAGCGGTGACAGCGAAGCCTGGCTTCCGAGGCGTGGTAGGTGAGGGTGGCCGAGCAACTGCTGCAGGTGACCACGTAGCCGCAGTCGCGGCACTGGACCATGGGCGCGCTACCCCGCTGGTTGAGGAAAAGGATGGCCTGCTCGCCCCGCTCGATGCACTGGGCCAGGCCCTCGGCCAGGGCCTGGCTGAAGATGCTGCGGTTGCCTTGCCGGAGTTCCTGGCGCATATCGGCAATTTCCACCCGTGCCAGGCCTGGGGTCTCGCCCGGGTCGGCTGCCCCCGCTCGCTGGGCGCTATCACCGTTCTGGCCGCTGCCCTGCCCACCGTCGGGCCTGGCGCCGAAGGGAATGCGGTAGGGCAGTTCCAGCAAGTAGTGGCGGCCCTGCAGGGCGTGGTAGTAGGTCTCAATGTCCGGGGTGGCGCTGCCCAGCAGCACGGTGGCCCCGGTCAGGCGGGCCAGCTCCAGGGCGGCGGTGCGGGCGTGGTAGAAGGGATGGGCCTCCACCTGCTTGTAGGTCCACTCGTGCTCTTCGTCTATGACGATCAGGCCCAGGCTGGGCAGCGGCGCGAAGAGGGCCGAACGGGGGCCGATAACCACGTCGTAGTCGCCATCCCGTATCTGCCACCACTGGTCGAACCGCTGCCGGTCGGTGAGGCCGCTGTGGGTGACGGCTACCTTGCCGGGAAACCGGGCGTTGACCCGCTCGACCGTCTGGGGAGTCAGAGAGATTTCCGGCACCAGGAAGAGGGCCTGCTTCCCCAGGGCTACAGTTTTCGCGATGGCCCGCAGGTACACTTCCGTCTTGCCGCTTCCGGTTACCCCGTGCAGCAGGAAGGCGCCGGACTGCCGCGACGGGTTCGCCAGGGACTCCGCCACAGCATCCAGGGCCGTTGCCTGATGGGGGTTGAGCACGGGAGGTTCTTCGGCAACGGGCGGATTGCCCTCGGTGTCCTCCCCTTGCCCGAACCGGTCCCGGCCCTCCACCGACCGCGATTCCAGCCGGACCCATTCCAGGCCCGCCAAACCCTTTTCCACCAGGGCGTCCCCCACGCCCGGTCCAAACTCCCGGTTGGCCAGGGTGGTGGAGTACCCGTCTCCCGCTTCCCGCACGGTTTGAAGCAGGTTCTCCTGTCTTGGGGAAACCCGAACGGATAGCTGGGGCCAGTTGCCCAGGGTGTCGGGCAGGCCGGTGGGAAACAAGCGGGAGTCGTAACGAAAGGTACGGGGACGGGGAAGGTCCACCAGTCGGTGCACGAAGCCCCGGTCAACCAGGCGGTTAACCTCTCGAATGCCCGCGCGGCCCAGAATTTTGGCGAAGTCGGCCTCGCTCATCCGGCCCTGCTGGGCCAGGGCGGCCAAGGCGTCCCTGGAAGCGGGTTTCAGGGCCTGGTCGTCGGGGGGTTCAACGGAGCGGGGCAGGATTCGGGAGCGGACCTGGGCTTTAAATCCGGGAGGCAGGAACAGGGCCAGGGCATCGTAGAGGGAGCAGAGGTAGTAGCTGGCGATCCACCGGGCCAGCGACAGGGCCGTCTCATCCAGCAGCCGGCCAGGCTCGACGGCCTGCAAAATGTCCCTGGTGACTTCCACCTGGGGCGCGGAGGCCAGTTCCATAACCACGCCCTGCAGAATGCGCCGGCCGAAGGGGACCCAGACCAACTGTCCGGGCTCGATTCGAAATCCCTCGGGGATGCTGTAGGAAAAGGTTCGGGAGTAGCCAACCGGGGCGTCCACCGCTACTTCTGCGTATCTGGTCATAGGCGCTGGCCACCGGCTGGACTGTTATGGACCGGGCAGAATGGGCGGGAGCGGAGAGTCCCGCTGCGACTTGCCCGGTCAACCCAGGGATTGGACTGTCTGGTCTGGAGGGAGGGGCCGGCCGGAAACAGCGCTTGCCGGCAGCCGTTCAGGCGACCCGAATCTCCACCCGGAAAACGCCTACCGCTGGGCAGCCTCTCCCCGGGGGCGGCGGGGCACCGTCTTTTCCTTGATACGGGCGGCGCGTCCCTGCAGTCCGCGAAGGTAGTAAAGCTTGGCCCGGCGGACCGAACCCCGGCGGGTTACTTCCAGCGAATCGATCAAGGGCGAATAGAGGGGAAAAATACGTTCCACCCCTATGCCTCCACCGGCAATGCGGCGAACGGTAAAGTTGGCCGACGGGCCCGTACCGTTCTGACGGCGGATGACCACACCCTGGAAGGCCTGGATACGCTCTCGTTCGCCCTCCCTGATGCGGAAGTTGACCCTGACCGTATCACCGGCGCCGAAGTCGGGTATGTTGGGGTTGGTTTCTGGCTGAAGTATCTGGGCGGCTTCCATTTTCTAAACTAACTGCCTTTCTTTGTCTGGTCCGGACAGGAATGTGTCTCGCGAAACAACGCTGGCGGTCTCCCTCGACCGCTGGCACTAAATCATACCACATGACCTGGGGACTTTGCAGGGTCAGCGCTGGGCGGGATGCAGGGTTATCGCATGAGTGAGTAAATGGTCATTCTGAGCTTGCCGAAGAATCTAAACTCCTCCCCACCAACTGGCTTTCGGACCCTTAGGGAGGCCGTGGGGAAGGCATTTAGGCCCTTCGGCAAGCTCAGGGCGACATAGCTTTGCCATGTGGATATTAGCCGGCTGTAGACGAATCTTTCATGCGATTGCCCTGGGGCGGGTAACTGTTCAGAGTTGGTGAGTCACAGTGGACTGGAAGGTGTTATTCCGGCGCGGGCCGGAATCCGGCAAGGCTGACGGGCCTACGATTTACGCGCAGCAAGGATTCCTGGATACCGCTTTCGCCCTATGACGGGGCTGGCTGGCAGATAAATCCCACCAAGTTTGAACAGTTACTCCGGGCCGCTGCAATTGACAGGTTTGCGAAGCATTAATTACGATAAACCAAGAACGGCAAGGACGAGGGATTCCGCGCTTGCCGCCTGTATGGTACGGTTATTTTCTGATGGTTGCGTACGACGTAAAGCTGGAAAATAACAACATCCTGCCCGAAACACTGGCCATCAGCCACGATGTGCCGGCGTTCAGGGGCATTGAATACCTGGCTTACCGCGCCGAGCTTCGCGTCCTCCGCCGCCAGCTTCTGGCCCTGCAGGAATGGGTGGTGGAAACGGGCCAGCGGGTGGCCATAGTCCTGGAGGGGCGCGACGCCGCGGGCAAGGGCAACATCGCCTCGGCCATCACCCACTATCTCAACCCCAGGACCTCCGGCATTATCACCCAGGGAATACCCACACCCCAGGAAATGCGCAACTGGCTTGGGCATTACTACAAGCAAATGCCCCAGCCCGGCGAGCTTATGGTTTACGACCGCTCCTGGTACTCCCGCGCCCTGATTCAGCCGGCCATGGGCTACTGCACCATGCGCCAGTACCACTACTTTATGAACCGGGTCAACGACTGGGAAAAAGACCTGGTGGACGAGGGCGTCACCTTCATCAAGCTTTACCTGTCGGTCTCCCGGGAGTCCCAGAACCTGCGATTCCGGCTGCGGCAGGACAGCGACCTGCAGTACTGGAAGTATTCGCCCAATGACCGGAAGGTGGCGGAGCGGTGGCAGCTGCTGACCTACTTCAAGGAAAGGATGTTCGCCGTCACCTCCACCGACTACGCCCCATGGGTTATCATAGAGTCGGACAACAAGCAGCAGGCCCGCCTGAACGCCATCCACTACATCCTGACCCGCTTCGAGTACGAGGGAAAAGATCTGCGGCCCGAGGTCATCTACCAGGCGCCGGACACCGATATGCTGACCGACGTGGTGGTGGACGGGGTGCTGTTCACGGGCATGAACCGCGATCAGATAGGAATCCTGGAGCGCATACTGATACATGAATAGAGATGAGCTGCCCCGGATGTTCGCCGCCGGAGGCCTGGTCCTCTGCGGCGGTCACGCCCTGGTTATCCGCAAGCACCGATTGCTGGACCTGCCCAAGGGCAAACTGGACTACCTGGAAGAACCCTACGAAATATGCGCTCTTCGGGAAATATCCGAAGAGACCGGCCTCCCAGCCTCCTCCCTCTCCATTCGTTCTCCCCTCTGCCGAACCAGCTATATTTCCTATTATAAGATCGGTCCCGTCAACAAGACGGTCCAGTGGTTCCTGCTGGACTTCGCCGGCGATTTGTCGGACCCGCTGCAGCCGGACCTGAAGGAAGGCATCGACCAGGCCCGGTGGATGCCCCTGGATGGACTGCTGGAGAAGATGAGGGCCTCCCGCCCCTACCTGCGTCCCGTCCGCCAGGCCATCGAGCGGGAATTGTACCTGGCGGCGCTGCCCTCCAGCGGGGACTAGCACGGGCCTGCCGTACAGCTGGTGGCGCCATCTCCTTTTTCCCTTTTTGGAAGTGTATAATTTCGGACAGTACCTTTCGAGGCTAGTCATGATTCGACCTGTTGAAATTCAAACGAGGGATGGATTTCGCCTCTGGTTGAGATATTCGGATGGCGTTACGGGAGAGGTTGACTTGTCTCACCTGGCGGGAAAGGGTGTTTTCGAAGAGTGGAGCGATCCAGAAAATTTCAAAAAGGCTTTTATCGCCGACCACCGCGCCATCGCCTGGACCGAAGAAATCGAGCTTTGCCCTGACGCACTCTATATGGATATAACGGGCAAGTCACTGGAGCAATTCGAGTAGGCACAAGACCAACATCCGCGCCACCATTAGATCTCGCCAAGTTTCTATTACCTACACCGTTCCCCCGGAGGCCAGCCTTATGACCGTACCCGCCACGACCGCAGTCTTTACCGACGTCGCCGCCGAATTCCGGGCAATTACCGAGGCAGCGGGCCTCCACGACAGCTCCTACACCGGCAGGTTGAAGGCCACCGGCGAAGATGCCCTGGACCTGCTTAACCGCCTGTCCACCAACGGCATCGTTAACCTGGCCCCGGGGCAGGGCGCGCCCACCATCCTGACCACCGACCGGGGCCGCATTCTGGACCTGCTGGGCGTGGTGAATACCGGGGAATATACCCTGCTCATCACCAGCCCGGACTGTCAGCAGGCCGTAATTGACTGGCTGGACAAGTACACCATCATGGAAGACCTGGAGGTGGAGGACATTTCCGGGGAGACGAACCTGTTCACCGTCTGCGGGCCCGACAGCCCCGCGGCCGTGGCCAGGGCGGCGGGCCTGGAACCGGGCGGGGCGAGCCTGGAGGGCCTGGCCCCCTATTCCGTTCTGCCGGCGGAAATAGCCGGCCACTCCGCCGTTATCATTCGGCGGCCTTTGGGGGCAATGACGGCCCTTGACGTGGTGGTTGACGCCTCCACCGGCGCCCAGGTATGGGAAACCCTGGCAGCCTCGGGCGCAACCCCCGTTGGCACGGAGGCTTTCAACGCTGCCCTGGTACACAACGGAATACCCCGCCACGGCCGCGAGATGGGCGACGACTTCAACCCCCTGGAAGCCGGCCTCATCGGTTCAGTGGACTTTGCCAAGGGCTGCTACATCGGCCAGGAGGTAATCGCCCGCCTGGATACCTACCATAAGGTGCAGAAGTACCTGGTCCGCCTGGGCTTCTCCGAGGGCGCGCAGGTGGCGGAGGACGCGGTCCTGGAACTGGACGGCCGCAACGTGGGACAGGTAACCTCCCTGTCGCACCTGCCCTCCACCGGGGAGCTGGTCGGCCTGGGCTACGTCCGCACGGCCAGCGCCAACCCCGGCCAGACGCTGGACCTGGCCGCCCCGTCCACTGGCACGGCCCGGATTATCGACCTCCCCCAGCTTTTCGGACCGGGGGAGTAGCAGATTTCATCCACGAATGGGCACGAATTGTCACAAATGCGGAAATGCGCTGTTGGTGAAGACTCGTGAGCCTGGTGGATAAACGCTCCTCAATGGGCCAGGCCCATTACCGCCAGGATGATCTGGAGGCGCTATGAATCAACTGTTGAAAGAGGCTTTTGAGAAGGCCTCATTGCTGCCTGAAGACGAACAGGACAAGTTCGCTCGCTTTCTCCTGGCGGAGCTGGAATCTGAACAGCAATGGGCCGAACTCTTTGACCGGCCGGAATCGGACGATTTCCTGACGCAAATGGCGGATGCAGCATTGGCTGACCACAAGGCTGAAAAGACGGCGCCTCTGAATCTTCAAGACCTTTAAGAATGCGCTCATTTACCCACCGGGGCTTTTGGGATGCCTACCGGAGACTTCCCCCGCATATCCAGAGACAGTCAAGAGAGGCCTACCGGTTTTTCGAAACGGACCCCAACCACCCGAGCCTGGACTTCAAGCGCGTTGGGAGACGCCGCTCAGTCTATTCAGTTCGTATAACGGGCGACTATCGCGCCCTTGGCATGTTGGCCAGTGGCGACATCGTGTGGTTCTGGATTGGCCCCCATCACGAATACGACAGGCTCCTGGCGAGGCAGTAAACGACCAGCTACCATCGCCAAGGAAGCTCCCACAACCGGTTTCTATTTGCCCTTCGTGGATAACTACACCTTCTGCTCCACCAGCCCCATTACCGCTAGGATGAACGCGTACTCTTCCGCCACTTCGTAGAGGCGGTCATACCGGCCCGAGCGGCCACCGTGGCCGGCGCCCATGTTGGTCTTCAGCAGCGCCAGGTTATCGTCGGTCTTCAGGACCCGCAGCCTGGCCACGTACTTGGCCGGTTCCCAGTAGGTTACCCGGGGATCGTTGAGGCCCGCCGTCGCCAGGATGGGCGGGTAGTCCCTGGCCGCCAGCTGGTCGTAGGGTGAGTAGGAGCGAATGTATTCAAAGGCACCTTCGTCTTCGATGGGGTTGCCCCACTCGGGCCACTCAATAGGCGTCAGGGGCAGGGAATCGTCCAGCATGGTATTCAGCACGTCCACAAAGGGAACGTGGGCGGCGACGGCGCCCCAGAGTTCCGGGGCCTGGTTGACCACCGCGCCCATCAACTGGCCGCCGGCGCTGCCTCCGGCAATGGCGATGCGGCCCTCGGAGCCATATCCCTCTTTCACCAGGTGACGGGCAACGTCCACAAAGTCGTTGAAGGTGTTGGTGCGGCGGTCCAGCTTTCCCGCCTCGTACCAGTGATAGCCCATATCGTCCCCGCCCCGGATGTGGGCGATGGCGAAGATGAAGCCCCGGTCCAGCAGGGACAGACGGGTGGTGGAGAAGGAAGGCGGTATGGCGTGGCCGTAGGCGCCGTATCCATAGAGGTAAACGGGCGCGGAGCCGTCCACCGGCGTTTCCCGGCGCCGGACCAGGGACACCGGCACCTCCGCGCCGTCGCGGGCACGGGCCAGCAGCCTCTCGGTAACGTACTCGGATGAGTCGTAGCCGCTGGGCACCTCCTGCACCTGTCGCACCTCCAGCTCACCGGAGCCCAGGTGATAATCGAACACGGTATTGGGGGTCACCATGGAGGTGTAGTCCAGGCGCAGCGTATCGGTCTGAAACTCCCGGTTCTGGCCCACACCGGTTGTGTAGGCATTCTCAGGAAATTCAATATAGGTGGTCTCCCCCGCCCGGTCTATGAGGCGGATGTGGTCCAGGCCGCCAATCCGCTCCTCCACGGCAAGGAAGTCCTGGAAGGCTTCGAAGCCCCGTATGTAGTGAGTGTCGGAGGCGTCCACCAGGGGCGTCCAGGCGGCCTCGGTGGGGTCGTCAGCCGGCGCCACGGCCAGCCGAGTGTTCTTGTGGGTATCGTTGGTGCGGATTACGAAGCGGTCGCCCTGGTGGTCCACCGAATATTCATGGTTGGGGCGGCGGGGAGCCACCACCAGCGCATCGGCGCCCGGGTCGGCGCTGGGAATGATCCTCACCTCGCTGGTAACGTGGTCACCGGCGCCGATGATGACGTACTCCCTGGAAGACGATTCCCCAATCCCTACGAAAAAGCCCGGGTCGCTCTCTTCGTAAATTACGGCGTCCTGGTCCACGGGCCGGCCCAGGACGTGGCGCCGCACCTGCCAGGGCCGCCAGTTGTCGTCCACCAGGGTGTAGAAGAAGGAGGAATCGTCGGCGGACCATACCACGCCGCCGGTGGTATCCGGTATTTCCTCGGGCAGCAGTTCCCCCGTCTCCAGGTTCTTCACCACCAGCCTGAACCGCTCGGAGCCGTCGGTATCGGCGCCGTAGGCCATCAGGTTGGCGCCGTGGTTGAGGCCCAGGGAGCCCAGGCGGAAATATTCCAGTCCCTCGGCCAGGGCCGGTTCGTCCAGGATGGTTTCCGCCTGCGCAGTGGGGCCCAGCCGGGCATCGGCGTCGGAGGCGGGCCAGCGCAGCCAAACCCGGTACTGGCTCTCCTCAGCGAATTTCCACTGGTAATACCAGTCGCCGTCCTTCCAGGGAACACTGGCCAGGTCGGGCTGCTGGCGGCCCTTGATTTCCTCGAAAATAGTGTCGGTCAGCCCCTTGTAGGGCTCCATCATCGCATTGAAGTAATCGTTCTCCGCGTTCAGGTAAGCCAGGATTTCCTCGTCTTCCACGGTGGGATAATTGGGGTCGCGGAGCCACCGCCACGGGTCATCAATGTTGACGCCGTGGCAGGTATAGCTGTAGGGCCGCTGCGGGGCCAGCGGCGGAGTTGCTGCCGGCGGCGCAGCATCCGGCGGAACATGGGGTATCGGTTCTGACATGTTGAATTCAGCCTCCCGGCGAAGTGAAAGTAGCTTGCATTGTTATGTTACCCAAAGAAATGCCTTCTCTGGGACAAAGTTAATCACACTTCAGCTTTAATTCCAACGCTGATGGTACCTGGGAAACCCGCCAGCGGAGAAGCCCGGCGGGTGACCGAAAGAACCCTCCCGCCTCCCGGTCGCCGGGAAAAGGCCCTCCGGCGGCGGTTTGTGTCCTGTAGTTTTGGTGAATTTTCGCGGCGCCGGCCGGGGGCAGAGACGGGTTAAACCAGATACGTCATGCACGTTTTTGGAGGGTGAAAGCGCCCCCAGCCCTACCTGAAAACCCGCCTGCGTCGGCCCATGGCGCTGTCTTGCGCCGCCCCACCCCGGCAGGTAAGCTTTTCGCCACCTGTTCTCTTCGGACCACTTTCCACCACCGGGTAAGCACCTTGACAGACAGTTCGGCACAAAACACCTGGACCGCAACCCTGGGGCAACTGGAGATGGAGTTGCCCAGAGCAACCTTTGACACCTGGCTGAAAGACACCGAGGGCCTGGCCTTCGATGGCATGGACCTGCTGGTCCAGGTGCCCAGCGTCTTTACCATCGCCTGGCTGGAACAGCGCATGTACCAGACCATCCTTCGGGCCCTGCGCCAGTCGTCGGGAGAGCCGCTGGACGTGCGATTCCGGGTGCCCTCCGAGATAGGCGAGGAAGAGGCCGATCCGCCCCCCGCCGGCGGGGCAGCCAATGCCAGCGGAAGTCCCGCGCCGCCGGTCCCCATGAACGCCGGGGTCAACTTCGACCGCAAGTACTCCTTCAACAACTTCGTGGTTGGAACGTCCAACCGCATGGCCTTCAGCGCGGCCCAGGCAGTGGCCGACGCCCCGGGCCAGGCCTATAACCCCCTGTTCCTCTACTCGGGCGTGGGCCTGGGCAAGACCCACCTGCTGCACGCCATCGGGCAGGAGGCGGCCCGCAACGGCCACAGCGTCCTCTACGTCTCATCGGAGCAGTTCACCAACGACTTTATCTCCGCCATCCGCAACCGGACCACCGAGGAGTTCCGGCAGCGCTACCGCAGCGTGCAGGTGCTGCTCATTGACGATGTCCAGTTCATGAGCGGCAAGGAGCAGACCCAGGAAGGGTTCTTCCACACCTTCAACGACCTGCACACCGCGGGCTACCAGATTGTCCTCACCTCGGACCGGCCACCTAAGGCCCTGGCGCTGCTGGAGGACCGGCTGCGGTCCCGCTTCGAGTGGGGCCTCATCGCCGACATCCAGCCACCGGACCTGGAAACCCGCATGGCAATTCTCTCGTCCAAAGCGGACCAGCTGAAGACCATTGTCGAGGAGAGTGTGCTGGAGCTGATTGCCAAGCGGGTGCAGAAGAACGTGCGGGAACTGGAGGGCAGCCTGAACCGGGTGGTGGCCTATTCCCAGCTAATGAGCATTCCCGTCACCCTGGAGTCCACGTCGCGCCTGCTGGACGACCTGACCCACGACATTGCGCGGCACGCCATTGACCGCGAGAAGATTCTGGACGAGGTGTCCCGCCATTACAAGGTGTCCACCGCCGACCTGCTGGGCCGCAGCCGCAGCAAGAACATCGCCCTGGCTCGCCAGGTGGCAATGTACCTGCTGATCTACGAGCTGGAGCTTTCCCCCACCGAGGTGGGGCGCCTCCTGGGCAACCGGGACCACTCCACCGTCATCCACGGAGCCGGCAAGATCAACGGGGAGATCAACGAGGACTACCACCTCCGCCAGAATGTGCTTACCATCAAGGAAGCCATATTCACCTGATCTTTCCGCCCGCCCAAAATTAACCCTTCGGCCATACAGGCGGCCCTTCCCGGCATCCTGGCCATTGTGGGGCCCAACGTTGCCCGCCGCCGTTTACCCGTTAATCGTGGATAACTCCCGGTAAACTGTGGATAAACCGTTCTAATCCGGGGATAACCCTTCACGGCCCGTTAATTTCCAGGCATGGGTCCGTGGACAGAATTTTCAGGACTCATCCCCTATGGACAATATCCACGAACAGCCCCAACTTATCCACAGATCTGACCTGTGTCCTCCCCATTCCATGCCAGCATGTCAACCTGCTGATCGTACCGCCGTCAACCTGGTCGTCCACTTATCTACGGGTTTATTATTCCTGTTATCTAATCTACAATTAACCCATGATAGATACAGTCAGGCTTAATATTAAGGCCGGGGACGGGGGTAACGGCTGCGTCAGCTTCCTCAGGGAAAAGTTCCGCCCCAAGGGCGGCCCCAACGGCGGCGATGGCGGAAACGGGGGCAATGCCTACGTGGTTGGCGATGGCTCCCTGAACACCCTCCTTCACCTGAAATACAACAGCACCATGTACGTTGACCGGGGTGGCCACGGCAAGGGGAAGGGCCAGCGCGGCGGCAACGGTGAGGACACATACATCAAGGTCCCGCTGGGTACGGTGGTGTGGCGGATGCTGAAGGGCGGCGAGAAGGAATTCCTTACCGACGTTACCGATGATACTCCCCGGATGGTCGCCCAGGGCGGCGCCGGCGGCTGGGGCAATGCCCATTACGTCTCTCCGACCAACCAGGAACCCATGCTTTCCCAGCGTGGAGAACGGGGCGAGTACGTGGTCCTGTTCCTTGAGTTGAAGCTGCTGGCCGATGTGGGACTGCTGGCCAGGCCCAATGCCGGCAAGTCCACCCTGATATCCCGCTGTTCCGCGGCCAAGCCCCGCATCGCTGACTACCCATTCACCACGGTGGAGCCGGTGCTGGGAGTGGTAAGTACCCGTGGCCAGGACTTCGTGATGATGGAAGTGCCGGGCCTTCTGGAAGGCGCCCACGAGGGCGTGGGTCTGGGAGACCAGTTTCTGCGTCATGCCGAGCGGGCGCGCCTGTACGTCCATGTTCTGGACGGCCTCTCTGAGGACCCGGTGGCAGACTTCCACATGATTAACCGGGAGTTGCAGGAGTTCAACCCGGCCCTGGCGCACAAACCCCAGGTAATCGCCGTCAACAAGATGGATGTCACCGAGGTACAGGAACGGAGAGAAGAGCTGGCAGTCTCCCTGAAGGAGGCAGCCGCAGAATCGCCGGTGCTTCCCAATGGCTCCGATACCCCGGTGTTCTTTATTTCGGCGGTCAGCGGCGAAGGGGTCGAGCCCATGCTGGGACAGGTAATCGAAATAATGGAGCGGGTGTCGCAGGCTGAAGCGGAAGCGGAAGCTGCCAAGGATGACGAACCAATGGCGGAAGGGGCTCCCACCCGGCCGGACCGGCGTCGCACCACCGCCGAGCCCATCTCCTTCTACAAGGACCGCGGCGTTTACGTCATCAAGTCCGAGCAGCTGGAACGCCTCAGCGCCCTGGCGGACACCAGGGACTACCGGGTGCTGCTGCAGCTGTGGCGGGAAATGACCCGCCTGGGAATTGCCCGCCGCCTGGAAGATGCCGGCATCGAACCGGGAGACACCATCCGCATCGGCCGCGCTGAGATGGAATGGTTTTAGGATGGGGATTTTCAACGTAACCATAGCGGTGGCGAATGTGAACGGCGACAGCTTCGAGGAGATCGAAGCCACGGTGGACACGGCATGCGATTACACGACTGTGCCCAGGGAAATGTTGCAGCGGCTTGGCGTTCCGGTAAGCGGAGAGGCCATTTCTGAAATGGCCGATGGCCGACAGGTGCCTTCGGATACCGGCTGGGCTCGAGTCAGGCTGGAGGGACGCGAGGTTTACACGCCGGTCATATTTGCCGAAGAGGGCGAAGCCAGCCTGCTGGGCGTAACCACGCTGGAAGTAGCCCGTTTGGGAGTTGACCCCACCAACCAGCGTCTGATTCCCGTGAATCTCCGGCGATACTGAGAACGGGCAGCAGGGGAATGGTTCCAAGAAAATACAAGGCAAGAAACAAAAGCCGAAAGCTACGGGTCAACCCGGACCGGACGGACCAACTCCCAAGTCACAGTTCCTAGCTACACATATGCGCACAGGCATACTAGGCGGCACCTTCGATCCCATCCACCTGGGGCACCTGCTTATCGCGGAGGAAAGCCGCGTCAGCCTGGGCCTGGACCAGGTATTGTTCGTACCCGCCGGTCGCCCCTGGCTGAAGGAGGGCCAGCCCCTCACCGAAGCCTGCCACCGCGTAAAGATGGTTGAGCTGGCAATTTCCTCAAATCCCCACTTCCGGCTGATTCGCAACGAGATTGAACGCCCCGGACTCAGCTATACGGTGGACACCCTGGTAGAGCTGCGGGAAGAACTTTCCGCAGACGCTGAGCTGTTCTTCATCCTGGGCCTGGACGCCTTTGAGAGTTTCCACCGCTGGAAGGAGCCCGAGCGCATTCTGCAACTCTGCCGGCTGGCGGTGGTGAGCCGCCCAGGCTACGGGGACGAGGAACAGGACCGGCTGCTGGCCAGCTACCGGGACCAGGGCGACCGAATCTGTGTGCTGCCCGTCCACAACGTTGACTTCAGCGCCACCGAAATTCGCCGGCGGGCCGCCGAAGGCATTTCCTTCCGGTACCAGGCGCCGGAGGCGGTGGAGGCCTACATCATGGAACAGGGCATGTACCGGCAGCGTCCCTGACCCACCTATTTTCTAAAGAGCGAGGAACCCCATTGCAAGAATTTTCTGAACGACTGCTGGCCCTGGCCCTGGATATGGGCGCCCTTCGTTACGGTGACTTCACCCTTACGTCGGGAAAGAAGAGCTCCTACTACTTCGACGGACGGCTGTTGAGCCTGGACCCCGAGGGCTCGTACCTGGCGGGGCGGGCCCTGCTGCCGCTGGTGCGGGACGCCGGCGCCGAGGCCATCGGCGGGCCCACCCTGGGCGCCGACCCCCTGGTGGCGGCCGTGGCCCTGTGCAGCCACCTGGAAGCGGAGGCCGGCGGAGTTCCGGTACCCGCCTTCATAGTCCGCAAGGAGGCCAAGAGCCACGGCATGGGCAATGCGGTGGAGGGGCACCTGAAAGCCGGGGCGAAGGTGGCCGTGGTTGACGACACCTGCACGACCGGCGGCTCCCTGTTCCTTGCCATAGAAGCGGCGGAAGCGGCCGGCTGCAGCGTGGTCAAGGTGCTGGCCATCCTGGACCGGAACGAGGGCGGCAGCGAGGAACTGCGGCGGCGCGGCTATGATTTCGAGTCTCTGCTGGTGGCCAACAGCAGTGGTGAAGTGGAAGTAGTGGAGTAGGGCAGCCCGGGGAGTAGGTTTGTTTCCTTTTTCACCGTATATGGTTCAAACCCCTGGCTGGCGTTAAGGATTCTTGGCCCCGCGGCATGTTCAGGGCGACATGAGTGATGTTCGGAAGGAACGGCTGGTATGTTGGTTTAGCTGCGACATAACGGGTATATTCGGTCCATGGTAGATTAGAAACTTCGGGGGCGGGTCATTGACCCGCCCCCGCTGGTTTCCGGGGTTTTGCTGCCAGGGGAGATTGCCTATTCCTCGAACCACATTGAGCTGACGCGGATGGTGGGGTCGAGGCGGGGCTGCCACTGGAGCTTGGGATTGACGGCGTACACTACCGGCAGGTCGAACAGGGGAAGCATGAACACTTCTTCCCGGAACCGGTCCGCCAATACTTCCAGCCGGTCCTGGCGTTCCTGGCCCGAGGAGGCCAGGGCTTCGTCAATCTGGTCCTGGATGCCGCCCGGCGAGGGGTCGCAAACTGCGGAGCGCTGGCTGGTGCAGTTCATGTAGTACCGCACCTGTCGCCCGAAGTCCAGCGTCTCGTTGGAGGGCTGGTTGCCGATCATGTGGAAGCCTTCGCAGCTGGAGTGGCCCTTATCCACGGCGGCAATCATGTCGTCGCGACTGGCCTCGGCGGTCTCCGGGTTCCGGCCCGACTCCTCGATTATATCCAGCACTGCCTGTCCGACGGCGCACCGCGAGCGGGCGCTGCGGATGGAAGGCTCGACGATCTGAAACTCGAAGTTGATGCCAACCTCGTTCAGGTAGGCGTGGACAGCCTCGGAAATTTCCGTCTGCTTGGCGACGCGTACGCCCCGGGAGATGAGGGTAATCTTGTTCTCCGGGTTATAGTTGGCGTCCTGGAGCAGCTGTTTGGAAAGCTCCGGGTTGTATTCGTAGGGGGCCGTGTTTGCTTCAGTTGCCCCGATGATGCCCGGCCAGATGATGTTGCCGCGGCAGGTGGTAAGGCCGGCGTACAGGGTGTCCACCAGTTCCTGGCAGTTGACGGCATGGGCTATTGCCTGGCGAACCTCCTTCTTGCTCAGTTCCGGGTGCCAGGCAGTATCAATCTGCAGGGTGTAGGTCTCGGCGGAGGACCCGAACCGCAGCTGGTCTGCGGGGAAGGCCTCTATCTGCTCAACGCCCACGTCCCAGCCCATGTCCGCCTCCTGGGTTTCGACCATGGCGGCGATGACGGTGGGCTCGCCGCGCCACTGCCATTCTATGTTCTTGATCAGGGGCTTCTGGAATTCAAAGTGGTCGCCCACCGGCACGTAGTCCTCGTAGGCTTCCTGGGTGATGGACACGCCGGGTGTCCAGTCCACATGCTGGTAAGGACCCAGGCCTATGCTCTGGCCGGCCCGGTCTTCTTCGGCGGTGCTGGCCAGCCAGGCCGGAGCCTCGAAGCCGAGGAAGAAGGCCGTGTTGGGGAAGATGGGGCAGGCATCCTGGCAATTGATGTCCACCGTGTAATCGTCCACCTTGACCGACGTATGGGGACCGGTGTAGTTAATGCTGCCACCCTCGGAAGCGGCGCTCCCGTTGGCGGTAAGGCTGGGCAGCGCGGCGTCGGCATTAAAGGCCTCGCCATTGTGGAACTTGACGCCCTCGCGGAGGTTGAACCGCCAGGTGTCGGCGTCAACCTTTTCCCAGCCCGTGGTGGCGGTGGTGGGAACGATGCGCAGGTCGTCGCCCGACTGCCAGGTCAGGGGGTCCTGCAGGTTGGCGCGGGTGATGGAAGCATACAGAGACCCGCCGATGCTGAGGAAGGAATTGAGGTTAACCGGCTCTTCCGGCACCACCAGAACAATGGAGTCCTGGGCGGTGGCCACATCCTCCGGAAGCGGCGTAGCCGTGGGGGCCGGGGTTGCGGTGGCGTCCGGAATGGGGGTGGCGGTGGGCTGACCAACCGCCTGGGATGCGGGTTCAGCCGGCGCAGCGGGTTCCGGTTCGGCGGCGCCTCCGCAGGCAACGATTAGCAGGGCCGATAAGGCCAATAGACCAACAAGCCAAGTGGTAAGGTGTCTCCCGCGTTTCATGGTTACTTCTCCTTTAGCCTGGAAATTGCCTTTCAGGAGCTGGAAATCAAAGTGCGTGGTACCGAGCCCAGCACAAGCCCGATATGACCGAAAAAGTTTAGGAGATTCTAGTTTGGCGTGTCCGTAAATGCAACCTGCACGGGCAGGCAGGGCAAATGCTTCATCCATGCCATTTGGGTTGTGCGAGATCCTTCGTGAAAAAACTCACCCCTCTCCGACTGGGAAAGGGGCCTTAGATGAGGGCCCCCAAAACCCGAAATACCTCGTCTTAGCCTGAAGTTTCCGTTTGCTTTGGGGG
This sequence comes from Chloroflexota bacterium, assembly GCA_028875055.1. Lineage (GTDB taxonomy): Bacteria > Chloroflexota > Dehalococcoidia > Lucifugimonadales > UBA3495 > Bin22. The sequence goes on from JAPPGG010000042.1 coordinate 40,292, forward strand.
TTGAGGAGTTTTCAAATAAAGGGCTAACTCTAAAAGGCCCAGCTTGGGCTTCTAAACCTGTTCCTGTGCATCGGGGATATTCAATCACAATCTTCGCCAGGGGTCAGATTAAATCTTAATCCTCACACATAACTAGCAATGCGCTGCCCAGGAGCCAAGAAGCAACCTGTGTCGCCTTTATCTCGGTCTTTCCTGATTGGTCTTGGTACTTGTGGTCTCTGTAACTTGTACCATGCTCGATTCGGTTAGTCGGTCTTCATGTTCGCGGTCTAAACAGGACGAGGATGGCGAATGCCTTTCTGTCCAGGGTTTTTGCTCTGCTGAAACCTTCAATGGCCAAGTTCGTCTCTAGTATGAGCTGGATCACCTCGGATTTGGAGAATGTCCCCATAGGGTCGTAGTCCGCAGTGTGTCGGTGGGACTGCATCTTGGCAAATTGGACCGCGAAGTCTTGGATGTCTTGAGGAAAGTGCGGCAGCTCATTCCTATTAACAGCTTTCGCAGCTTGGGAGTGGTCCAGGGCTCTATAAAGTTGTCTCCATGCTCGGTTGCTGCGCTTTGCCGGGGTGGCACCGACCAGAAGGTTTGCGTTTGACCTGGCCAACGCATGGAACATAGCGTAATAGGCGGTACTTACTGCTCGGCATAGGTCTTCCTGCCTGGGACGGCCTTTACTTTGACTATAGGCCAGGCGGTTTGCAGTGGAGATAAGGTTGTTGGGGTTCAAGCCAATTGCCGTTCCAATTTCGGCCATTCGGATTTCTCGACAAATGACTGAACAGGAATGGCGTCGAAACCCAGTTCCTCTGCCTGAGGCCAGACGCGGCTGGAAAGGCGCAGGGTCCAACGAGGGTCGAGCTTACGCTGGTCTCCATCGAACACGATATATGTATGGAGGTAATATCTTCCCTCGTGGTCCACTCTGGGGATAACTACGATGGGGTCGAAGGTGAATTCTTCCTTGAATCTCTCCTTCAGGAGCGCGTTTATGAGTGACTTGAACTTGTCGGGTGCTTCTGACTCGTTGCTCATTGTCTCTCTACTAAGTAATTCGCGTTCTCGGTCCTGCATTGTTGACGTGGCATAGCGCAAGTATTGAATGTTGCTACTTTCCATAGCGAGCTTCTTCTCAGTTTGATGAGTTGACAGCATCGATCATTATGCGAGAGATATACATAGCACTCCTATCTTATCACTTGGTTGGTGGTTGGCAGGAGTTGAAAGTGTCATTAGGCCGGGGAATCGCGCTTTAAATCTCATGCCATCATGAGCCCGGGGCAATCGCTACTGGAGTTTAGTCTATAGGATGCTGATTTTCGTAAGGCAGGGCTCAGGGCGACATTAGCCTGCCGAAGGGCCTGGAGTCCTACCCCTCAGCCAGGTTGCGAGTCCGAAAGCCAGTTTGTGGGATGGAGTTTGGATTCTTCTGCAGCGCTCAGAATTACAACATACTCATAATGCGATTGCCCCGGCCGTGCCGGTCGAGATGTTGGGCAACTTCTCTGGGCTCTGCCATACTCTGGTGATCTGTCACGAAGCCACCGGCGCCCCTCAGTCCAGCCGCCTGATGTTCGGCATGCCAATCATGGTGATTAAGCTGACCGCACTCAGAATGGCCCCGTTGATCAGCAGGGCCCTCGGGGCTCCCACCACCCCCGCCAGGGCGCCCACTCCCATGTGGCCTACCGGCGCAAACCCGATGCTCAGCACCCAGGACCCCATCGCTCGCCCCCGTTCCTCGTCCGACACCAGTTGCTGCATCAGGGTCTTGTAGAGGGTATCGACGGCCATGGCGCAGGCGTTTACGAACAGGAGCACCGCCAGGAAAGAATATATGCTGCCCGACAGGGAAAACGCCATCAGACCAATGCCAAAACCAATGGCCGTGGCAAACATCAGCATTCCCTTCTTCCTGGCAGTCCCGAGTCCGGCCAGCAGCCATAGTCCCAGCAGTCCCCCCGCCTGCCGCCCCGCGGTCATTACACCCAGCCCGGTGGGCCCAACAAACAGCACCTCCTTGGCAAACACCGGCAGCAGTGTCATGTGCGTGAATCCCAGCACTTCGGTGACTGCCGTCAGCAACATCAGGGCCAGCAGGAAGCGGCGGCTGCGCACCAGGCTGACATAGCCCGCCAGATTCTTCAGGACCGATGTGGCGGCAACCCGGGACGACCGCCCGGGGGTTTGGAGGGTCAGGGTAGCCACAGCAGCCAGCAGGTAGCAGACCCCCGCCGCCACAAATTGCCAGCCGGCCCCGGCGGCCTCGATCAGCGCTCCGCTGGCCAGGGACCCGACAATGCCGCCGCCCTGCATGGCCATCGCCCCCAGCGCCAGCCCGTTCAGGGATAGTCCCGAGCCCACGATGTCAAAGGTGTAAGTCTGACGGACCGTGAGGGTAAAGGCGAACATACTGCCCAGGGCGCCCACCAGCCCGACCACAACCCAGACGTTGGCAAGTCCGCCCAGCAGCAACATCAGGGCCATCACCATCGCGACCAGGGAGGCTCCCAGGTTGCCAATGCCCAGCAGCAACCGCCGCTCCCAGCGGTCGGTTATTGCGCCGGACAATATGCCGAACAGGAAAAAGGGCAGCATCCGGGCCGCGGCGCCCACGCCAACCATGAACTCCGAGCCGGTAAGCTCGAATATCAGCCACCCCACGGAGACCTGCTCCATTCCCGTAGCCAGCGAGTAGAGGAGCGTAGATGCCCACAACAGGCGGAAGTCCCGGATTCGCAGTGAGGCCGCCCAGTTTCCCATGGCTATCATAGGGCGATGATACACCCATCACCGGCGTTGCCCGCTACGATCAGGATGATTCAATTCACCGGATTTCCGCATCCTGCCTGGCTGACCGGTCTGGAGCCAAGGCAATCGCGTTTCAAATCCCTGTCATGTTGGGCCCTTCGATTTGGCTCAGGCTAAACTACGTCGAAGCATCAAGAATCCGTCATATGGCGGTGGCCACGGTGCCCAAACCAGCTCTCCAGGTATCGATCTTAGACCCTTCGGCAGGCTCAGGGTAACATGACCTCTCTAAAGTAGCTGCCAGGTTTAAAGCGCAATTGCCCTGGTCATTAGACAGCTTCATTCCCCCGTCAACGTAATCCCTTTCTTTGATCCTTGATAGCCTGCGCGGACTGAGGTGAACCCCATGCGTGGATAAACCTCAGCCTTCGAGTCCTTCATCGAAAGATTCACCCCTCTCCGACTTGAAGGAGGGCCAAAGGCGAGGGCCTCCTCAAGAACCGAAAGGCCCCCGTTACGCGCCGCGGGATACCTTGACACTCATACACCGCTACCCTAGAATGGACAACCGAGGTTTTTTGAATATGGATTACGCAATTTTCAAGACCGGGGGCAAGCAATACCGGGTTAAGCCGGGAGACGTTCTGGACGTCGAGCTTCTGCCCCTTGAGGTAGGCGATTCAGCGGAGTTCGAGGAAGTGCTGGCCGTTTCCGACGGCGGCGAGGTCAACTTCGGCTCTCCCCACGTGGCCGGCGCCAGGGTTGTTGCCCAGGTCCAGTCCCACTACAAGGACCGCAAGCTGATGGTCTTCAAGTACAAGGCCAAGACCAGGTACCGCCTGAAGAAGGGCCACCGGCAGAATTACACGCGCCTGGTTATCCAGGACATCCAGACGGGAGGCTAACCCTCAATGGCTCACAAGAAGGCAGGCGGAAGCTCCAACAACGGCCGTGACAGCAACGGCAAGCGTTTGGGCGTAAAGAAGTACGGCGGCGAACAGGTATCCTCGGGCGCCATTATCATCCGGCAGCGGGGCACCCGCATCAAGCCCGGCAACAACGTGGGCCTGGGTCGCGACTACACCATCTACGCCAAGGTAGAGGGCAAGGTAAAGTTCGAGTGGGCCTCCAAGGGCCGCCGCCAGGTGAGCGTTTACCCAGTGGAAGCCCCGGCCGATGCCATGGCCCTGGCCAGCTAGAAAATTTAAACCCGCGCCAGCATTCGCGTTCCCGATATCAGGGGAATGGCAAGGAATATCAGTAAATGAAACCGGAAATACATCCCGAATTTTTTACCGCGACAGTTACCTGTTCCTGCGGCTATGTTTTTCAGACCGGGGCCACCAAGCCCGCCCTCAGGGTGGAGGTATGCAGCAAGTGCCACCCCTTCTACACGGGTGAGCAGCGTATCGTGGATACCCAGGGTCGAATTGAGCGATTGCGCCGACGGTACAACCTGCAGTAGGTTGGTTCAGCTCCTGAAACAACTGGTAGAATCGAGGGCCATCCCTGGTGACCCTCGATTACTTTTTTTGGAACAATCTCGGCTTGCCTGGACAGTGGGGCCCACCTCCTTTTACCTCACCAGCGCCGGAAGGCAGTAGGCAGTGGCGGAACAACCAAGAGTGACCTACGGCGGTCAGGCGGTTATCGAAGGCGTGATGATTCGCGGCCGCGAATTCTACAGCCTGGCGGTCCGCCGGCCCGACGGTGAGATATACCACTCCCACGAAAGGCTCAATACCGCCTTCACCGGCCCCATACGCCGCATCCCCTTCCTTCGGGGCGTTCTGGTCCTGGCTGAAACCCTGATCCTCGGCTTGAAGGCCCTCAACCGCTCGGCTAGCCTGGCCTCCACCGATGCCCAAAGTGGCGGCGGAGAAGAGATTCCCGCCTGGCTGCTTTTCCTGACGCTGGGCGTTTCCCTGACGCTGGGCGTCGGCATCTTCTTCGTCCTGCCCCTCCTGGCCGTCCGCCTGGTGGACCCCTTTATCGCGTCCGACCTGGTCAGCAATCTGATCGAAGGTGTTTTGCGCCTCCTGATACTGGTGGCCTATATCGGCGGCATCGGTATGATGAAGGACATACGCCGGGTGTTTGCCTATCATGGCGCCGAGCACATGGCAGTCCATACCTACGAAGCGGGCCTTCCCCTGACCGTGGAAAACGTCCGCAAGTTCGATACGCCCCATCCTCGCTGCGGAACGGCCTTCCTGCTCACGGTGGTCCTGGTTTCCGTGCTGGTGTTCATGTTCCTGGGACGCCCCGATATGGAGTGGCGCATCCTGTCCCGGGTGCTGCTCATCCCGGTGGTGGCCGCCATCAGCTACGAGTTCATCCGCTTCTACGGCGTGCACTCCCACTGGCGCATCGCCCGGGCGATGTCGCTGCCCGGGTTGTGGCTGCAGCGCCTGACCACCCGCCAGCCCGAGGACGACCAGATTGAGGTAGCCATTACGGCCATGGGCGCCGCTGTTGCCGCCGACGCCGGGGAGAGCTATGTTTCCCCCTTCCAACATTACAGCCAGCCTGAAGCAGACCACGCCGGGATTTTGGTGGAGGGCGAGGGCGCCGATGTGGACGGGTCCGGGCCGGCATCGGCGTTGGCATCGGAAACGGAAGCGCGACCGGCTTCGGAAACGGTAGAGGGGTTAGCGGGGAATGCCGGACCTGAATCCGGCTGAGCGGGGGACACCTGCGGGCTCCGGAAAGCAGGTTAGAGGTCCCCTCGCGGCGGAAGATGCAGCGTAAGAGGTCAGAGTTGGCGGGATTTCCCTGCCTGCCCGCCTCGTCATGCCGGCTTTCGCCAGCATCCGGGAATCCTTGCTCCGCTTGACCTGTCTGCCCCCGTCAGCCCTGCTGTATTCCGGCCTGCGCCCGAATGACGAGCTCCAGTCCTCCGTGAATATCAACCCTGAACCGTACCGATGCAGCTCCCTGCCACCGGCGATGGTTGCGGGGAGTTCCCGTTATACCGGGGGCGGAGCGACGATGAATCCCGCCGGCATCAGGTCGGGGGCAGTGTGGACTCCCCCTGTTCAGTTCCGGTGCCGCGTCTGCTGCAGCTTTTCCACCGTTCCGGGTACCTTCCATTCGATGTAGAGCAGCACATGCTCCTTGATGGCCTCTTCATGCACCCGGCAGGGGGCGCACTTGCCGTCAATGCACAGTCCGTGGCGCGGCCGCATGTACTGCCGGAGCAAGTCCAGCAGTTCCGCCACCTGGCCCTCCTCCTCCCGCCTCTCCCGCACCAGGCCCAGCAGCTCGTCCAGTTGCCCCGAAAGCCTCTCCAGCGCCTGGTTGTGTTCCTTCAGGCTCCGCTCGACAAAGTTCCTGGGTTCGTCGGGATTGGGGTTAACGGAAACGGGAATCTGGTAGGGGTCAAAGGGCCGGTCTTCCAGGTCGCGACCGCAGGCATCGCATCGGGCTGGCTCTTGGGCCATGGTAGCTGCCTCACACTCAGGAATTTATCTCGGTAGCTGTGGCCGAATTGTAAGTCAAAGCAGAGACAGGGGCAAACCGCCGTCGGCAATGGCAACCGTTCTGATTTGATGAGCCATAGTGGCCTGGAAAGCGTTAATCCGGCGCAGGCGGGAACCTGGGACCTGCGCAAGTCGGGGGTTGGGCAGGGGCTCATGGCCATGAGCCCCTACGAAGTCGGGAGTATGACGGGTGTATGGGCTGGCAATTCCCTCAACTCTGAACTGTTACTGGCAGCGAAGACGGCCAGCGGGACCGCGTTTTCCAGTAAAATGCCTGAAATTCGCAGGTCGGGCTTCAGCCCCGTCCTGTTCGCCCGCGGAGGATCTCCCGGGGCAGACCGCCTGGGCTCAGGGACTCCCCGGGGCAGGGCCCAGTACCCGGTACTTGCGGTCCTCGGTTCTTTCCGCTGGGGGGAGGATCTGGACTACCACGCGGGACAGGCCCACCACCTCGCCGTCGGCGTCGAAGCTGTAGTCGTCGCCGATGGCGCCGCTCCAGGTTAACCCGTACAGGCAGTCCCGGAAGCCGTCGGCATCCTGATCATCCTCAGTTTGCTTGAGGCATTCGGCGGAGATATAGACGTTGTCGTAGGCGGAGCCCAGGTGCCAGGGCAGGGTAACGTAGTTGAATCGTTCCCTGAAGTTGGCCAGGACCTCCTGGCCCTTGGCGTTGTTGGGGTCCAGGTCGGAAACGATGGCCTTCATGCCGGTGGCGGCGTCCCCCGCAATGTCCAGGGCCGTGGTTCCCACGGAAACCGTCTCGGCATAAATGGGCCCGTCGTAGCCCAGCTCCCTGGCCTGCTTGAAGATGGTCCCCGCGGCGAATTCCGACTGGGGAGAGACGTGCAGGGCTTCGGGCCCGGCGGCAATGATCTTGCTGAGCTGGGACCGGAAGTCGGTAATGTCGGAGGCGAAGCGTTCGGAGGCTACCACCTGTCCGCCCAGATTCTCGAACTGTTCCGCCGTGGTGCGGCGGACGCCCTCGGCGTAGTCGGTGGACTCCGTTATGGTGGCCAGGCGGCGGACTCCGTCAGCCCACAGCAGGTTGGCCGTGCCAATGCCCACTTCCACGTCGCTTATCTGGGTGCGGAAGATGTAGTCGCCCGCTTTGGCGATATCGGGGTTGCTGGCCAGGCCCGAGAAGAGCACCACCCCGTCGGCTTCGGCCAGGGGCGCCGCGCCCAGCATGGCCCCGCTGCAGGAGGTTCCCAGGATAATGCGGATTCCGTCCACGCTGGTCAGCTTGCGGTAGGCCGCCACGGCTCCCTGGGCGCTGCACTGGGAGTCTTCAACCACCAGCTGCAGCTGGCGTCCGTTAACGCCGCCGGCGGTGTTGATTTCGTCGGCGGCCATCTGCTTGGCCTGGTTGGCCACCGTGCCGTAGGACTCCCCGGGTCCGGTAAGGGACTCCATTACGCCAATGCGGTAGGGACCTGCTTCCCCGCCTCCGGAGCAGGCGATGGCCATAGCCGCCGCCATAGCCGCCAGTCCCGCCGCCCCGGGGACCCGAGCCCGGCGGAGGTGGCAAGATAGAAGCGCGGCAAGCCGCCTCGCCATTCTTGAACCTGGCTCTGTTTGCCTGAACATCCCTGGTCTAAGCCAGCGGTGGGCGGCCCTAATCATCTCCCCCGAAAATTCCGAAAATGTGCAGCAGGGCCAGGAACATGTTGACGATGTTGAGGAACATGCCAGCCGACCCGATAAGGGCGATGCGCCTGGCGGCGTCGGCGTTCCCCGTGGCGGCGGCTTCCTGGGCCTCCTGCTTCACGGCCTGGGTTTCCCACGCTGTGAGCCCCATGAAGATGGGCAGGGTGATGACGCTGAGCAGCAGCTGAAGCCCGCTGGACTGGAACAGGAACGAGTTGATCAGGCCCACTACCACCATGCCGATGAGGGCGATGATAGCCAGCATTCCGATTTTCGAAAGGTCGCGCTTGGTGGTAAAGCCGAAAATGCTCATCACCGCGAAAAGGCCGCAGGCGCCGGCGAAGGCCTGGGTTATGCTGGCGCTGGAATAGATGGCAAACACCCACGACAGGGTGGCCCCCATGAGGGCGGTGAAGCCCAGGTACAGGGCCCCCACCGCGGCAATGGGCGCGCCCCGGCGGGCGGCAAACTGCATCCCGAACAGGCACCCGATGGCCAGGACCAGGCCGATTATCATGCCCAGGAAGCTGGCAAAGAGGAACACGCCGGCCGCGCTGAGCAGCCAGGCCACGGCTCCGGCTACCCCCAGCCCCACCGCGGTCCAGCCGTACAGGCCGGTCATGGCCGACGTAAATATGCGGTCGGCCTCGGCCAGGTTATAGCCGAAGCCTCCGCCGGCGGATGGGTTATACATGGTCATAGTCGTACCTCTGTTGGCTGTGGATTGTATGCTTTCAACGCTTAAGGCAACCGGAATCCGGCACGGAACGGTTGCTCTATCCAATGTATCCAAACCTGAATGAGAGGTCAAGGACGGTGAATCTGCGCCTGGACTCTGGCCATGCGGTGCGCCGGCCCTGGAACCCACGCGCTCAAAGGCAGGTTTCCGGGTCGTTTCCTTGCCGCCACGGGCAGTTACGAATCATTCTGAAGGGAAAAGCAGGAAAAACTGTTTGCCGCGCCGGCGGTAACGAAATTAGGAGAATAGCCCCTTTTCGATTTCCGTAGCAGTAGCCATAATTTGAAGCTTGCCCCATGCGCTTTTCGGAACATAATGGTGTCACGTTGACACAAATTTGACGTTGGTCTATTATCTACACTACTTGTTCCGACAAAGCCCAAGAGGGAGTGTACCAGCCAATGGATGAACTCGACAGAAAAATAATCGCCCTGCTGCAACTGGACGGGCGGGCTTCCAACGCCAAAATCGCCAGGGAAGTAGGGGTGAGCGAAGGCACCGTCCGGCGCAGGCTGCGCAAGCTGCTGGATGATGACGTAGTGCGTGTGGTCGCCGTGCCCAACCTGGAAAAGCTGGGCTTTTCCACCACCGCCCTAATCGGCATGCAGACCGGTCCCGGCAAGTCCGACGTGGTCGCCGAATCCCTGATTAACCTGCCCGAAGCCCACTACGTGGCGGTAACCACCGGCGCCTACGACGTGTTCGTCTGGGCGGGCCTGGAATCGGCGGAAAGCCTGGGCCAGTTCCTGCGCACCAAGATCGGTCCCATCGACGGCGTGCAGCGGACCGAGACCTTCGTAAACCTGTCCATCAAGAAGCGCACCTACGGCCTGGTGCTCTAGCCGATACCGGGCCCTAACGCGGAGAGTCGATAGGGGGCAGCCCGCGGGGTTGCCCCTTAACTCTGCTCCAATCCCGCCTCCACGGGGGAAGGGCGGCCTGGCCGGAGAGGGGTTAGCCTCCCGTTGGGCCCGCTTCCAAAACGCGCCGCCGACCCCTGGTGACACCGACCGGTCCCCCCTGCTCCCGCTGGCCGCAATATTGCAAACCGGCCGGGCTATGCTATAATTTCGTTGGCTTCTCGCGAGGCTTCTGTTTTGTTGCCGGGGAAGCGTGGCCGTCAGCGGCCGGGAGACTCAAGAAGCGTTAGTTCAGAGGAGCAAGAAAGAGAATGGCCTACATAATTACCGAGCCCTGTGTTGGTTTGAAGGACGCAGCCTGCGTCGATGTCTGTCCCGTTGACTGCATTTACACCACCGATGACGACGACATGTACTACATCAGCCCCGACGAGTGCATTGACTGCGCCGCCTGCGAGCCGGTGTGCCCCGTAACCGCCATCTTCGCCGAAGATGCCGTGCCCCCGGAATGGGAAAGCTACATCGCCAAGAACTACGACTACTTCAAGAACACCGACCCCAGCGCCCTCAAGCGCAAGTAGTCCCGAACCTGACAACCAGGTCAACCGAATAAGACCTCCCTGGGTATGCGCCGAATGAAGGCCACCCCGAGGGAGGTTTTTCATTGGTGCCGGAGATTGTCACCGGCCCGTCCTGAAGGATGTGGCCTGGTGATTCAGGGCGACCCTCCACCAGCAGTCGTCACCATACGATCTGGTTCCAGCAGTTGTCGTCCACACAGTACAAATGGCGCTCAGTACCGTTCATCACAACCCAGGCATTCCGCTTGACCAGAAAGAGATAGGGCTGCCCGCTGACAAATTTCTCCAATGTATTGAAATTGCCAATCAGCGGGTCGTAAAACTCCCAAACCTTGCGGGCATTATCGTAGAAGAAGACCACTTCCAGGCTGGGGTTATCCCGAAACAATGTCTCCGGCAAGTCTTCAGAATGGCTGAAGGAACCCGCGGTGAGATGAAAGCCTCGAGTTACCCTGCCGGACTCCCACTGACTCCAGACCTCGCTGGCGGGCCTGTTATCCACCGCGAAGGTGATGGAGTTGCTGGAGCGATGGGTATGGATGCCGAACTTTCCGTTGGGGCCAGACTCGGTAGCCCCCACCAGCCTGGTACCGTCGTACGCGCTGATTGGCGTTCCCTCGGCAACCGGGAAACCGTCCAGCCGGGCCGTGCCCATGAATACGTGGGGCGGTTCCTTGGCCCCGGGGAGTTGTGGCGCCAGAGTAGGCGCAGGAGTAACAGTGGGAACGGGTGATGGTGTGGGCGTGGGCAGGGCGGTCACCGTAAAGTCAACGTAGACCCAGGCGAAATTGCCGCTGACACTGGTCCCCATCTTAACATCAAAGTGATAAGTGCCTGGTTCCAGGGAAGGAATAATTACGTCGAAAGTGATCCTGCCGTCCTTGTCGGTGGAAGGTCTGGGATCCGGGGATGCCTTGATATCTCCCACGTCCACGCGTCGCATAGGCAGGAACGGATGAAATCCCTCTCCGTAGACGGTCACGACGGCGCCCGGTGGCCCGCTGCTACGGCTGAGCCTGATCTTCTCGGGTGGCTCGTCCGGTGCGGGCGTGGGCGTGGGCGTAACGGTAGGTGTCGGTGAAGGCGTGGGAGTGGCCGTCGGAGCAGCAATGGGAGTGGGTCCCGCTCTTAGCGTAAAGCTGGAGGAGAACGTACGCCCCCCCAATACGAACTCGACGGGATAAGTTGCCGGGTCCATAGGGGGAATATGGAAGCCGAATTCCAGCTTTCCGTCAACGTCGGTGGCAAGCTGGCGACCCTGGGACATATCACGGCCGTTCAGGGTCACGCTCTGTACCGGAACATAGGGCTTGTAGCCCGCCACAATGACATAAAAGGTGTTGCCCGGTATGCCTGTGGTAGGGTAAAAATCGATGAGGGAAGGCAACACTTCGTGAGCAGTCGTCTCCTCAACGATCACACCGTCATCATCCTGGAAAGAGACCTTAACCGTGTTGGAAGAAGGGATCGATGCCGTGGTTGGAATTCGAAGGTTAGCCCGAATTTCGCCATTGGCATGGGGCACAACGGATTGAGTCGTGCCAGTTCCGGAGCCGGTGTCGTAGGTTATGGTCACCGGGAAACTGGGCACGTTGTCGTTCCTGGCGGGAAAGCCACCGCCGACGACCAGAGCGATGGTCCCAACCAGTTCGCTGTCCGGGTCAATAAACATGACCCTCTGTTTAATGCGGATTTCGCGCGTATCCGACACGCCTGTTGAATCGGTTGCCTTGATGGTCTTGTAGCCTTCAGCTGTGGTGACGGCATTCACCGGCAGGTCCACCGTGGCTGACCATGCGCCGTCGCTATCGATGCTGACCGTGTTTCCGCCGTTAATCCGGTCCCAGGGGATATCCTTGCCTTCCAGGGTTATACCGGATACCTGGGTTTCCCCTTCCGCCACCTCACCAATGTTCCCGTTCGCAGTGAAGCCCGTACCCGAAAGGCTTATCCGCTGGTTGGCCAAGGCGGAAGTAGATGAAACGTACAGCGCCAGGCTGTTATCCTGGGCAACGGTGGTAGCAATGCCCCCCAGGAACAGAGTGACCACCAAAGTCGATATGATTGACAGAGCGATGACAACGGAATAAGCCGGTTTCTTCCCCACGCAGCCTCCTCCCCACCCGAAATTGCCCGCTGGGCAATGAAATTCACGAAGCGCCGGCCTGGTTCACAAGAACCACTAACACCGGCCGCAAACACTCTCGTCCGGCGTGCATCCTGCCCGGAGCCCGCCTGGAATGGCGGCGCGATTCAATCGCAAGGGTATTGATGGAGTGCGGCGCGCCACGAAGAGGAATTGAAGCTCTTCATCTTCTACAGCATGGGCACGATAATAGCACAACCGCTCCCATGGCTGGAATGTGGGCAACTGCAAGATTGGCATGGATCTTTGCTGCCAGCCCTGGCGAAATTTGTGCTGTGACTGCAGTGCGGTTGCCCCGGCGTAAAGGGACGTAAGAGTTCAGAGTTGGTGGCATTTCCAGGCCAGCCAGCGCCGTCATACCGGCGAAAGCCGGTATCCAGGATTCCTTGCACTGCCTGACCTGTATTCACTGTCAGCCTTGCTGGATTCCGGCCTGCGCCGGAATGACGAGTTTCAGGCCTTCGTGAATACCAACTCTAAACTGTTACAAGGGGGCGTACCTCCCTTTTTCCGGTCTTTCCCTCTGCTATAATGCGGGGCCAGCGTGTCATACTTGCCCGGCTCCCACTGGGCCGGAGCGTAAAGGGGGAATCCCGAATGGATCTGGAACTCAAAGACAAAGTAGCCATCATCGGCGGCGCCAGCGCGGGCCTGGGCCGGGCGTGCGCCGACGTGCTGGCAGAAGAAGGCGCTCGGCTGGCCATCTGCAGCCGCACCGCCGCCAACCTGGAGAGGGCAGCCGCGGAAATACGGGACACCACGGGCGCCGAGGTACTGCCCATCGCCGCCGACCTGGAGAGCTACGACAACATCAAGAACCTGGTGGCGCAGACCGTCAGTCACTACGGACAGCTGGACATTATGGTCAACAACTCCGGCGGACCGCCCCTGGCCCGCTCCGAGACGGCCACCGAGGAGCAGTGGGAGACAGCAGTCCAGCGGTCCCTCTACTTCTTCTCCCGCATGTCGCGGGAGGCCATCCCCCACCTGAAGGCCCAGGGGGGCGGACGCATAGTGAACATCCTGGCCAGCACCGTGTACCAGCCCATCCCCAACCTGGCCCTGTCTGGCGCCACCCGCATGGGCGTGGTTGCCTATATGAAGAGCCTGGCCGACGAGGTGGGCCGCGACGGCATCCTGATCAACAACATCGCCCCGGGCTCCATCCTCAGCGAGCGCATGCTCTCCAACGTAACCAACCGGGCCCAGGAACTGGGAATCTCGGTGGAAGAGGGACTGGCCGAAAGGGCCAAGGAGACGGCAGTGGGACGCATCGGCGAACCCAGGGAACTGGCCTACCTGGCGGCCTTCCTGGCCTCCGGCAAGTCCACCTACATCACCGGCACCACCATCCTGGTGGACGGAGGCCTGGTAAGGTCGGTGATTTAGGGACGGGTTCCTTGCCTGGCTAGGTATTGCCGCCGTCGCCTGTGGAGTCAAGAATGGGAGTTGATGATCGCAACTTCCGAACTACGGGGTCTGTCTCTAGCGCGACAGGCCGATGCCAAAGTTTTGCACCAAGCTGGTCGCTTCGACGCCGCCATATACTTGTCAGGCTATGCTGTCGAGTTAGCCCTAAAGGCCCGCATTTGTGAGACTCTGGGTTGGCGCGAGTTTCCATCAGACCCGGGAGAGTTTCGCAAGTATCAATCCCTGCGCACACATGAATTGGGCATTTTACTGGAATTTTCCGGTATCAAATCAAGGGTAAATGCGGAATACTCTGCGGCCTGGAACTTCCTGGCGGAGAATTGGGGAGCGCATTGGCGTTATCTTCCCGCAGGCAGTTCCGATGCAAGTGTGTGTTCCCAGATGCTTGATGCCGTTGCTTCACTCTTGGAGGTTATATGAGAATCGGCGTCTTTAAGCGATTGATAGCCGGAATGGAGAGAGTGGAGGAACAAGTTTCAGCCGAAAGGGGGCCGTTTTCTCTCTTTGCCCTGTTGGAAAGGGAAGACTGGAATGAGTACGACAATTATCCCGTCGGCCATAGTTGGCACCTTTTCGTTGCCGCCCCCTGGATATGGGAAGACGAAATGGTGGCGTGGAAATACCTAAGGGAACTGGCCAAACCTTACGAAGAAGGTTGGAATCCCTTTGAGCGTAGCCTGCGTATCCAGACTGTCAAACTCACAAGTCCCTACCTGGAAGAAGTGTGGGAGTATTGCAGCACCGAAAACGGCATGGTGGAAATCTATGACGTGGATATTCTGGAAGTGACCGCGCGGCGGGGCTACATTTTCGCCTCCCGTCGTCCTGATAATTTTGATGAAATTCGGCAGGCGGCCCAGCAGAAGTTAGAGCAGGAGCGGGAGCGCCAAGACCGCTTAACCAAGGAAGAAATGGCCCGGTTTAAGGAGGAGATGCAGGCACGGGGCATCCTATGAGAGCAAACCTAACCCCGCAGGAGGAACCCGCCGACGCCGAGGGCTACAACCGGCGGGGCAACCAGTACAGCCGCAACGGCGCCTACGAACAGGCGATAGCCGACTACACCAGGGCCCTGGAACTGGACGATAATCTGGCTGACGCCTGGTTCAACCGGGGCTGTTCCTACTACGAAATGGGTATGTACGACCAGTCCATCGAAGACCTGACCCGCGCCATTGCCATTGACCCCAATGACGATAACTTCTACGGCCGCCGCTCCCTGGCCTACCTCTTCAGCGACCGCCTGGAGGAAGCCCAAGCCGACCAGGACCTGTGCGATGAGATACGGAACCGGGGGTAGGGGGGAATATTGTCCCGCCGGCTTCAAGAAAGTATCACAGGGAGTTCAGTTCCAGCTATCGCGACCGGCATTTCTTGCTCAAAAATGAGTGGCTCGGACCATAAGTGACTAAAGAGACAATCAAGAACTATGTCAGCGCTGGCACTCCACGATGAGATATGTCAGTTGAGGTACCGGATTCGAGAGGGGTTGACGTTGAGGAATCAGTTCATTAATGACAGATGAGGAATTCAAGGCAATTCTTGAAGACGAAACCAAAGCTATCATCGGAAATATCTCCTGGGTTGATGATTCAGATCATTCGCCAGCAAAGGAATTCAGGTCAGAAGTTAATTCAAGGGTCGGTTATCCCCTGTTCAATGAGGGCAGGTATAACCTCTTGGCTGGGAAGTTATCGTATTCGTTGATATACCGCGGAGTTGGACGCATATATGGGTTGGATCTTGGCGCCGATCACCGTAACCCCGATGGTGAAAGAGTAGGCGAAAAACACAAGAACTACTGGAAGGACGGTGCGAGAGACAAATGGGCCTATGTTCCGGAGGACATTACAGAGCCCTGGATCAGACCGGTTCGTGTTTGGAATCAGTTCTGTGCTGAGCTGAAATTGACCCATGCGGGTATAATGGCCCTACCAGCAGTCCAAGAGAGTTTACCGCTATGAATTCCTCAGAGCTATGCCTTTCAATAGCCCGGGATCTGCCTCCTCTCTTCGAGTGCGCGCTAGGCACGAAGGAAGGGGTAAGGGTGCGCACCCCAATGCTATATCCCGATGGTGGTATCGTAGATGTATTCGTTCTCGAACGTGACAGCGGCTATACCGTCACGGACTTGGGGGAGGCCCTGGGTTGGCTTCGTATGCAGTCAACCAACGTCCACCGAAGCCGAAGCCAACAATTGCTGGTGCAGGATACATGTCAAACGCTTGGCATAGAACTGTTCCGCGGACAGCTGATGATACGCTCAATTCCCGAGCACCAACTGGCGGAAGCGGTGATTCTCGTGGCTCAGGGAGTTCTGAAAATATCAGATATCTGGTTCACTTTACGCAGCCGCTCACTGCAGACTACTTCCGATGAGGTAGATGAGTGGTTACGAGAGAAACAGATTGATTTCGAAAAGGGAGTTCGGGAAGTTGGCCGTTCAGGGCAAACCTGGACAATAGACTTCCGGACCAGCACAGAGGAACGACGCGCCCTGGTTTTCGTGTTAACAACAGGCTCCCGAGGAGCCGCTCGCAGGCAGACTGAACATGTTCTGTCTAGCTGCGTTGATCTTACTCACCTCAAGGTTGCTCAGCCCACTTTGGCTTTCGTATCGCTGTTCGACGATACTGAGGACGTGTGGCATCAGGAGGACTTTAATCTGGTTAATGAATATTCCGAAATCGCCAGATGGTCCAAGCCCGACGAGCTTGAGCGCATACTGAGGGATGCCTATGACCTGTCGGTTGACGTCTAAACGTGACACGTAAGGTTGAATCCAGCCCCCTGAACGATTTCACCGGCAATATCTGCATGAATTAAACCCTCCCGCCAAAGCTAAAGCCGCGGGAGGGTTCTCTTTTGCGCAGATACGTGACGTTACTGGGCCGCCGGCTTGAAATAAGGCACCGTTATCTGGTCATTGGCCCGCACAAACGTAACTTCCACCGGCATGCCGATGGTTACCTCGCGGGGGTTGCACTCCACGATGTTGGTGAACATCTTGACCCCCTCCTCCAGTTCCACCACCGCCAGCACGTAGGGCACGTCCTCGGCAAAGCCGGGGGTGCGGTTCTGGTAGGTCACGGTGTAGGTCCACACTTTCCCCTTGCCGCTGGCCTGCACCCACCGGATGCTGTCGTCGGACCAGCAGTTGGCGCAGATGCCCCGGGGGTAGAACTGGTACTCCCCGCACTTTTCGCACCTCTGGATCAGCAGTTCGCCCCGGCGGCAGGACTCCCAATAGGGCCTGGTCTCGCCGACCACGGTGGGCAGCGGCTTGTTCCATTCAGTTCTGGTTGTCATTGCTAGTCCCTCCCCAAAATGGCGGTGCCGCCGCTGTGTCGTGCTCCCAGGGAACCGCCCGTACCGTGGCACAGGGCAAGCTGGCAGTTGGCAACCTGGCGCGGGGTGCCCTCGAACTGGTGGCGCAGTTGGCGGGTTGCTTCCAGCAGCAGGAATATGCCCCGCATGCCCGGGTGGTTGGATGACAGCCCGCCGCCGTCGGTGTTGATGGGCAGCTTGTCGGACATTTCCGAGTCCACCTGCAGCCGACCGCCGGAGACGAACTGGCCGCCCTCGCCCTTCTCGCAGAAGCCCAGGTCCTCCAGGGTCTCCACCACCGTGATGGTAAAGGAGTCGTAGATCATCGCCATGTCTATGTCCTTCTGGGTCACCCCGGCCATGGCGAAGGCGGGCTCGTGGCTCTGCTTGGCGGCGATGTACATCAGGTCCCGCTTGCCGGCGCCCTGGTGGGCAATGGCCTCGCCCACCCCCAGCACCCAAACGGGCGTGTGGCGGCAGTTGCGGGCGACCTCCGGAGACGCCACCACCACCGCGCCGCCGCCGTCGGTGATGACGCAGCAGTCGGGCAGGTGCAGGGGCGACGAGATCATGCGGGAGTTGACGATGTCCTCCACGGTGACGGGGTCCCGGAACAGGGCCTCGGGATTCATGGAGGCGTGCCTGCGCATGGCCACGGCCACCTCGGCCAGTTGCTCGGAGGTGGTGCCGTACAGGTGCATGTGCCGCTGGGCGATCATGGCGTACAGGCCCACAGTGGTCAGCCCGTAGAGTTCTTCGAAGCTGTCGGGGGAAGGGTCGAGACGGGGATGGCCGTAGCGGCCCACGCCGCCGGTGCCCACGGAGACGCCGCCGGAGCGGGCCAGGCTGCTGTAGGTGATGACGGCCACGTCGATGCGCCCGGCCGCGATGGCGGTGAGGGCGTGAGACAGGTGGAACTCGAAGGAACCGCCGCCCACGGTGGTATTGTCCACGTATTTGGGGTACATGTTCAGGTAGTCGGCCAGGTTCATGCCGCTGTTGCGGATGCTGCTGGAGGCGGTGAAAAGGCCGTCCACGTCCTGCTTGGAAAGGCCGGCGTCGGCCAGGGCCTTGATGACGCTCTCCCCCTGGATCTGCAGCTCGCTCTTGTCCGGCGCGTAGCGGGTCACGTGCTCGTGAATACCCACGATGGCCGCGCCATGCTTAAGGTCAACCATAAGCGGAAAGCCTCCCTTTGTTCTTGTCCGGCTGGATGCTGGATTCCGGACCGAGTCCGGAATGACGGCTTATATAGGGGTGTGCAAAGGTGCGGCCATTATGCCACAGATAGGGGGGTGGGGGTAGCGGGGGGGTGACCGCGAAGAATCAGGCTCTCAATCGTTGGGAGTAGGTTGATTTGTACCTGGTCTGCTGAACCATTGTGGCGCGAGTTGCAGTGCAATACTGCGTCAAAGGTCTTCCATACGGCTTATGATCCTGCAGCTGGCCTTGTCCAGATTCTCTGAATTTCTGAGTAAAGCTTCAGAGTCAACAATGGGAAAGGAACCCTAAAGTAGCTGCTGTTTGGATTTAACCATAGTTCAATGTCGCCGTGGTCTGGATACAGCAGGTTACCCCGGTGGACAATGACGGCTATAGGTTCTTTAACGTCATGGTTACTCCAGAGTCCGTCTTTAATGGGTTGCGGTATTGACAGATTCCTAGGGGGTGTGGTCAAAATAGTTTGGTCCAAAGGAACATAGCCCGTATTTG
>JAPPGG010000011.1 GCA_028875055.1 Chloroflexota bacterium
CTTCTTCGGTTTTCCTATTCTAGTTTCCCACCACTATTCATGCGATAGCCCTGTATCGTGGGCTTGTTCAGGTTGACTAACCCCCGGCTATACGATAGATTCTATTGACCAAAATCCCCGACTAGCGAGGTGTGCAGGGATGTCAAGACGCCTGTTCAAGGAGTTGGAGCGGTCCTACGGCTTTGACGAGGTTGCCATAGTTCCCGGCAGCGTGACCATCAATCCCGAGTTGACATCCACGAAAATGACCATCGGGGAATGCACCTTTGACGCGCCCATGATGGCGTCGGCCATGGATGGCACGGTTTCGCCCAGTTTCGCCACCTTGATGGACGAAATGGGCGGGCTGGGCGTGCTCAACGGTGAGGGGCTCTACTCTCGCTACGACGACCCTTACGCCATCCTGGAGGAAATAACCTCCATGCCCCAGGAGGAGGTTACCCAATACCTCCAGCAGGTATATGCGGAACCGATCAAGGACAACCTGGTCGGCAAGCGAGTGGAAGAAATAAAGAGCGCAGGTTCGACCTGCGCCATTGCTTTTACGCCCCAGAACACCAAGCGCATGTCCCCCGCGGCGGTAGAGGCCGGCGCGGACATCGTAGTCGTCCAGTCCACGGTCACCACGGCCCGGCACCAGTCGCGGAGCTACCGGGGCCTGATATTCTCGGAACTGATTGAGTCGCTTAACGTTCCGGTGGTGGTGGGCAACTGCGTCAGCTACGACGTGGCCATGGAACTGATGGAAACGGGCGTGGACGGGATACTGGTGGGAGTGGGCCCCGGCGCGGCCTGCACCACCCGCGAAGTGACCGGCGTGGGAGTCCCCCAGGTGAGCGCCACCCTGGAGTGCGCCGCGGCAAGGCAGGACTATTTTCACCGCACCGGGCGGTACGTCAACGTCATTACCGACGGCGGCATCCGTACCGGCGGCGATATGTGCAAGGCCATCGCCAGCGGGGCCGACGGGGTGATGATAGGCACGCCCTTCGCCCAGGCCAAAGAGGCGCCCGGCCGGGGCTACAACTGGGGCATGGCCAACGCCCATGCCGAGCTGCCCCGGGGAACCCGCATCAAGGTGGGTACCAGGGCTTCCCTGAAAGAGATAATGTACGGCCCCACGTCGGTGACCAACGGCACCCAGAACCTGGTGGGAGCCTTGCAGGTGGCCATGGGAATGTGCGGCTCCTACACCATTCGCGATTTTCACCAGGTGGAAATGGTAATTGCCCCGGCCATCAAGACTGAGGGCAAGTTCTTCCAGCTGGGCTAGTTTCTCCGGCGTTCCGCTCCGTTTATGACTGCCTGGTTGCGGAATTGAGGGGCGGCGGCTGAGACCGGGAGCAGAGACCGGGGCCGCGGCACTCTCCAGACTGCCGGGTGAGGGGCGGTACATAGTTTCGGTCCCTTCGGCAGGTGTGGGGCCGGGTTATTGAGCCGCCAAGAGTCGGCTCTTCGGCTGGTCCCCTGGGGAGGAGATACGGGGCCAACGCTCCAGGAGTTGCACCGGCCAGTCCCATGCCAGAAGAATCCGGGAGGTTACAGGTTATGGTTTCAGCGTCCGGGACAATTCAGATACTGGACCCGCGACCGGAAGACGTTCCTGAGGAAAAGGGAGTCAGCGCCCAGCTTCCCAGCCTGGAAGGCAAGGTAATCGGGCTGCTGGAAAACCGGAAATACCATGCGGACTCGTTCCTGCTGGAATTGCAGCGGGTGCTGGAGGAGGAGTACCAGGCCAAGAAGGTGGTCTATGCCTCCAAGTTTACCTTCAGCATGCCCTGCGCCGACGAAACCCTGGACAGCCTGGTGGAGGAATGCGATGTCGTTGTCCACGGCATCGCGGATTGAGGCTCCTGCACGGCGTGGGGTCTCCACGACACAGTAGTGACCGAGTCTCGCGGTATCCCGTCGGTCAGCGTTATAACCAGCGCATTTACGCGGGCGGCCCACGCCCGGGCCGCGGCCCTGGGGATGCCGGGAGTCCGCATTGTGGCGCTGCCCAGTCCCCTGGCTTCCCGGAGTGTTGAGGAAGTACGGGAGATGGCCCACGAATATGCCGATGAAATCGTGGGGTTGCTGACCACCCGATAGCGCCAGAAGACGTTGAAGCCCGTTTCCGCCGGAGTCATTGGCTCCGGCGGTTGTGTTGAACCGGTACAAATGGGAGAGGAAGAGGCGAAATGCAGACAGTGATTGAATTTGACCCCAGCTACGCCATGCTCACGGTGGTGCTGGACCCGGGGGAGAGCATAAAGGCGGAGCCCGGGGCCATGGTAGCCCAGCAAGATGTAGAAATGAAGACCGGGTCGGCAGGTGGCGGAATATTCGGGGGAATCCGGCGGATGCTGGGTGGAGAGTCCTTCTTCATCAACACTTTCACCGCCGACAGGAACGGAGGCCAGGTATGCCTGGCGCCGTCCACCCCGGGAGACATAGGGTCCTTTGCTCTGCCGACGGGCCGGAACCTGTTCATTCAGGCCAGCTCTTTCCTGGCCTGCACCGAGAACGTTCAGACGGACTCCCAGTTCCAGGGCTTCCGGGGTTTCTTCAGCGGAGAGAGCCTCTTTTTCCTGCGGGCATTCTGCGAACGGGGGGATGGCACGGTTTTCTACAACTCTTACGGGGCGATCAAGCGGCTGCCGGTGGAACCGGGCAAGGAGCTGGTGGTGGATACTGGCCACCTGGTGGCTTTCAGCGATGACGTGGAGTATTCCATTGGCAAGGTGGGAGGCCTCCGTTCCCTCCTGGGAGGCGGCGAGGGCCTGGTGATGAAGTTTCGGGGCAACGGGCACGTGTGGATACAGACCCGCAACCTGGCATCACTGGTGGAGAAACTGATCCCCTTCCTGCCCACACCGGACCGGGGGCAATAGCAATGAATCCAATGTCCATCCGGTCGCGCCGTGTGGAGGTGGAAGCCTCCTACGATGCCATCCAGGACTACTACGAACGGCAGGGCTGGACCGACGGTTTGCCCGTGGTGCCAGCCACCGAGGACCTGGTCCGCAAGATGCTGCAGCCCTACGGCCAGGACCCTGCCACCAGCCTGGGCGTGGTGCAGCCCCGGAATGCGGAAGTTACGCTGGAGAAGGTTGCCATTAACGCAGTTATGGCCGGGTGCAGGCCTGAGTATTTTCCGGTGGTGGTGGCGGCGGTTAAGGCGGCTCTGCAGCCGGACTTCAACATAGCCGGCGTGCAGGCCACTACCGGCGGGGCGGCGCCGGTGGTCATTGTTAACGGGCCCCTGGCGCAGGAGCTGGAAATCAACGGGGATTCCGGGTGTTTTGGTCCCGGATACCGTTCCAATGCCTCCATAGGACGCGCCCTCCGGCTGTTTGTGCGCAACGTGGCGGGGCTGATTCCCGGAGAGATGGACAAGGCGACCCTGGCCCTGCCGGCGCGTTACACGTTCTGCTTTGCCGAGAATGAAGCCCGCAGTCCCTGGGAGCCGCTGCACGTGGAAATGGGGCTGGACCCTTCAGCCAGCATGGTGACCCTTATGGGCGTGCGGGGGATGTACACCATAATGGAAAGCACGTCGCCCACCGGCATCCAGGTGTTGCGTACGCTGGTGGGTTCCCTGAGGACCATCGGCGTCTCCAACTATTACCAGACCGGCACCGGCGCGCAACTGGCCCTGGTGCTCTGCCCGGAGCATGCCCAGGAAATACACGCGTCCGGCCTTACCAAGCAGGATGTGCGGGAGTATGTGTTCCAGAACGCCCGAATGCCGTTGAAGCGGCTGGAGGGCATAGCCCACTACGGAAACCGCAACTGGCCCCGGTGGATTGATGAATCGGACCCGGATGCCATGATTCCAATTGTGGGGTCGGCGGACGACGTGCTGGTGGTGGTTGCCGGCGGAGACGGGCGCCATTCGGCCTGGCTGGCCGGCTGGGGAGTTACCCGGAGGACGACCCAGGAGGTGGAACTCCCCGAGTAACTTGCCGACCGGGACACATACTGCCGGGCGGTGAGACCGTACCGGCGGAACTGTTACAGAACCTGCTCCAGCCTCGCGGAATTTTCCGCGAGGCTTTTGTTGCGTTCCAGGGCCTGCCCCGGGGAGGTCGACGGTAGAATTATATTGGCATGAGCAATACTAGACATTTGTTATTGAAGGCTATAACCCTGTTAAAACCGATCTGACGGCAATCCCGATTTAATCCTATTAACCAATAATGAATATTATAATAACTGAAAGATTGCAAAGGTAAACCATTGGCCAGGCCTAATACGGATGCCAACAGAATCTTGCTAATGCATAGACTATCATCAGAGATGAAGAAAAATATATAAAGATGAGATAAAAGGTATTGACAGCCCCTCGGATACCCGATATTATATATTCATCAGGGTTATGGAGGGCCAAGATGATTGAGGAGCAGATAACCGATTTAGGTATAGACGATACTACCCTTCAAGAGTGTCAGCACCACTGGGTTATCCAGGAGGCCGATGGACCTTTCAGTTCCGGTGCCTGCCGATTGTGCGGGGCTTTGAAAGAGTTCAAGAATTATCTGGAAGCTTCCCACTGGGGCGACGAGAAAACGCGCAGCGAGTCTCGTACCAGCCTGTTGGGCAGACCCTCCAAGGCGGCCGCCATTGTCGAGGACGATGAGGATTTCTAGCTCCGGATCCTCTAACAGCGCATAACCGGAGGGCGCGAAGTTAGTTGTTTAACCGGTTTGAAGTGAGGAGCAGACAGGGTGCATTGCCGCTGCGGCCAGAACCAAAATGTACGAATTGCCGGGCTGTTGCCGCCTTTGCGGGAACGAAGGTTAGTTTTCCACCCATCAATACAATCCTTTTGAACTGATGGCAAAGCAGCCAGGCCTGCCATTGCATCCGGAGGATGCAATGGCAGGCAGCGGGGAAAAGCAGGGTGAACGTTCAACCTGGGTCAGTTCGGCAGGCATCTATCCATCAGCCCCGGAAAGTATCCGATCACCAGGGTTGGCGGGCTCCCTCTTCGGTGGATCCCATATTGGGAAGGTACTGTCCCGGCGGGTTTCCATCAAGGTTACCTTTCTCCGGGCGCCTGCCTGACATCCCGTTGCAGGAATCTCCCGGTATCCCCGACGTCCGGCAGGGAGCAGCGCTGCGGGTTCGGAGTTGCGGAGGTGTACCCTGCGGCCCCTGAATCTGGAGACCCGGAAACTCGGGAATCACCGGGGAAATTTGCTGTAACTTATGCCTTGCCGAATGGTCTATGGGTGTATTATGGTCAATTGGTACCATCGTTTACCCCTCGATCTGCGGAGGCCCACGCCCTTTGTTCACCCACCTGCACACCCACACCGAATACAGCATGCTTGATGGCATCAGCCGCATTCCCGACCTGGTTTACCAGGTCCGCGACATGGGAATGGAGTCTCTGGCCATCACCGATCACGGCAACCTTTACGGTGTGGTGGATTTCTATTCCGAGTGCAAGGAAGCGGGTATCAAGCCCATTATCGGCTGCGAGGTTTACGTTGCTCACCGCAGCCGCCACGACCGCAATGCTTCGGAGAGGAGCCCATATCACCTGGTTCTGCTGGCCAGGGATAACGTCGGTTACCGCAACCTGATGCAGCTGGTTACGAAGGCGCACCTGGAGGGCTTCCACTACCGCCCCCGCATCGACTGGGAGCTGTTGGAGCAATACCACCAGGGCCTGATCTGCCTGTCGGGCTGCGCCTCCGCGGAGGTGCCGAGACTCATCGGTAACGGGCAGCCGGATGAAGCCCGCAGCAAGATCCTGCAGTGCCGAGAACTGTTTGGCGAAGGCTATTTCCTGGAACTGCAGCGGCATGAGCACGTAGAGCAATTGCCCGCCATCAACGAGGCGCTGACCCGCATGGGCAAAGAGCTGGGCATTCCGATGGTGGTGACCAACGACGCTCACTACGTCCGCAAGCACGAGGCTCCCTACCAGGACCTGTATATCTGCATCCAGACCAACACCACTGTGCGGGACGAAAAGCGGCTGCGGATGGAGGACGACTCCTACTACGTGAAGACGCCAGCGGAGATGCAGGCGCTCTTCTCTGATAATCCGGAAGCGCTGCGAAATACCCAGCTTATAGCTGATATGTGCCATGTGGAGTTGGGCTTTGGGCAGACCCACCTGCCCAAGTACCCCACTCCCAACGACATGCCGGCCGACGAATACCTGGCGCAGCTCTGCTGGGAGGGTTTCCGGCGCCGCTACCCCAGGCCCACGCCCGAGGCCGAAGAGCGGCTGAAGTACGAGCTGGAAGTGATTCGACACACCCAGTTCGGCAACTACTTCCTGGTCGTATGGGACATCTGCGATTTTGTCCATCGCAACCAGATAATGTTCGGCGTGAGGGGAAGCGCGGCGGCCAGCGTGGCGCTCTACTGCCTGGGCATTACCGATGTGGACCCCCTGGAGTACCGCCTGGTATTTGAGCGGTTCCTGAACCTGGAACGGAAGGAAATGCCGGATATCGACATGGACTTCCAGGACGACCGCCGGGATGAAGTGCTGCACTACGTTATTGACCGCTACGGCAGCGACCGGGTGGCCCAGATAATAACCTTCGGCACCATGGGGGCCAAGGCTGCCCTGCGAGATGTGGGGCGCAGCCTGGGCATGAGCTATGGCGATGTGGACCGGATAGCCCGAATGGTCCCCTTTAAGTCCCGTACCCTGGAAGATGCCCTGCGGGTCAACCCGGAATTCGTTAATACCTACGAGGCGGACAACGCCGTTCACGACCTGGTGGACAACGCCAAGGGCCTGGAGGGCATTGTCCACCACGTCAGCACCCACGCCGCCGGAGTCCTGATTGCCGACGAACCCCTGACGGAAACGGTCCCATTGCAGCGACCCACCCGGGGAGACGAGAACAGCCCGGTGCTGATGACCCAGTACTCCATGGACCCGGTGGCCAAGCTGGGCCTGCTGAAGATGGACTTCCTGGGCCTGACCAACCTGACCATTCTGGACCGCGCCACCAAGCTGCTGGACGAAACCCAGGGCATAAAGATTGACCTGAGCCGCCTGGCCCTGGATGACAAGGAGACCTTCGACCTCCTGTCATCGGGGAAGACCACGGACCTGTTCCAGTTGGAAAGCGCCGGGATGCAGCGGTACATCAAGGAATTGAAGCCGTCCAACCTGGGTGATATTGCCGCGATGATCGCCCTGTATCGTCCCGGCCCCATGGAGCACATCGATACCTTCATTGACGCCAAGCACGGGCGCACGCCGATTACCTACCCCCACCCCAGCTTGCAGGAATTGCTGGACGAGACCTACGGGGTGATTGTGTACCAGGACCAGGTGTTGCTGATCCTGCAGCGCTTCGCCGGCTACACGCTGGGCGAGGCGGACACCGTGCGCAAGGCCATGGGCAAGAAGATCTCATCCCTGATGGCCGAGGAGCGGGACCGGTTTATCGACGGGGCCCTGGGCAAGGGCTTCGACCGGCCGCTGGCAACCCAGGTATTCGACCTGATCGAACCCTTCGCCGGTTATGCGTTCAACAAGGCCCACAGCGTCAGCTATGCCCTGATTTCGTACTGGACGGCCTACTTCAAAGCCCACTACCCGCTGGAGTACATGTGCTCGGTGCTCAATTCCCGCCTGGACAATACGGACCGGATCGTCAGCTCCATCAACGAGTGCTCCAAGCTGCAGATACCGGTGCTGTTGCCGGACATTAACCGCTCGGGAGAGTTCTTCACCATCGACAAGGAGAGCGGCGCCGTTCCCAGCTTGAGGTTTGGGCTGGCTGCCGTGAAGACGGTCGGAGAAGGGGCGGTCAGACCGTTAGTTGCGGAGCGGCAGGAAAACGGTCCCTTTGAGTCCATTGACGACTTCTGCCGGCGGGCCGACATGAGCGGACTGAACAGGCGTACGCTGGAAAGCCTGGTCAGGGCGGGAGCTTTCGACACCCTGGGCTCCAGGGGGGCGGTGGCAAGCGCACTGGACCAGATCGTGGCCACCGCCCAGCTTGAAACCCGTACCCGCAACTCGGGTCAGACCAGCCTGTTCGGAGGCATGGACCAGGCGAACGCGCCCCAGATGACGGGCATATCGTTGAACGCACTGGACGTTTCCAATGAGGAGAAGGCAGCCTGGGAGAAGGAGTTGCTGGGAGTATCGCTGTCCTACAATCCCCTGATGGCCCTGGCCGGCGCGGACGTGGGCGAAGGCATCAACTCCATAGACCAGCTCGACGAGGACATGCAGGGGCTGACCTACACCCTGGTGGGCCACGTGGCTTCCGTCACGGAACGCTATACCCGGGAACAGAAGAAGTTCCTGGTAGTCAATTACGACCTGCTGGGTGGGCAGGTTGAGATCATCGTCTGGCCTGACGTGCTGGAGCGCACCGCCGAAATGTGGGCTGCCGGCCGGCTGCTCAAAACTACCGGAAAGCTGCGGCTGCGGGGCGACGGGTACTCCCTGGCGTGCGAGCAGGTCTCGGACTTTGTGCCCCAGGCGTCGTCTGCCGGTGAAGTGGCCGAGGCCACCGTCCAGGCGATAAGGGAGACCTCGGCGCCGGCAAAACCGGGCAACGGGCAATCAGACAACGGCAACGGCTCGGCAGCAGGCACCCCGCGCAGGAACGGGGGAAATGGGTCCACCCGCCACCAGGCCAATGGCTCCTACCGGACGGGACCCAACGGCAATGGGAATGGTAACGGCAGGGGCGGCAGCAACTGGCCGGGAAGCGGCGCCGCCGCCACTGCCAGCATGACCAACGCCCGCACCGTATTTCTGGGCATTTCCGAATCCGACGACCCCATTGAAGACGCGCATCTTCTGCGAGAGGTTATCTCAATGTTGCTGGAATACCCCGGCAAGGACCGCGTCAACCTGGAGATATACACCGAGGGGCGGCGGGTGGTGATGGACCTCCCCGTGGTCAGCACCGGTTACTGCGATGAGATGCGCCAGCGGCTGGAAAGCCTGCTGGGGGCCAACTCGGTACTGCTGCAAGGGTCGGACGGACCGGACGTGGACGACGTCCCCTTTTAGTTCAAATCGCCAGCGGCGAACCGTAGTTTTACGATCTGGGTGATTTATAAAGGCAGGGCGGGCTTCAAACCCGCCCTGACTCCATTTCGACCGTCTTGTCTGTGCGATGCCACCTCAAATGAAACACTTCCAGGCCGGCCACCTCGGCCGGGCTGCCCTCCGGCACGTTTGGCCGGCACGTTTGGCCGGCAGGGTAGGGAGGCAGGGTAGGGAGGCATGGTAAATCGGCGGGGCGGGCCGGCGCGCCAGGAAGTTGCCCGTTTCTCCTCCATAGCCTGCGGCGGCAGACTGGACTTCTCCCCATTGGCAGATGGCTTTATGGGGATATGCCTTATATAAACATTCCATATAAATGCTTGAAATTTTATATGGGGTGTGGTAAAATCCTAACATAGCCCTCTTGCGCCCTTTTTTGGGTATATATTTCGGTAACCGAGGCATTGTTTCCGGGTACCTGGCCCGGCGCGGAGGGCGGATTTCTGCCCTCAGTGTACTGTGTCAATAAGTGAAGGGGAAGCGGCGGCAGTTTCGAGCATATGGCAGTTATTGACGACATCAAAGCCCGGCTGGACATACTGGATGTGGTGTCCGGTTACGTAGCGCTCCAGCACTCGGGCAGGGCGTTCAAGGCCTGCTGTCCCTTCCACCAGGAACGGACGCCCTCCTTCTACGTGAACCAGGAGCGGCAGTCGTGGCACTGTTTCGGCGCCTGCGCCACCGGCGGCGATATTTTCGGCTTCATTATGAAGGCTGAAAACCTGGAGTTTCGGGAGGCGCTGCAGCGGCTGGCCCAGCAGGCCGGAGTTGCCCTGCCCACCCGGGAACGCCAGTCGGAGCAGGAGGACCTGTTTCGCCTCAACGAGGCGGCTCGGGAGTTTTTCCAGCAGTACCTTGCCTCTTCCATGGGCGTTGACGCCCGTTCCTACGTGGCTGGACGGGGCATAAACCAGGAAACCGTAAGCAAGTTTGAACTGGGCCTCAGTCCCAGGGACGGTCAGGGCCTGTTCAACCATCTCCGGAAGTCCGGGTTCTCCCCGGAAATGATGGTACGGGCCGGGGCAGCCTACCAGCGCCAGGACGGGGGCCACGTGGACGCGTTCCGGGGCAGGCTGATAATCCCCATTCGCAACGGCCAGGGTGAGCTGGCCGGCTTTGGCAGCCGGGCGCTGGACGACTCCATGCCCAAGTACCTGAACACCGGGCGCACCCCGATATTCGACAAGGGGCGCACCCTTTACGGCATGTACCTGGCCCGGGAATCTGCCCGTCAGCAGGGTATCGTAATTGTTGAAGGATACATGGATGCCATTTCGGCCCACCAGCACGGTTACGACAACGTGGTGGCTTCCATGGGGACCGCCCTGACGGAGCACCAGGTGGCTGAAGTTCTGCGGACTACCCGGCAGGTGACCATGGCGCTGGACGCCGACGCAGCCGGCCAGCAGGCCACGCTGCGAAGCCTGGAATCATCCTGGCAGGTGTTCCAGAACCGCCGGGTCTGGCAATCGGGTAGCTCGTCATCGCCCCAGAGACAGGAGGACCTCAATCTCCGGGTGGCGATACTTACCGACGGAAAGGATCCGGACGAGGTGATTCGGCAGTCGCCGGAAAAGTGGGAGGAACTGGTCCGGAACGGAGCGCCGCTTTTCGATTACCTGCTGCCGGCCCTTTCGGCCCAGGTGGATACTTCAACACCGGAAGGAAAGGTGCGCATGGTGGAGCGGGTCAGCCCCTTCATCTATGCGGTCCATGAACCTATCCTCCAGGACAGCTATCTGAGGAAACTGGCCGACTTCCTGGCGGTGCGGGAAGAGACTTTGCGGGCCACCCTGAACCGGCCCAATATGCGGCAGGGAGACTCCCGAGCCGCCAACGGGAGCAGGAATAATGGAAGGGGCCCGGAGGAACGGCTCCCCAGCCGCAACGGCGTTGACCGTTCGGCGCTGCTGGCCGAGGAGCGTGACTCCCTGGACGAGCATTGCCTGGCCCTGTTGCTGCAGTTCCCTGACCTGGCCGACGACCTGCCTGGACTGGGCGGGTTGCCGCCTGAGTACTTCCGGCGGCCGGAGAACCGGGAGATATACCTGCAGCTGACCCGGGCCTGGACGGAGGTCCCTGGGATGCTCTTGCCGGACGACAGCCTGGCCGAACAGGCCAAGCGGTATCTGTTGCCCGAACTGGGCGAGCATGTGGAACGGCTGGCCACCAGGAAACTGCCGCCCATGGAACCATGGGTCAGGAAGGACGAACTTCGCAAGGTGCTGGCCCGCCTGGAGGAGC
Organism: Chloroflexota bacterium; assembly: GCA_028875055.1. GTDB lineage: Bacteria > Chloroflexota > Dehalococcoidia > Lucifugimonadales > UBA3495 > Bin22. The sequence continues at coordinate 11,279 of JAPPGG010000011.1, forward strand.
GCCAGCTGAAAGAACTGAAAGCAGCCGAACAGATTCGCTTCTCCGAAGGTCTCGCTGAAATCTCGGAAGAAGCGTCTGAAGAAACCCTGGTCCTCAACAGGAGGATCAAGGAAAATCAGGATTCCAGGAAACAATACTCACAGAAAGTATTGCGGGGAAGGTGAAAATATATGGTAAGGCGAAACAAGGCTACCCAGGACATCAGTTCCGAGGATGACCTGTACGACATCAGTGAAGAACGGTCGGACAGCGACAAGTTCCTCGGCATTCTTGGCACTGTGGTCAAGGATGAGGATGACCTGGTTGAGGGGTCGGGGGTGGCGGTAACCACCATCCCGCTGGTTGTGGAGTCGCCTGACGATCAGGACGACCAGGACGACCAGTGGCCCAACGGCCGGCCCGACGCCCTGAAGTCGGCCGGACCGGATGAGGGGCCCAACGACGCCGAAATCGAGGAAGAGGAAGAAAACGAGGAGCCCGACTGGGAAGCCGAGGCTGAGAGCCTGCAGGTGCTGGATGACCCGGTGCGGATGTACCTGCGGGAGATCGGTCGGGTTGGGTTGCTGGCCGCCAAGGATGAGCGGGAATTGGCCCGTAAACTGGAGGGCGAAAAGCACCTGCTGGCCCTGGGCAAGGAGGTGCTGGGCGAAGAGTACACCCAGACCCTGGAGCGGGAGGTGCTGGAAGAGCGGCGCGGTCCCGACTTTGGCATCAAGGGTGAGAAGGTGGACCTGGGCCCGCTGCGGAGCCCCGACCTGCTCAGCAAGAAAATTCGGAAGGAGTTCAACGACACAGGCCGTAACTGGGAACTGTCCGAGGCCTTGCTGCGCCGCCTGGTCAGCGCCACTTCGCTGGTAGATGCCTTGAGCGACTACCTGGAACTGCCGCGTAACCCTTCCCTCTCGCAGTTGATCCACGAACCGGTCCTGGCGGATGCCATAGATGCCCAGGTGTCGGAGGACATGCTGGTCAGCCTGGCGGAGGACCTGGACCTGGAGCGGGACGAGGTCTATCGACAGGTGGTGAACCTGTCCCTGGACCGCTGGATTCTCGCTCCGGAAACGGCGAACGTGCTCGGTGACTGCACGCTGCTGCAGCTGGACGCCACCTTCAGCGAGGTCGGGTCGATGCCCGAACTGGCCAAGTACGAACCGCTGTTCCGCAGCCGGTTCAACCACATCAAGGCCGACGGCGACCGGGCCCAGGCCCACCTGACGGAGGCCAATCTCCGGCTGGTGGTCAGCGTGGCCAAGAAGTATATCGGTCGCGGGATGGCCCTGCTGGATATGATCCAGGAGGGCAACATCGGCCTGATCCGGGCGGTGGAAAAGTTTGACTACCGCAAGGGTTACAAGTTCAGCACCTACGCCACGTGGTGGATCCGGCAGGCCATTACCCGCGCCATCGCGGACCAGGCCCGGACCATTCGCATACCGGTCCACATGGTGGAGACAATCAACAAGCTGATGCGGCAGCACCGCCGCCTGCTCCAGGAGTACGGGCGGGAGCCCACCCCTGAAGAGATCGGCGCCGCCATGGAAATCGGCCCGGAAAAGGTCGAGGAAATCATGAAGATTTCCCAGGAGCCGGTCTCCCTGGAAACTCCCATCGGGGAGGAGGAAGATTCCCACCTGGGCGACTTCATCGAGGACCGCACGGCCCCCGCTCCGGCCGACGCCGCCTCCTTCCAGTTGCTCAAGGAGCAGGTCTCCGAGGTGCTGGGAACCCTGACCGACCGGGAAAGCCGGGTTTTGCAGCTGCGGTTCGGCCTGGAGGACGGGCGCAGCCGCACCCTGGAGGAGGTCGGACGGGAGTTTGGAGTAACCAGGGAGCGAATCCGGCAGATTGAGGCCAAGGCGCTTCGCAAGTTGCGCCACCCGTCCCGTTCCCGCAAGCTCAAGGACTTCCTCGAGTAATCCGAAACATGGCTGGTGTGAACGCAAACGAGGAAGGGGCGATTGCTTCTTCCTCGTTTTTGCATTCCATTGGAACCGGTCACTCGGGCGGCTACGTATCTATAAGGAGAGGGACCGTTTCCAGGAAGCTACCCGACGGAGCGGTTAGGGATCGGGCAATCCGGTGGCTGTCGGCGACCAGTTTGGCGGCCCAGGGCAATCGGGTGATAGGTTGAAGCTACAGGCGGCACAAATTCGGCAGGCAGGAGTCATGCCGCCCTGGGCCTGCCGACGGAACTGAAGCTCTTATCCCTAGCCCAGTTGCGGGTAAGGAAGTTGGTTCCAGGTATAGAATCTGGATGCTTCGGCGCAGTTTATTCCGAGCCTGCCTAAGGGCTCACGATGACATACAACCAAAAGGCGACTGCCCTGTTTCGTGGCCGGTTAATGGCGTGGGCCAGACGGTTTGCGGCTATAATGTCAGAGCCAAACTCATGAATTGTTGTGTAGATATACCCTTGAGGGCCAGAAAATCCCAGTGCTATACTCGGCCTAATAGTTAGGCTGGGGGGTGACGAAGTGGAAGAATATACTCTGCCCAAGTGCATGAAATGCCAACAGGGTCAACTGGTACCCCTTTCCGATTACGGCGGACAGGGGGCTGCGGTACATTACAAAGCGTGGGTCTGCATCAATCCAGATTGCGGATTCAACATAAAGATTAGAAACGGCGACATTTACCTTAATGAGCCGATAACGCCTGGCGGAATGAACGCTGCCAGGGCCCGCTGATCAAGCCTCCAGCATCATCTTCCCTGTCGGGTGCCGTCTGGCTCTGTGAGTGGAAGGGTGGTTCAAGGTGGGAAAAAAGAGGGCGTCAGGCAGTACCCATTGGTGACAGTGTTTTAATCTCAGCTCTTTTCATTCTATCTTTTCCCTTTTTGGAGGTTATATGGAAGCTGGTTATGACTACACCCTGGTAGGCAGAAGACCCCAGGGGAATGGCAGGTACATGCCCGCCCTGATGGTGGCGGCGCTGGCAGGCGTCCTGCTGCTTACGGGCCTCGCCTATTACGGCCTGGCATCGGATGCGGAAGCCGATCAGGCGGCCGTGGCGACCATAGGCGCCGGCGTGGACGCCGGGGAGACCGCGAATTCGGGGGGCGCCGGTAACGCCGTAAAGTACACCCAGGTCGTGGCCCGACCGTCCATTGACGAGATCGGCGCGCAGGAACTGTACCCCGCAGGGTTTTCCGACCCGGAGCACTGGGTCAATCCCCTCGGCTTTGAGGAGTGACCTGTAGCTTCAGTCGCTGCGGGCCCCGAAACGGGGACCCAGCCAATGCGGTTAATGAGAAAGGGCGGGAGACTTAGGTCCCGCCCTTTTCCTGTTTGGCATCAATGCTTCGAAATTATGCCGGTCAAGCTCGGCACAAGTACCCCTTCATCGTTGGCATCCTTGAGCCGTGCCATGCCAGTAACCGTTCTGAGCTGATGTGTCATGGTGGCCTGGCCGGAACAGTCCCGCATCCGGCAGGGCTCACACCGGGAACCGGTCAAGGGTAGCCAGTTTCCTGGAAACTGGCCTCTCCGGTATAACGGGGCAGGCCGGCGCCGGAACCTCGCCAGCCCTGAACTCCTGCCAGCGCAATGCCGGAGCTGCCGGTCGTTCGCAAATGGGTATGGAGGCAGCCCTTTCGGATACAGCGCCCGGAAACCATGGATGGAAAACGGCTTGGAAGTTCGAAGCAGGTTCGGACTGGGGAGAGACCACCAGGATGGAGGGCTACTGCAGGGGAGCGCCCTCTTTTCGCTGGATGCGGACTTTCTGGATGCGGCGTCCCAGGATGGACGTGATTTCGATAACCAGGACGTCGGTCTCCACTAAGTCGCCCACGTGGGGCATGCGGCCCAGGGTCATGTAAACGTAACCGCCGATAGTGTCCACGTCGGGATTGTCCAGCTTGACCCCAAACATTTCCTCGATGACGTCGTTGGTAACGCTGGCATTAACGATGGCGACGCCGGTCTCTTCCAGCACTACTTCTTCTTCCTGGGACCAGGAAAACTCATCCTCGATTTCCCCGACGATCTCTTCCAGCAAGTCCTCAAGGGTTATGATGCCTTCCGTGCCGCCGTATTCATCCACCACTATTGCCATCTGGACGGCCTTCTGCTGGAACTCCTCCAGCAGCACGTCCAGGCGCTTGGTTTCGGGAATGAAGTAGGCCTGGCGGACCAGGTCCTTGAGCGAAGCCTGGGACCAGTCGTCCCTCGATAACAACTGCAGCAGGTCCAGTGAATGGATAATGCCGACGATGTGATCGATGTTTTCTTCGAAAACGGGGATGCGGGTGTGGCCGCTCCGGATGATGGGTTCAATTGCCTGGGGAATCGGTGTATTGATCTCCAGCGCGATCACGTCCAGGCGGGGCACCATTACTTCGTGGGCAGTGGAGTTGTCCAACTGAATTATGGACCGGAGCATCTCCCGGTCGTGCTGGTCCATTCCGACCAGTTCTTCCTCGGTGATGTTCAGTGTTTCCGAGTCGGTGGTCCCATCCGAATCGGCCCTCGGGTTGCCATTTCCGGACGCGGATGAACCGGCGCTCATGCGATTCTCGCTCCGCCGCAGCGCGGACAGCAACGGACTGGACAGGCGCGCTACCGCGCCCTGGTGCCGGGTCGCAAATGCGGAAGCCATCCGGTGAATCAGGGTCAGGACAACCAGCGAGGCCACGAACAGGATGAGTCCGTCCAGCCAAACCTGGGTGAAATAGAGGCGCAGCAGGAAGAATCCGGAAAGGACTGTAGCGACAATACAGGCATACTTGAAGGGGGATATCAGGAACCAGGCACGCTGGTTGGCCGAATTGTCCCGAAGAATGCCGCCACTATTGCTTCCCGCGTGCTCGGCGACACTCAGGAAGGTGAAGAGGATGAGGGAACCTGCCAGTATTAGTAATAATGGAGGTAAACTATCAGTATCCAATGTTTTTTCAGTCAGGCGCTTTCGTATCTGTTAGTTGGTTATTTGCCCTAATTCTAGCAGGAACTCCCACGGCCAGCAAATTTCTCGGGACATCCCTGGTAACCACCGAACCCGCCCCCGTGGCGGCGCCATCCCCCACAGACACCGGCGCCACCAGCATTGTATCGCAGCCGATGAAGGCCGACTCGCCGATGCTGGTGCGGTGTTTGTCCTTGCCGTCGAAATTGCAGGTGATGGTGCCCGCCCCGATGTTTGTTCCCGCGCCAACGGTGGCGTCTCCCAGGTAGCTGAAGTGGCCCGCCAGTACCCCTCGCCCCAGGCGGCTCTCCTTGACTTCTACATAATTGCCCAGGTGAACGCCGGTTTCCAGGTGGGACCCGGGCCTCAGGTGGCTGAAGGGTCCCACGTCAACGCCGTCTTCCAGGATTGCTTCCTCCAGCATTGACGCCGTTACCCGGCAATCATTGCCAATTCGGGAGTCCTGAATTACTGCGTTGGGGCCGATTTCGCAGCCTTCGCCGATGGCGGTGTTGCCCACGACACTGGTGTTGGGCCGGATTACGGTATCGCAACCGATTGCCACCCCTGCGTCGATATAGACGGAACCCGGGTCCTGCACCGTAACCCCGGACCGCATCAGGTTTTCGAGGATTTGCCAGCGCATGACGGTTTCCACCTGGGCCAGCTGGACCCGGTCGTTCACGCCGAAAATCTCCTCGGGCATTTCGCTGGCCACCGAGTCCACGACATCTCCATCCTGCGCCGCCAGGCCCACCAGGCAGGTCAGGTAAATCTCGCCCGAGGCGGAGGGAGCAATCCTGGGCAGCGTCGCTTCCAGCCAGGTGCGGCTGAAGCAATAGGCGCCGGCGTTTACCTCGGCCGGAGCCCAGGCGTCCTCGTCCGAGTCGGCGGCCTCAACCAGGTCAACAATCCGGCCTTCTTCATCCCGCAGCACCCGCCCCAGGTCGGGGGCCAGCATATCCGGGGCGGTCAGCATTGTCATGGCGCTTCCGCTGGCCTGGTGCTGGTCCACCAGTTGTTGAAGGGATTCTTGGCGCAGCAGGGGCGAATCGCTCCCCAGCAATACCAGGTTGGCCGTATCTTTGGGCAAGGCCGCGACGGCGTGGGCAGCCGCATCTCCCGTTCCATTGGGGGCGGGCTGAATAACGTACTCCACGCTATCCCCCAGCGCTTCCTTGATGGGGGAGCGCGTGGCTGGAGAGACCACCACCAGAATGCGCTCAATGCCCAGGCCCTGGAGCAACTCTACGGAGTAGCGGACCATTTCCTTGCCACATACCTTGTGCAGCGGCTTGGGAATCCTGGAAACCATTCGGCTGCCGGCGCCGGCAGCCATGATTACCCCGGCCCAATGTTCCATCATTTCACCTCTGCTGCCAACGCTCAGAGCGACATGAGCGGCATAATTCCGGCGTCGGAGTCGGGTTGGCAGCGCCCGTTTCCTGTTGCGTGCATCCGGTTTGACAACCCCGGGAGTCGAAGCCAAAATGGGGCTTAACTCCCCCTGGCGTCCCAGCTCCTGGCAGTTTGCCGTATTCTACATCATACCCCCATAGAAGCAGGAGGTCCCATGCCAGACCTTACGGAAGCGGAAATACTTACTCTGGCCCGCGCCGCAGGTGTGACCATTCCTCCCGAACTGGTAGCGGAGGTTGGCTACAGCCTTAACGGTGTGCTGGAAGCGCTGGACAACATTGACCTGCCCGATCTTGATCAGATTGAGCCCCTGCCCATAATCCTGCCAGGCCCGCCGGCAGACGCTGCATAAAGGAGCCGGAACGATGAACAAGCAAGAGATCCCCTTCCTTTCCGCAACCGAACTTGCCGGCCTGATCGAGTCCCGGGCAGTGTCGCCGGTGGAGGCTGCCGAGGCCTACCTGGAACGGATAGCCGACGTGGATGGCAAGCTAAACTCGTACATTACCGTAACGGGCGATGAGGCGCTGGCCGAGGCCCGCCAGGCCGAGGCGGAAATCGCTGCCGGAAACTACCGGGGTCCGATGCACGGCATTCCCGTGGCGGTGAAGGACCAGCTGAATACCCAGGGCGTCCGCACCACGGGCGGGTCTTCAATTCTGGCGGAAAACGTACCCGACGAAGACGCCACCGCCATTGCCAGGCTCAGGGGAGCCGGTTCGGTCCTCCTGGGCAAGCTGAACATGAGCGAGTTCGCCAGCGGCGATGCCTTCCATCATCCTTACGGACGTCCCCGCAACCCCTGGGACCTGAACCGGAATCCGGGGACTTCCAGCAGCGGCTCGGGCGCGGCCACAGCGGCGTTTCTTTGCGCCACCTCCCTGGGCGAGGACACCGGGGGCTCGATACGGGGCCCGGCCACCTTTTGCGGACTGGTGGGAATCAGGCCCACCTGGGGGAGGGTCAGCCGGTACGGAATGCAGGCGGCGGCGTGGTCCATGGACACGGCAGGGCCAATTTCCCGTACTGTGTCCGACTGCGCAATGACCTTGGAGGCCATTGCCGGGTACGACCCAAGAGACCCTTACACTTCCCCCGCTCCGGTACCAAGCTACCAGGCCAACCTGTCCCAGGACATAAGGGGACTGAAGGTGGGCGTGGTCAAGGAACGGGTCTATTCCAGCGCGGTTGACTCTGAAGTCGGCGAAGCGGTTATACGGGCCATCGCGCGACTGGGCGAACTTGGCGCGGACGTGGAGGAGGTATCCCTGCCCCTGATGGTACACTCGGCGGCCGTGTCCAGCCTGATCATAATGGTTGACGCGGCATCTCTGCACCAGGACGGGCTGGCCAACCACCTGGACGAGTACGACTATAACAACCGCATCAGGCTGCTGGCCGGCAGCATTGTTCCGGCCCAGGCTTACCAACGGGCCCTCAAAGCCCGTCAGGCCCTGCGCCAGGAAATACTGGACGCCCTGAACCAGGTGGATATCCTGGTTATGCCTACCTCGTCTATTCCCGCGTCCCTGATACCGGAGCGGGCGGGAATCAGCAGCAAGCAGGAAGTGCTGGATGGCTACGCCGGGCGCCGCAGTTTTACCTCGCCCTTCAACCTGGCCAGCGTACCGGCCCTTTCGGTTCCGTGCGGGTTCACCTCCGGCAACCTGCCCATTGGCCTTCAGATGGCGGGCCGACCCCTGGATGAGCAAACGCTGTTCAACGCGGCCTACGCCTACGAGCAGGCCAACGACTGGTACCGGCAGCACCCGGATGTGTAGGGGGCCCGGCAACGTTGGAACAATGACCCAACGAAAGTGCGGAGTGTCAGGACTGAACCTGGAGAGGTGAGCCATGCACGCGGAAAAATATTCAACCGACGAAGTCCGAGAGCGGGCAAGCAAGATTTACGAGAACGATATCAGGCATCTGGTTGAGCCGAAGCATAATGGAAGGTTCGTTGTTATAGATATAGAGAGCGGGGACTATGAGATAGGTGATGACGACATCACTGCAGAAGAACGACTTGAGGAACGTCGCCCGGGTTGCCAAGGACACCTGTTCAGAATCGGCTGCGAATCAGCATTTGTAATAGGGTGGGGAGGCAATCCATAAGTGATCAACGGAACTGTAGATAATCTTGGGCAGGCCCGTGTCCCTCTTGAAATCAGGTACGGTGATGGCGAATTTCATTCTCTGAGAGTGGTTGTGGACACAGGCTTCAACGGGCACTTGACACTCTATCCCGAATTAATCCTACAACTGGGTTTGAGACCAATGCGCAGCCTTGATGTTTCGCTGGCCGGCAATCTGCAAAGGACGGTAAATACTTTTAGAGGGCAAGTGCTGTGGCATGGTCAGTTAAAGACTATCCGCATTTTGGAAGCGTCAGGCGCTCCTCTGCTCGGGATGCGTCTGCTTTCAGGCAGTCAGCTAACCATTCAGGCGAAGCAGGATGGCCAGGTTCTGATTGAGGAGCTTTAGCTGACCCTGCCCGCCATTCTCTTTCGGTCTATACAAAACTGTAGGGCAAAGTTGCAAGGAGGAACCAACCATGAAACTGTTCAGGCTTTCCAGGATTGACCAGGTACCCATTGCCACTGCTACTCCCATTGAGGGCTGGACCGGCGGCGAGGTGAGCCGCACCCGCCAGCCCCTGCTGGGCGACGGAGACAGCGAGTGGTTCAGCAGCAGCGTGGTGAACTTCGGCAAGGGCGCCACCACCGGCTGGCACCGCCACGCTACGGACCAGTTGCTGGTGGTGGTCCACGGCAACGGCATAGTGGCCAACGAAAATGAGACTCACGAAATCTCTGTGGGTGATATTGTCCAGATCTTGCCCGGCGAGAACCACTGGCACGGGGCCACGGCCGATTCCATCATGGGCCACATCACCATAACCGGAGTGACCAAGGAGTAATTCCGGCTACGGCATTTCACGGTCCCATTCGGCTCTGCCGATTCGCCGGGAAACGGTTCAGAGACTGTTGCGGGAGGCGTCGTTCAAACGAGGCCTCCCGTTTGCGTTGCCTTGCCGCCTTTGCTACACTCTGCCCAACCACCCTCCCGCCAGCAATTCAGTTGAGGTTCTTATGACGTCTCTGTCCGTTGCATGGACTGAAGAAACCCGGCCCGTGGCCGGGGTTGACCTCCACCTGAGGAGAGGCGGTTCCGGGGAACCGCTCCTGATTCTTAACGATGAGTTTGGCCACCTGGGGTCGCTCCGCTACCAGGAAGAATTGGCCCAGAACTACACAGTCTATATTCCGTCCCACCCCGGCTTTGGCCCGACGCCCCGCCTGGACTGGATAATGAACGTCCGTGACCTGGCTGGCTGGTACCTGATGGCGCTGGAGGAACTGGGGCTGAACTCGGTTAACGCCATCGGCCTGTCCATGGGCGGCTGGCTGGCCGCCGAGATGGCCACGATGGATCCCGGTCAGTTCAAAAAACTGGCGCTGGTGGGAGCCATGGGCGTGCTGCCACCGGAAGGCTTCATTTTTGACATGTTCCTGTCGGTCCCGGCAGTCTGCATAACATCGTGCTTCCACGACCCGGAGGGGACGGCCGAATTCCGGGAGATATGTCCCGAGCTGGCTGCTCCCGAACAGGCCCAGGCTTGGGAAATCGCCCGCGAGGAAGCCTGCCGCCTGGGCTGGAGGCCCTACATGTACTACCCGGGCATGCCTAACCTGCTGGGGCGCCTTAAGGACCTGCCCACAATGATTGTGTGGGGCAGAGAGGACGAATTCGTTCCCCTCAGCGCCGGCCAGGTTTATCACGATTCCATCCCGGGCTCGCGGCTGGAGGTTCTGGACAACTGCGGCCACATGCCCCACGTAGAAAAAGCCGAGGAATTCCTGGGCCTGGTCAGGCAGTTTTTCGCCTAGCCTGCGCAAGCCTCGCTTCCCCACAGTAGTGTGGGTGAGGCCACCGACCCTCCACCCAAATCCAGGAGGTACAAGGGAATGTTTATCGGGTACTTCACCGAGCGGCCCTACCAGGACCAGCGGTCCGGCTACTTCGGCGCCACTGGCAAGCCCATTATGGACTTGACCGTCAGCAACGAAATCTACGACGCCAAGCTGGGCGCCGAATTGTACAACCGATACCTCGACGAGAAGATGTACGCCGAGGAAATGGGCTTCGACGGGCTGATGCTCAACGAGCATCACGGCACCCCCTTCTGCATGGGCGGAGCCATGAACGTGGAGGCTTCCATCCTGGCGCGTATGACCAACCGGGCAAAGATCGTCCTGCTGGGAAACATTCTCCCCATTTGGGACGATCCCCTGTGGCTGGTGGAACAGCTTTCCATGATTGACATGATCTCCCGGGGTCGCCTGGTTTCCGGATGGGTCCGAGGGACGGGACGAGAGAGCGTGGCCCATAACTCGCCGCCACCCTATAACTGGGAGCGGTTCCAGGAGGCCCACGAGTTTGTAGTAAAGGCCTGGACCACGCCCGGCCCCTTCCGCTGGGAGGGAAAGCACTTCCAGTACCGGCACGTCAACCCCTGGGTGCGGCCCTACCAGGAACCCCACCCGCCCATCTGGCTGCCGGGAGTGGTAAGCCGGGACTCCCTGATGTGGGCGGCGGAAAAGCGCATTCCCTACATCATGCTGGCCACGGAAATGGAACCAACCAAGTTGGCCTTCCAGCTTTACCACGACACTGCCGCCGAGCACGGCTACGAGTCTGGTCCCCAGAACATTGGCTACCTCTGGAAGGTTCACGTTGACGAGACCGAGGAACTGGCGGAGGAAACTGCCCGAAAGTACGTGCAGGGCCCCAGCAACCCCTTCCTGGCCGGCAACGAGGGTACGGTTAATCCCGCCCTGGTAAATCTGCCCGGCCTGACTTCCCGCACCCGTGTCCTTCCCACCCAGGCGGTGGCGACGGCAGCCCGGGGCGGTACCGGCGGCGTGGCCGGAGTGCTGGGAAGGCCCTACGAGCAGCAGATTGAAGACTACACCATTATCACCGGTACACCGGATACGGTAATCAAGAGGATTCGCCACGTCCTGGAATACATCCGACCCGGCAGCATCTTCTTCTGGGATGGCGACGGCGCCATGACCCACGACGACGCCATGCGCAGCCTTCGCCTGATGGGGCAGGAAGTAATTCCCGCGGTTAAGGAAATAGCCAAGGAGCTGGAACTGCCGGGCCCCTTTGAGGTGGATCCAGCCACGGGGAAGGACCTTACCAAGGAGGAGGCCGCAGCCCCCACTGCCGATGATTAGCCTCGCTCCCCTCACGTTGCCAGGTAATTCAGGGGCGGGTTGAGAACCCGCCCTTGCCGATTCCCACCATATCGCAAATTCCAGCTCAGGGTTACCGGATAAATGTCTGCTGAATTCTCCACAGACGTGCTTGTCATCGGTGGCGGGCCCGCGGGCAGCGCCGCTGCAACCATGCTGGCACGCCAGGGCTGGCAGGTGCTGCTGCTGGAACGAGAGCTCTTCCCCCGCGAGCATGTGGGGGAATCCCTGCTTCCGGCCAGCATTCCCATCCTGGAAGAGCTGGGAGTCCTTCCCGCAGTGGAGGCCCAGGGCTTCGTAAAAAAGCTGGGGGCCACCATGGTGTGGGGACGAGACCGGGAACCCTGGAGCTGGTTTTTTGGCGAGACCAACCGCCGAAATCCCCATTCCTACCAGGTCTGGCGCCCCACCTTCGACCACCTGCTGCTGGACAACGCGGCCTCCAACGGCGTGGAAGTGCGCCAGGGCTGGAGGGCCACGGAGATCGTGCTAGCGCCCCAAGCCCCTCACTCCGGCGAAAGCCTTAATCCTGAAGACGTCGCCAGCCAGCATTCCCCCCGCACAGATGCCTCGGCCCCCGTCGTACGCTGCCTGGACCACAATGGCATCGAGCGCCTGATTCCCGCCCGTTTCGTTGTTGACGCCTCCGGTCAAAACGGACTGCTGGGAAGGCAGCTGGATCTTCGACGGTGGGACGAGTCCTTCCGTAACCTGGCCGTTTACGCCTACTACCAGGGCGCGGAACGCCTGCCCCCGCCGGCAGACACCAACATCTTCATCGAGTCATTTGCCCACGGCTGGTTGTGGACCATTCCGCTGCACACGGGCCAGGCCAGCGTGGGGGCGGTAGTAGATCAGCGAATTGGGGAGGAACGGGTCAGGGAACTGGGGCTGGAACGCTTCCTGGAGGACCAACTGGCGCAGGCCCCTCACACTGCGGGAATGTTGAGGAATGCCCTGAAGGTGTCGGGCCCCTTCATCGTCAAGGACTGGTCCTATGCCTGCGACAATATCGCCGGCGATGGCTACGTGCTGGCCGGCGATGCCGCCTGTTTCATAGATCCCCTTTTCTCTTCCGGCGTTCACCTGGCCCTGATGTCGGGCGTCCTGGCTGCGGCCTATGCCACCACTGCTTTGCGCAATCCCGAAATGGGTACCGCCGCTGCCCAGGTTTACGGGGAACTGTACATGAAGGAGTACCACCACTTTCGCGAAATGGTGCGGCTCTTCTATTCCAGCAATCGCACGGTGGATTCCTACTTCTGGGAGGCAAGGCGAATTCTGGAAGACCAGGACGGCGCGGATTCGGGACTGTCCCCCCGGGCATCCTTCATCCAGGCGGTGGCGGGCCAGCCACCCCGGGGCTACGAACGGATGGTGCTGGAAAGAGGGGCGGCGCCAGCGGCATTCGCCGAAAGCGTCCGCGCGGTCGAGGAGGACCGCATTAGACGGCAGTCTGAAGTCCAGGGCCTTCTTGAGCCGCGCAACGGTCAGCCGCCGCGGATTCTGGACTCAGCGCCTCAGCTGGGTCCCGGAGTACGGGTGGAGCGCAAGCCCGTGCCAGGAGATGGAGTATTCGAGTGGGGTTACGTGCTGGTAACCGACGGCCATCCGGAGGGCTTGCCCTGCAGCAACCTGGTGGCGCGCCTGGCAACCATGGTTGACGGACAGACCACCGTCCGGCAGATATTGACCGCCTTGGCTTCGGAAGCGGAACCCGCCCAGCAGGAACAGTTGCTGGGCAGCGTGCTAACGGCCCTGCAGATTCTCTACGTGGACGGAACGATAGCCGGGCTGTAAAATTCAACTACCTGTATCTGGCAGCTAATATCCCCCCCAAATCCAGACTCTCCTATGCTGTTCTGCACCATAGAAAACAAGGAGGCGCCGCAATGAGCCTGAACCTGCCCGACCGCATGAAATTTGGGATATTCCTGGGCCCCTTCCACCGGGTTGGCGAGAACCCCACCCTGGCTATGGACCGGGACATGGAACTGATCGAGTGGCTGGATTACCTGGGCTATGACGAAGCCTGGATTGGCGAGCACCACAGCGCGGGTTGGGAAACCATCTCGTCACCCGAGTTATTTATTGCCGCCGCTGCGGAGCGCACCAAGCACATCAAGCTGGGTACCGGGGTAATCAGCCTCCCGTATCACCATCCCTTTATGGTGGCCAACCGCATGGTGCAGCTTGACCACATGACCCACGGGCGGGTCATGCTGGGAGTTGGCCCGGGAGCGCTGCCCGGCGACGCCTACATGATGGGGATTGACCCCACCACCCAGCGGGAAAAGATGGACGAGGCCATGGGCATCATCCTGCGCCTCTTTACTGAAGACGAACCGATAACCTACAAGAGCGACTGGTTCGAGCTGCGGGAAGCAATGCTGCAGCTCAAACCCTACCAGCGGCCCTATATGCCCCTGTCGGTGGCGTCGGTTCAGTCGCCGGCCGGCGTGGCCATGGCCGGAAAGTACGGCGCATCGGTGCTGACCATAACCGTGCCCCGTGACCCCTCGGCCGGCCCGTCTAACCTGGGCGCTTTGTGGGAAATTGCCGAAACTTCAGCGGCAGAGCATGGGCAAACGGTGGACCGGCATGAGTGGCGGCTGTCCGTCCCCTGCTACCTGGCCGAAGACCGCGACCAGGCGCTGGAAGAGGTCAAAGTCGGCGCGGGCCGCTATCTCCGCGAATACTCCGAGGGCACCAACGGGCGGAAGGCGGCCTTCGACGGTCCCCTGGAAGACGTTGCAGAATTCATGCGCGACAACGGTTCCTGGATTATCGGCACGCCCGACGACTGCATTGAGGGCCTGAACCGGTTGGCCGAGCAGAGCGGGGGTTACGGCGGCTTCCTGGTCCAGACTATTGACTGGGCCCCTCGAGACAAGATGCTGAAGAGCTTTGAGCTACTGGCCCGCTACGTGATGCCCCATTTCCAGGGCTCCATCCGCAGCGTCGCAGCGTCCAACCGCTGGGCCGCCGAGCGCCAGGAACTCCTGGTCAGCGGACGGGTCCGGGCAATTGATCGCGCCCACCAGGTTTATGCGGACCGGCAGGAAACGGGCCCGCAGCAAAACGGCTCCGGTCATGAGAGCGGCGCCGAAGCTAAAGAAGAGGTTCCAAGACCGCTCTCCCCGGGCAACGGCGCGGTCGGTACGGTCCAGACCCACCGGTCTCCTGGAACAACCCCGGAGGGCGAGTTTGAACTTCCCATACTGGAGGTCCTGTTCGACCTGGGTGGAAGGGGGCCCACTGAAGCTGTCTTTCAGGGTGTTGAGACCCTGATCGGCGGCTATTTCAAGGAAGGGGACTTTGAGGTTGGCGAAACCGGAACCGTCGCATGGCGCACCTCCGCCGAGGTTGCTCGCCAGACCCTGGTCAACTTTGGTCTGGTACGGGTAAACGCCGACGGTGACGCCTGGGAACTGACGGAAGAAGGCAAGCGGGAGGCGGCCAAAGCCAAGATTTAGTCGGTCAGCGTTTGCATGGATTGAGAGGATTTCACAAGTCGGGAAAAATCCTCTCCATCCATCTTTGAAGTCCGTGCCTAGAGGCCCTGACCCACCGTTGCAATCAAATTCAGGCTTCGCTCCACTGATGCCTGGGAGTCGCCGCCCGCCGAAATTGGGTGGGCCAGAATCTCCGTAGCTCCCCAGTCGAACAGTTCTCGCAGGCGTCCTGCCACCGTTTCCTCGTCTCCAGACAGCACCACGTCCTCAATCATCCCGTCGCTCCACGCGCTTTCCCGCGCCTCCGGATGGCCCGAGGCGGCAAACATTTCCTGGTAAAAGGGCGAACGGGGGTAGTTGGCCAGTTGGGAGCGGGCCGCCTCCCGCACTTCCTCGGCGTTCTCGTGGACACACACCGGCGCGTGGGCGATCAGCGGCGGCACATCACGTCCGCCAATTGCGGCTCCTCGCTGCATCTCCGGCAGTGCCACGTCCCGCAGGTACTGGCCCGGGCACACCCAGCTTATGGCGCCGTCGGCCACCTCGCCACACAACCGGAAAGAACGGCGGCGCAGGGCCGAGGCCATCACCGGCACGTCCGGCGCCGGCGCCCCGGGCAGGGAACCGTGGCCGTGGTACTGGGTTCCGTCATAGTCCACCTGTCCTTCCCACAGCAATTGTTTGACCACCTGGATGTATTCGCGCAGGTTGGTAAGCGGCGCGTTGTGCTCAATGCCGAACATGGGTTCAATGCTCACCTTGTGGCTGGGCCCAAGTCCCAGCCGGAACCGCCCAGGGGCCATCTGCGCCACCACCTGGGTCTGGGCCACTGCCACTATCGGGTGGCGGGGGTAGGTGGGGATGATGCTGGTGCCCATCAGGATGCGGTCGGTGACGGCCGCCGCCGCCGCAAA
Source organism: Chloroflexota bacterium (assembly GCA_028875055.1). Classification (GTDB taxonomy): domain Bacteria; phylum Chloroflexota; class Dehalococcoidia; order Lucifugimonadales; family UBA3495; genus Bin22. Next base: position 27,236 of record JAPPGG010000011.1, read on the forward strand.
TGTGGTCAGCGCGTCGGGCCCCGCCCCGCCCGAGGTCAGCCACGCCGCTTCAATTCCCAGTTCTTCCAGGTGCTGGATACGCGCCACCACGGTCCGGCTGTCACCGCCCATGGCCGCAACGCCAATTCGCTTGTCTGCCATATCAATTACCCTTCCTGATTGATGATTTTCGGGCAGATTAGCATTGGCTTTGGGAATTAGCAACTGGGCGGAAGCCCCTGCCAATGGTGGTTCAGTTAGTGAAGGAATATTTCCGAAGTCCGGTCGTCTTTGGCGCCCCGGCAGGCGCAGCACAGGCTGGTCAAACCACTGCCGCAGGGGTTTTCGAAAGTGCCAGGACGAACGAAGGAACAGACTCTACCCGGATTGCCTAAAGGCCCTGTCCGAGCCTGCCCCCGTTCTTGACACCCCACCTGCCCCAACCTAAAATCCCACCCATCCTGCCGCCTGGAGAAATCAATAGTGACCTGGGACTTTCAACGGGTTGCCGGCCCTTACGGCAGCCCTACCGACGGCCCCGTTTGGGACGGGGAAGCGCTGCTGTTTACCCAGCTTACTTTCCCCTTTAACGTCGCCAATAACCGTATCCTTCGCTACGACCCGGCGACCGGCGATGTAACCGACTTCCGCCGCTGGACCAACCGCACCATGGGCCTGGCCTTCTCCCGCTCCGGTGAGCTTTACGGGGCCCAGAGCGGCGGCCGCAGGCTGGTGCGGTTTAACGCTGACGGCAGCACCTCGCCCCTGGCCCACAAGCTGGACGGCATCTACCACAACCAGCCCAGGGACCTGGTGGTGGACAGCCGGGACCGCATCTGGTTCTGCGACCCTCACGGCGACTTGCGGGAAGCCATGAATCCCCAAATCCACGACAAGCTGGACCACGCCTCGGTCCTGCGGCTGGAAGCCCCAATCCTGGACGCGCCCATTACCCGCGTCACCTACGACACCGATTCTCCCATGGCCCTCCTGCTGTCGCCGGACGAGTCCACCCTCTACCTGGCGGAAAGCAGCGAAGCCCCCGACGGTCCCCGGGAGCTGCGCGCCTACCCCATCCTCGAAGATGGCTCGGTGGGCCAGTACCATTTGCTCCACACCTTTGGCCGGGACGGAGGTCCGGGCCGTGGCGGTTTCCACCGCGGTATCTATGGCATGTGCCTGGACGGAGACGGCAATATCGTAGCGGTGGCCGGAGGAGGGGAAGCGGGCCCTGGCCCCATGGTCTATGTAATCACGCCGCAAGGGCGCATTCTGCAATCCCAGCCCTTGCCCCAGGAACCAACCAATTGCGCCTTTGGCGGCGCCGGTTCTGCCGACCTGTATGTGACGACTGCTGACGGCAGCTTGTACCGCGCTTCCGGGGTTGGTTGAGGTTCATGACGATCCCCCGGCGCCGCAGGTCATCGAGGGTTCTCTGCGCCTGCACCTGAACTGAAGGAGGAAACATGGTTTCCGGACCCACTGCACCAGACATGGAAAAGACTATTGCCCTGCTTCGAACCGAGGCCGACGCCCTGGCCGATTTCCTGGCCGGCCTGGACACCCAGGGCTGGGGACGGCAAAGCGCCTGCTCGGCCTGGACGGTAGCCGACGCGGCGGCCCATATCGCCCAGGGTTCCCAGGGCTCTTCCCTGGCGCTGACCCGCGCCCAGGGCGACGACCCGTCGCCGCCGGAAGGCCAGCGGCTGCTGGATGCCGGCGACCGCGCCTCGGAAAGCACCGCGGACCGCGCCAGGGCATTCAGCGCGGGCAAGGAGGCCGCCGAACTGGTCCAGGCATATCGGGAAGGGTCAGACCGGCTGGTGGCGACTGCCCTGGCGCTGCGCCCCGAGGACTGGGAGAAGCCCTCCTTCCACCGCCGGGGCATCATCCCCGTGCACGAGAACATCACCCGCCGTATCCAGGAGATTGCCATCCACGGCTGGGACATTCGTTCTGCCTTCGACCCGGCCGCCGAAATTTCCGAGGCCGGGGCGCAGGAAGTAGCCACCGTTGCCCACCGCTGGCTGGGTGTCTGCTTCGTTTCCCTGGAGGGCGGCGCCAACGCCCGCTTCCGTTTCGAGGTTTCGGGGCCCAACGCCTTTAGCGAGGATGTGGTGCTGGAGGGGAATTCTTTCCGCATTGAACCGGCGGGAAACGCGGCCCCAGACGTTACTTTCCGCGCCAATACCAGCGCCTACGTGTTGCTGGTTTACGGGCGGCTGGACATTAGCTCCGGCTCGGTCCCCGTCCAACTGGAAATTGACGGGCCGCTGGAAACGGCGCTGCTCTTCACCCGAAGTTTCCAGGGGTATTAGCCGGACCTTCCAGGGTTGCCAGGGGGAAGGCCACCAACTTTGACGAGTCCCTGAAAGTGAAAGGGCCGGGGTAGCTGCCCCGGCCCTTTGGTTTGTCCAGCCAGCAGTAATATACAGCCAGCCCGTTAATCCAGGGTGTGACATCTAGGCCGTCGCCCAGTCAACCCCGTTCAGCACGATCTTCTGGAACTCCGGTGTCTCAAAGCTGCGGCCGTCATGTCCCAGCAGCAGCACGAAGACCTTGCCGTCGCCGTAGCTGCGGGTCCAGGCCAAGGGGTAAGTCCCGCCGGCCATGAAGGTGGGGGCGCGGTCCGGTCCCCAGGGCCAGGTGCCCTCTTCCGAATCGCCGGTCAGGAAGATGTCGTTGCCCTCGCCGTAGGCCAGTCCCATGTAAAGCTCATCGTTGGTGGAGAAGTCAGAAACGCCCGCAACCCCGGGATGGCTGGCCTGGCTGACGTTCACCGTGAACTCGCCGTAGGGCGGATGGTAGCTGGTTCCCGATATCCAGCCGCCGCCGGTTATCTCGTGGTACTCAGGCCAGGTGGCGGAAAGGCAGGTGGATATGTGGATGCAGACGAAGCCCTTGCCTGCCTTGATGTAGTTGGCCATGCCCTCGCACTCTGCGGGTTCCAGGGCCCAGTCGCCGAAACCGGCAATATTTTCGCGACGGGTGTTGAAAACCAGGGCGTCATAGCTGTTCAGCTCTTCCGCATTGGCCAGCGCCGAGGCGTCTTCGGTCACGGTCACTTCGTGGCCCGCGGCGGTCAGAAAGCTGTTCAGGATGGGAGTAGATTCCTCGTAGGGGTGTCGCCCCCCGCTGATTACCAGTAATTTCACTGAATCATACCTCCGGTTCTGATTTTGGTAACCCGGTTCAATCTTCCCTCGCCTCGGGGAGAGGGGCCGGGGGTGAGGGGTATCCTTGCCCCGCCAGCTGTCGGCCCATTATACACCGCAGCCCCCGCTGGGTGCGGACTACCCCATCACCCGCCGGAAGAAGTCCAGCGCATTTCCGCCCACAATCTTCAATATGTCCTGGTCCGAGTGGCCCCGGCTGATGAGTCCCCGGATGATGTTCCCGCCGTCGGCCGGCGATTCCAGCCCGTCCAGGTAGGGTGCGGGCAGTTCCTCGTAGGAACGGTTCAGCACGTAGTGGTGGAAGTCCACGTGGTCGCCCACGTTGGTGTCCGTACCGATGGCCACATGGTCCACGCCCACCAGGTTGACCATGTAGTCGTAGTGGTCCAGTACGCAGTTAATGTCCTGCTTCGGGTCGTCGCTCAGGGAGTTGGGGACGGCGGTGATGGCGATCAGCCCACCCTTGCGGGCACAGGCCGCCAGTTCCTCGTCCCTGCGGGTGCGGGTGGTGGGTCGCAGGGTGTAGGAGGCGTTGTGGCTGAAGGTAATGGGAACTTCGGAAAACTCGATGGCGTCCATGGCTGTGGGGATCGAGGCGTGGGAGACGTCAATGCACATGCCAAGCTGGTTCATTCGCTTCACCACCTCCACACCAAACTCGCTCAGCCCGCCGGCATTGCGCTCATTCTGCCCGTCGCCGATATAATTCTTTCGGTTATAGGTCAGACCGGCCAGGCGGACTCCCGCGCTGTAGAGAATGTCGAGGCGGTTGATGTCGTTGCCGATGGCCAGGTGTTCCAGGGTGGGCATGAAGCCGATTTTGCCCTGCTGCCGCGCCGCTTCGATATCATCCGCATTCGTCACCCTGACCACGTCTTCCTGCCGGTCCACGTCCGACAGCATCAACCCCACCTCGGTGAGAATGTCGTCGAACTCGGCAAAGGACATATCCGGGTTGCTTACCAGGCACCGGAACATGTTGGCCGTGGTTACCGCCGTCCACCCCCCCTGCCGCACCGCCTCGTAGCCCCAGCCGTAGATGTTGGCGCGCAGGTATTCGGTCAGACGGCTGACGTCTTCGGGCAGGATCATGGGATGCTGGTGGACGTCGATCATCACCGCCTCTTCCGCCAGCCGCCGGTAGCGGACTTCCTGGGCGGCATCCAGGGGCACCCGACTGGAGGGGACGCGGTCTATTTCCCGGGCCAGGGGTATAGATGGTGAGGTCATTTACTACCCTCGCATACCAGTAGTTCAACTGGATTGTATTGATGGGTTGGGGCAAGACCGTCTTTCCCGCGTAGACGGGAACTGGGTCGGGGCAAATCCGTCGTTCCCGCCTGCGCGGGAACCTCGGGGTCAGGGCCAGAGCTTGATGACTGCGATGACGAGGGTAGCCGTGGAGAAAGCGGAACCAACAATCCAGCGAGTGAGCCGCAGTTCGGCGGCCTGGATTTCGGCCCGCATTTCCTGGCGCAGCGCGCCTATTGAGGCTTGATGCTCTTCCCGTGTGACCATGTTGTTAACCACGGTGGCGAACATCTCAAAGGCGCCCTCCAGCCGGCTAATGCGCTCCTCGTGGGAACCGGTAGTCATAGTGTTTCCTCAATCGCTCGGGTGACGCCAACTTGGGAAGAGTCTAACTGTAAGGCAAGTATAAAGTAGCGCAAACGGTGGTCAATGGCAAGGTTGATGCCTGCGGCCGTACCGCATGAGCCGCCTCTCTATTCCCTTGCCCCCATAGGGCCAACAGTATAAGATAGGCGGGAAATTTCCCCCGTTCCCAGCAGGAGGAGTCAATGACCACCCCGGACATCAAGCCCATCGACATACATATCCATCCCTTCACCCAGGAAACCTGCCTGGGACACGGGCCTTCCTACACCGAGGCCCACTACGACTTCTTTGGCCGCAGCCCCGAGGCGCCCCACCACGGTAAGCAGTTCATCACCATCGACGAGACCTACGAGACCTTCCAGGAAGCGGGGGTGGACAAGGCCGTCATCGTTAACATGGTGTCCTATAACCAGTGGGGGCGGGCCCTGCCCAACGATTACCTGGCCCTGTACGCCGAGAAGTATCCCGACCTGTTCATTCCCTTCGCCGGAGTGGACCCCCACATGGGTCCTCTGGCCCTGCGCGAGATTGAGCGGGCCGCCACCGAACTGGGCTGCAAGGGCCTGAAGTTCCACCCCGCCTACCAGGAGTTCTGCCCCAACGACAAGCCCCTGATGTGGGACATCTACGCTAAGTGCGTGGAACTGGACATCGCCATCCTGGTCCATACCGGCACCACCCGTATGACCCGTTGTACCATCAATGGCTGCCGTCCTGTAATGCTGGACGACGTGGCCACCGCCTTTCCCGACCTGCGCATCATTATGACCCATTTCGGCTGGCCCTGGACCGAGGAAGGCCTGGCCGTTTGCTGGCGGCACGAGAACGTTTACATGGACCTGTCCGGCTGGCTGCCTCGCTACATTTACGCCACCCAGCCCATAGTCTTCCAGTATATGAACACGGTGCTGCAGGACAAGCTGGTCTTCGGCAGCGACTACCCCGCCATCAACCCCAAGGTGTGGCTGGACGACTACCAGAAAATCGTCGACAACGGCTTCGACTGGGGCGGCGCCCACCGGACCATCAAGCCGGAAGTGTATGAGAAGTTCGTGCGGGGCAATGCGGTTAAGGCTTTGAAGCTGGAGAGTTAGACAACCTGGAGTTAACAGTCAGAAATCAGAAATAACTGCCCATCGGTAAGAAGCGCGTCTTCTCCAGACCTGCACCCTCCTATCCTGTGAAGTAAAGGATTTTGGTCAGAATTGCCCCGGAATCCCGGTTCTTGATTGACAGCTTCCAATCCTGATGTGTGACGGAGGTTTCCCGTGCTTCAGAACGCAGAACTGCACGACGTACCCTTTTACTACAAGTCCATAGACTTTGAAGAACTGGTGCGGGAATACCCGCCGGCCCCCGACTACTTCCGCGGCGTCTTCATGCTGAGCACCGAGGAGATACGAGCCCTTCAGGAGAAGCGCCTGCGGGAGGCTGTGGCGCGGGCCTACCAGGTCCCCTTCTACCAGAGCAAGTGGAAGGCTGCCGGCGTCGAGCCCGGCGACATCAAGACCATCGAGGACCTGAAGAAGGCGCCCATGTACACGGTGGAGGACATTCGCCAGAGCGTGGACGCCAACCCGCCCTTCGGCGACTACGTGGGCCGGGATGTGCTGGCCGGGGAGATTCCCTGGCGCATCCACTCCAGCGGCGGCACCGCCGGCGAGCCTCGCCCCACCTTCTATACCCCCTGGGACCGGGAAGTTGGCAACATCCTGCGGTCCCGCTCCTACTACTGGCACGGCTTCAAGCCCGGCGACGTGGTTATGAATACCCTGCTGTATTCCACGCACAACGCCGCCTACTCCGCCCATGAAGCCCTGTGGCAATGGCTGGGCTGCATCCCCGTCACCACCAGCGCCGGCGTCGTAACCCGCACTTCCCGCGCCCTGGAAATTGCCCAGAAGTGGCAGGTCAACGCTCTTATCGGATTCCCCGAGTACCTGATTCACATGTCCCAGGTAGCCAGGGAAATGGGGCTGGAAGTAGGCAAGGACCTGAAGCTGAAGCTCATAGAGTGTTTCGGCAAGTCGGACCTGGTCAAGGAGGCCTGGGGAGTCCCTGCCTTCGACACTTACGGCATGCACGAGGTGCAGGCTATTTCCTCGGAGTGTCCCTACGCCGGCGGCCACCACATCTGGGAGGACGCTTTCATCGTGGAGATAGTAAACCCGGATACCTACGAACCGGTGGAGCCGGGCGAGCTGGGCACCATGATAGTTACCGCGCTCTACAAGGAAAACTATCCTATTGTCCGTTACGACATCAAGGACGTTACCCGCCTGTGGCCCCAGGGCCAGTGCGAGTGCGGCAGCTGGATGCAGAAAATAGATCCCATCCACGGCCGCTCCGATTTCATGGTCAAGCTGCGGGGGGTCAACGTCTGGCCCGAGGGAGTCGGGACCATTGTGGCCACCAAGAGCGGCCTCACCGGCGAGTACTACTGCATCGTCGAGCGGGCCGGAAACCGCGAGGAAATGACCGTGCAGGTGGAGCACACCCTTGAGTCCACCGACCACGATTTCATCCAGCGGGACCTGGAGCGCACTTTTCGCGACCGCCTGAACGTTGGCATCAAGGTGGAACTGGTGGCTCCCGACAGCCTGGCCCCCCTCACTGGCGTAGGCGTCCTGCCCAAGGCCCGCCGCCTGGACGACCGGCGCAAAATCGATTAGCGTCTTTCAAGCCACGTATGGGTACGAATAAACACTCATGAGATTTATGGCCGAAAATTAGTGAGGATTCGTGCCTATTAGTGGATAAGCCTGTTACCAGTCCACCTTTCCCGCGGTGTCGATGTCCCGGTCCAGGTTGCAGGCGGCGCTGATCAGGGCCAGGTGCGTGAATGCCTGCGGGAAATTGCCCAGCCCCTCGCCGCTGTGGCCGGTCTCCTCGGCGTACAGACCCAGGTGGTTGGCGTAGCTGAGCATCTTCTCGAAGATAAGCCTGGCCTGGTCCAGCGCCTGGGGATCGTAGCGACCCGCCCGGCTCATTGCCTCCACCAGCCAGAAAGTGCAAATGTTGAAGGCTCCCTCGTGCCCGTTCAGCCCGTCGGGCGATTCTTCAAGGTTATAGCGGTAAACCAGGCTGTTGGAGACCAGGCCGCCCTTCTCCGGCGAACGGTTGATAGCCTCAAGGGTTTTCAGGATGCGCGGGTCCGACGGGGCCACGAAGAAGACCAGGGGCATCAGAAGACAGGAAGCGTCCAGGCAATCGCTGTCGTAAGACTGGACAAAGGCCTGGATTTCCTCGTTCCAGCCGTGGGTCATTATCTCCTCGTAAATGGCGTCCCGCGCCGCTTCCCAGCGGGGCCGGTCGGCGGGGAAGGAGCGACCGTCGGCCAGGCGGATGGCCCGGTCGATGGCCACCCAGCACATCAGCTTCGAATAGACGAAATGCTTGCGCCCGCCCCGAACCTCCCAGATTCCCTCGTCCTGCTCTTTCCAGTTCTCAACCACCCAGTCGGTCAACCGGCGGAGGTGGAGCCAGAAGTCAAAGGAAATTGGCTCGGCGTGGCGGTTGTAAATGTACACCGAGTCCATCAGTTCGCCGTAGATGTCAAGTTGCAGCTGGTCGTAGGCTCCGTTTCCAATCCGGACCGGTGATGACCCCTTGTACCCTTCCAGGTGCCAAAGGCTTTCCTCCGTCAATTCGTGCCGTCCGTCTATACCGTACATTACCTGCAGCGACCCGTCGGGATTCAGCTCGCTTGCCCTGGCCTCGATAAACTTCATGAACTTGGTTGCCTCTTCGGTGAAGCCAATCCGCAGCAGGGCGTAGAGGGTGAAGGCGGCGTCCCGGATCCAGGTATAGCGGTAGTCCCAGTTCCGCTCACCGCCCACATCCTCGGGGAGGCTGCAAGTGGGGGCGGCCACGATGGCGCCGGTAGGGTCGTAGGTCAACAGCTTCAGCACCAGGGCCGACCGGTGTACCATCTCCCGCCACCGGCCCCGGTAGGTGCACTGGGAAAGCCAGTTGCGCCAGTATTCCACCGTGCCGGCAAACAGGTGCTCGCTCTCATCTTCGTCCAGGGGCAGCACCGGCCCCCGGTTGTTGGCCACGTCGTCCAGGGCAAAGGTAGTGGTCTGCCCTTCGTGGAGAGTGAACTCACTCACCAGTCCCCTACCCACCTGCTCCAGGGGCTGGCTGGTGGTCAGCTGAATGTGGATTCCTTCGGAGATCATCGCCGCACCCAGGACGTTCAGACTGATTTCATGGTCGTTGCGGGCGAAGTTGAAGGCCGGAAAACACTCCATCCGAAAGTTCATTTCGCCTCGGACCACGTTCACCCGCCGAATCAGCTCGCTCCGGCGGTGGAAGTCGTGATGGTCCCCTACCGGCATAAAGTCGATGACCTCCCCAACACCTTCCGAGGAAAGAAAGCGGGTGACCAGGACGTTGGTTTCCGGCCAGTACATCTGCTTGGTGGTCAGGTCGCCGTGCTTGTAGGTCGGCGCGATCTTGAAGTGCCCACCCTTCTTGTCGTCCAGGATGGCGGCGAAAATGCTGGGCGAGTCGAAGTTGGGTGAGCAAAACCAGTCTATAGAGCCGTTCATGCCCACCAGCGCCACGGTGTGCATATTGCCGATGATTCCGTAGTCTTCAATGGGCTGATAGGCCATTTCCATCCTCCCGGTCAAGGGTGCGTCCAGGTTAGGAGGGTTCAGGTGGGAACAGGTTCGGAGGCTGTCTTCAATCCGGACTGACCAAGCTCCCGAACTGCTCGACTGTTCATCCAAAATCTGCTCTTACGTAATTTATACCGCAAGTACCGTATATCCGGGGCTTGGGTAACATAACGGAATTGCGGGAAATGCAAGGAAGACGCCGCTTTACAGACACCCTGCATCAGGAGAACTGCCGCCCATTCCCTGGCGCTCCGACCGGCGAACCCCGGGTTTACAACGACCAGTTATCCGGCGCTTCCGGTGTGGGCAGCGGCCGGATTATCACCTCACACAGGGCTGCCTGCCCCGACTCGGTGGCCTGGATGCAGCGGGCCAGGGCCGCTGAAACCTCCTCCGGATTTTCCACCCGTTCGGAGTATGCTCCCAGTCCCTGCGCCACCTGGCTGAAGTTGCCGCCCAGTTCCGCCATGGCCGGCGGCGCGGCGTTGGGACGTTCCATAGCCATCAGCCCCCCGCCGGTGCCCCCGTTGTTGAGCAGTACGGTGAGGGTGGGCAGTCCCATCCTGACCGCGGTTTCAATTTCCATCCCCACCATCCCGAAGGAGGCGTCGCCGATGACGTTGAATACCAGGTGGTCCTGCCGCCCCAGCTTTGCGCCCACGGTAGCGCCCATGGACCAGCCCATGGCCGCCATACCACCCATGCCTATGTAGTTCCGGGGCCGCCTGGCTTCCCAGAAGGGAGAAAGGTACCCTCGACTTCCCCCCGCATCGTGAAGCGCGATGGTGCGGTCCAGGTCAACCAGCTTCATCAGTTCCTGGACGACGCGGTAGCCGTTGGTCGGCGCCGTAGTATCGTTGAATACGGGACTCCACTCGCCCAGCCACTTGGCCCTGGCCTGCTGGATTTCGGAGACTATCTCCTCCTTTATTCCCCCGCCGCCCGGTCCGATGCGGTCTCGCACCGCCTGGTTCAGGGACTGCAGGGTCAATTTGGCGTCGGCGAGTATGGGTACGTCAGCAGGGTAGATCTTGTTCAGGTCCCCTGGGTCCGCATTGACGTGAATAAGCTGCACGCCGGGCGGTATGGGACGGCCATCGGTGCCATTGGGCAGGCGGAAGGAGTTGCCCACGGCCAGCACCGCGTCGGCCTTTCGGTTGATGTGCAGGGCCTGCCCGGAGGCATATTTGCTGCGGGGGTAAACCCCGCCCCCAAGCGACAGGGGATGGTTTTCGGGAAAGGCGCCTTTGCCCACCAGGGTGGTGGCCACCGGCATAGACAGCATTTCCGCCAGTTCCCTGGCTTCGTCCCAAGCCTCGGCGGCCAGGACTCCCCCTCCCAGGTTCAGGATGGGGAAGCTGGCATTAACCAGGATGTCGGCCGCCCGCTCCACGTCCGCCGGGTCTGCGGCAGGCTTGCGGCCCGGCCCCACCGGCTCGTAATGCAGTACCTCATCCGGCGCTTCCGAGTTCAGCACGTCCGACGGCATTTCCAGCACTACGGGGCCGGGGGTGCCGGACCTCAGAGCGGTAAAGGCGCGGCGCATTATGGCGGGGATATCCTCAATCCTGGAAAAGGTGCCCTTCCACTTGACGAAGCTGTCGAAAATGCTGGAGGGGGCTTCCTGCTGGATTTCCCGGCCCATGTTGGCCAGGGGGTGTTGTCCCATCAGCAGCAGGACGGGTATGTTGTCGGCGAAGGCGCCGGCGATGCCCGTAAGGGTGTTGGTGGCCCCGGGTCCGGTGCCGCAAAGGGCCACGCCAACCTTGCCGGTGGCCCTGGCGTAGCCGTCGGCTATTTCCACGCCCTGCCGTTCGTGCCGGGCCGAAAACACCTGGATGGTGGACGATTGGCGGAGGGCAGGCCAGAGGGGTTGTTCGCCGCCGCCGGCAAATCCGGTTATGTATTCGACTCCTTCCTTCTCCAGGGCATGAACTATGGCATCTCCTCCGCGCATGGTTACCCTCCAGGATGAAGATTGCGATACTCTGGTGGCCTGGTCCCGATGTCCTGGATGATACCCCCAGCTACCGGGCGGGTCAACGTAGAGAAATCCGGCGGCAAGGTTGCCTTTGGGTGGTTCATACCGGGTAGTGGCGGGTTTCAAACCCGCCCCGGCTACATTTCGACCGCTTCGCCTGTGCCACACCGCCTGAAGCTGAACGCTTCCAAAGAACGCGCCATTAGTGCCCCTGCCTGCCAGTTTGCCAAGACACGGAATCAGGAACGCTCCAGCATGGGCCCCTGCGCCGTGGCTAGGGCAGCACGGCGCAGGCCCGCCCGGGTTGTTCCATAGCCGCGATGCTGTTCAACACTTCTTCCGACTCCTCCAGCTGGCAGAGGCGGGTGACGATGGGGCGGATGCGTCCCTGGGCCACCAGTTCCACCGCCTCGGCGAGCTCCTGGCGGCTGCAATACCGCGACCCCGTCAGCACCAACTCGTTGCTGAGGGAGCGGGAATTCAGGGGCAGCGAGGCTTCCCCGTCGTAAGACCCCACAAATACCAGGCGGCCGCCCTTGCCCAGGCTGTCCAGGCTGGCCTGCATTGTGTCTGCAATGCCCACCATCTCCACCACCACGTCCACGCCCCGGCCGCCGGTAAGGCGCCGGGCCTCCTCGTCAAAACCGACTTCGCGGGAATTGATCGTCTCGTCGGCCCCCGCTTCCCTGGCCAAGGCCAGTTTCTCGGCGGAAATGTCCACGGCGAATACCCGCGCTCCCAGCACCTTTGCCATCTGGACCATGTGGATGCCCACTCCGCCGCCCGCTCCCACCACCAGGACGGTTTCCGGGGCTCGTACCTGGGCCCGTTCGCGCAAGACGTGGACCGGAGTGGCAATGGCGTCCGCGGTTACCGCGGCGTCCACATAGCCCATTTCCGGGGGAATGTGGCACAGGTTCCTTTCCGGCAGGACCACGTACTCCGCCAGCCCTCCGTCAATCTGGCGGCCCACGTACCCGGCGTGGTTGTCGCATAGGTCCTCGCGGCCCACATTGCACCAGCGGCAGTTTCCGCACGTCAGGTAGAAATATACGTTCACCCGGTCTCCGGCCTTGAAGGACGCGACGTTCGGTCCCGTCTCCACCACGTCGCCGGCAATTTCGTGACCGATGATGCGGGGCAGCTTGTCGGGAATTGTTCCCCTCCCGAAACCCCTGCCCCGCAAATTCCAGACCAGAGTGAGGCCCAGGCCGCAGGCGCGTACTCTCACCAGTACTTCACCGTTTCCGGGCTGGGGTACGGGAACGTCCTCCAGATTCAGCGAGCCGCCTTGCTCTCTCAACACCAGCGCTTTCATATCAGCCTCACATAGACCTGAGTGAACCCTTTTAATCGAGCTGTCCGCGATGGATGAACCCAACTTCTCCAAGACCTGACTCTCCTTAAATTATAGGTAGGAGTCAGAGTTGTTACCATACCTATAGTCGCTACGGGAAGGGGAAACACGTTTTAAATGGAGAGTGATGATTCGAGCAAGGAGCTTGTCGCTCTGAGCCTGCCGAAGGGCCTAAAATCCTTATCCTCAGGCCGGCGCCTGGTAGTGAAGGCGGCCCCGGGGATAAACTTTAGATGCTTCGACTTTGCTCAGCATGACATTCAACTAAAGCGCGATTGCTCTGTGTTATCCGCGCCAGGGTTTTGGCCCGAGTCCCCGGTTGTTGTAAAATGCCGTCCTGCCCCAACCGGGACAGCCATGAGCGACGAGAGTGCAGCCGGAGATGGCCGGCTCAGGAGGAAAGCCAATGGATCTGGGACTAGCGGACAAGGTGGTGTTCATTACCGGAGGGGGGCACGGTATAGGTCGGGCCTTTGCCCTGGCCTTTGCTGAAGAGGGTTCCTCCATCGCAATTGCCGAACTGGACCAGCAACGGGCCGACTCAACGGTCACCGACATCCGGGAGCGGGGAGGCAACGCCATTGCCGTGCCCTGCGACGTCAGCGACAAGTCCCTGGTGGAGGCGGCGGTGGCCCGAACCCTGCAGGAGTATGGCAAGATCGACATCCTGGTGAACAACGCCGTCAGCCCCAACCTCACCGGTTCCCTGGAGGAACTGGACGACATGGACTGGGACCACAATTTTGATGTGAACGTAAAGGGCAGCTTCTACTGCTTCCGCGCCGTGGTGCCTCATATGAAGGAACGCCGTTACGGCAAGGTGGTGAGCATGGCTTCCATTGTGGGACGGCGGGGTTCCGCGGAACCCACCTCGGCCGCATACTCCGCCTCCAAGGCCGGCATCATCGGTCTGACGGCAACCATGGCGCGGGAACTGGGTCCGCACAACATCAACGTCAACGCCATCGCCCCGGGAAGCATCAACACCCCTCGCTGGCGCGAAGCCCGCAACGACGAACAGGTCAACCGCACCATCAACGCCACCGCCCTCAAGCGCCTGGGCGAGGCCGACGACATCGTCGGCATGTGCCTGATGCTGGCGTCAGACCGCTCGTCTTTTATCACGGGACAGGTGGTAACCATTGACGGCGGAATGCTTTGCATGTAGCGGGAAAACGGTGGAGCCAGGGGCTGTCTTCAAATTGTAGTCACAAGCCTTCCAACGTCCCTTTTCGTCGTTCCCGCGAAGGCGGGAACCCCGGCGGCTGTAGTCACGATTCCTGACTTCACAGAAGTGAGGGCGCATTTTGACTACACACCCTAAAGAGCTTCCCGGGGGCGGCCGCCCTTACTCCATTTCCAGGAACTCCTGCACCCACGCGGTGGCGGGTTCCTTGTCATAAAGGCTGTAAAGCACCGCCGCGTTGCGTATGTGATCGCCGCCGAAATACCGCTCGTACAGCACCTGCCTGGATGCGAAAGAGCTGCAGCAGGTGTCCCATGCCAGCCGGAACAGGCGCACTCGCTCCTCGGCGGTGGCGGTGTCCGTGTCCAGGTACTGGCGAATGTCCTCGCCCAGCGGCCCGTTCAGGTCGGCCTCCGTGGGCAGCGCCATCAGGCTGCTGGAACCCAGGAAATGCATAATCTCCGCCATGCGGGGGTACATCTGGATGAACATGCTGCGGGCCACCAGCAGGGGCATATAGGGCGGGCACATCACGCCCCACTGGTCCACCCTGGCCTCCACTTCCGCCGTCTTGAGCAGGGCCCGGGTGATTTCCAGGTTCTGTATTATTTCGGCCACCATCTGCTGCACCTGTTGCAGCTGGGTGGAGCCCAGGGTACGGGTCATCAGGTTTGCCAGGCCCAGCATGAACTCGCACTTGACCACGTTCTTGGTCACCACCTGGTGGCCGGTGTGGGCGTTGCGGTTGGTGGCTTCCGCCCAGGTATTGGCCAGTTCCACGTCCCCCAGCAGAAAGACCCTTTCCCAGGGCACCAGCACATTGTTGAAGAAGACCACCGCGTCCATTTCCTCAAACCGGGAGCCCAGGGGATGGTCGAAGTGGGAGCGCCCCAGGTCGAAGCTCTCCCGGCACATGAACTTCATCCCCGGGGTGTTGCAGGGGAGGGCGAACCCGAAGGCGTAGCGTTCACCCGCATTCCCCGGCAGGCGGTGGGTGCGGGCCGGATAGACGATGATCTCGTCAGACAGGGGCCCCAGGGTGGCCAGGACCCTGGCCCCGTTTACCACGATGCCGGCGTCGGTCTCCTTGACCACCGCCAGGGCCACGTCCGTCCGGTCTTCCAGGGCGGTGCCCGTGGGGTTGCGGCTCCGCTGCAGGTTCACCAGGGTATGGGTAAGGGTCAGGTCGTTTTCCCTGATGTGCTCGAAATAGTTCTCGATGTTCTGCTTGAACTCGGGGCGGTTCTGTCCGCAGAACTCGCTGGCCGCCGCCATGGACATTACGGCCACGTTCAGAAAGTCCGGCGTGCGGCCCATCATTCCCCGGGTAATGCGGGCCCAGTGCCGGATCATCCGGCCCCGTCGTTCCAGGTCGTCATGAGTCCTGGGGACAATGAAGGACAGGCCAACCTCGTCCCCGGTTGAGGGGGACTTGAAGGTCATCTCGGGCCCGATTTCGGGATGGCGCTGCAGGTCGTAGAGGGAGGCCAGGGTGCGCGCGCCGTTGGCCAGGGTGGGGTGGGCCGTGGGGTCCTTTATCCGCTGACCCTCCAGGTAAATGTCCGGTGGGGCCTCCCGCAGGCGTTCCAGGTAGTCCGCTCCCGTTCTGGCCGGCATGGCAGTCCCTCCTTCATTTCTTGAACATGGTTGCGAGGAATATACAGGCTATGACTGAACAGTGCCCTTCCAATCGTCGGAGCGGTCTAGTGGTCCAACTGCATTGAAATGATGGATGGCATTTGTCTATCGCCATTCCTGTGGGAAACTCGTCTTACAAGTTGCTCCGAGTTGCCCGCCTGCGCGGGAACGACGGTTCAGCCCCAGCCCATCAATACAATCTGGTTGAACTACTAGGGGTGCATTAGCTCCAGCATCTCGGTCTTCCAGTCCGACCCCTTGGGCAGGATGCCCTCGATGGCGCGGGCGTTGTAGTAGGTGGGGGCCACGCCAGGAGGCAGACCGCCGTCGGCCACCGTCTGGGCGGCCTGGAGCAGCAGGCGGCGGGCCTGGATGATGGCCATGTCGCTGCGGGTCAGGTTCTCCCTGCTTCGGTCCACAATAGCGCCCATGCTCTCCTGCACCGCCACGTCCTGGGCGTTAATGCCGTTAATGCCGGTGAAGGTCTCGTACTTCTGCACCTGGCGGTCGATGAGCCAGTCGTTCTCCCGGTTTCCCTTGCTGCGGAAGTTGGGCAGCATGTCGTCGGGCCCCCTGCCGTAGCCCCGCTCAATCTCCACAAAGTCCTCGTCGGTAATGGGTTCGGGGCCGAAGCTGTACACCCAGTTGTAGATCATGCAGTTGTAATCGTCCATGGGCACCCACATGTGGCCCGCGATCATCTGCTGGGCGGCCCCGCCCTTGTAGGCGGACTGCCGGGGTCGAGCCTGGTGGAAGGGCAATATGTACTGGTAGGCCCGTACGAAGTTGCCCCGTTCCCCCAGGTCCCGGATTCCCACGTAACGGTAGCCGTAGTCGGTAACATCCACCTCAAGGGAGGGGGCGCCTCCGGTAACGAAGTCGGTGTTGATGCCGATCCCGGCCTTGTCGGTGTCGGTGGTAATGGTACGGTGGAGAATGGGGGCGTGGGCGGTGTCTATGCCGCCCTCCAGTGCCTGAAGCCAGTTGCACGTCTGCCAGTTCTTGGAGATATGGCTGTGGGTTGCGGGTACCGTTGCCCACTCGAAGTTTGGCGGCGGGGGCGGCTGGCTGCCCTCCTCTCCCATGTATGCCCAGACCACGCCGCCCTGCTCCAGCGTGGGATAGGACTTGATTCGGACCTTGGTAGGAAAGTCGCTGCCCGGCGGTTCATTCATCATGTCCAGGCAGTTGCCGTCCACGTCGAACTTCCAACCGTGATAAACGCAGCGCAGGCCGCACTCCTCGTTGCGCCCCAGGAACAGGGACGCCAGCCGGTGGGGGCAGAATTCGTCCAGCAACCCCACCCGGCCGCTGGTGTCGCGAAAGGCCACCAGGTCCTCTCCCAGCAGTCGCACCCTTGTGGGGGGACAGTCAGGCCCGGGAAGCTCCGACGACAGCAGGGCCGGCATCCAATAGCAGCGCATAACCTCGCCCATAGGAGTGCCCTGGTCGGTGCGGGTAAGAATCTCATTGTCGGCGTGGGAAAGCATGTCATTCCTCCTGGGCAATGTTCGTATCGCAGCTGTTGACTCTAGCTTGCGTCACCAGGCCGGGAGCCGGGGAGTTCACACCCAATCCTGTCCAGGTCGTCGCTCCAACTCTCGTACAGGTCGTTCATTTCATCTATGGCTCGCATTTTGTCGCTGTTGCTGGCGTCCGGGTTGTTCTGCAGCGAGTCCGTCAGGTCTTCCATCCTGGCTGCGTTGGCCTCCATTACCCTGGAGGCATCTCCGCCACCGGAAAACACCTCATCCACCGAGCACTTGAGGTTCGCCACCGCAATCGCGGCAATGCTGGAAATGGACTCTTCCGCCGCCCGGGTTACCTCCTCATCGGAGGGGCCGCACCCTGTGTTCAGGACCAGCAGTGTGGCCACGACTACAGGCGCAATGCCTCCCCACGGCAGCGTTCGGGCTCTGGCTAGGTCCACTGGGCGAAGCCCATGGCACAACCGGTCCCCGCTGGCGAACGGTAGCAGGGCACATAGTCCACAAGCTGCATGTCCAGGTGCTCGACGGCGCCCGCAACTGCAATCCAGTTGCGGATTTCCGAGTTCCCTGAGTTCAGCTTGTCACGGGGTATGGAGGCCAGCGCCCCGGCGTCCCGGTTCTCCATTGCCTTCAAGACCTGGTGGTCCAGGTCCTCGTCTATGACGAAATGGCTCAAACCACCGGAGGCCACGACGGCCACCCGGGCGTCGCTCTTCCATTCCTGCACCGCGGCGCGGACGGCCTGCCCCAGCTCGTAGCACCGCTGGGGAGTAACCTGGTTGGGGGGATAGTAGGTGTTGACCATTATGGGAAGGGCAGGAATGGGCTCTTGACGCAGTATGCGCTGGTACAGGTATCCGAAGGCGTGGCCCATGCCCTGGCCTTCGGGCAATCGCCTTGAATGGGAGACATCGAACCTCCGGTCCACCAGGTATTCAATGATGTGGCGGCCCAGGTCGGCGGCGATCGGGTAATCAATTTCGCGGTCGGCGAACCAGCCCCACGCGTTGGCCTTCCGGAAAGCGGGCGCAGCTTCCGGTATGGTGATGGGAACATTGCGTATTGTATCGCCCCAGTACACCAGCATGGCCGGCATGTTGCCCTCATTGAACAGTTCAAGCTGGTCGTCGCCGATCATCACCACTATGTCGGGAGACGTATCTTGCAGGGTTGAACCCAGGGTGGCTATGCCCTGCTGGCACGCCTGGTAACGGGTTTCCATGGTGTCGGCGGCCAGTTCCTTTTCGATTGCCGACCGGTCCACCGTGGACATCAGCTCTTCGAAGGAATATGGCTTGCCGTCTGCGGCCCACAATTCCTGGTGGCGCTTGTCGCCCTCACCATACGTCAGCCACATTTCCGAGGGGGTGCTGAGTTGCGGGCTGTGGGAAGACCCCAGTCCCAGAACTATATCCGCCATTATCGCCTCCGTTTCCTGGTCCGATCCCTGCGGGCCCATTGTATTCCCGCAGGTTTACCGGTTGACTTTGCAGGTTTGGCTTGAGTTTAGCACAGGCAGGCGGCTCGTTAAATGCAGGGCCTGAGGTGGCGGAAACCTGCGCCACCAGGGGAAGCAAGGTCTTTGCCCCGACGGCACGGCGGGAGGATGCCTGGGCCTGGCCGGCGGGCTGAAGCGACGGATCGCTTTACGTCCCACGGGCCGGAAATTTGATAGAATTGCCTGCGATGCATTTGCAACCCCGAGTGGGTGGAGGGAGTCATGGCTGCACCGATTGCGCTGGTCGGAGGGGATGAATTTCGCCGCTATTGCGGGGAGATGGACCAGGAGATTATGGCCGCTACCGGGAAGAACTCCGCCCGGGTGGTTGTTCTTCCCACGGCTGCCGTGAACGGTCCGGTCAAAGCCGCCCACGATGGGGTTACCCACTTTTCAGCCCTGGGCGGAAACGGCCAACCATTGATGATCCTTGACCGGGAACAGGCCAACGACGTGGAGATGGTGCAGAGGCTTGCCGGAGCTGATGTAATCTACTTTACCGGCGGCAACCCCAATCACCTCCTGGAAACCCTGCAGGACTCCCGATTACTGGATGCCATAGGCAAAGCCAGGGAAGAGGGAGCGATACTGGCGGGTTCCAGCGCGGGGGCAATGGTTATGGGATCGGTAATGCGGCGCCCCAGGGCAGACGAGTGGGTGACCGGACTGGGAATCGCCCCGGGGATATGCGTCCTCTCCCACCACGAGCGCAGCAATCCCGCGGAAGTGGCCCCGCTGATCGAGGAACACCTGTCGGACAGCCTTGTTGTATTTGGAATCGACGCCCAGACCGCTTGCCTGGGTCTCCCGGGCGAGTGGAAGGTAATTGGTCACGGCAAGGCAACCGTGTACCGACGGGGCGGCTGGCGGGTATATCAGTCTGGAGAAACCATCAATCAGGCCGCCTGAAAAAGCCGGATTAGCCTCGGCGTTCCCTTAGCGCGTCCCACACTTCCTGGGGGCGGGAACCGCTGGCTGCCAGCAAGACCAGGGTATGGTAGAGCAGGTCGGCCACTTCACCCGCCAGGCTCTCCCGGTCATCCTGGACAGCCGCCAGGGCCGACTCGCCCGCTTCCTCAATTACCTTTTGGGCCACCCTGGCCACGCCTTCCTGCAGCAGGCGGACGGTGTAGCTTCCTTCAGGTTGCTCCCGCTGGCGGTCCTGGATCAACGCGAAAAGTTCATCCAGAATTCCCGAACCTGACTCGATGACTTCATAGTCTTCAGGTAGATCCTCCATGCTGGTGTAAAAGCAGGAAACCTCGCCGGTGTGGCAGGCGGGGCCGTCTGGTTCAACCTTAAGCAATATGGTGTCGGCGTCACAATCAACGTAGGCTTCGCGCAGGTTCAGGTAATTGCCCGAAACCTCCCCTTTGTGCCACAGGTCCTCCCGGCTGCGGCTGTAGAACCACACCTGCTCGCCTTCCACCGTGCGCTTCAGCGACCCGGGGTTCATGTAGCCCAGCATCAGCACCTCGCCGGTATTGATGTCCTGGGCAATGGCCGGAAC
Source organism: Chloroflexota bacterium (assembly GCA_028875055.1). Lineage (GTDB taxonomy): Bacteria > Chloroflexota > Dehalococcoidia > Lucifugimonadales > UBA3495 > Bin22. The sequence goes on from JAPPGG010000011.1 coordinate 47,293, forward strand.
CAGGCCTTTTTCGTTCAGCTTGATTTTCATTGCTGTTTACCTCGTGCAGGGTTGGTTGAGGAAATCGTTGCGTTGATGGCAACCTGACCCTATATGACCGCTATTCTTCCAGGACGGCCGCCAGGTCAAGAAGGCTGGCTATCTGGTAGTCCGGGGTGGGGAGGTCGGGGTCGGGTTCCGTGCCGGCGCGGTTGATCCAGACGGCGCCCAGCCCGGCCTCGCGCGCGCCCTTGATGTCCTCCAGTTGCCGGTCTCCCACGTAAACCGCCTCTTCCGGCTGGACCCCGATTCGGTTCAGCAGGGTATGAAACAGCTGAGGATTGGGCTTGTAGGATTGCCCGCCCTCCGAGGACATGGTGGCGGCAAAGGGGAAGGCCAGCCGGTCCAGCACGGGGTCGAGAAAGCAATCGTCGGCGTTGGAAAGGACCACCACGCGATATTTTTCGGACAGCGCCTCCAGCGCTTCCCGGGTCTCGGGGTAGGGGTCCCGCTCTCCCATGTTGCTGATCCAGTAATGGGAGGCTGCGTCGGCATCGCCCTCCAGCCCCAGGGCGCGAAAGGCCTCCGCGAAGGCGTCCCGCCATGCCGTGGTGTAAGACTGAAAGGGATATTGGGAATCGCTTCGAGTTGTACGAAAGGGGACGCAGGCGTCCAGCCAGGCCTCGTTCAGGGTGTCCACCGATACGTTGAGGTCCTGCTCCCTTATTATGGCTCCCATGGCTGCGTCCCAGTGGTCGGGGCTGTCCTGGAAAAGGGTGCCGAAGGCATCGAATACAACCGTGGTTATCTTGGACATGGAATTGCTGTGTCTCCTCGTGGGCAGGATTGGCAGGTCCGGTGATGCTGCAGGCCAGGCTCTAGTTTGTGATGGGGCGCACCGGAATACCCTTTGACCCCAGGTATTCTTTGGCCTGGGAGATGGTGTAAGTCCCATAATGGAAAATTGATGCGGCCAGGACAGCGTCTGCCTGGCCCTGGTCCAGGGCGTCGTAGAGGTGCTCCAGGGTACCCGCGCCACCGCTGGCTATGACGGGTACCGGGACTGCCCCCGAAATAGCCGCCGTCAGCCCCAGGTCGTAGCCGGACAGCTGACCATCGGCGTCCATGCTGGTAAGCAGAATTTCCCCGGACCCCCGCTCCACCGCCTGTATGGCCCACTTTACGGCGTCTATGCCGGTGGGATTGCGCCCCCCGTGGGTATAGACCTCCCAGCCCGATGTATCGTCCAGGGCAATGGAAGGGTCAACCGAGTGGGAGGACTCTTGCCGACCCAGGATTTCCTCGGCGTACACTCTCTTGGCGTCAATGGCTACGACAATGCACTGGCTGCCGAACTGGGCCGCTCCGTTGCCGATAACCTCGCGGTTGGTGATGGCGGCAGTATTGATGGAGACCTTGTCGGCGCCCGCGTTCAGCATCCGGCGCATGTCTTCCAGGGTACGGATGCCTCCCCCGACGGTCAGGGGGATAAAGACCTGCTCCGATACCCGCTGCACCACGTCAACCATGGTATCGCGGGAGTCGGCGCTGGCGGTGATGTCCAGAAACACCAGTTCATCTCCACCCTCCTGGTCGTAGAGGGCGGCCAGTTCGGCGGGGTCGCCCGCGTCCCGAATATTGACGAAGCTGGTACCCTTGACCACTCGCCCCGCGTCCACATCCAGGCAGGGTATGATTCGTTTGGTCAGCATTTGCCACTCAATACTTAGCGTCTTCTCGTCTTGACCTCGAAAAGTATATCACTTTCTGCCCTCGCTCTTGCTGGATTTCGACACCCACCGCGCCTTTGGCTTTTCGCCTTCCAACCATTGGTTGGCAGTCCCCATGCCTTGGGCTACAATTAGCCATCTTTAGCCAGCGAGGTGCAATATGGCGATTACCCTGGAAGAGGCCAACCGGATTATAGATGGGGCCCTGGCCCAGGCAGCGGAATTGAACATCAAGATCAGCGCGGCGGTCGTGGATAATGGCGGCCGACTGATCGCCATGAAACGAATGGACGGAGCCATCTGGGCCAGCGCTTACGGGTGCCAGGGCAAGGCGGTAGCCTCCGCCGCCTTTGGGCGAAACAGCGGCGAAATGCAGGAACGGGCAACCCAGCCCACGCCAGCCGGGATTAATGCGGCTTCCGGTGGCGAGATGATTATGGGTCAGGGCGCTGTGCCCATAATTCGGAACGGTGCCATCGAGGGCGCCTGCGGCGTAGGCGGCGGTACCAGCCAGCAGGACGAGGACTGCGCCAGCGCCGGGGTGGGAAAGCTCTAGCAAGTCCTAGCTAATTGCCCACCGGTACCTCTCGAGGTCGGCAAGAAATTGCCGACCTCGACGCATTTGAGCCCGTGAGGCGGGCGGAACACCGCAAGAATATCCGCGCCGCCATATGCTCATGCTTGAACCCACCCGGTTATGACGCCAGCGGTGCCAGACAGGGAAACTGGAGAATCGCCTCCAGAGCAGTGTCTCCAGATTGCCCGGGGACAATCGCGTTTAAGTCTAATGTCATGCCGAGCCCGCCGAAGAGCTCGGGGGGATCTGACTTTTGCCTGTCGGATTTATGCCGCCTATAGCCCTGCTCTATATCGCGATTGCCCTGCAGATTATCCCCTTCCCTTGACGGGGAGGGCCAGGACGGGGACGCTCTTCTCCCCGGAGGCCGCTCCAGTCCACTGCGGAAACTGCCCCGCTTACTAAAGCGGGGCAAGGCATGCACAACAATCGAAGGGGCCTGGTCTCCCGGCAGGCGGGTAATCAGATGAAACCACCGGTCAAGGCACAAATGCCAGCACCGAGGCGGGCGACCCGCTGCCTCCCTCCAGCCGCAGCGCTCCAATGACCAGCACGGTTCCGGTGGGGGGCAGCTGGCCCAGGTTGCAGAGGTTCTCCAGAACCAGGCGCTTCTGTTCCAGCACTCGTCGGTTTATGGAGAATTCGGTGTCACGACCTCCGTCAACCCCGTGGGTATCAATGCCGATTCCGGCCACCCCTCTTTGGGTCAGCAGCACGCCCGTCGCCTCGGCGCTGAAACCGGGGAAGTGCAGGGAACCGTCCTCCAGCAGACCCAGGTAAGCGTCCGGCTCATTCCATAGCTCCTCCCAGCCCGTTCGCATGATTGCCAGGCATTGGGCGGGAATGGGGCCGTTTTCCCGCTCCCACTCCAGAAGAAGGTTTACGCCCAATCTATAGTCGGGGTTGGCCAGCGCCCGCTGCCGCGCGTCTATCACGATGGCTGGTACCACAAAGCTGGAAGGAGGGTATTCGTCGATGCTGGCGCCGTTGGGATGGAAACCGGCCGGAGCATTGACGTGGGTGCCGGTATGCTCGCCCAGGGAGAATCGCCGCAAGAAGTACCCGTCCCGCTCCATGCTGGCCACGGTTTCAAACTCGGTAACGGGGTCTCCGGGCCAGATTGGGGCCGAAGGACCCAGTGGGTGGCTCAAGTCCACGACGTGGCGGTTCAGAAAGTCGGAAATCATAGTGGATCGGCAGGCAATGTGTACTAACGGTTTGAGGTACCAGGGACTAGGGCTCTTCCTCGGAGTCAGCTCCGAGGCGGCCGAGAAAGACGTCGGTTAGGATATTGGTTTCCTGGACTGACCGCGGCGTGCCGCTGTGGACCAGACGCCCTTTGTCCAGGACATAGGCCCGGCTGGCAATGTCCAGGACTCCCTTGATGTTGTGCTCGACTACGAAGATGGTGGTCTGGAGCTTCTCGTTGATTTCGTGGACCTTCTCGAATACCTCTTTCACGATGATGGGCGCCAGCCCCAGGGTGGGTTCGTCCAGCAGAAGGGCCTCCGGGTTGGCCATGAGACCCCGCCCGAGAGCCAGCATCTGCTGCTGCCCCCCTGACATCTGGCTGGCCATATCCCGGCGCTTATCGTAGAGAATGGGAAACAATTCAAGCACCGAATCCAGACGTCTCTGCTGTTCTGCCCGGTCGTTCAGGTAAAGGCAGCCCAGTTCCAGGTTTTCCGAAACCGACAAGTGGGTGAACACTCGGCGTCCCTGGGGCACGAAGGATATCCCCTGCTTGACAATTTCGTGGGTAGCTGCCACAAGAGGAGACCCGCGCCAGAAGACCTGCCCGCCGGTTACCGGGGCCAGACCCATGATGGCCTTTAGCACGGTGGACTTCCCGGCGCCATTGGGGCCCATCACTGCCGCCAGTTCGCCTCTGCTGACTCCCAGGCTGACGTTCTGCAGGGCCGCCACGGCCCCGAAGTGGACCGACACATCTCTCAGCTCCAGGGTCATGTCGCTGCCCGACCCATTGAGTCCCGTTGGAGCCGTCTGGGTTGTGAAAGATTGCTGTTCCATGGCCTGACTTCTCTAATGACGACGTTGCCGCCGACTGGGCAATTAAGTCCCCAGATAGGCTGAAATCACTTCCGGCTGATTCAGGACATCTTCGACTTCACCCGCAAGGAGCAGTTTCCCCCCGTCCAGGACGATCAGGTGGTCGGCCATCTCCCGCACGATCTCCATATTATGGGAAACGAAGATAATGGTGCGTCCCTGATCCCGCAGGTCCTTGAGCAGGACCTTGACCCGTTCCAGCATCTGGGGAAACAGTCCCGCGAAGGGTTCGTCCAGGAGATAAATGTTCACGTTCAGGGCCATCGCCCTTCCAATCTCCAGGAGTTTTCGCTGCCCGTACGACAGGTCCATGGCCAGGGAGTCTTTCTTTTCCCACATGCCCACCTGCTCCAGGATTTCCTGCGCCCTTGCCCGATGCTGGCGGCTTGTGCGCTCAAATACCGCGGACCAGAACTTGCGGGTGGTGAGGACTACGAGAATGTTGTCCAATACGCTGATCTGGTCGAACAGCCGGACCTCCTGGAAGGTGCGGGTAATGCTGTGGTCAGGAGTCTCATAGGCGTGGATGGTCCGAAGCCGCTGGCCGTCTATGACCACTATGCCGTCGTCCAGGGGCAGGGTACCGCTGAGCAGGTTTATCAGGGTTGACTTGCCGGAACCGTTGGGGCCCACGATGCTGGTCACCCCCCGCCGGGGTATGGAAATACTCAGCCCGTCAACTGCTGAAACTCCCCCGAAATGCTTGGAGATGTCGAGAGTTTCCAGGATATAGTAATCATTCTGACTGGCGTTATTACTCATAGCTTGAACCTTCCGACGAGGCCCTGGGGCCTGAACACCATCAATACTACCAGCAGTACGCCCAGCACCACCTGGCGCGCCTGACCCACGTATTCCTGGGGCAGGAAGGGCAGGAATCGCATACCCTCCTCCAGCAGTACGAAGGCCAGGGCCCCCAACAGGGAGCCCCAAATGGTGGCCAGTCCGCCGAGAATAACTATGGACACCAGGAGTATGGACTCAAGAAGTATGAAGGAATTGGGGTCAATGAAGGTGGTCCAGCTGGAGAACATGCCACCGGCCAGTCCGGTCATCATTGCCGATATCACCCAAACTGCAAGCTTGTAGTGGGTGACGTGGTACCCGAATACCTCTGCCACCTGCTCGTCCTCCCGAATGGCCTTGAGCACCCTGCCGAAGGAAGACGAAACGATAAACCAGGAAATTCCTATGACAATGGCCAGCAGAACCAGGGAGACGAGCATTAGTTCCAGTTCAGTGTCGAACACCCAGCTGCCGATCTGGGGACGGGCGACATCGTGAATACCGAAGGCCCCGCGGGTCAATACCCGGAGGTTGAGAAATACGTTGAAGGATATTATCGCAAAGCCAAAGGACACCAGAACATAAATGTCGTCGCGGAACCGGTTGAAGGCTATGCCCACCAGCAGCGCAACCAGCCCCGCCACCAGCGCGGCCACGGGAAGGGCGGCGAAAAAGGGCCAGCCAAAAGTCGGAATCTCTCCTGTACGCAGGTTCTCGTAGGAGGTGGTGGAAGTCAGGATAGCTACAGTATATGCCCCCAGCCCAAAGAACCCGATGTGGCCGACCGAAAGCAGCCCGGTATAGCCCACTACCAGGTTCAGGCTGATGGAGAGCATGGCCCAGATGCCGAACACCGTGGTCAGGGTTACGGCAAAGGTCGCCCCTTTCAGAAGCATAAAGACCAGGGCGCACAGGATGATCAGCAAGTTGGCCCACAGTTCGATGTTGCCCCGGGACAGGGTTAAGGCTTCCCGGGGGTCCCGCAAAATGCCTGTGAGTCGCTGCCAGCCTGGAAGGTTCTCGTTCACAGTTTTACTTCCTCGGCAGAAGGCCCTGGGGCCAGAAAGAGAGAAAGAGGATTAACAACCCGAACGCCACAACGTCCTTCCACTCGCCGGCCAAATCCCAGATGGCGAACTGTTCGATCAGACCCAGCACGAAGCCGCCCAATATGGCCCCGTACAGGTTGCCAATGCCCCCCACCACGGATGCTATCCAGCCCTTCAGCAAGAGCAGCAGACCCATGCGAGGCTGGATGGCCGTGTCATGCCCGCTGAGTATTCCGGCCATGGCCGCAAAGGCGGTGCCAACGAAGAAAACGATTGCCACTATGACGGTGGTATTGATGCCGACTACCCTGGCAACCTCTTCGTCGTCGCCTATGGCGCGTACCGCCCGGCCAAAGGAGGTCCACTTGAGGACCGAGAAAAGCGCCAGGAATCCCGCAATGGCCGTTCCAATGGCGAAGAAATTGAAGCCCTTGATGTTGGCCCCACCGATGGTCCACGGGACACTGCCGAAGGGGTCCGGAAGAGGTCTGGGGGCGCTCTGGAAGACGATGGAAATGCAGGCGGTGAGAGCCAGCAGGATGCCCAGGGAAGCCACCAGCATTATCAGCGGGGACCGGGACCGCTGCCGCATTCGGACGTACAAGCCTCGGTACAGGGCAAGGCCGACCGTCCCGGCCAGCAGGCAGGAAACTGCCCAGCTGAGGTACAACTTGCTGCCCGGCGAGTTCACAAGTATCAGGCCAAGGGTGATAGCCAGGGCCCCACCGGACAGGATGGCAATCAGCAGGCCCGCTCGTGGGCCCCTGCCACCGCTGACCCGGTCGTACAGGTACTTGATGCCCCACAAGGCCGCGACTCCGATGGCTACGGCTGCGACGGGACCAAAGGTAATGTGGAGGTAACTGGGAAAGGTCAGGACGAGCCCGGTGTAAATCCCTATGGCCATGGCCAAGGCCCCACCGACAATTCTGAGCGCCGTGGCATCAACCCGCTCTTTGAATCTGCCGTAGAAGGCGGTGTGAATCACCCAGGCCGCCACTCCGGCGACCACCATGGCCAGTATAATGTTTACGACAGGGGTGTTTACCTGGTATTGACCGCCCAGCCACTCCTGGGATCTCAAGTAGAAAACGCTGTAAGCTCCCAGGGCGGCGGCCGCGCCGTAGTAGAGGTCGAAGAACCAGACGGTGCTGTAAACCAGGGTGAACCCGATAGCCATAAGGGCGTAAATCGCCCCCACTGACAACCCGTTAAACCCGAACTGCATCGCCTGCTCCGGCGAAGAAATAGCTCGCCAGCCGATGTAAATGAGCACAATGGCTACCAGAAGGGTCGCTATCAGCCTTTCGGTGCGGGAAAAATAGCTCAGCAAGAATAATTCGCCTGTTTCCTGGTTGTATTTCTAGTTTAACCTACATTGGTGTTGGTTTGCCGCTACGACGGGTTGGACCGCAGGGCAATCCAGTCTTAAATGGAGACTGATACATTAAACAGTGGTCACGTAGCTCTGAGCCGGGCCGAAGGGCTCGGAGTGTGACAGTCAGTTAAGGCGCGATTGCCCTGGGCTGGACCGCTGTCCCGTTCCTGAATATCTGACCGAGTCATTCTCACGCTTTGGAGGTTGCCTGCGGTCCCCGCCATATCGCTTGGTGATACCGGCGTAATGGGAGAATAAAGGTTGGCGCGGATGTGGGGCGATACGGCGGCAAGCGTCGCTCACTCTTCAAGAACGAGGGGATTGGCCGAATCGCAGCTGGCCAATCCCCTTTCCTGATCGGGTTGCTGAAATCTCGGCTACGGGGTAGGAGCGGAACCCAGGACTCGGTAGCCGTTGTTTTCCTCGGTCCTTTCGCTTAGCGGGAGCACTTCCACTACCGCGTTGGAAAGCCCCTCTACTTCGCCATTACTGTCGAAGGTGTAGCCGTCCCCGATGGTGCCGTTCCAGGTGAGGCCGTAGAGGCAATCCCGGAAGCCGTCGGCATCCTGGTCATCTCCCGTCTGCTCCAGGCAGTGAGCCGCGATGTGGACTGTATCATAGGCGGACCCTATGAACCAGGGAAGAGTAACGTAGCCATATCGAGTCCGGAAATTGGCCAGGAACTCCTTGCCTTTCTGGGTTTCCAGGTCGGGACTGGGAATTATGGCCTTGACGCCGGAGGCTGAGTCACCGGCAATCTCCAGGGCAGTGGTTCCCGTAGGTACTACCTCGGTGTAAAAGGGGCCGGTGTATCCCAGTTCCCGGGACTGCTTGATAATGGTACCGCCGGTAAATTCGGACTGGGCTGCCAGCAGGACCGCGTCCGGATTTTCGCCCAGGAGCTTGGTCAACTGGGTCCTGAAGTCGGTGACATCGGAAGCGTACTTCTCGGTGGCGACTACCGTGCCTCCCAGCTTTTCAAACTGTTCCACCGAAGTCTTCTGGACACCTTCGGCGTAGTCGGTACTCTCGTTGATGGTGGCGAGGTTCCGGACGCCGTCAACCCACATGGTATTGCCGGCATCTACTCCCAGCTTTGCGTCGTTGATTGCCGTACGGAAGATGTAGTCTCCCGCGCCTTCAATGTCGGGGCTGGTTGCCGACGCCGAGAAAAGAACGACGCCGTCCTCTTCCGCCAGGGGCGCCGCCCCGAGCATGGCTCCACTGCAGGAGGTTCCCAGGATTATCTTGACACCATCCACGTCGGTGAGCTTGTTGTAGGCGGTTATGGCGTCCTGGGCTCCGCACTTGGAGTCTTCCACGACCAGTTCCAGGGGTTTGCCGTTAATGCCGCCGGCATCGTTGATTTCCGCGACGGCCATTTCCTTGGACTGGTTGATTACTGTGCCGTAGGTCTCCCCTGGCCCCGTTAGTGACTCCATAACGCCGATCTTGAACGCTTCGTCGTCGGACTCGCCCAGACCGCAGGCGATACTGGCCATTAGTAGCAGAACCAGCAGGCTTGCTGTGGCTGCCAATCGATACATCAGCTTATTCATCCCGTCCCCTCCTTGTTCTCTTGCGATACCTGACATCTTTTTTATCATACCTAGTAGCCCAAAACTATTGAATTGATGGGTAAAGAGACCTGAGCTTGATGC
>JAPPGG010000075.1 GCA_028875055.1 Chloroflexota bacterium
TATCTGCCCCTATCCAGTTGCTCTACCAAAATCTTGACGGACACCCCGTCCAACCATCTCCATTGACAGCCTATCTGCCTACTGCTATGCTACATTGTTGACTGAATGACTCAACAATTGATCGGGGAACTGGCAAATCCTGGCCCGGCAGCAATAATCTCCGGACCATCTTGCCGGGAAAGCACCAACCACGGGAGGGTTGCCATATGACGACTCAGCGGATCATTTCCCGGGAGTCCACGGACATCGACACCGAGTACAAGTGGGGCTTTACCATTGACATCGAGCAGGACATAGCCCCAAAGGGCCTCAACGAAGACATCATTCGCTTCATTTCGGCCAAGAAGGAAGAGCCGGACTGGATGCTGGAATGGCGGCTCAAGGCCTACCAATACTGGGTAACCCTCAATGAAGAGGAACCCAAGTGGGCCAACATCCAGCACCCCCGCATCGATTTCCAGGACATCATTTACTACGCCTCCCCCAACCTCAAGGAGGGTCCCAAAAACATGGACGAGGTGGACCCGGAACTGCTGGAGGCCTTTGACAAGCTGGGCATTCCCCTGGACGAGCAGAAGCGCCTGGCCGGCGTTGCCGTGGACGCGGTGCTGGACAGTTCCTCGGTGGCCACCACCTACCAGGAAACCCTGGAGAAGGCCGGGGTTATCTTCTGCTCCATGAGCGAGGCCATTCGCAACCACCCGGACCTGGTCCAGAAGTACCTGGGCTCGGTGGTGCCCTACGCCGACAACTTTTACGCCGCCCTCAACTCGGCGGTGTTCAGCGATGGCTCCTTCGCCTACATCCCCAAGGGCGTCCGCTGCCCCATGGAGTTGATGACCTATTTCCGCATCAACGCCCTGGACAGCGGCCAGTTCGAGCGCACCCTGATTGTCGCCGAAGAAAGCTCCTACGTAAGCTACCTGGAGGGCTGCACCGCCCCCATGCGCAAGTCCAACCAGCTTCACGCCGCCGTGGTGGAGCTGGTGGCCCTGGACGACGCCGAGATCAAGTACTCCACCCTTCAGAACTGGTTCCCGGGCGACAAGGAGGGGAACGGCGGCGTCTATAACTTCGTCACCAAGCGCGGCAAGTGCCAGGGCAACAACTCCAAGATTTCCTGGACCCAGGTGGAGACCGGTTCCGCCATTACCTGGAAGTACCCCAGCGTGATTTTGCAGGGCGACAACTCCACCGGCGAATTCTACTCGGTGGCCCTGGTCAACAATTACCAGCAGGCCGATACCGGCACCAAGATGATTCACCTGGGCAAGAACACCAGGAGCACCATCGTGGCCAAGGGAATTTCCGCCGGAAAGGGCCAGAACACCTACCGGGGGCTCGTGAAGATTATGCCCTCGGCCACCAACGCGCGGAACTTCACCCAGTGCGATTCCCTGCTGGTTGGCGACAAGTGCGGGGCCCACACCGTCCCCTACATCGAGGTGCAGAATCCCACGGCCCAGCTGGAACACGAGGCTACTACGTCGAAAGTAAGCGACGACCAGCTCTTTTACTGCCAGCAGCGGGGCATCTCGCCCGAGGAAGCCAACTACATGATCATCAACGGCTTCTGCCGGGGCATCTTCCAGGAACTTCCCTTCGAGTTCGCCATGGAAGCGGGGCAGTTGATGAAGGTAAGTTTGGAGGGGACGGTGGGGTAGGGTTTCCCCAGAAAGAGTCGAACATCCCTTAGTAGCTAGAACAGGAAGCGAGGGAATAGTGATTCGCACCGTCAGAGCTGTGGTTGATGCCGAAGGCAACGTGCGATTGTTAGAACCGGTAGAGATTGCCGTTACTTGCAGGGCACTGGTGACGATCCTGGACGACGAAGAGCCCGAGCCCGCTTTACTCAGTGAGGAAGCGCTTGCCAGGGATTGGCTGAGGCCGGAAGAGGATGAGGCTTGGGCCCACTTGCAACAGGACTAGTGGTGATGGTCCGGTTCCCATTTTCGGACTTATCCCGGTCAAAGCGACGGCCAGCCCTCTTGATTGCGCCTGCCGGGTATGGTGACTGGTTGCTAAGCCAGATTACGAGCAACCCATTTGGAGACGAACGCGTAATCGCGTTGAGCGACGAAAGTTTTGCCGAAGGATCTTTGGAAGTCCTGAGCTACGTACGACCAGCGAAGCTTTTCACTGCCAGTCCAAAGATTATTGCGAGGCGGGTAGGATTTCTTAAAGCCAATGTGTTCAATGACTTTGTGGACCAGGCGATCCGGTTCCTGAACGAACACCGATTACCAACGTAAGGAGCAAAACCACCAAAATGCCACCCATTCTGGAAGTTAAAGACCTCCACGTTTCCGTGGAAGACCAGGAAATTCTCAGCGGCGTAAACCTCTCCGTAAACGCCGGCGAGGTCCACGCCATCATGGGGCCCAACGGCTCCGGCAAGAGCACCCTGGCCAGCACCCTGGCCGGGCGGCCCGACTATGAAGTCACCTCCGGCGAGGCCATCTACTGCGGCAGGGACCTGCTCGCCCTGGAACCCGAGGAACGGGCCCGGGAGGGCGTGTTCCTGGCCTTCCAGTACCCGATGGAGTTGCCCGGCGTAAGGGCCTGGCAGTTCCTCAAGGCCGCCGCCGACGCCAGGCGCGTCCACCGGGGCGAGGAGGAGTACAGCGCCCGCGACTTTGACCGCATGCTGCGGGAAAAGGTAAAGCTCGTGGAGATAGACCCGGAACTGGTGCGCCGCTCCGTCAACGAGGGCTTCTCCGGCGGCGAGAAGAAGCGCAATGAAATCCTGCAAATGGCCATCCTGGAACCCACCCTGGCCCTGCTGGATGAGACCGACTCCGGCCTGGACATTGACGCCCTGCGCATTGTCTCCGACGGGGTGAACAGCCTGCGCAACCCGGAAAACGCTATCGTGCTGGTAACCCACTACCAGCGCCTGCTCAATTACATCACCCCCGACCGCGTCCACGTCCTGCTGGACGGCCGCATCGTCCGCTCCGGCGGCCCGGAACTGGCCCTGGAGCTGGAAGAAAAGGGCTACGACTGGATCAAGGAAGCAGTGGAGGCCGGCAACTAGCCATGAGCACCGCCCCCACCATCAACCATCCCACTTACCACAGCGATTACCTCGCGCTGCGGGAACTATTGTCTTCCACCAGCCCCGCCTGGCTCAACGACCTGCGCGCGGCGGCCTGGGAAAGTTTCGATGCCAGGGGCTTCCCTACGGCGCGCCGGGGCAACGAACCCTGGAAGTACACCAACGTCAGGCCCATTGCCCGGGGCCAGTTCGATTCCGCTCACCCGGGCGGCCGGGACCCGGTACAGCTGCTGCTGACCTCCGGCGAGAGTGTGCCGTCCACCGGGTTCGAGCCTGAGTGGCTGAACCTGGTCTTTGTTGACGGCAAGCCGGTAGTCACTCCCGAAACCCGCCCCGGCATAGTGGGTACCCTGGCCCCGGCGTGGGCAGGGGTAGCCGAGGAACAGACCGGCGCCCAGGAGAACCTGGGCCGCCACGCCACTATTGGCGAAGATGCCTTTGTCGCCCTGAATACTGCCTTCCTCAACGACGGGGCGTATGTCAGGTTGCCGGACAATTACGACGAGGAAGTCTTCCTGAACCTGGTGTACGTGCAGGACAGCCCGGATTCGGCAACGTACCCCCGCACGCTCATTGTCGCGGGCCGCAACACCCGCCTCACCGTGTTCGAGTCCTATGTAAACGTTGACCCTGAGAATGCGCCCCAGTACTTCACCAACGCGGTTACCGAGGTTGCGGTGGGGGAAGGGGCTGCGATAAACCACTACCGCCTGCTGAACGAGGGCCGCAACGCCTACCACGTGGGTACAACCCGGGTTACCCAGGCCCGGGACAGCAGCTACGAGTCCGGCTCCTTTGCCATGGGCTGCGCCCTGGGCCGCCACGACCTGTCCGTGCTGCTGGATGGTACGGGAGCCTGTTGCTCGCTGAACGGCCTGTACCTGACCGACAACTCGGAGCACATGGACAACCTGGTCTCCATAGACCATGCCCATCCCCACGGCTCCAGCCGCCTCTACTACAAGGGCATCCTTGACGGGCGTTCCCGCGCCGTCTTTGGCGGCACGGTACTGGTGCGGGAGGACGCCCAGAAAACCGACGCCCAGCAGACTGACAAGAACCTTATCCTGTCCGACCGGGCCGAAGTGGACAGCAAGCCCAGCCTGCTCATCTACGCTGATGACGTGAAGTGCGGGCACGGCGCCACCGCCGGCCACATTGACGAAGATACGCTTTTCTATATGCAGAGCCGTGGGATAGACCCGCAGACCGCAAGCCAGATACTGATTCACGCCTTTGCCAGCGAGATTATCGAAACTGTGGGACACGAGCTGGTGCGCGAGTACCTGGACCGGCTGTTCCTGGATACGGTCAGCGGAAAAACGATCGCCGGCATGGCTCGCGGCAGACCAGTTTCCCCCGAAAGCCAGGGAGGTGCCTAGATTGACAGCATCCGTTAACTCTTTTGACGTGACCAGGATTCGGGAGGACTTCCCCATCCTGAAGGAAATGGTCAACGGCAAGCCCCTGGTTTACCTAGACAACGCCGCCACCAGCCAGAAGCCCCAGGCGGTGATAGACGCGCTGGTCAATTATTACGTCACCGAGAACTCCAACGTGCACCGGGGCGTCCATACCCTCAGCCAGAAGGCCACCGACGCCTACGAGGGCGCGCGGGAAAAGGTCCGCCGGTTCATCAATGCCGAAAATGACAAGGAAATTATCTTTGTCCGGGGCACCACCGAGGGCATCAACCTGGTGGCCCAGACCTATGGCCGGACCAATATCGGCCCGGGCGACGAGATAATCGTTACCGCCATGGAACACCACTCCAACATCGTCCCCTGGCAGATCCTTTGCGAAGAAAAGGGCGCTCATCTGAAGGTTGTCCCCATTAACGACGAGGGCGAACTGCTGCTGGATGAGTTTGAGAAGCTGCTCAATTCCCGGACCAAGCTGGTTTCCATCGTCCACCAGTCCAACGCCCTGGGAACGATAAACCCGGTGGAGCAGATCGTGGATATGGCCCACGCCCGGGGCATACCGGTGTTGCTGGACGGAGCGCAGGCCGTGGCCCATGTGCCAGTAGATGTGCAGAAGATCGGGTGCGACTTCTATGCCTTCTCCGGTCACAAGCTCTATGGTCCTACGGGTGTGGGCGTACTGTACGGGCGGGCCGATTTGCTGGAGGCAATGCCCCCTTACCAGGGCGGCGGCGAGATGATTCGGTCAGTCAGCTTCGAGAAGACCCTCTACAATGTCCTGCCTGCCAAGTTCGAGGCGGGCACCCAGAACATCGCCGGCAGCGTTGGCCTGGGCGTGGCTATTGATTACGTCAACAGCGTGGGGATGGATAATATTGCCGCCCACGAAAACGAACTCCTGAGCTACGGCACGGAAAAGCTGGCGGAAATAGAACCGGTTCGCCTGATCGGCACCGCGCGCCACAAGGGGGGCATTCTGTCCTTTGTGATGGAAAACGCCCATCCCCACGACGTGGGAACCATCCTGGACGCCGAGGGCATCGCCGTGCGTACCGGCCACCACTGCGCCCAGCCCCTTATGGACCGCTATGGCGTTCCCGCCACCGTCCGCGCTTCCCTGGCTTTCTACAACACCAAAGAGGAAATAGACACCCTGGTCAAGGGCATTGACCGGGTTATCGAGGTATTCAGTCGCTGATGGCCAACCTGCACGACCTCTACCAGGAAATCCTGCTGGAACACAACAACAAGCCCCGCAACTTCCGCAAGCTGGAGGACGCCAACCGAAAGGCCGATGGCTACAACCCCCTGTGCGGCGACCAGATAACTGTTTACCTGAGGGTGGAGGACGACGTCATTGCCGACGTGGCCTTCCAGGGTGTGGGATGCGCCATTTCCCGCGCCTCCGCCTCCATGCTGACCCAGAGCGTCAAGGGCCAGACGGTGGCCAAGGCCGAAGAGATATTCGACGGTTTCCACTCATTGATTACCCAGCCCGACGCCGAGGTGGACTACGACCTGCTGGGAGACCTGGAAATGCTTTCCGGCGTCTCCGCCTTCCCCACCCGCATCAAGTGCGCCGTGCTGGCCTGGCACACCCTCAACGCCGCCATTGAGGGCTCGGAGGACTCGGTAACCACGGAGTAGCCTCTTCCCATCCTCCAGTCCGGGTTGCATTCTCCCTGGCCGCATCTGCGACAATCCGGATTTTTCCCTTCGAGACCCTCACCTCTTCGAGTCTCAAGCGCCGCCTTGTGCCCGCCCGCCTCGTCATACCGGCGGAGGCCGGTATCCAGGAGTCCTAACTGCGCTTGACTCGTACCCGCCGTCAGCCTTGCCGGGTTCCGGCCTGCGCCGGAATACCGAGTTCCAGGCCACTGCGACTCATCATTCTGAACTGTTGCCCAGCTTCAGGGTGTCCGTCAAGATTTTGGTAGAGCAACTGGATAGGGGCAGATATCGAA
>JAPPGG010000039.1:0-21921 GCA_028875055.1 Chloroflexota bacterium
TGCAGCTTCATCTGGGTGTCCGTCAAGATTTTGGTAGAGCAACTGGATAGGGGCAGATATCGAAAGCTAAGGTAGGGGCGCAGGGCCCTGCGCCCCTACAGCGACGGCCTGCAACGGGGCCCCACCAGGCATTCCCCAAAAATTTGACGGACACCCGCTTCATCTGCCTGGCTAGACAATGCCCACCCCCGTTGATAAGCTAGAACAGGTACACATAACTGGCGATTCCCTTCCCTTCGTACCATTCTGGTTCACCTTCCCGGAGATTCGGGCGGCGTCGGTGGCGCCACGGTTTGCCAGGACCATCCCAGCCCGTCCTTCAACGTCCTCAGCCGTTGGCTGAACATCCTCGAACATCATGCAATACAGGGTGGCAATTATGCTGTTTTCGGGCCGTTTACTGTTGGTCTTTTCCGTGGCGTTGGCATTGGTTGCGCTCCTTGCCTGCACCAGGCAGGTGGAGGTGGTCAAGGAAGTTCCCGTGGAAGTCGAAAAGGAAGTAACGGTGGAGGTGGAGAGAGAGGTGCCGGTGGAGCTCGTAAGGGAGGTGATAGTAGAGGTCGTCGCCACCCCCGCTCCCCAGGCTGAACTCCCCCGTCAGCCGCAGGTCCAGCCCGCCGAGGGACCCGCTCCGGCGCAACCGGCCCCTACCCTGGCGCCTCCCCCTCCCCCTACCCCTGCCCCCGTAGCCGCTGTGTCAGAGGACGTGGAGCACATTTACAAGATCGGCATCGCCGAAGACCTTACCACGACAAATTACTGGGCCTACCTGGGCCCGGACGGCACCATCTGGAACCAGTACACCCTCGGCGGCACCAAGCCTACCCTCTATACCTATACCAGCCAGAGCTTCGACTGGGTGCCGTCCCTGGCTTCCGACTTTCCCACCGCCCTGGCCGAGGAAACCGTTGACGGCCAGACCCTCTGGACCACCGAGGTCCCCCTCAAGCAGGGCGTAATGTGGAGTGACGGCCAGGAGGTGACCGCGGAGGACTTCGCTTTCACCGCCAATACGGCCAGCGAACTAATGCTCACCGGCAACTGGCCCGCCATCGTGGACCCCAAGTATTACCACCACTCCGAGGCGCTGGACCCCTATCGCCTCAAGATCTATTTCCAGCAGAAGCCCGGCCTGGCCCGGTGGCAGTTTGGCCTGGCCTTCATGCCCATCTTCTCCAGGGCTTACTGGGGGCCTGTAGTCGAGGCGGCGAAGCAGGCAGGCGAACTGCCGGAGCAGCAGAAGGTGCTGTTCGCCCATGTCCCCGATGGCGAACCCACCGGCGGCGCCTTCGCTTTCAGCAAATGGGAGAAGGGCGCCTTCGCCGAGAAGTCCCGAAACGATGACTATTACTTCATGGGCGCTTCCTCCGTTCAGTACGACAATGGCGCCTACGTAGAAACCAAGCCGGGCGTCTATGAATTCACCGCCTTCGGCGAACCGTCCGGCGAAGTGGCCCTGGAGACCACCGAAGGGCCCAATGCCAATAGCGCCATCTATTCCGTGTATGGCAGCCAGGACTCCACCGTGCTGGCCCTGAAGAAGGGCGACATCGACTTTATGCTCAACCCCCTGGGCCTCTCCAAGGGCCTCCAGGAACAGCTGGAAGGCGCGGAGGGTCTCACCACCATCGAAAACTCCTCCGACGGCGTGCGCTACCTGGGCTTCAACTTCCGCCGTGAACCCATGTCCAACCAGGCCTTCCGCCAGGCCATCGCGACCCTGATCGACAAGGAGTTTCTCACCCAGACAGTCCTGCAGGGCGTTGCCATCCCCGTTTACGCCATGGTCCCCAGCGGCAATGCGGCCTGGTACAACCCCGATGTCCCCCAGATTGGCCAGGGTCTGACCAGGGCCGAACGTGTGGCCCAGACGGTGGAATTGCTGAAGAACGCCGGCTTTACCTGGGAAGTCGAACCGAGAGTCAGCGAAGATGGCCGGTTCGTGGAACAGCAGGGCGAAGGACTCAGAATGCCCAACGGCGACCCTATGCCCGAACTGACGGTCCTGGCCCCCAGCCCCGGCTACGATCCCCTCCGCTCCACCTTCGCCATCTGGATTGAGCGCTGGCTCACCGAGGTGGGTATTCCGGTTCGGGCCGACCTTACCGGATTCAACCTCATTGTCGAGAAGGTGTTCAACCAGCAGGACTTCGACATGTGGATTTTGGGCTGGGGCCTGAGCCTGTATCCCGACTACCTCGAAGCCTTTTTCCACAGCCGCTACTCTGACCTGGAGCAATACAACCCCGGCGGTTACAACAACCCGGAGTTCGACCGGCTGGCCGACGAAATGGTGGCGGAAACGGACTTGCAGCAGGCCCAGGACCTGGTCTTCGAGTTGCAGGCTGTCCTGGCCGAGGACCTGCCTTACGTAACCCTGTTTACAACGCCCATTGTGGAAACCTACCGCAGCGACCGCATTGAGTTCCCCTACACCGAAAATCTCGGCGGCCTGCAAAATGTGGCCGGAATACCTTCCCTGGTGGCCTTCAAATAAGTTGACTCAATCGAGCGACGCGTTGTTCCCACAGAAGTGGGAACAACGCCATCGGCGCTGGCCGTCGCCATAAGTCTCCAGGTGCGCCCACAGCCCTATCCTCAGGAGTTTGCCCCCATATGACCGGCTACCTGGTCCGCCGCGCGGGACAAATGGTCCTGACGCTGTTCCTGATTTTTACCTTCGCCTTCTTCCTGGTGCAGGCCCAGCCCGGCGACTATGCCAGTTTCTATGCCCTCGATCCCGATATGCCCCCTGAGGTCAAGGACCAGCTCAGGGCCTCCTTCGGCCTGGACAAGCCCCTGTGGGAGCAATACCTGATTCACCTCAAGAACACCGTCACCGGCAACTTTGGCGTGTCCTTCGGCCATTTCCCCAGGCCCGTTATGGACGTGCTGATTGAGCGGGTTCCTCGTACTGCCGTATTGTTCCTGACGGCTACCGTCCTCTCCTTCTACATCGGGTTTTTCCTCGGCAAGGCCATTGCGTGGCGCCGGGGCGGAGTCCTGGAGTACACCGCTACCATTTCCGGGGCCACCCTGTTCACCGTTTTCACCCCGGCCTTCGCCCTGATGATGATCTGGATCTTCTCCTTCCGTCTTGGCTGGCTGCCCGTGGGCAAGTTCCTGGACCCCCTGGTGTGGCGCCACGCCGAGGTTACCGCCAACCACGTTTTCGGCCAGATGCTGCTCACCGCTTTCCTGCTCACCGTTTTTGCCTTCCTGGCGCTCTGGATTTTGCGGAAGACGGGCCGGGTCGGACTGACCCGGTGGGCAGGTCCCCTGATCGCAGTAGCCGCCGTCGTGGCTCTCCTGCTATTATCCCTTTCCGGCATCGGGGGACTGGCCCTGGACATCCTCAAGCACATGATATTGCCCATAGCCACCCTGACTCTCATATCCTTCGCCGGCACCATGCTGCTGACCCGCAACAGCATGCTGGAAACCGTGCGTGAGGACTATGTGATGGCGGCCCGTGCCAAGGGCTTGCCCGAAAAACTGGTCCGCGACCGCCACGCCGCTCGCAACGCTCTGCTGCCGGTGGTTACCAGCCTGGTTTACAGCCTTATTTTCGCCATCGACGGCAGCGTCATCATCGAGGGCGTGTTCTCCTGGCCGGGCACCGGGCTCACGCTGCTCCAGGCCGTGCGCACCGAGGACCTCCCCCTGGTTATGGGCGCCATGGTTTTCATTGGTCTCTTTTCCCTGCTGGCCCACCTTATTGTGGACGTCTTGTACGTCTATCTTGACCCCAGGATTCGTTACCAGTGATCACCCCTCCCAACTTTCCGCCGCCCGGCTCGGCCTCCGACCCTCCCGTGGTGGAGGTCGGGCACAGCCGCCTCCGCCTGCTGATCGCCAGGACGCGGCTGGCGCTGCATTCTTTCCGCGCGGGCTGGTCCATTTTCATGGAGAGCCGTATCGGAGTCCTGTCCCTGGTAATCATAGGCGTTTTCGCCATTATGGCGGTTGCCCATCCCATCCTGATGCTGACCATTTGGGATGCGGAGACCTACGACCCGGTAACCGGCTATGCCTTTGACCAGGTTGACCAGCCGTCTGCTCCGTCGTGGCGGCATCCCCTGGGTACCGATCCCCTGGGACGGGATGTTCTGAGCCAGTTGCTTTGGAGCACCCGGTCGGAGTTTGTGCTGGGGATAACGGCGGCGCTGGTGACCGTGGCAATCGCCACCACCGTGGGAGCCGTTTCCGCCTATTACGGTGGGCTGGTGGACGTCTTTTTTATGCGCCTGGCAGACCTGATCATCGCCTTGCCTGGGATTTCCCTGCTCATTGTTCTGAGCGCTTTGTTCAAGCTGAATCTCTTCTACCTGGCCCTGGTCATCGGAATACTGGGCGGGTTCGGCGGCACGGCCATCATCCTCAAGTCCCAGGCCCTGAGCATCAAGGTCAAGCCCTACATCGAAGCCGCCCGGGTGGCCGGCGGAGGCCACTTTCACATAATTTTCGTCCACATCATCCCCAACCTGCTGCCCCTTTCCCTGCTCTATATGATGTTCACCGTGACCAGTGCCATTTTCGCCGAGGCGGTCTTGTCCTTTCTGGGCCTGCTGGATTTGCGAATGAGCTGGGGCATTATGATTCATACCGCCAACACCGGCGGCTACCTGATGGGCGGCACCCGTTATTGGTGGCTGGTAGTTCCCGCCGGCGCGTCCATTACCCTGCTGTGCAGCGCCTTCTATCTGGGCGGCCGGGCCCTGGACGAAGTGGTCAATCCCAGGTTGCGGCGGCGGCATGACTAGGAAACCGGAGCGCCAGCCATGACCGCGTCCGCGGCAGTCCCCGTGCTGAGGGTGGTTGACCTGTCCCTCCGGTACCTGACCAGGGGCGGCGAGGTCAAGGCTGTTCAGGATGTGAATTTCGAGCTGGCCCAGGGCGAGGCGCTGGGGCTGGTGGGCGAGTCGGGGTGCGGAAAGACCTCAGTGGCCAACTGCTTGATGCGCCTGCTGCCCGACAATGCTCAACTGGTGGCCGGCCAGGTTTTTCTGGACGGACAGGACATTCTGCCGCTGTCTGAGGACCAGATTCGCGAATACCGCTGGCAGCGGATTGCCATGGTATTCCAGGCCGCAATGAATGCCCTGGACCCCGTGTACAAGGTGGGACAGCAGGTCGTGGAGGCCATCGAGGCTCACGGCGTCGAGCCTACCCTCTCCCTGGCCCGGGAGCGGGTTGCCGGGCTCTTCCGCATGGTGGGCCTTGACCCCGCATTAATGGACCGCTATCCCCACGAATTCAGCGGCGGCATGCGTCAGCGCGCCGTCATAGCCATGGCCCTGGCCTGCGACCCCAGGGTAATAATCGCCGATGAGCCAACCACGGCCCTGGATGTAATTGTCCAGGACCGAATCTTGCGCGAACTGAAGGGAATCCAGCAGCGCCTTCACATGGCCATAATCTACATTAGCCACGACATTGCCGTGGTTGCCGAGGTGACCGACCGGATTGGGGTGATGTATGCCGGACGGCTGGTGGAGTACGGACCCACTGCGGCCGTCTTCCGCGCACCCCTTCACCCCTACACCGCCGCTTTGATGGGTTCATTCCCCAGCATTGCCGGAGAAAAACGTGTGCTGGCCAACCTGTCGGGCGAACCGCCCAACTTGATCGACCCACCCTCCGGCTGTCCCTTTCACCCCAGGTGCCTCCACGCCACCGACGTCTGCCGGCAGGAAATTCCCCCCAGGGTCGAACGGGGCGACCAGTGGGCCGACTGCTGGCATCCGCTCGAAGCAGCCCCGGCGCTGGAGCCCGCGGACAACGGAGGGACTTAGGTGGAAGCGAACCAGCCGCATACCCCTCCCGCTGCTGCCGAGGGCCTGGTCTCCGTTTCGGGCCTCACCAGGCAGTTTCCAGTGGGGCGCAGCCTGTTCCGGCGTGCCACCAGCTTCATTCACGCTGTTGACGACGTTTCCTTCCAGCTGAACGCGGGCGACAGCCTGGGCCTCGTTGGCGAATCGGGTTGCGGCAAGACTACCGTCGGCAAGCTGCTGGTGAAACTGCTCGAGCCAACTTCCGGCCGGATAACCTACCGATTGCCCGGGCTGGACGGCGCGGCGGGTCAGGAAAATGCGCCCCTGGAGGCGTCTGCCATCATCGGCCGGCAGCTGAGAACCTTTCGTCGCCAGGTCCAGATGATTTTCCAGGACCCCTATGAGTCAATGAACCCCCGCCGGACCATCTACGACACCATCGCCGAGCCCCTGGCGGTCCAGGGTATGGGCACGGTGCTGGACCGGGTGGACATGGTCTCGGAGATCCTGATGCTGGTCGGCCTGACACCCCCGGCAACCTTCCTGTTCCGGCATCCCCACGAACTCTCCGGGGGCCAGCGGCAGCGGGTGGCCATCGCCCGGGCCCTGGTGGTGGAGCCTGCTTTTGTGGTGGCCGATGAGCCCACTTCCATGCTGGACGTTTCCAGTCGCACCGGCATAATGAACCTGATGCAGCAGCTGGCCCACGGTCTCGGCATAGCCTACCTCTATGTAACCCACGACCTGGCCGTCGCCCGCTACATGTGCCACCGCATAGCGGTTATGTACCTGGGCAAAATCGTCGAGCTTGCCGAAACCGAGGAGTTGCTCCGGAATCCCCTCCATCCCTACACCCGCGCCCTGCTTTCCGCGGTACCGGTGCCCAACCCAGAGTACCGGCGGGAACCGCCCAGCATAGTGGGCGACCTGACTGCGCCCATCGATCCGCCGGAGCGGTGCCGCTTCTTTGACCGCTGTCCGCTGGCCACCCACTACTGTCGCGACAACCCTCACCCGGCCTTCGAGGAAAAGGCGCCGGGCCACTGGGTAGCCTGCTACGAGGTCTAGTACGATAGCGCTGTAATTGGGGGTGGCTCATAGAGGTAGAGGCGGGTTTCAAACCCGCCCTGGCTACATTTCGACCGATTTGCCTGTCCGAAACCGATCTACTATTGAACGCTTCCCTTCACAACTCGCAGTTGGACGAACTGGCGAACCCCTGTTCCATGGCGAAGGTCCGGTAAACGCTCAGGGGGCTGCCAACCTGGCAGCCCCCTGACTTGGTCCCGTAAATTGGTTGTCCTGGTGGCCTGGTCGGCCCTCCGACTGGCCTATTTCAACGCTTCCACTATGGTAGTCACGTTATATCGCATGTAGTCCAGGTATGTCCCTGCTTCGCCTCCCGCGGGCCCCAGGGAACCGGTGTACAGGCCCCCGATCAACTGGGCCCCGGTCTCATCCGCAACCTGGCGGGCCAGCCGGTCGGTCTGGGTCTTCTCCGCGAAGACGGCCTGCGCTCCGGACTCTTCAATGGTTTCCACCAACTCGGCCAGGTCTCGGGCCGAAGGTTCTATCTCGGTCGTCAAGGGCATTATCGCCCCGACGACCTCAAACCCGTAGCGCGTGGCGAAGTACTGGAAGCTGTCGTGGGACGTTACCAGCAGACGCCGGCTCTCCGGCAGCGTGGCTACCTCTCCCTGGACCCAGGCGTGAAGGTCGTCCAGCTCGCTGTTGTAGGCGGCGGCGTTGTCCCGGTAGAAAGTTTGCCCCTCCGGGTCTGCTGTGGACAGGCGGGCGGCTATGCTGTTTACCGCCTGCTTCACCCGCACCGGGTCGAACCAGAAGTGCGGGTCCAGTTCTCCGTGGTCGTGCCCGTCGCCTTCTTCTTCGTGTCCGTGCCCGTGCCCCTCTTCTTCGTGACCCTCCGTTTCTCCGTGAATTCCCACAAAGGCGATCTTGACGGGCGTGCCGCTCACATCCCAGTGGTTCACCACCTCCAGGTCGTGGTCGTCCAGGTGCAATACCTGGCCGCCCACGGAGTCGGTAACGAAGATGGCGCCCGGGCCCATGGCAATGTGGGGTCGGCCCCAGAATCCCGTCACCAGCGGCGTGGTCAGCGCATCGGCATTGGTGGCGATCACGTCTCCGTCGTGGGTGTCGTACAGTCGTATCTCACCGTTCTCCAGCACAACGACCAGGTTCTCTCCGTCCCGGGACAGGGCGGCCTGGATGGGCTTGGCTCCCAGGGTGGGAGGAATCAGCAGTTCCATTTCGCCTTCTTCAGGCTCCACCACCAGCAGCCCCGCATTGGAACCCGTGGCAAAGAAGTGGTCGGCCCCCGAGGCTCCGTAAACCGTGGTCAGCCGGAAGTCTTCAGAACTCCCCTCCGGCGCCCCGATGAAGGTGTGGTCGTATTGGCCGTCCTCGGCCGCTACCGCCAGCGCCCCGCCGGTGCAGCCAAACACTGCCATGTGCCCGTTGCCGGCGTCGCCGTGCAGGTCCGGGCATCCTTCGGCGGTGTAGAGAATTTCACCCGAGATATCCTGGATGTTCACGGAGTAGGGCAACCGGTACAGCTCCGGATTTGAAGCATAGTCCGGGTGCAGGGCCGTAATTGCGAACAGGTCGTCCTCCAGGGGTATCGCCGCGCCATGCTGCGGCCCCGCATTCAGCCGCACCGGCTGGTAGGCGGCGCCCTCCTCTTCCAGTTCGTGCTCATTGATCAGCGCCACGTCTCCGGAGCCGTCGTAGTAGATGGTTGCCCATTCGTCTCCCACATACAGGTGCACCGGACTGTCGCCGGAAAGGTCCAGCCCAATAATCTCGGCTTCCCGGTTGACCAGGTCAAAGTGGTCGCCATGGGCTTCCAGGTACAGTCCGCCATCAATTATGTGGGCGGTATTCGCGTCGCTGGCAACGGCTATGGCAAAACGGCCGCTATTGGTCGCATAGATTCGCCCGGCGCGGCTGCCCATGTCGTAAACGTCCTGCTCAACCTCTCCGTGGTCCAGCTCGATTATCGAAAGGGCTCCGGTCTCACCGTCCCCGATGAGCAGCTTCCCCAGCAGTTCCGTCATTTCTTCGTCATCGTGGTGCTCGAAGATCTCTACGAAGTCTATGGGGTCAACCTCTTCGCCTATCTCGATAATCTTCTCCGGGTCCTGTGCCGCATGTTCCACCAGTTCGGTAAGCCATCCGGCCTCCAGGGACAGCCCCACGCTCAACACCAGGTCGGCATCTGCGACCTGCGCTATGTCCTGCGCCCCTGGC
This sequence comes from Chloroflexota bacterium, assembly GCA_028875055.1. Lineage (GTDB taxonomy): Bacteria > Chloroflexota > Dehalococcoidia > Lucifugimonadales > UBA3495 > Bin22. The sequence goes on from JAPPGG010000039.1 coordinate 9,045, forward strand.
TGGTAAGTGTGAGGGTCGGCCCCAGCCGGCAGCAGCGACTGGACGTTGACCCGGTCCTGGCCGATTATGCCAACCCAGTCAGCCACAATATTGCTGGTGGTTACGACGTTTACCGCTGGTCCCGATGAGGACGGAGCTGCTTCAGTTACCTGTTGTTGCGCCGCCGGCTGCTGCGAAGCAGTCTGCTGCTGCGCCGACTGTTGCGCCGGAGCGGCCTGCTGAGTGGCCGATTGCTGTGCCGGAGCAGTCTGCTGGGTGGCCGCCTGTTGCGCCGGAGCGGCCTGCTGAGTCGTCGCCTGCTGAGTCGTCGCCTGCTGCGCGTCAGCCTGTGGCGCCGCCGAGGCCTGGGTGGCGCCCGCCGTTGATTCGTTCGCCGGGGCGGGTTCTGCCTCTTCGCTGCTGCATGCCACCATCAACAGCATCATCAGCGCCATAATAGGAACGAATGCGCGTATTGAACCTGGTACCATCTAAAATCTCCCCTGTCCTCAAATTATTGCTTGCCCTACAGCCTTAAAGAGCCGGCCGGCCGTCTTCATTGAACCGGAGCTCCTGCGGAACAACCATTCATAGCCCGGCAGCCCGGCACGGCGCGTTCGGTGAATCCCGAAATTTCTGCAAGCCAGACCTGGCTTTTTAATACGGAATCTCAATTACAGTCGCCCTTAAGTTATACCAACTGATACTGGGTTTTGTCAATACCTTGTCGCAGCTGTAACCAGACCCTACTCAGAATAACCCTTTATGGACATCGAATCCATGCTTAATGCGACTTGCAACCAATATTGGCGGTTGTTTCGCGCCCGCCCCAGCCCTTCTTCAGGAATCCGATTCACTTTCCTCTCGGCGAGAAGTACCTGGCGGGGCTGCCCCTCGCCGGCAAATGGAGGTTCTTCAGCCGCCGCCCCTTTGCCAATAGTGGGTGGATTCAGCTATAATTCGGCCCGCTCTAAATACGGTCGGGCGGCATACCGGATGTGTTGCCTGCGCCGGGTATTCACCCAGAAGCGGGAATTTCCCTAATGCGTGATGAACGCCTGGAAAATTTGGCGTGGCGGTTGCGGGTCAGCCTGCTTTGGCTGGTTCTGCTGGGGATTGTCGGGATTGCGGTACTGCTGGCCTACGAAAGGCACTGGGACAGCTATCTGCAGTGGATTCCCTGGGCCTGCCTGGGGCTGATCTTCGTGTCTCTGGCGCTGGTGGTGCTCATCCCCGGCGTTGGGACCAGAAGGCTGGCCCAGGTGGTTACCCTGATCACCGTGATAGTGTCGTGCGTTGGGATGTGGCAGCACTTTGACGCCAATTACGATTCAGCGTCCGAGAATCCCCCCTACGCCGCCCAGTGGGAGCAAAAGTCAATCCTGGAAAAGGTGTGGGAGGTTGCTGGTGGGACCGTGGGGCAGGTCCCTGTTTACGCCGCCGCCGCCCTGATTCCCGTCGCCCTGGCTTTGCTGATGGCCACCGCCGGCCTGGGCGAGCAGGAGAGGCAGACGGAATACGTGGACCCGAGGCAGCGGCGTTGATACCTGCGTGAAAGAGCTTTCGCCCGGTTGCAGAGAGGTCGGATTGGAGGACCGCACTGCACGCGGCGACGGCAACCCGGTCAGCAGCCCCTTGTCGTTCCTGATTCAAGCCAGGGGCCGGCAGCTTGCTAGGCGTCCACCCTGGGCAGTACATCCTCCGCCAGCATGTCCATCGAGTCCAGCAGTTGTTGCAGGCTGCCGCACCCGTTGAAGTTCATCTGGAACTGCTCCAGCCCCGCTTCCTGCCGGTATCTCGTGATGTCCGACGCCACCTGTTCCGCCGTACCCTGACCGGTGGGACGCTCTCCCGCTCCGCTGGAACTCCCCGTGATGTGGCTGAAGTTTACCCGGAAGCTCATTCGGGTTGGCGGCACATCCTGCCGTTCTATCTCCGCGCAGTAGTCTTTCAGGTAGTTCTGGTTGACCACCAGGGCTTCCAGCGCCGTGGGAGTTGGCTGCCACACTGCGCCAAAGTGGGCCGCCCGGCGCAACGACGCCTCGCTGGAACCGCCAATCCACACCGGAGGATGGGGCTGCTGCCGGGGTTTGGGCTCCACGTGCATGTTCTCGAAGGAGAAGAACCGGCCTTCAAAACTTACCGGCCCGGGTGCCCAGCAGGCCTGCCAGATTCGCAGGTACTCATCGGTACGGGCTCCCCGCTGCCGGAAGGGCACTCCCAGGGCCTTGTATTCGGCCTCGTTCCAGCCCGCACCCACACCGGCTATGGCCCTGCCACCGGACATCTCGTCCAGGGTGGCGAACATCTTCGCGGTAACGATGGGGTTCCGGTAGGGCATTATTAGCACCGAGGTACCCAGCATCACCCTGGAAGTGCGGGCCGCCACGTAGGACAGCGCCATCAGCGGGTCGTAAACGTTTCGCCAGGGCTCGCTGCGTGGAGAGTCGTCAACAATGACGTGGTCGTTGACGAAAAGGGCGTCGAAGCCCAGTTCCTCGGCCTTCACCGCGGCCTGGACTATGGCATCGGTGGTCGCCGGAAAACCCAGGTAATCGGCGTTGGGCAGGCGGAAGGAATACCCTACCATGTACCCTCTCCGTCCCTAAAGCTGCATGGTGGACGACGATGCGCTGCGGACCGGCTTCGACTCGCTGGCGGGATGGGTTTGCACCAGTACCCCGGCCAGCTCCGACACGGCCTGCTGGTATTCATCCGTGTTCCCGGCCTGCCCGGGCAGGTCAAAGAACCTGAAGGTCGTGCTCAATTCCCGGGCCAGCCGGTCCCTGGGCGAATTCAGGTAGCCGTCGCTGGTCACCAGGAACAGCACCCACTGGTCCCGGCTGTCCTGCGCCTCCCGGGCGGCAATAATATCGTTTCGCAGGGTCTCGCTGGCCACCGCCTCCGCCGAGCAGACCACGATCAGCTTGTCGTAGTGGCGGATCCACCGCTCCACCTCTTCCTCTTCCGAAGTGCTGCGCCGGTCCACCAGGGCGCTGCCCCGTGCGTTCTCCGGGAAAATCCAGCAGCGCGCTCCGTTGGCCCTCAAATCGTCCTGCAGCCTGGTGGCAAAGGCTACGTCTCCCTCTGCGCAGGCAATGAAATAGTCCCCGGAAAGCGCCTGCGCCTCGCTGATGGTCTGCTGGAAGGCCGCCAGGTAACCCGGCGAACCCACTCCCGCCAGGAAGGCCTCCGGTATTACGCCTCCCGACCGGAACAGCGAGTCGGCGCCCAGCGTACTGGGGGCGTCGTGGCGGACCGAGTCCAGCCCAACCGTCCCGCTGAGGTTGCAGTTCTGGAAAACGGTGTAACCCATTATGCTGCCCGTAAAGTCCGCGCCCTCCGCCGGCGTGGTGTTAAAGACAGCCTCATAGAAGTCAGCCTCTTTCAGGATTGCGTTCGACAGGTTGGATCGAGTCAGGGCGGTGCCGTTGAGGGTGGCCCCGGTCAGGTCCGCTCCCGTCAGGTTGGCCCGGTCCAGATTGGCCCGCGAAAGGTTCGCGCCCCGCAGATTGGCCCCGGTAAGGTTGGCGTCGGAGAGGATAATGCGGTCCATGTCGGCGTTGCTGAAGTCCGCGTCCCGGCAGTCCGCCCCCCGCAGATTGGCGCCATTCAGCAGGGAACCCACGAACTTGGCTTCCCGCAGGTCGGCGCGGTACAGGTGGATCGGGTTCAGGCGGCAGTCGGAGAGGTCCGCCCTCCGCAGCATGGCCCCCATCAGGTCGGAGTTCCGCATATCGGCGCCGGTCAGGTTGACCATGGGTATTCGGGTGTGGCTCATGTAGCAGGCATTGAGGTCCATGAACTCCCCGGGATTCTCCTCGCGCCATTTGGCTACGGCGTCCCTTCCCTGCCTGACAATCTGCACCTGGTCCATATTGGCCATGATTCTTCCTCTCCGACGGCTTTGTGTTTACGTTCGCAAAAGCCTTACTGGGCAAGGGGTATGGTAGCCACTGGCTATCGGCACTGTCAACTTGAAGCGCCCTGCCCGTCAGGGTCTATTGGTTATCCCCTCCCTCTCGACGGGGGAGGGTTAGGGTGGGGGTGAAGTTCTAGCGAGAGGCCCCGTGGCCCAGTACAGGGTTCGTCACACTGATTGAAGCGGACCAATGCCTCCCCAATAATCGAAAGGTCCGTCCCAGCCCTGGTCCTCTGGTGAAATGGCGTAGGCCGTATTGTATAATCCGGCAATGCTGCTCACTATCGACATCGGGAACACCGTGGTCACCATCGGCGTATTCGACGGCGACCGCCTGACGGCCACTTTCCGCCTGTCCACCAATTCACGGCGGTTGTCCGATGAGTATGGTCTCCAGCTGGCCAACCTGCTTAACCTGCGGGGTATCGACCCCTCAAGCATAGATTCGGCCTGCATTTGCAGCGGCGTTCCGCCCCTGACCGTGGTCTTCACCGACCTTTGCCAGTCCTTTTTCGGAATAGAGCCCCTGACCGTTTCCGCGGGGGTGCGCACCGGCCTCCCCATCCTCTACGACAGCCCCCGGGATGTGGGCGCCGACCGCATCGCCGACGCCGTGGCCGCCATTGAGCTGTACTCCCCGCCCCTGATCGTGGTGGACCTGGGCACCGCCACCGTCTTTGACGTGGTAAACCGGCAGGGCGAATACCTGGGTGGCGCCATCTCCCCCGGCATCAGCCTGGCTGCCGACGCCCTCTTCTTTAACGCGTCCCAGTTGAGGCGGGTGGAACTGGTTGCCCCCAAGTCGGTGGTGGGTCGCAATACGGTTAATGCCGTCCAGTCCGGCCTGGTTTATGGCTACGCCTCCCTGGTCACTGGCATGGTGGAGCAGATCAAGGGCGAGATCGGCCGGGATGCCCACGTCATCGGCACCGGCGGCCTGGTGCACGTGGTTGCCGGACAGACGAGCGTTTTTCACGACATTAACCAGGACCTGACCCTCATCGGTCTTCGCCTGATTTACGAAATGAACCGGGAAAAGCCGCAGCGCGCAAGGAACTGATCCCTTTTCATCCGCTAGAATAGACGGATATCGGGCAAGTCCATTCTCCCGGATTCGGAGCGATTATGGCGGGCCCCCTCACTGACAGGCACGTTGTTCTGGGCGTAACCGGCAGTATCGCCAGTTTCAAGGCTGTTGACCTGGCCAGCAAACTGGTTCAGGCTGGCGCCCTGGTTGACGTCATCATGACCTACGGGGCGACCCGGTTCATCACCCCCCTGGCCTTCCGCAGCATCACCCACCGAGAGGTGGTAACCGACACCTACGATGTTGCCTCGGAATTCGCCAACGAGCATGTGGCCCTGGCCCGTCGTGCCGACATCGTGGCAATCGCTCCGGCAACGGTGAATTGCATCGCCAAGCTGGCCGTGGGCCTGGCCGACGATCCCCTCACCACCACGGTTATCGCCTCCTCTGCTCCCCTGCTGGTGGCCCCGGCCATGGACGCCGATATGTACGCCCATCCGGCCACCCAGGAAAACCTGGAAAAGCTGCGGCAACGGGGCGTGGCCATCGCCGGCCCGGCTCCCGGCCGCCTGGCCTCCGGACTCACCGGTATGGGCCGCCTGCTGGAACCCGTTGACCTGCTGGGCCACATTTCCGCCAGCCTCGGTCGCAGCGGTGACCTGGCCGGCCGGACCATCGTGATCAGCGCCGGCGGCACCCAGGAGCCCATCGACCCAGTGCGGGTGATCACGAATCACTCTTCCGGCAAAATGGGTTACGCCCTGGCCGAAGCGGCGCGGGACCGGGGCGCCCGGGCTGTGCTCGTTGCGGCCCCCACCGGGCTGCCCGACCCTCCCCTGGTGAAAGTGGTGCCGGTGCGGACGGCGGACCAGATGGCTGCTGCCGTTAAACGGGAGGTGGCTGAAGCCGATGCGCTGATTATGGCCGCTGCCGTGGCCGACTACCGCCCCGCTTCCTCATCCCAGCAGAAAATCAAGAAGTCCGACGCTGAACTTTCCATCGAACTGGCCAGGACTACCGATATTCTGGACACGGCCCGGGGAGACTTTGTGCGGGTAGGCTTCGCCGCCGAAAGCGAAAACCTGGTGGCCAACGCCACCGACAAGGTCCGTCGCAAGTCCCTGGACCTGATTGTGGCCAACGACATCACCGATGCCGACAGCGGCTTTGGCTCCGACACCAACCGGGTGGTCCTGATTGACCGCCAGCTGGTGGCAGAGGAGCTGCCCCTCCTTACCAAGTACGAGGTCGGCCAGAAAATCCTGGACCGGGTCAGCGACTTGCTGCCGCCCCTCGACAGCTAGGCCGCGACTCCGGCTCCGGGGCGGGAAGCTCCCTCCCCCTTGGTTGCGAAGGGCTGGGACTTGGTTGGCCGCCTCCGCCTCATCTCCCTTGCCGGCGCTGAGCCGGTTCCCTGGTCCAGCCAATCGCCAAACCATTAACCCCTCAAAGAAGGAGATACTCAATGGATCCCCAGCCTGTAGTACTTTCGGGCCCACGGGTCCGCCTGGAGCCCATCGGCCCCCAACATGCCCGGCAGCTTTACGAAGTGGGGCAGGACGAAGCCATCTGGCGGTACCTGCTGACGCCTCCCTTCGCCAGCCTGGAAGACGCTCAGGGCTGGGTGCAAATGTGCGTGGACCGCATGGCCGCCAATAACCGGGTGCAGTTTGCCGTGGTGCTCCCCGACGAGGGCAAGGCCATCGGCTCCACCGGATACCTGGACATTGACCGCGCCAACCGTACCCTCGAGGTGGGTATGACCTGGTATGGCGTGGCCTACCAGCGCACCTTCGTGAATACCGAGTGCAAATACCTGCTACTGAAGCATGCCTTCGATGACCTGGGGGCGCGGCGGGTCTGCATCAAGACCGACACCAACAACACCCGCTCCAGGCGGGCCATCGAGCGAATAGGTGGGGTGCAGGAAGGCATACTGCGAAATCACCGCATAAACCGGGACGGCTCGAACCGCGATTCAGTCTATTACGGCATCATTGAGGAAGAATGGCCCCGGGTTCGTGAAAACCTGGAAGCCATGCTGGCAAGGACCTGACCCCCCCACCGCCGGCGTCGGACGACAGGGACGGTAGCCTTGCCATACTCTTCTGCCCACCAGTTGCTGCCGAACAGGGCAGACAGGAGTAATGTAGGAGTTCAGAATGGTGGGGTTTCCCGGCCGGCCAGCCCCGTCATACCGGCGAAAGCCGGTATCCAGGACTCCTTGCCACGCTTGACCGGTATCCACTGTGAGGTTTCCCAGCTTCCGTCCTGCGCCCGAATGACTGTTAGCGCGGCGGGCGCACCCCGCGCCGGTTTCGGTCTAGTCTTCCTTCACCGCCGGTATAACCCTGGTTCCCAGCAGCTCCACCGACCGCATCACGTCCTCGTGGGGCATATCCCCTTCGTTGCCGTAGATCAGCAGGTAGCCTGGGTCAAGGGTCTGCTTGATGTAGCGCAGCTTCTGAATTACCGTTTCCGGGCTCCCAACGATGATGTTGTGGGCGTCCTGCAGTTCCTCGTAGCCCATGCGCCGCCCGATAGTGCCCGTGCCGATGGTGGGACGGGACTGCTTGATCCGCAGCGCCTCCCGGGACTGGTATCCGGGAGGGTCGTTGAATTCAATGGGCCCCCTCTGCCGGTGGGTCTCCGTCCACAGGAAGGTACGGCCCACTTCCTGCGCCCGCTCGTCCGTGTCGGCCACCAGGCACCGGATCAAATACCCGAAATGCTCCGGTCCCGGCTCATATCCCTCTTCCCGCGCCGTCTCAAAGTAAATGTCCTTCAACTGCTTCGTCAGGTCCAGCAGGGAACCCAGGTTCATATAGGGATACATCCGTTTGGCGGCCCAGATAACGCTCTCCGGGCTTCCCGTCCCCGGGAACCAGATTTCCGGGTGGGGCTTCTGGATGGGCACCACCCACGGGTTGACCATGCGGTGCGGAAAGTAGCGTCCCTCCCAGCGGAAGGGACCCGGCGTCGTCCAGCACTTCACTATCAGGTCGTGCGCTTCCTCGAACCTGTCCCGGTTTTCCGTCGGGCTGATCCCCGCGTGCAGGGTCTCCACTGCCGTGCCCCGCACGAACCCGGAAATTATGCGGCCGCCGGAAATGCAGTCCAGCATGGCTATTTCCTCGGCCATCTTCACCGGGTCATTCAGCGCTATGACATTCCCCAGCATGGCGATTTTGCACCGCTTGGTAACCTTGGCTATGACCGCCGCGTCCACGTTCACCGAGGGCTTCATGCACCAGTAGGACGAGTGGTGCTCGTTGGACATTATCCCGTCGAACCCCACCTCGTCGGCCAGGGCATACTGGTCGTGGTAGTTGTTGTAAAGGACGTGGGCTTTCTCCGGGTCAAAATAGGTGTTGGGGAAGTGCATGCGCCCCGACTCGTACTGGGCCAGGTCATCGTCCGACACGTGACCGTAAGGCTGCTCAGAAAACCAGTAAACTTCCGTCATTGCTCGCTCCTTTTCATTGCCATGCCGCTCCTCCGCCCCAGGCCCCTTGCCCCTCAGTCAATCCGGCTTCCGGGGAACCCGCCTCCTGCTTCCTGCCATTCGCGCCCATTCCCGCTCGCGGGTGGACTCGCCTACACTCCCGCCAGGAATTCGTTGACCGCAGCCAGGAATTCCGCCGGTCTCTCCAGAGCCGGCGAATGGCCGCAGTTCTCAATTACCTTCAGCGTGGAGTTGGGCATGGCTGCCTCAAACATCTGGCCGCATTCCACGGGAATGATGGCGTCCTGCCGTCCCCACACCACCAGGGTTGGCGTGTCCACCCGTCCCAGGTAATAGGGCAGACTGGGATTGTGCAGGTACGGCCGCCAGCAGAGACGGGACGCCATTTCCTGGTTGGAGTGGGCCACCAGTTGTTCTTCGGGAGTTGCTTCCCTCTCGTAGGCTTCCCGGTTCGGCACCTGGGAAATGTCGTAGAAGCGCTGGCTCATCCTGGTCTGGGCCGAAACCATGAAAATCTCCGCGATTTCACTCTTTTCCGGCTTGATACCGGCCGCTCCTACCAGGATCAGCGCCTTGATACTGTCCCGCGACATGGCCGCCATTTCCGCTGCCACCCAGCCGCCCATGGAAGATCCCATCAGCACGTAGTCCTTCAGTCCCAGGGCCTCCACCATGGCATGGTTGAAGTGACAGAGGTCGGTGATGGTATAGACCCACTCGGGGCGTTCCGTGCCGTTGAACCCCGCCTGCGATGGAACGTAAACGGTATAGGACTTGGCCAGCTCCTCGTGGTAGGGCTGCCATCCCGCGTTGCCGCCCGCCCCGTGCAGAAAGAGCAGGGGCGGCCCGCTGCCGCCGGAGAACATCTCCACCGGATTTCCGGCTACTTCTATCATCGTGCGATTGGAACTTTCAGTGGTAGTCATTGGCAAACCCCCTGCCTGCGAGTCGATTGGTGGATTACGTTCACCGGTGGCGAAAACTGCCAGCTTTAACGCCGCTTTGCCAGCGCCCGGTACGAAACCCTTCGGCGCTGGCCCTCCCTGCGACGTACAGTCTGGGCTGGGTTGCCTGCATTCTGTAACAATCCGCCTTGGGAGTCAAGAAAACCCCGGGGCAGGCCCAGGCTATCGCATTAGTGAGTAAATTGTCACTCTGAGCTTGCCGAAGAATCTAAACTCCTTTCCGCCAACTGGCTTTAGGAACAGTAGCGAGGCCGTGGGGAGGGATTTCAGGCCCTTCGGCAAACTCAGGGCGACATAACTTTGCCTTGTGGATATTGGCCGGCTGTAGGACGAATCTTTCATGCGATAGCCCTGTACCCCCGCCGCTGGGTGTCCGTCAAATTTTTGGGGAATGCCTGGTGGGGCCCCGTTGCAGGCCGTCGCTGTAGGGGCGCAGGGCCCTGCGCCCCTACCTTAGCTTTCGATATCTGCCCCTACCAAGTTGCTCTACCAAAATCTTGACGGACACCCCCCGCCGCTGTTCACCTTGACGCCTTTGGAGGCCAATGCTAAAATTCCGCTACGAATTTGGCCGCTTTACCATACGATTTTGCAGTCCGGGCCGTTGCCCCAGCGCAGGATTCAGGCAGGCGACGCTTGGAAGGAGGATAGTTAATGGCCCCGGAGATCATGAAGGGACTTAAAGACGTTTATCTGGACACTACCACCTCCAGTTTCATCGACGGCGAGGTGGGAAAGCTCCTCTATCGGGGCTACAACATCCACGACCTGGCCGAGCAATCCACCTTTGAAGAGGTCATTTACCTCCTGCTTTACGGCAGCCTCCCCAACCGGCAGGAGCTGGCGGACTTTGACAGCCTTCTCCGGTCCAACCGTCGCATTCCCGACGAAGTCATCCAGGTCCTGGACCTGGTCAAGAACAGTCACCCCATGGACGCCCTGCGTACCGGCCTTTCCGCCCTGTCCGCCTTCGACCCCGAGGTCACCGACAACTCCCCGGAGGCTACTATCCGCAAGGGCATCCGCCTCACCGCTATGGGCCCCACCATCGTCGCCGCCCACCATCGCCTGCGCCAGGGACTCGAGCCGGTGGCTCCCAACCCGGACCTGAACCATGCCGGCAACTTCCTCTACATGCTCTTCAATGAGGTGCCCGACGAGGAGACCACCCGCCTCCTGGACGTGGACTTCATCCTCCATGCCGAGCACGGCGCCAACGCCTCGGCCTTCGCCGCCCGCGTGACCGCCTCCACCATTTCCGACCTGCATTCTGCGGTGGTCACTGGTGTGGGTACCCTCAAGGGCCCCGCCCACGGCGGCGCCGCCGAAGAAGTTATGAAGATGTCCCTCGAAATCGGCCAGCCCGAAAATGCTGAGGAATACTGCCGGGCCAGGCTGGAGAGCGGCGGCCGCATTATGGGCTTCGGCCACCGGGTTTACCGCGCCGAGGATCCCCGCGCCCGCCACCTGCGGGAACGGGCCCGCGCCCTCAGCGAAAAGATGGGCCAGCCCCACTGGTTCCAGATCCTCAGCTACGTGGAAGAGGAAGCAATGGTCCCCTACCGGTCCCGGGGCATCCACGTCAACGTGGACTTCTTCGCCGGTTGCATCTACTACCTTCTGGGCATCACCGACGACCTGTTCATCTCCATCTTCGCCCTGGGCCGCATCCCTGGCTGGACCCTCCAGTGCGTCGAGCAGTTCGAGGACAATATCCTCATCCGCCCTCTGCTGGAGTACACCGGAGAAATGGACCTCTCCTACGTGCCCATAGAACAGAGGAGTTAGCCCCGACATCAGCTACCACCGTTAAGGGGCAGGCCAACCGCCTGCCCCTTTCCTGTTCCCACCCCAAATGCTCCGGTCCGCGCCCCCGCCCGTGCTCGCGCCCGTGCGACTTTGGGTGAACGGTCGCTTGCCCTCCCTCCTTAACCCCCTCCCATCCCCGCAGGCCAGAAGGAACGTATTGTTGAGGACAGCACCGGTTCAAGTGGCTTCTACAGGTAGGGGCGGGTTTCAAACCCGCCATGGCTGCATCTCGACCGTTCTGCCCGTGCGATACCACCTGGATGCAACACTTCCACTGTTGGGTCGGGCACCCAATCGTCATTCCCGCACAGGCGGGAACCTCGCGCGGCTTTATGGTCACTGGTTCTCGCTGGCGTGGTAAAGCACCGGTTCTCCCCATCGTTTCAAACCTGTCGGGCTGCGCACCCGGTAACTCTGCCCGCTCGGGCCGCCCTTCCGGCCAGGCGACTCCCCCTTTGCCGTCTCTCCGGCCCATGGCCCCGCTACCTATCCCGTGCCCGCCGTCTCCTCAGGTCACCCGCCACCCTCCAGCTGTTCCATACGCACCCGGTGGACCTCCGCCCAGTACCCGGCCCATTCCTCGCGAGTCTCCCGCTCCGTCTTGCCGGGCACATAGGCCGGGGAAATCAGCGGCAATGCCCGCTCCACCGTTACCAGCACGTAGGCCCTCGTCGGCAGCCGCATCTGGTGCACACCCCTCTGGCCGTGCTCGTACGCCTGGAATATTTCCTCGTGCAGGTCAGGCTCCCTCTCCTGCTCCACGATATGGGCCCTGCCCTTGAAACGGTATCCCTTCCGCGAGTAGAGGTCCACCAGGTTGATCTCCACTGCCGGATTGTGCCGCAGGTTCTCCATCGTCACCGGCGATGCCAGGTCCGCGAACAGCAGGTGGTCGTCATCCCACACCGACGCCGTACCCTTGGGCGAAAGGTTGGGCGTCCCGTCCGGACAGACAGTGGCGACAAATCCCAGCCGCTGCTGCCGTACCACCCGCTTCATATCATCCGTCAATATCCCCATATCCCGTACACCCCAATGAATTTATTGGAAAATTGATTGTCTTGGAAAAAACTGTTTGCCAGCCCCTCGGGAAACCGGTCTCAAAACTTCCCTCCCCCTTTGCGGGGCAGGGCAAGCAGGTCAAACGGCTTGCCAAAACTGCACTGATAGCGGCGCCATTCCGAATCAGGCCATTCATACCAGGTAGGGGCCGGTTTCAACCCGCCTTGCCTGCCCTTCAAACGTTCTGCCTGCGCGTTACCACCTGTAATCCAACGCTTCCCAGGTGGGTCGGGATCCAACCGTGAATGGTCAGGACTCAACCGTCGTTCTCGCGAAGGCGGGAACCTCGCAGCAATTCACACTTCCCGATTCCCGCCAAAGTGCCAACGCCTCTTATCTGCCTGTAAGGGTTCAGAATTAGTCGAAACTCCCGCCCAGCCAGCACCGTCATACCGGCGAAAGCCGGTATCCAGGGTCTTCGGCCTCTATTGTCGTGCCTTGCACTTGAGAATTCTGGATTCGCAAAACTCACAAACGAAGTGCAACACCTGAACCAAGGCCAAGGTGAAAACTTCATCTGTCTGCCCGCCACCGTCATACCGGCGAAAGCCGGTATCCAGGGTTCTCGGCCTTTATTGCCGTGGCTTGAGCCTGAGAATTCTGGATTCGCAAAACTCACAAACGAAGTGCAACACCTGAACCAAGGC
>JAPPGG010000039.1:22021-52128 GCA_028875055.1 Chloroflexota bacterium
CAAGGTGAAAACTTCATCTGTCTGCCCTGCACCGTCATGCCGGCGAAAGCCGGTATCCAGGGTGTTCGGCCTCTATTGTCGTGCCTTGCACTTGAGAATTCTGGATACGCTAAACTCACAAACGAAGTGCAACACCTAAACCAAGGCCAAGGAGAAAACTACATCTGTCTGCCCGCCACCGTCATACCGGCGAAAGCCGGTATCCAGGGTGCTCAACCTTTATTGCCGTGGCTTGAGCCTGAGAATTCTGGATTCACACTCGTCCGACCGGCTGCATCTCCCAGCCGCTATCACCCCGCGACCAGCTCCTCCTGCGCCCGCTGCTCCGCATCCCTAACGGCGCCTTCCAGGTCGGGCAGGGACACCTCTCTATTCGCTTCCAGGTAATTGAAAATAACTTCCTTTACCGGCTTTCCGGTGGCTTTGGCCACCGCGCAGGCATAGGCTCCGCCCTGCAGCCGGTACTTCTCCACCGCATCCTCAACCCGGTCGTCCCTTAGCGAATCGGTCTTGTAGTCCACAATCACCAGGCCATCGGGCTCTTCAAACAGCAGGTCAATAAACCCGTGAAGAAATCCTCCCTTTACCGGCGTGGCCACTGGCGACTCCCTCCATAGCCTCTGCGACGCCACCGCCCGGCGGACAGAGTCGCTATTGACGGCCCGTCGCGACAGCGCAATCACATCACCAACCCGGCTGGGAATGCCCTCGGCGGTGGCCTGCGCCTGTGCCCGCTCCTCCAGCCCGGCCCCGGTGGCCAGGTCTATGGACTGCAGCACGGCGTGCACTGCCCTTCCCACCTGGCTTCCTGCCCTGCCCCGGCGCCAGGGTTCGTCGCCCTGGCCCCACTCCTGTTCCTCCTTCCTTTCCCTGTCCAATCTGGCGGACTGGCCCAGCGCGGTAGCCGACACAAAGGATGGCCTCCCCCTGGCCGCGATCAGGTCATCGCGCTCCGCAACCCAGGCGTCCCTCGCCTCCACCGAGTTGTCCCCCGAAAAAGCCGCGGCGGGCGGGTCGCTTCGACCTTGACCCAGCCGACTACCGGTGACCTCAACGATTCCGCTGGGCATCACGGGCTCCCACATTTCCGGACACTCCGCCATAATCCCGGAAATCTTGTGGGCAGCGGAGTTCGTGTTGGACCGCCTCGACGACCGTCGCAGGCTCAGGACCAGGTGGTCCCGGGCCCGGGTGGTGGCAACGTACATCAGGCGGACCCCCTCGGCCTCCATCATTACCTTCTCCCGCTCCGCAAGGGCCTCATACCCCGAAGTGCAGAACCTGCTGCCCTTGGCGCCCACCTTCACCTCTACCGAATGCTCTTGCCGGTTGAACAGCGCATTGGCCGGTGACTCGTCACCTCCTCGGCTAATGCCCGTCAGTACCACCACCGGAAACTCCAGCCCCTTGGCCGAATGTATGGTCATCACCCGGACCGCCGCTTCGTCCGACTCGGGCACCGGCGACTCCGTGACTTGCACTCTTGCGGCGATCTGGGTCTCTATCCAGTTCACAAAGGATCGGAGCGAATGCCCGTTGGCCTCGGCGTACTGTCTCGCCCTTTCGACCACGAAGCGGTAACGGCGCCATTGTTCCCGCATCCGGGGATGGTCCGTGGCCGACTCCATCAGCATCCTGTCCCGGACAAAGCGCTCCACCAGCGCCGCCGGCGACACCCAAACCCGCTGCTGATGAAACTCCTTCAGCTCCGCCAGGCACTCCGCAACCGTTGCTTCCCCCTGTCCCGGACCATTGGCAAGATAGTCAAACTGCCCCCCCGCCTCGTAATGCCTCAACAGGTCCACGTCGCTGCAGCCGAACGCCGGGGACCTCAGGGCCGCAACTGTGGCGATCCGGTCCGCCGGATTGTCGATAGCCCTCAGGCAGTTCAGCAGGTCTTGCACTTCCTGGCTTTTGAAAATCAGCGACGCGCTCTCCAGGCGGTAGGGGATGTCGAAGGCCTCCAGTCCCCTTTCCAGGGAAGGCAGCGAGGTTCGCCGAGGGATGAGGATGCAAATGTCCGAGAATTTCACCGGACGGTACACTTCCCCTTCGTTAGGACTCGAGGCATCCGGGTCCAGCATCAGCCACCCTTCCGACACAATCTGTTTCAGCAGGGCGCCCAGCTCATTGGCCTCCTGCCTGCGGACAGGTTCGATAGTTTCGTCCATATCCTCGTTGCCCAGCGCCCACACCCTCGGCCCCTTGTCGCCTTCCGCCGACGCCGACCACAGGTGCGTCATACTCTCGTAGGGGGCCTGGCTCTTCGTTGCTTCGTCCCCGTCAGCGCCCATCCACCCAGAAAAGACGTTATTCACCCACTCGATAACCGGTTTCTGCGACCGGAAGTTCTGTACCAGCTTTTCCGTGACCCCGCCAGCGGATGCCATTCGCCCTTGAAGCCGGTACATCTGGTCCACATCGGCCCGCCGGAACCGGTATATGGACTGCTTGGGGTCCCCCACCACGAACAGCTTTCCCCTGGCCGGAGTCACCTGGTCCCAGCTCCTGGGGCGTTCATCGTCGGCAGCGCCTTCCGGCACATCCTCGGCTATGAACATGGCGATTTCAGCCTGGATGGGGTCCGTGTCCTGCGACTCGTCAATCAACAGGTGTGAGAACCGCCGCCGAAAGTGGTCGCGGACTTCCAGGTTGTCCCGCAGCAGGTCCCGCGCCCACACCAGCAGGTCCTGGAACTCGGCCCGCCCCTCCCGCCTCCGCGATGCCGCGTAATCCAGCACGAACCCCTTGACCGCGTTCAGAATATTGGCGAAGGCCCTCTCACTGGCCTGCTCCAGCTCCTCCGTTATCACCTCGTCCAGCTCGTTCAGGATGTCCCTCAGGACATCAATTGCATGCTTTCCCCCCTTTGGATCAACATCCCAGTTGTTCTTGTTCCCGCGCCTCGGACTCTTGAGTGGGAGAAGCTTGCCCAGTTGACGATAATAGGCGTCTGTCCCTGGCTCTGTGCCTGACACCGCCTGCACCGTCGTCATTCGGACACTTACGTATTTGCACAGTGCATCGCCGGTCCCAATCTTGGAAAACTGGCAAAGCCGTTCCGCTTCAGGCCACTGTTGGCGCAGCGCCTCCACTGAAGCCCCTGCCGTGGCTGCCGGTACGGCAAATCCCTCCTCATTCAGGTCGGCGTAATTCTTATGAAACTCCTGCGCCAGCTCCTTCAGGTTGGCCAGCGTAACGCCCTCCGAAAGCGCCTTGGCCAGGTCCCCTGCAATGGGAGAGTCCGCTTCCAACACAACGTTAAGCCAGTCGCTCCACGCCTCATCGAATGCAATTCCCGCCACGATTTCGTCCGAGGTCTCAAATCCTGGCGGCAGCCGAGCATCGAGGGGACGCTCGTGGAGCAGCTGGGCGGCAAAGGCATGCAGCGTGCGAATGTTCGCCTGGTCCAGGTCCTCGGCTCCCTGGCGGCACAGTTCCCGCTCGCTGTCCGGCCTCTCCGGGTCCAGCGCGGCGCGCTCCAGTTCTTCGCGGACCCGGTCCGTCAACTCCGCCGCCGCCGCTTCGGTAAAGGTTATGGCGGCCACCCGGTCCATGGTGGTCCGGCCCGTCACCACCAGGTTTACGATGCGCTGCACCAGGCTCGTCGTCTTCCCGGTACCGGCGCTGGCCTCCACGAAGAGGGTGTCGTCAAGATTCCCCGTTATAACCCTCCGCGCCGCCGCATCGCTGGGGGCAAAGGGCTGCTGGAGAGGGGCTGGAGTGGTGGACTGCTCCGTCATCTGTTTGTCACCTTTCTGCGCATCCATCTATTCGTCCTCGGCCAGCTCCAGGTAGATTGCTGCCTGGCTGTCCGTCTTTTTCCGTTCCCATGCATCAAAGCGGCGCGACGTGCAGAGGCTGTCAAATTCGCAATACTTGCAATTGTTGTTCTCTTCGTCACTCCCGGGATTGGCGGGGAACACCCCCGACCGTATGCCTTCGACCACGGTGGACACCCCCGACCTGAATCGCTGGGCCGTGTCGCTGTCCTCAATGTCGAAGTATTCCGAGGGCAGCAGCTTGAACCCGCCCCTGTCCGATATGAACCAGTAGGCCGCCCGGACACCACTGGCGTTGGGGAACAGCCGTTGGGCTGCCAGGGAGTAAATGCCCAGCTGCAGCCTCTTACCTCGATCGATGGGGTCCTCGTCAAGAGACTTGTACGGATTTATGGAACCCGTCTTGTAGTCCGACACCAGGACCGACTCCCCGTCGGCGCTGATGTCCACCCGGTCAATAATCCCGCGAAACCGCAATCCCGTCGTCGGGTCTTCCACTTCCGGCGTATCACCCCCCAGGCCAAATCTGGCTTCAACCATTACCTTGCCCGTATTCATTCCCTCCCTGAGCCGCTCCTCTTCCCGCAGGAACCTGGCCAGGTCGTCGCGGATGTTCTGCTTGGCCATTTCCCACAGCAGGTACTTGCCCGTGACTCCACGCTCCTCCGCCTGGCGGAACTCCTCCTCCGCAATCTCCATCAGCCGTACCTGGTCCGACTCTCCCCAGGGCTGCCCTGGCGGCGGCAGGACGCCCTTAGCATTGCTGTCGGCTATGAAACGTTCCAGGATGGCATGAACCAGGCTGCCCCGTTCCAGCGGGCTGATGACCGTAATGTCCTCCGGCTTCTCCAGCGCCGCCAGCCGCAGCACATTCCCCAGGAAGTACCTGAAGGGACAGGTCGCCCAGGCCTCCAGCCGCGTGGGCGACATGGCCTGCCGGCCCAGGTTCCGGACATACCGCGCGTTGGCGACCGCCTCCGACAGGTTGCCGTCAAATTCCGTAAAACCTCGAGACAACCGGTTGCCGCTCAGCTTGTTGGCCCGGGCCAGCGTTCCCTCCGCCGCCAGGGGATGGCTGGAAGCGCGGTACCCGACCCTCCGCCAGTTCACCAGGCGGTGCAGGTTAAAGTCCAGTTCGTCGGCCAGCTGACCGTTGTCCAGGTCTCCCAGCGCGTGCTCCGCCGACTGGGTTACCGTCAGCCAGTCCCGGTTGCCGTACGAACCCAGGGTCCCGCTGTGCACCTGCTCCCCCGCCAGCGCGGAGGCCTGTTCCAGCAGCCACCGCGACGGATGGGCCCGTCTTCGCGAACCGGAATCGGCCAGCGGATATGACAGGGTGCGCCGGGGAGCCGTTGCCAGGGTTGACAGGTACTCATACCGCTCCTGTGCCGCCAGCCGCTGCGACCGGGTCAGGCTGGCCCCCGAGGGCAGAGCGGTCTCCGGCAGCAGGGGGTCCGGACGCTGGGCCGGCGGAACGCTTCCCTCGATCATCCCCACCAGCCAGGTCCGGTCGAAGCTCATCCCCACCGCATTCTGGAAGCTGGATACGAACACCCCCTGTCCCGTGGGGCCCAGGTGTCCCTGCGGGACCTGCAGCGATGCCTCCACCACCTGTTTGAACTCCTCCGCCGTGGCGCCGGCCTTCACGGCGTCGCCAGCATTGAAGGCGTCCGCCGCCGCGATCTCCTTCAGAATCCGCTCCACCGACTCCTTTTCGCTCTCGAATCGCTCCCGCTCGGCGGCATTGGTGGCGGCGCTGACGCTGTCCAGGTACTGTGTGAACAGGCCGGATGCCCAGTCGCTGAAGGCCTCCCACTTGCTCCCGTCAACCGGGGGTTTCACCGCCTCGGCCAGCTCAACCACGAACCGCCTCAGCTCCAGGCCTGCCGCGGCCGAATCTCGCATCGCGCTGGCCCGGGCTTCGGAAATTGCGTCCGTCTTCTCGTCATCGTCGGCCCGCGCAATGGTATTCCTGGCATAGTTCTCCAGCCGCTCCCTCCACTGGTCCAGGCCGCCCACTACTCCTGCGCTACGGCTGATGGTGTCCCACAGGGTCGGGTTGAACCCTTCCGCCCTTACCCCGGGTGGACTGACCGGACAGCTGGTCAACCAGTCCATCAGTTCGTCCCGCTGAAAGTCCTTCTCTGCCAGCGACAGCAGGCCCCGCAGGGTACGGCCCACCGTGGTTTCTGCCAGCGTATCCCTTCCCGGCCCCGCCATGGGAATGCCGGCCAGGGCCATTTCGTCCCGTATCACGGCGCCGTAGGGATTCTCCATTCGATAGAGCACTGCCATTCGGTGGAAGGGCGTGCCTCGCGCGCCTGCTTCCTCCACGATTTGCCTTATTGCCCACCGCAGCTCCTCGTGAGTGGTGGGCGCGACGTGCAGGTCGGCCTCACCGGCCAGCGCCCCAGGCGAGTCACCTGTCCCGTCTATGGCAACGGCATTCCCCAGGACCCCCTCCAGGTCCCTGGCCAGGCCCTCCGTCGGCCCGTCGGCCTGTGCGTCCCCCGTAAGCCCCAGTATTGCCGAGCACCGCCCGTCCCGGGCCAGGTCTCCAATCAGAGATGCCTCGGCCGGACTGATCGTGCGCGGCAGAAAAATCACGATGTGCCCCAGATCGTCCAGGGCCGCCGCCTGCCCCAGTCCCACAACCTCGGCCGCCTTCGCCGTCAGGTCTTCCGGGTCATACCAGGCATCCATGAGATTCCGGCGGTGCTCTCGGTACAGCCCCACCACTTCGCCAGTTACCCCGCCGTGCGCTTCCAGTTCCGCCAGCCCCTGCTCGTCCAGTCGCCGCAGCTCCCTGAAGGACGCGCGCACGCTCGACTGGGTTCGGGAGTGGTGTCTCACTTGTTCCAGCTTCCCTGCCGTCCCGGCCAGTACCCGCCGCAGGGATATGCTGTGCAGGGTGGAGGTCAGGGGTTTTCTTCCCTGCGCCGCCAGGGCGGCCCCGCCCAGCAGTTCCGACAACACCGGCAGCTGGACGAACCGCACGTTGATGAATCCCTCCCCGCCCAGTTCCTGCCGCAAACTCAGGCTGGCGTACCTGGAGGGAGACACCACGGTCACCGGGGCCATCAGGTCGCCCCCTTTGGCCTCCTGGACTGTCTTCCACAGGGCTTCACGTAGCTGAGGAGAATTTCGGCCGGTCATCAACCGACCGCGAAACTGGAGGTCATTTGATTGAACGTCATTTGAAGGAGGTTGGTTAAGCATGAAAGTATATTAGCGTCTCACCTGCAGGGCCGCCACACCGTCCTGTCACCAGCAGTTCAACCAGATTGTGTTGATGGGACGGGGCTAAACGCGTCGTTCCCGCGCAGGCGGGAACCTGGAACCTGTGCAGGTCGTGGGTTGGGTAGGGGCGCAGGGCCATGCGCCCCTGCGAAGTCGGGGGTATGAAGAGTGTATGGGCAGGCAATTCCCCTCAACCCTGAACAGTTACGCCCCCTCACACAGGGCAATTGCACTATAGAATCAGGCTACAGGGGGCACAATGCGGTGGGCAGAGGTCATGTCGCCCTGAGCTTGCCGAAGGGCCTGAAATCCTCATCCTCAGCCCGGCTGCGGGTAGTGAAGGTGGTTCCAGGGATAGATCTTGGATGCTTCGGCTTCGCTCAGCATGACATTCAATTAAAACGCGATTGCCCTGCCCCTCACCGGGGTTTGACTCCCCACCCCCTGCGTGGTAAAGTTGGCTACCAAACCGAATAGGAAATGTTCTGGCGGGAGCTTGGGTAAGCCAGGCTGAGAGGGCAGCCGCAGGTCGCTGCCGACCGTCTGTACCTGATCCGGATAATGCCGGCGCAGGGATAAGACGCTGGAAATTGAGCAACCGCCGGTCAATTGCACGGCGGTTTTGTCTTATTCTGGAAACTCACCAGGAGTAACAGAGATGTCCGATGACTTGGTAATTGGCGGCAAGAGCTTCTCTTCCCGGCTGGTCGTGGGGACCGGTCGCTACCGCACCAACGAGGAAATGGTGGAGGCCATCGAGGCCTCGGGCACCGAGATGGTCACCGTGGCCATTCGTCGGCTCAACCTCGACGATCCCACGCAGAAGACTATCCTGGATCACATCGATTGGTCCAGGTACAACATCCTGCCCAACACCGCCGGCTGCGCCACCGTCGAGGAAGCCATGTTTGTGGCCCGCCTTGGCCGCGAAGTAGCCAGGACCGACTTCGTGAAGCTGGAGGTCATCCCCGATCCCAAGTACCTCTTCCCCGACCCGGTGGGCACCCTGGAGGCCGCCCGCCAGTTGGTCCAGGAGGGGTTCATCGTCCTCCCCTACATCCACGCTGACCCCGTGCTGGCCAGGCGCCTTGAGGAAGTTGGTTGCGCCACCGTTATGCCTCTGGGCTCCGCCATCGGTTCCGGCCAGGGCATTCACACCGTCGAAGAGGTGCGCATCATCATCGAGCAGGCCAACGTCCCCGTCGTCGTGGATGCCGGCCTCGCCGTCCCCTCCGACGCCTCCAAGGCCCTGGAAATGGGCGCTTCCGCGGTCCTGGTCAACACCGCCATCGCCCAGGCCCAGAACCCGGCTCAGATGGCCGAGGCCTTCAAGTTGGGGGTCCAGGCTGGCCGTAACGCATACCTGGCAGGCCGGATTCCCACCCGCGCCTACGCCTCGGCCAGCAGCCCCACCGACGAGGTCCCCCAGCCGGTCACGGCGGGCAGCTAGCTGGTAAACCGGATCGCGTCAACAGGTTTGTATTGGCGGGCCAGGGTCTTTCGATTGTCCCCTCCCCCTCGACGGGGGAGGGCTAGGGTGGGGGTGGAACTCTTGCGGGAGGCCCCGGGTCCAATGCAGGATTCGCCTGACCGTCTGGAGCGGACCAATTCCTCCCCAAACTTCGAAAGGCCCCGTTGTCCCTGCAGGCTCGTAGTGAAGGGCTGGGATTTAACCGTCGTTCCCGCGCATACGGGAACTTCGACGCTATTTGTAAATCAGGTTCTCACGGGAATGCCGATAGACAGCAGTCACCCATCATTTCAAAGCAGTTGGTCCCCTGTCTGACTCCTTCCGCTCATCCTTCCCCATTGACAAGGAAGGTCGGAATTGGGGTGAATCCCCCGTGCATTCAGGCGCGGTAACTGAAACGTTCACAAACTCGTGAAATAGCATGGCTTCAATTTCTTCTCCCCCTTCGCTGCCCGAACCTTGCCTCTGTCTGGTTACCGACCGCCAGGTGTGCGGCGAGACTGCCCTGGTTGAACGGGTAGCCGAAGCGGTCAAGGGCGGCGTTGACCTGGTCCAGTTGCGGGAGAAGGACTTGCACGGCGCCCAGCTGCTGGACCTGGCCACCCGATTACGGCGCGCCATTGGCGACCGCGCCCTGCTGGTAGTCAACGAGCGGGTGGATGTGGCGGCAGCCCTTCCTTCCGACGGCGTCCAGCTTGGGGAGGATGCCGTACCCGCCCCGGCGGCCCGCCGCATCCTGGGACCCGATGTCCTTATCGGGCGTTCCGTCCATTCGGTGGAAGGAGCCGGCCAGGCCGTGGACGACGGCGCCGACTTTCTGCTGGTGGGCACCATGTTCGCCAGCCGCTCCCATCCCGGTGAGGATCCCGCCGGACCGGGGCTCCTGGCCCGGATAGCCGCCCGGTATGCCCTTCCGGCCATCGGCATCGGCGGCATTACCGCCGACAATTGCCATCAGGTTATGGGGGCCGGAGCCTCGGGCGTGGCCGTCATTACCGGCATACTGGCCAGCCCCGACCCCTGCGGCGCAGCCCAACGGCTCAGGCACGCCATGCTGGCCGCAAACCAACAGCAGCGCTAACCCAGCATAGATTCAGGCTATAGGGGGCACAAATCCACCAGGCAAGGGTCAAGTCGCCCTGAGCTTGCCGAAGGGCCTGAAGTCCTCGCCCTCAGACCGGCTGCTGGTAGTGAAGGTGGTTCCAGGGATAGATCTCGGATGCTTCGGCGCAGTTTATCATGAGCCTGTTCAAGGGCTCGGCGTAACATTCAAATAAAGCGCGATTGCGCTGCCACTGTGACGACTGCCAGCGAAAGTGCGATAATTCCCCCAGCGGTTCCAATGCCCACACCCTGAGAGGCTTGACATAATAATGGCCGATATGATCAACCTGGTAGTCAACGGGAAGGCGCGGGAGGTGGAAGCGGCCACCAACCTCGAGTCTTTTCTCGTATCCTTTGGCCTGGACCTGAAATTTGTTGCCGTGGGCTACAATGGCGAGGTTATCAAGAAAGAGGCCTTCGCCCAGGTGACCCTGCAAAACGGCGACAGCCTGGAGATTGTGCGACCGGTGGGTGGCGGGTGAGTGTCTCCGCCAACGCCCTGGATGCCCTGCTCCTGGGCGTCATCCGCGACCACCGCGAGAGGGTCCTGGCCTGGATGGACGATGTACCCGGCAGCTGGGGCTTCCTCGCCGGCCAGGCCGTGCTGGCCTGCCGCCAGCAAAAAGGCGATGCCCTCTCCGACGCCGAACGCCGCATCGTCTGGCACCGCCTCTGGCAGCTCCTCACCGAACTCAAGCAGCAAGCCCCGGAATAGGAACCGTCGCCAGTCAGAAGTCAGAAGCGTCCCCGCTTCCCCTTCCGTCGTTCCCGCGAAGGCGGGAACCTCGCCTGGCCGAAGTCAAGACTCCTGACTTCAAAGAAGTGACCGGGCTATCGCATGAAAAATTCGTCCTCCAGCCGATTATTTTCCACAATGCAAAACTATGTCGCCCTGAGCTTGCCGAAGGGCCTGAAATCCTTCCCCACGGCCTCGCTACGGGTCCGAAAGCCAGTTGGTGGGGACGAGTTTAGATTCTTCGGCAAGCTCAGAATGACAACTTACTCTTTCATGCGATAGCCCTGAAAGAAGTAACGGTACATCTTGACGTCACGCCCCTGGAAGTTCAACCAAATTGCATTTATGGGTGGAAACCAAACCCTCGTTCCCCCGCTAACCCGTCGTTCCCGCCTGCGCGGGAACCTCGCCGGCCAAAGTCATGCTTCCTTACTTCAAAAAAGTGACGGGGCATCTTAACGACACTTTCCTAGTCCCGCTGCAGCAACTCAATCCGCACGTCGTCAGGCGCCCGCACAAAAGCCACGTGCACACCCGGCCGGATGGTTCGGGGCTCCCGCGCCATTTCCGCCCCCCGCCGCTTCAGCTCAGCCACCGTCTCCTCCAGGTTGTCCACCCGGAACCCGAAATGGTCCAGCCCCAGGTGCGGCTCCCTGGGGCTGCTGTCCATGCTCTCCTCTTCCGGTACCGTGGCGATGAATACCATCAGGCCGTCAATGTCCAGGTCCGTCCGCACGAACCCGTCCGACTGCACCGAGTGAATCACCTTGGCATCGAATACTCGCTCAAAGTAGGCCGCCATCTCCTCCGGTTGCCTGGTGCGAAGGTGGATATGGTCGTAAGTGTATTTGGGCATAGCTACCTCTCAATCTTCCAAGCGTTGCCTCAAATTAGGCCTGGCACACCCGTTTGTCAAGAAAACAACAGCCAAGGCAGCGTCGCGACTTAGAGGTTCATAGCAGGTAGGGGCGGGTTTCAAACCCATCTGTTCCAACAAATTAGATGGAAAGGAAGGGTAGGAGGAGGTTAAAGTAGGGGGGATACTGGTCAACAAAGCTGTCGTGGAGAGGAGGAAGGGGAATGGAGGGGGAAAGCAGCTTGGGAAATGTGGAAGAGTTTCTGCGGGAATGCTTGCAGGGAATGGAGCCGGATTGCCGCCAGCGGAGCGCCGGCCGTCCCCGGGTATTGCCCGCCACGGCTTTGTGGGCTGGGCTGCTGGTATGTGTGCTGCAAGGGTTCCACAGTCAGTTGGCCCTGTGGCGGATGTTGAGCCAGAAGCAGCTGTGGTTTTACCCGCGCTTTCCGGTGACGGACCAGGCAGTGTACAACCGGTTGCAAAGGGGCGGAACCAATGCTTTGGAGGGGATCTTTGCGGAAGTAAGCCGAGTGCTGTCGCATCGGTTGGCCCAATGGACTCCCCCAGAGTATGCTCCCTTTGCCGCCCAGGTGGTCTGCATTGATGAAAGCACCCTGGACCAAGTGGCCCGCAAGCTGGCAGACCTGCGGGACCTTCCCAAGGGTGATCTGCGACTGATTCCCGGCAAGTTGAGCGGCCTCTTTGACCTGCGTACCCAGCAGTGGCGCAAGGTACGCTTTCAACCCAGGGCCCAGCAGAACGAGAAGGTGCTGGCCCGGGAGTTGGTGGCGGAGTTGCCCTTGGGATCGCTGGTGGTGGCAGACCTGGGGTACTTCGGGTTTGCCTGGTTCGACTGGCTTACCGAGGGGGGATACTTTTGGCTGAGCCGACTGCGTCAGAAGACCAGCTACCAGGTGATCCACACCTACTACAGTCGTGGCGAGACCTTTGACGGCATCATCTGGCTGGGGGCCTACCGAGCTGACCGCGCCAAGTACGCCGTGCGCCTGGTGACCTTCCGCCAGGGGAATACCCTGCATCGTTACATCACCAACGTACATGACCCTCATACCTTCCCCATGGCGGCCATGGCCCGGGTCTACGCCCAGCGCTGGGACATAGAACTGGCTTTCAAGATGCTGAAAAGGTATCTGAAGCTGCACCTGTTGTGGTCGGCTAAACCGGTGGTGATTCAGCAACAGATCTGGGCAACCCTGATCATTGCCCAGACGCTCCAGAGGCTGCGCCTGGAGATAGCTTATCGGGCGGGAGTGGACCCCAACGAGGTATCCATGCCGCTGCTGGTGGAATATGCTCCCATCTACGCCTATGAAGGTCAGGACCCAGTGGCGGTCTTTGTAAATCAAGGCCGGGAACTAAGATTCATTCGGCCTTCCCGCAGAACCCAAGTCACCGCACCCGTATTGTCTGAGGACGATCTGTCACCTTTGCCCCCAGACTTGACGTTGGTACGAACACCACGCTATGCCCAACGCAAGGCATCCCGGACCTGATAGCCTCCATTAGGTTGAATTTGTTGGAACAGATGGTTTCAAACCCCTCTCGCCGGCATTTCGACTGCCCTTCCTGTGCAGGGTCTCTCAATTATCCCCTCCCCCTCGACGGGGGAGGGTTGGCTTTGTAGCAAAAGTAGCGATTCCAGCGGACTTTAGTTACAACTCGCAATCTTGTAACAAAAGGGGCTTACTCGACCCGTATCAGCAAATAAATCAGCCTCTACAAACAAAGCCAAGTATAGGCTTTGCCGGAAAAGCCCCGAATCTGGCCTAGTTTTCCGACAGCTGGGGTAGTTTTCCGACAACTTAATCTCGGCCCTTTGCTGAGTATGATACCAAAAAAGGCGACCCGCCAATCCGGGTCGCCTTAATTCTTGGGTAGGGAGCCAGTGACATTTGGTACTTGTGCCGAATACGTCGCCCGTGATAATATCAATTAACTTTATATAAGACCAACAAGGCCCGCCGTTGCAGGGCGGGCCAAGTGGTGGAGGCAGACTAACCCCCGGTACCTCACCGGGTACGAGGGAAAGATAAGCCTTCTCTGGGGCATTTGTCAACTGCCTCTGCCACTTTGTTGGCGGAGGTTTTTATGGTTTCTGTACTGGCCCAACTGCGGATTGGCGGGATGTTAGGGGTGATGGCCGGAGTCGTGGTCTGGCTGTTTATCGGCATACCAGTCGCTGAAGTAGTGATTTCCCCACTAGTTTCCTCTCCTGAAGCCCTTACCAAATCAACGGCGGAGTTATGGCTCTTAAACTTCGTTGGCAAGGCACTGGCACTGGGAGTATGTGTCTCTGTCGGAGCTGGGGCCGGAAGAACATGGATACCCTGGTAGTTAATCCGCCTTTACAAAAAGCTATGCAAATGGGGTGAATGAGAGAATGGCGACCACAAAATGGGAACTGAGCGAAGTAGATGGTAGGCAGGTATATTTGCGGGGAGGATTCACGATTAGGCATGAACCAGCGGCGCGGGAAGTAATAGGGGCGCGACCATTTTGGCGGGCTTTCCTCAACGGGGAAGAGGTAAAGCGGGATAGGGACCTAAAAGTGGTCATGGACTATTGCGAGGAGCTGGAAGAGAAGTTGGCCTAAATAGGAACGGTTACACAATTGAATGATTGGTTATAGGACGGGGGCAAGTTTAATCGTCGTCATTCCCCTCAGCGATGGTTGGCCCCCGCTCCCGCTCCGTCATATACACAAGGGTAGCAAGAACGGCTATGGCAACGAAGACCGCCCCGCCCGTGGCGAACCCCATAGTGGGGTTTGCCGCCCACATCCAAACACCATAGGTAAGCAACAGAATTGAGCCCACCGCAAGTATCATAGCTGGTCTCCCCCCGCCCCTGATTTGATTGGTCGTAGTACCGTTCGCCCTAGTCGTCCTGGTCGCTACGAAAAACCAACCTCTTGTATCCTCCGGCATGGCAATCACCTCCTGCTTTTATGATAACAGGCAATGTTGCCACCGGAACCGTCGTACCGGTCTTTGCGCCGGCCAACCCTACGCGTCTGCTGCCCCGCCAAACTCCGGGTCTATCCCAAGCTCGTACATGGAATGTATCAAGACCACGATATTGTGGCAAAGTACCTTGACCAGCGCCTCGTTTACCTGGGCCGTTGGATTCTTGGCCCTTACGAAAGCCCCAAACTTGCTCTTAATCATATCCATCGTGGATTCTACGTTTGGCCGCTTGTGGTAATGCTCCAAATACTCCTCGCGGTGAAACTGGAAGTAGTGGTACATCTTCGACCATAGCTTCTGCTCGGCATCTATCTTATGGTGGCCGGGGTTTCCGGTTGAGTTTTTCTTGAAGGGGAAATAAGCCGTACCACCAACCTTGTCAACCGCCATGAAGTTTTTCTTGCTCAGATACGCCTTGTCGCCACCCACCTCGCGGACGGTGAAGTTTTGGGCCGTGGTCTCGGTAAATCCCGGCAGCCGGGGACCGTCCGCGGACTGGCCGGCCGTTACCTCAACGGCGGTAACAATGTTGGTCTTGACCCCGCACATAAGGTGGGCCTTGACCCACTTGGCTCCTTTTATCTGCTTCTTCCACTTGTGGTCAAACCAGCGATGGTAGGTGGTGGTACCAAAGCCCGTGCTATCAATCGCAAAGTCAACCTCAAAGTCCTTTAAGGGCAAGGCGCTCTGCTCGATAAGGGAAACTAGCAACGGGGTAAGGGCCGGCTCCCGCAAATAGCGCAACACGGTAGCGAAGTTGGGCAGCTTGTCCATAAGGCCGTCTGCATGGGCGTGGCGCAGGTCAGTCATGGCCCGCCGCCCGCTCATCGTGGAGTAAACCTTTAAGCCTGCTCCAAATACCATATCGCCTAGTGGCAACCGGGGCCGGCCGAGGGATTGAGCGGGTTGTTCTACCGTATCGCAAAGCTCCCGAAGCAACCGGGTAAAGTGGTCGCCCTCGTTTACCTGGGCGGCGGTATAGGTCGTCCAATCCTGCCGGTACGTAGGCCGCTTGGCCTGGGGTGATTCCACCTTAACGGGCAACGGGGAAGGCGGCTCGACGACGATTGCTTCGTCGGTATCGGCGGTAGCAACGGCAACCGGGGATTGGTCGGGCCGGTCTCCCTGCTCGTCCTCCCGCATGATGGCGTTCCCTACGGCGTAGATATGCTTGCAGGGTGCTTGGCGTAGCTCAAAGTCCGGGCAAGAGCAGTAGGGTTCATCGTCCTCTACGTTGATTAAGTAGGTGCCGTTGCCCGATTGAGACTTGACCGTATAGCCTATCTTTACCTTCTTGATTTTGGTAAGGGCGGCTATGGCCAGGCCCCGCTGCTGGCGTCCGGCGTCCCCGTCGTCGGGGTCGCCAGGGCCGAGAGCCGTGCAAAAGGCAGTTGCAATGGCTGCCTTGTGGCCGGTTTTGCCGTTTTGGGATTTGGCCTTTGGGGTATAATTCTGAAGTGCCATCGGGGACTCAACCTCCCTTATGGTTTCAGAAGCTGCCGTAGGGGGGCCACCCTCGGCGGCTTCGTGTTGATGTGTCGCATTCCTGCTGTGTCAAGTATGGCATAGGAGTCCAGCCGGATTTAGGTCAGTTTCTGCTCATTCAAGGGCGTCGTCTGGGGCTTCCTGCGGCGGCACTTCCTCATCGGCTGCCGCCTCCGGCTCATTCGCCAGCGTCCAGTGGCCGCGCTTCCCCGGCTCGGAGGCAAAACGCTCGTCTATGCTCAGGTATGCGCCAACGGCGTGGAGCGGGTTGGCCGTGCCTACATATACTCCCTGGCAGATTACGCGATTCATAATCTCCTTGCGATGCAAAGGGCGCTCGGCCAGCAATACTTTTTCGATGGCGTCGGTAAGGGTCTGTGAGTAGGACTTGGCCTTCTTGGGTAAGTTGCCTGACGGAGCAGGATTGTCGCCGATGTGGTCGGCCTCCAAGAATCGCCGCGCGGATAGGAGCGTTTCAATTTCTCGGTCAATCCTCCGCCGCTCGGCTCGCCTCCGCTTAATACTTTCTTCAATATCCAGGACTGTCTGCTCGTTCATCATACTTTGGCCTCCTCTTGCCGTATGGAAAATCCAGTACGTTTTAGCCATTGATTTACGGGCCAGAGCCGATAAAATAAAGATGGCGGTGGGGACAGGATTCGAACCTGCGAGGGGACAGTCCCTTCCGATTTGAAGTCGGACGCCTTCAGCCTGACTAGGCTACCCCACCTCACCATTGGTTCTAGGTGCTGGTACGAGTTGGTAGCTTGTGGGCCAGCACCTACATTTTTGATGCTATCATGGTCTCCAGGCAAAGCTGTCAACCCCCTTCGCCCCTAGCAATTTTTCCTCTTTTTTGCTGAAACCCCATTTGCGCACCCCTTCTATCATTGAAGTAGGGAATGTTTCTCCTGTTTGACTCAACAGGGGTTCGCTCTCTAATATGGCACTTGCTACGGGTACCATCTACCAGGCTTTATCAACCCTGCATTGGACGTTCCGAAGGGGCGGCACCATGCCATGCCCCTTTGCGGTTCAATGCAGGATGCTGGTATCCGTAGCAAGTGCCAATCCTTCCGCAAAGGGGTACCAGATGGCCAGACAGAAAAAGTCGGGTGGCGGATGCGGGTGTCTCATCTCAGCGGTCGCCGTATTGCTGCTTCTCGGCGCAGGTTGGTATTTTGTCGTTAGAGAGGACCGGAGCCTGGACGACCCGGAGACCGTGCAGGGCATAAAGGACTTAGGAAGATGGTTTACTTCTGATGGGAAGCCAAGTGTTGACCGTGAGAATCTGGAGGCCAAGATACTGCGGCGGGTCAACGGCCACCGAAAGGAGAACGGGAGAAACCCCTTACTCCACGACGAACGCCTTTCGGCTATTGCGCTGGCCCATAGCCGGGCAATGGCATGGCACGGCTATTACCCCGAAGACCATATCAATCTGCTGGGGGAGAATCCTACGGAGCGCGCTCGAAGGGCCGGCTACGAATGCGTCAAGCCAACGACCATAGGCATAGCGGAAAACGCGTTCTTGGGTTATCTCTACTCCAGTTATACCACTGACCTGATAGGGCTGAAGGTCTCGGAATGGCGAAGTTACAATTGGATGACGGAGGACGAACTAGCCGACCAAGTAGTCGATGCTTGGATAGCCAGTCCCGGGCACAATAGGAACCTGATGGACGCCCGCTATACCCTATCCGGCCTGGGGGTGGCTTTCGGCACAATAGACGGGATTGAGCACCGGGTAGTGGTAACTCACAAGTTCTGCTGAATCCATGCTGAAAAGAGGCCGGCGATTGATTCGCCGGCCCCGCTGCGCTACGCTGGGGGTAAGCCTGGAGTTAGTCCCCCGACAGATGAGGTTGTTCCGGCAAAACCGGGGTGAACGTATGGTACAAACCTTTCTTGATTACTTCCTGGCGATTTATCTGTCCAGTTTCATGTTCATCATCGTTCCTATGCTCGGCCTCGTTGTCGGTGCCATAACCGCAGGGATTACTCCTCGTGTGTCTGTAGTCTTTGGGGCACTGGTCGGTCTGGCTTCTGGTTCCGTTGGTCTTGCTTTGACGTTTACTTCCGGCTTTACTGTCGGCGAAGGTGCGCTGGTGGAGGCGGGGCCTTGGGGGTGGATAACGACATTGTTCTTATTTCCTTTAGGCGGTGTGCTGGCTCCGGCCATCGCTATACCGTTTATCGGGCTTAGGCGAACACGCAAAGGCTGATGCGCACAATCCTATCCAGGGCGTCTGGTTGCAGACGGTGTTTTTTATACAGGTTTTGAGATTTTTGGAGACATCAGCTTATTTATACAACGCCAACAAACATAAGGACGGGAGGTTGGGCAATGAAAATTGAAGCCCTTTCCCCTGTAGCAACAGTAGTCTGTTTACTTTTGCTTGTCGCTTGTTTGGGGCCGGGCGACCCTGCACCGCCCGCCAAATCTGATGCCCCTGCCTACGCCGAACACTTGGTGCGCGAAGCCATAGCCATGTACGACAAACTAGGCTCCGCCCAAACCCTAGCCCATTACAGTTCCCCCGCCAGCGTAGACGGCCCCTGGTATGTCTTTATTGCCAGCAAAGAAACAGAGCGGAACGTAGCACACTGGGACCCGGCTATCGTGGGAAGGGACCTAAATGTGGCGATGGATTCGACCGGGTACTGCTATGGGTGCGCCTTCCTTGATGAAACCGGGGATGGCTCCACAGTAAGCTATTTGCGGGTAAATCACGAAACCGGAGAGGAGCAGAAGAAGCATTCGTTTATTGTCCTACATGATGGCTACATATTCGGAGCTGGTTGGTACGAAGATATACCTTAAATGATGTTACGAATTTCCCAACTTCGATTTTTACCGTCCATTTGCGTCTTACTGACTGGTTTCAGCTTGGCGGGTTTGGTCTATTTGTGGGGGGAGAGGTCAAATGACCCGCGCCCCCCACAAACCACCCGCATCATAGCAGGAGTAACCAGGATTCCTCTCCCTACAGCCACGCCTGGCCCTACGCCAACGCGAGAAATCGTGACACCGACATCACCCCGCAGGAATTCGTCGTTGGCATCGTTAGTTGAACTATGGGAAGCGGGCGACAAAGAGGGTATCCGCAAGGAGGTTTACCAGGATTGCAATGTTTATTGTGACGGCGTGACGGTGCTCGTGGAGCACGACAACACGGAAGAGGGGTTGGCTGAAATAAGGGCATGGCAAGAAGCTAACGGGCGGATACCACTGGTGGATGCCTATTTGCAGCCTCCCGGTCCTGGAGTAGGGGAACACTTCTATTTGTACCGGCTACCAGTAGGCTTAATCCGGTCATTGGGAGAGTTGGAGGCTGTTGAAGACCTCCAATTACACTCTCTAGGGTGCCCGTCCATACGCATTTACCCGTTGGATTCTAAGCCGTGGCAACGGGAGTGTCCGATGCTAGAACGGCATCTGCCGGGCAACTCCACTCCGTAATGTCAAGCATTAGGCATAGCACTAATTGATTGGGTAAACAATATATAATTCCCGAACTATTCGTTGGCAACCCCCGCTTCAATGGCCTTTTCCAAGCCGGCTAGAGGCATACTCACGCCGTTGGATTTGGCGGCGGACAAGGTAGGCGTATAAATGCTCTTTTCTAACATATAGCCTTCGGTTATTTGCCAAGCCGTTTCGCCTTCGATTGCCCAATTTGAGCCCAGCAACAACAAACCGCCCGGCCCGCCGATAGCAGCCAGTTGGTCTTCGTTGTACCGCTGGAAAATTGTCGCTTCTGGTAGTTCGCCTTCTGCCGCGTGCCAGCGCACCACATAGAGGATGTATTCCTTGCCTACATCTAAAGCTCTGTTGCGAGCAAAGTCCGGGGCTTCCACTTCGTAGCCCTGGGGCAAGGAGCCATAGTAGGTTTCTTTTATATTGAGCTTGGAGCGTCGCATGGGGGCATATTTATCTACGGGCCACGATTGGTTTTCCCACCAACTATCCTGCTCTACTGTATCTAGCTTGGGATAAAACGGAGGATTGCCCAACCGGTCAGGCCAAGTAACACTGAAATCGGGTTGCACCATACGATGCCCCGTCACCTCTGCACGGACGATAGCCCCGTGGCTGTATTCGTTGCTATATTTGAGGCTAAAGTCCTTGGCCTCTTGCTTTGCAGCTATCGCCGGGTTGGTTATCACCGCCGCCTCCGCCTCTCCTGCCGCAAGATGCTCTGCAAGTTCTGCCTCCGCTTCGGGCGACTCAGGTTCCAGCGTAGGACGCGGCGTGTTGGTTGGGATAAATGCGTTAGGGTCTTCAGTAGGCCAGCCTGGAGGCGGCAAATTGGGGTCTTCAGTAGGCGGGAGTTGCGGGTCTTGTTGAGGTGCCGCCGTAGGCGGAACCACTATTCCTGCCGGCTCGTTATACCGGGCCGGCGCAGCAGGGCCACAAGCCATTACAAGGACTACCGTTACCAAAAAGATACTTAACAGATACGCTTTCATAACCCCTCCCTTGGTGATTTGCAGGTCAATATCTTTTGAGCCACCAAAAAAGGCACCCGCCTTATTTCTCTGGTAGACGGGTGCCTCTAGCACCTTGCACTCCATCCCCACCCTTCCAACTCCGGTAGCAACGGGCGGTAATCTTTCACCGCACCAGCAGGATGTCAACCACCGTTCTATAATTCAACATTCCAAGCCGGGCTTGCCGCCCGCTTGAAAAAATCAACCTGGCCAGATTATCATTTAAGGAGTAAGGCAAAATGGAGCGCAGGTGGTAGCTCCTGCGAATGGGGTTGCTTAAAGGACATCCGGGCCGGAGGAAACCCGGATGCGGGGTCGGGTCTATCGTTTTGTTGGCAGAACTGCGAAGGCTACGATGCCAGCGACGCAGAACAGCCATAGGGCTACGTATTCCATGCGCTCCACCTCCTTTCAGAGGGAAGGACTCCCGGAACACCACGGAATCGTATATCATGGCCTCCGTAGGGGTGAGGCCATTCTATTTCCGGATGTCGCTTCCTCTAGATTGATGGGCCGGAACTGCTTTTCCGGCTCATCGCCATTGTACCTATCTACGGTGAGAAATGACAGGGCCGGGGACGTTGCCCCGGCCCGATTGATTCTCCTGCCTGCCTGCGTTACGCTGTAATTCAGCCTGGCGATACTTTTGTTACAAGATACCGACTTTAGTTACAACTGCGCCTTTTGCTACAAAGCCGGGGAGGGTTAGGGTGGGGGTGAAATTCTTGCAAGAGGCCCCGTGGCCCAGTACAGGATTAGTCCCACTGATTGAAGCAGGTCAATGTCTCCCCAAAAATCGAAAGCCCCAACCCGCCCCTCCCCAATACCCCATTTCATCCCCTTCCCGCTATAATGTCCCCCAAGGCAGACCCCTGAACCCCTACACCTTTTCCCAGGAGGAAGCATGAAATACGACGTGATTATTGTTGGCGGTGGCGCCGCCGGGTCGGTGCTGGCCAGCCGTTTGGTGGAAGACCCCGGCACTTCGGTCCTGGTGCTCGAGGCGGGCAAGGACTACCCGGACCCGGAAAATCTTCCCGACGAGATCAAGTTCGGCGGTACCAGGTACGCCGAATCCCCCGACTCCGAGCACAACTGGGCCCTGCGCGGCACCATCACCGAGGAGCAGGGAGAAATCCACGTAGCCCAGGGCAAGGTTATCGGCGGGGGCTCTTCCATCAACGGCCAGGCCATGCAGCGCGGCCTGCCCGAAGACTTCGATTCCTGGTCCTCCCGGGGCAATACCGAGTGGTCCTACGACAAGGTCCTTCCCTTCTACCGCAAGATGGAACGGGACCTGGACATCCAGGACGACTTTCATGGCACCGACGGCCCCATCCCGGTACGTCGCCGCCAGTCTGGCGATCCCTCTCCCATCCAGCGCGCTTTTCGGGACGCCTGCATTGCCGACGGCTACTCCTTTGTCGAGGACACCAACGGTCCCAACCCCACCGGTGTGGGCGTGGCTCCCACCAACAACCTCGGTGGCGTCCGCATGAGCGCCGCCCTCGCCCACCTCACCCCCATGCGCCACCGCCTGAACCTGACCGTTCGCGGCGAGGTCTATGTCCAGAAGGTCCTTTTCGAGGGCCGCAAGGCAGTGGGTGTCGAAGCAGTAAGCGGCGGCGAGACCTTCCAGGTCTTCGGCGAACGTGTGGTGCTGTGCTCCGGCGCCATCAGGTCCCCCCAGCTGCTGATGCTCTCCGGTATCGGCCCCCGCGACCAACTGGAACAGTTCGGCATCGAGGTCCTTCAGGAAGCGCCGGGCGTGGGCCAAAGCCTTTGGAATCACCTCAGCGCCCATATTAACTACAAGGTCAAGGATGGCGTCAGCATGGAGCCAAACCTCGACGGCGCCCATTTCAGCCTGCACTACACCTCGGACGGTTCCGACGAGACCAACGATATGCTTCTTCGCACCAACACGGTGGTGGACGAACGCGAGGAGCGTGTCCGCGGCGTCCGCACCCGTTACAACACCGGCGATGTGGCCCCCGAGCAGTCCGCCCGTATGTCCTGCACCCTTGGTCTGCCTATGGGCTCCGGCTTCGTGTGCCTGGCCTCCGCCGACCCCGCCGTCCAGCCCACCTTCAACTACCGCTACCTCCAGAACCCCGATGACATGCGCCGGGTGCGCGAGGGCATCCGCAAGGGCGCCCGGTTGCTGGAATCCGACGCCTACCGGGACGTGATGGACTATCGCATCACTCCCACCGACGAGGAACTCAACAACGACGATGCTCTGGACCTCTACATCCGCAGTACCGTGGGCACCGCCCGCCACGTCTCCGGCACCTGCAAGATGGGCCCCGACTCGGACCCCATGGCCGTCGTGGACCAGTACTGCCGGGTCAAGGGCGTCGAAAACCTGTTCGTGGCCGACGCCTCCGTCGTCCCCCACATCCCCCGCTCCGGAGGCCTCCACCCCACTGCCCTGATGATCGGCGAAAGGGTCGTGGAATGGGTCGCCCAATCCTGACTGCCAACCAGCAAGTCCCTTCCCCCTCGACGGGGGAAGGCCAGGATGGGGGTGAGCCTCCACCCGGAAACCAAAAAATCTCGCCCGCTCAAGACATTGAGCGGGCGAGTCCGGTTAACAGCGTTCTACGCCCCGAAAGGCTTAACGACCCTCCTCCCCTCACACCGGCTCCTGTATCGGATAGTCGAAATACGCCTCCGTTATCAGGAAATGCAGTTCCTCGGCGCCCTCCGAAATCTCCCGCAATAGGGGAATTCGTTCCTCCTCATCCGGCCATTCGTAGTTGATCATCGCCGCCAGCCGCCCCACCAGCCGCTGCAGCGCCCGCCCCGACCGGGAGTAGGGGCCGTTCCCGATGGCCGCGATCTCCGACCCGATCAGCGCCACCGACCTTCCCAGCGACTCCGGCAACAGTGGGTCGCTTACCAGCAGGTCCATCACCCGGTCCGGCAATACCGCCACGCTGTACGTGTGGGTATAGACCTCCAGGGCGTAAAACACCCTCAGCAGGGAGGTCCAGTCTTCCTCGTGAAACTCCTGGGATGAACTGGCCACAACCGTGTCGATCTGCGAAAGCAGCAGCGCCGCCGCTCCCTGCGCCCGTTCCACCTGCCGTCCCAGCTGCAGGAAACTGAACCGATCGTCGTGGTACATCGTGCATTCGGCCAGCCCCCCGAAAGTTTCGATGTCCGCCGCCAGCCCCTGGTAAAACGCCGTAGGTTCATACTGCCACATGGACGCGATATTCTGTTCCTGCAGCCGCAGGTAGGTTGTGTTCAGGCAGGTCCACACCTCGGGACTGATGCAGTGGCGGGTATGGCGGGCGTTTTCCCGGCCCAGCGCGAAGCAGCTGTACACGGAACTGGGATTGGAGCGCTCAAACGTAAGGTCATCCGCCAGCGCGAAGGAGTCCGCCAGCGCGTATTCCTCGTCGCCGAACAGCCTTATCTCCCCGCCCGGGGGGTCCCGGCGGACGTAGGTGTAGATCCGGTTCCATCCGAAGTGAATCTCCCGTATGGGCCGGTCAACCAGCGACTCGGATTGCAGCTGGAGCAGGCGCGACAAATTCCCTGCCCTCTCCAGGTACCGCCCAAGCCAGTAAAGACTTTGCGCGCTGCGCGATAGCATCACTCTCTCCGCTCTCTGCCCCCTCGACAGAATGCAACGTTGATTGCGGCGCCACTCTCGTCATACCGGCGAATGCCGGTATCCAGGAATCCCATCCCGAGCCGTTCCTTTATTTGCCGGATTCCTTCTCCAACGAGTAGGGTCCCGACTTGGTTGGTTTGTTGTGGGTAGGCGTCGCGATTTGGTTGGTCAGTTGCGGGTAGGGGCGGGTTTCAAACCCGCCTTGTTTAGGGGCTGTCGTCAAATCGAAAACCGAATCTTCCAGCTACCATTTCGTCGTTCCCGCGCAGGCGGGAACCTCGACAGGTTGATGCCAGAATCCGCCCCCGGTAGCCATTCCCCCCGTTACTCCGCCAGCACCCACACGTCCTTTCCCCCGCCGCCCTGGCTGGAGTTGACCACCAGGCTGCCCCGGCGCAGCGCCACCCGGCAAAAGGCCCCGGGCACTATTCGCGTCTGCAACCCATTGAGAATGAACGGACGCAGGTCCACGTGCCTCGGCTCAAATCCGTTTTCCACCAGGCAGGGCGCCCTCGAAAAAGACTGCACCGGCTGGGCAATAAAGTCCGACGGATTCTCCCTCACTTCCTTGGCGTACTCGTCCCTTTCCTGCTGGGTGGCGTGGGGCCCGATTATCATCCCGTAGCCCCCCGACTCCCCCACCCGCTTCACCACCAGGTTCGCCAGGTTGTCCAGCGTATATTCCAGGTCGTCCGGCCTGCGGCACAGGTAGGTCTCCACGTTCTTCAGTATGGGCTCCTGCGACAGGTAATATCGGATCATATCCGGCACGTACACGTACACGCTCTTATCGTCGGCCACTCCCGTGCCCGGCGCGTTGGCCAGCGTAACGTTGCCTGCCCTGGCCGCTTCAATCAGCCCCGGCGACCCCAGCAGCGAGTCCCGCCTGAATACCCTGGGGTCCAGGAAGTCGTCGTCTATGCGCCGGTATATGACGTCCACCTGCTTCAGCCCCTCGGTGGTCCGCATGTACACCACCCGGTCCCGCACAACCAGGTCCTTGCCCTCCACCAGCTCCGCCCCGATCTCCCTGGCCAGGAACATATGCTCGTAGTACGCCGAGTTGTACACCCCCGGCGTCATCAGGGCCAGGCTGGGTTCGGGCTTCCCGTTGGGCGCCAGTTCCCGCAGCGTGGCCTGCAGGGCCGCGCCGTACTGCTCCACTTCCTGTACGTGGGCGCTGCGGTACAGCCGGGGCAGGCTGGCCTTGGCCGCCTTCCGGTTCGCGATCATGTAAGATACGCCCGAGGGCACCCTCAGGTTGTCCTCCAGCACCCGGAAGCCGTCATTGACCCGGATAATGTCCGTCCCGCACACGGCCACCCACACCCCGTAGGGCTGCGAAAAGTCCCGCATCTCCGGCCTGAACTGGGGACACTCCAGGATCATATCCGCCGGAATCACCCCGTCCGCTATGATTTTCGCTGGACCGTAGATGTCCTCCAGGAAATTGTTCAGGGCCCGCACCCGCTGCTCCAACCCCTGGGACAGGTCCCGCCAGTCGGCGGCTTTGATCACCCTGGGAATGGGGTCCACCGGAATTATCCGTTCCTCCGCCTCGGCGTCTCCATAGACCGTAAAGGAGATGCTCTCGTTGGAAAAGGTCCGGTTCACTCTCCCCTGAATTGTGGCCAGGTCGGCCGTAGAAAGCTCGATCAGGGAGTCGTACAGGATTCTTGCCTCCGGCCGGGGCGACCCGTCCGCAAGGAACATTTCATCATAGATGGCGGGATCTAAAGCGTAGTTCTCAAAGCTCACGTCTGCTTTCCCTGTGCTGTGGAACTGTCTGGACCGGAAATCTTGCCTCGCAATGCCAGTGGGCAATATACCATCCGCTATCTCCCATATCAACGAAAGGCGACCTGGGGGCAGGGCAATCGCGTTTTAATTGAATGTCATGCTGAGCGAAGCCGAAGCATCTAAAATCTATCCCTGGAACCACCTTCACTACCCGCAGCCGGGCTGAGGATGAGGACTTCAGGCCCTTCGGCAAGCTCAGGGCGACATGGCTTCTGCCCACCAAATTGTGCCCCCTGTAGCCTGATTCTATAGTGCAATTGCCCTGGACCTGGGGGGAGAGTTCAGAACAGGTATGATTTCCGTGCCAGCAAGCCCCGTCATACCGGCGAAAGCCGGTATCCAGGAATCCTTGCCGTCCTTGACCCATATGCGCCGTCAGCCTTGCCGGTTTCCGTCCTGCGCCGGAACAGCGACTCAAGGCCACCGAGGCACATCAGCCCTGAACTGTTGCAGCCCCGTGTGCCGCTGCGGTTCGGTGTTTCACAGCAGGCGGGGGCGGGTTTCAAACCCGCCCTGGCAACATCTCGACCCTTCCGCCTGCGCCACACCCCCGATTTGAAACGCTTCCCAGCCCCGGGCCCAGGAGTCCCTTTTCGTCGTTCCCGCGAAGGCGGGAACCTCGCCGGGTGTAGTCACGGCTCCTCTTGTTTCAAGCATGGCGGCCCAATTTGACGACACTCCTTAGGAAGCGGTCGGCGGCACCACCCGGACCGTAATAATGTCCGTGTCATGGTACTGCTGGTGCCGCACCGAGGACGCAAAGTTCCTCAGCAGCAGCAGCGAAATATCATGCTCGGTGGGTTCCACTGTGTCGTGCTGCTGGAGTTGCCTCACCTTGTCCTCGATATTCGATTCGTTGCCGCTGCCAATAAACTCCAGGTCTGCCATCGTTCCTTCGCTTGACGCCAGCACTATCAGTCGTCGGTCCCCGTCGGTCTCTTCCTCGTCCCCGTCCAGGTTAAGGGGCGCCAGGGTCAGCAGCGTCTCTTCGGCCACCGCGCTCAGCCGGGCTTTCATGGAATCGTCCCAGCCCCGGCTGTCCGCAAACTTGGCAACAAACTCGTTCAGGTCCGGCAGCGAGTCAACGTGCAGCCGAGACTCAAACCTCCTGCTCCTGGGATTGGTAAACTCCAGGTACAGCACCATTATGATCGCCGCCAGCCCTCCTGTGGTTATGCCGCTCTTCAGCAGCGCGTTGACCAGCGCTCCCAGGTCCGGCGAAGTAAACAGTCCAAACTGAAAGGCCGCCGCCAGCCAGAAGCACACCCCGGCCACAACTATTTTCTGCCGGTTCGACTCCGTCTGGATGATCAGCCTGGCCCCGTCCACCAGCAGAATCCCCGACACCAGGATGAGATACCCGGTCATTACCGCCCCGGGTATGGTGCTCAACAGCCCCGACACCTTCGGCAGGAAGGCCACCACGACGAAAATGATGCCAATTACATAACCCACCCGCCGCGACGCCACTCCCGTGGTCTGGGCGAAGGCCGACGACCCGGGATGGATGCTGTTTGGCACCGCCCCGAACAGGCCGGCCAGCAGGTTGGTCACCCCGCCTCCGGCCAGCGCCCCCTGGATCCGCCGGAAGTCCACC
This sequence comes from Chloroflexota bacterium, assembly GCA_028875055.1. Lineage (GTDB taxonomy): Bacteria > Chloroflexota > Dehalococcoidia > Lucifugimonadales > UBA3495 > Bin22. The sequence continues at coordinate 49,202 of JAPPGG010000039.1, forward strand.
GCTTGGTTCTCCCGTTGCGCTGCCCGCTGCTGTGCAATGGCCTCCCCGTTCGACTGAATCGAAATAATAACCCCCAGGAACAGGAACGAAGGCAGCAGCGTCCAGAAGGGAATGCCCATATTCAGGTCAAACGCCGGAATCTCCCTCGGCAGACCCACCCACGGCGCCCGGGTAACCAGCCCGAAGTCATAAACCCCCAGGGCCACCGAAGCCAGGCACCCTACCACAATCCCCACCACGGGACCCCACAGCCGCAGTATGGCCGACCCCCGCAAGGTCAAGCCGGCCACCACCACCAGCGTAATCAGGGCTACGGCCGGACCCTTGATTGGCTCCGCCTTGGACGTTTCCTCCAGCAGGTGAAACACCACCGAGGCCAGGGTGATGGACAGGATCATCATCACGGTTCCCCCCACCGTGGGCGTGATGATTTTCCGCAGTATGAACAGCCACTTGGAAATCGCCAGTTGCGTTATCGCCGACACGACCACCAGGGCCATCAATGTCCCCGGCCCGCCGTCCGACACCGCGGTAATGCAGAAGGGAATGGCAAAAGCCGCCGTGTACATCGGCAGTAAAGCCCCCGACCCCACCGGCCCGATGCGCTTTACCTGGATCAGCGTGGATATCCCCACCACCACCAGCGACGCAAATACCATCCAGATCAGGTAGGACTCGTCCATTCCCGATACCCGGGCCACTATCACCGGCGTCACCAGCAGGGCGGCCGAAGCTATCAGGCTGAACTGAAAGCCATAACCTATGGTGGTCAGCAGCGGAGGGTTTTCGTGGGCTTCATAGCGGGGATTTTGGTTGGCGGTAGCCAATGGCGCCTCCTCTTCCCGTAAAGCCGGTCCCGCAAAATCCGAGTGAAAGATACCACGAATTAGAGGCCATTTGTATCCCGCCAGCCAGGGCCACATCCCCCGGCCCGGGTCAGCATCCCGCTCTAAGTGGCCTGAAAGCCATACCGGTAGGGCCAGACACGCGTGTCAGCCCTCGCCTCCCCCGCCAAACCGCCGGAAATGGTACCCCTCGCCTCTGTCATCCCGCTTCTTGACAACCTCTCCCGCCTCTCTGACAATCACTCCAACCTTCCCACCCGATTCTGCAACGCCGCCGCCCGACTCCCCGCGGCCACACAAGGAGCTTCCATGACCACCAGTTCCGTAGCCTGGACCGAAGAGATGGTTGAAGTCGCCGGTACCCGGATAAAGCTCGTCAAGGGCGGCTCGGGAGACCCCCTGCTCGTACTCCACGACGAGATGGGTCACCCCGGCTGGCTCCGCTGGCACGAGGCCCTGGCCCAGGACCACACCCTCTACATTCCCTGGCACCCCGGCTTCGGCGAGTCTGAGCCTCTGGACTGGGTTATGGGCTTCCACGACATGGCCATGTGGTACTTGGGCGCCCTCGACGACCTGGGCCTGGAGGGTGTGGATGTCATGGGCTTTTCCCTGGGCGGCTGGCTGGCTGCGGAGATGGCGGTAATGAATCCCCAGCAGTTCAAGCGTCTGGCCCTGGTGGGCGCCGCCGGCGTCCGTCCCCCCGAGGGCGAAATCTTCGACATCTTCCAGGTGGTGGCCAGGGTCTTCATCACCAGCAGCGTTCTCGACCCCGCGTCCGTCCCCGAGTTCCAGGCCATCTGCCCCGACGAACCCACGGAAGAGCAGGCCTTCAACTGGGAGACTTCCCTGGAGGGCGCCTGCCGCCTCACCTGGCGTCCCTACATGCACTATCCGGCCCTGCCCCAGCTGCTCCCCCGCCTCAAGCGCCTCCCCACCCTGGTAATCAGCGGCGACCAGGACCCCATAGTCCCCCCCAGCGCCGCCCAGCTCTACCACCAAAGCATCCCCAACTCCCGCCTCGAGATAATCCAAAACTGCGGCCACCGCCCCGAAGTGGAACAAACAGAAAGGTTCCTGGAAGTGGTGGGGGAGTGGTTTGGGTAGGAGGGAAAGAGAGAGACTCGATTTTACTCGGCACGCTCGAGATCGAATGGCCTTGAGAAATATCCGGTACAATTGGGTGGAGAAACTAGTTGCGGAACCATTACATCGAGAGCCCGATCCAAATGACCCCGAAGTCGAACGCTTTTATGGGCAGGTTGAAGAATTGAGTGGTCAGTACTTGCGGGTTGTTGTGAACATATTAGCTGTTCCTTGGCGTGTAGTTACTGTATTCGTCGATGGAAGAGTAAGCGAGGGGAAATGAAACTCACAGTCGATAAAGAGGCAGACGCATTGTATCTGCGCCTTGATGAGTCTCCAATAGTGGAAACTGAAGAGGTTTCCCCTGGCGTTATTCTTGACTATAACGAGGATAGAGAAGTAGTCGGCGTAGAACTGCTTTATTTGTCAAAGCGATCAAGAGCGCTGGACTATTCCGCGTTGGCTTTTGAGGCGGCCTAACACCAACTCCCTCTTCTAACTAATCCCTAACTACGCCTACCGCCCCGAGGTCGAACCGACGGAAAAGTTTGTGGAGGTGGTAAGTGGTTGGTTTGGGTAGGGGAATGATATGCAACTCAGAGTGGACAAAGGAGCCTACGCCCTTTACCTAAGGCTTGATGACTCCCGCATGTGGAATCTGAATCGGTGTCCGCAGGCGTAATTCTCGATGACTACGGAAACAAAGACGTTGTGGGCGTAGAAATGCTGTACCTGTTAGCACGAGTTAGGAAGTTGGGTTATTCTGAACTGGGCTTTAAAACTGCTTAACCTAACCCTACGATAGTGTACTCTAACAATCGACAATGGCTTTAAGTATGGCAATAGGAAAAGTTGTGAGATCTGGTCCTGAGTGGGCTATGGGGTCCACATGCAAGACCCGATACAATTGAGCTGCCTAGACCCGACGTCTCGGGATGTAGACTAGTACTGAGTCACAGTTGTAGTGTCAGGGTATAGCCTGCGGAGTTTGGTTCT
>JAPPGG010000051.1 GCA_028875055.1 Chloroflexota bacterium
GGTTGGTGTTTTACGACCCGGCTGCGGGCGCGCCCATCGCCACCCTGGAAAGTGAACGCAACCGCGCCGAGGCAGCCGAGGCTCAGGCTGAGATTGAGCGGCAGTCGCGTATCCAGGCCGAGACCAGAGCTGGCACCGCCGAGGCCCGCGCCGAGACTGCCGAGGCTCGCAACCGGGAGTTGGCAGAGGAACTGCGCCGGTTACGAGAGAACTGAGGGGGGTTCGCCATGACCATTTCCAATAGAGGGGAGTTGCGGGAGACCTACCGGCCCCCGGCGCCCCGGGCGGCGCAGAAGGTGCTGGACCGGTTGGACGAGCACTGCCGGAACTTCATCGCCCTGTCGCCCTTCTGCGTGCTGAGCACCAGCAACGCCGACGGCCAGCCCGACGCCTCGCCCCGGGGCGACCCGCCGGGGTTCGTGCGGGTGCTGGACGAGCGGACGCTGCTGCTGCCCGACCGGCCCGGCAACAACCAGGTGGACTCCCTGCAAAACGTCGTGGAGAATCCCCGGGTGGGCCTGCTGTTCTTCGTGCCGGGGATGAACGAGACGCTGCGGGTGAAGGGTAGGGCGGAGATCGTAACCGGCCAGGGGCTGCTGGAACCCCTGGCCGTGGGCGGGCGGGCTCCGCTGTCGGGGTTGAGGGTGACGGTGGAAGAGGCCTTCCTGCACTGCGGGAGGGCGCTGCTGCGGGGCCGTCTCTGGGACCCGTCGGCGCGGATAGAGCGGTCGTGCTATCCCAGCTACGGGCAGGTGCTGGCGGACCAGATTGCCGGAGCCGACGCTGGGCGGATTGACGCCGAGGAAGCGGAGGCCAACCGGGAGCGGCTCTACTGATCGCTCTACTGAGGGGCGGTTTACCTGTTCGGCCGATGTGGTATGGCCGGATGTCAATGTTCAGGGGCCTTGGCATTCTGTGCCCCCGCTTTGACAAGGACAAGGAAGCGGGCTAACCGGTGTCCCGATCGCCCTGCTTCAGCATGGCGGAGCAGCCCCGCTCGTCCACCAGGTGGTTCACTGAAACCCGCCCGTGGCGGTCGTATCCGCTGGTGTAGGCGAATTCGACCTCGGCGCCCCAGGGGACCCTGCCGCCGACCCGGGTGGTGCCGTCGCCGGGCTTGCCGCCGCTCCGTGGCCCGCCGGCGCCCTTGATCACCACGCCGCTCTTCCCGCCCTTCTTCCAGCCCATGACCTTCAGCTCCACCGGGGCCACCAACTCCGCTGGCGACGGCGCGAACAGGACCTCGTGCAGCCGCAGCAGCAGGTCCCCCGACGGCGTGCGCTTGCCGTTCATTACCTGGGAGAGCATCCCGATGCTGATGCCGGCCCGCCGCGCCGTTTCGTTCTGGCTCCAGCCGTGGGCGTCCATACGCTCCCACAGGGCCTGCGGGTCCACCTCGGCAGGCTGGGCGGCCTCGATCTTCACCGGAGCCTCCAGGACGGACTCCATCCGGGCCTGGGCGGCGGGGCTGAGATTGCGCTGACCGCGCGACACTTGGACGACGTAGCCATAGGTCAGGCCCGCCCCGTCCGCCACCTGCCGCAGGGTCATACCTCGTTCCCTGGCCTTCTCCCGGAGATAGGTGCTCTTGCCACCACGGACCACGCCGCCCTGGCGGTGGACGACGCCCGGGGGAGGGACCCAACCCAGGACGGCCTCGATCTTGCCGCGCATGTAGGGAGTGAGGTTCTTCCTGCCTCTGGCGACCTGGGACAGGTGGGAGGGACCCACGCCCATCAGGTTTGCCAGTTCGTTGATGTTGAGGCCGCGCTCCCTGGCGGCCACGGACAGGTGGGACTCGGCCCGGCCGGTGTCGGCGCCGGGTTGGGCTACCGGGGCGGCGGTTTCGCTGGTGTAGTTGACGCGGCTGGCGTGGTCGTCGCCGTTGGTCCGGACGCTGGGTTCGCTGCTGTAGTTGACGGTGCTCGTGGCGTTGGCCTTCATGTCGTTTCCTCCGAAAGGCGGAAAGCGAGGCCGGCCCGAATGGACCGACCCCGCTCTCCAGTTCAAGATGCAGGTCGTTGGGTGCGGTCCATTCCGCCGCTTGGGTGTTCGCCGGGAGGCGAAACGCGAAGAGCGGGGCCGCCTCCCCGCAGTTGGGAGAGACGGCCCCGCTCGTGGGTGCGTACCTATTCAGTTGTCAGTGGCGGCCCAGGCAACCGCCCTGGTAGCCGCTGCGCCCCGCTACTGGCGGCGTGCTTTGGGTTGTTGACGCCGGTTCAGTGGTCGCTCCAAGCGGCCCGTGGCGACCGGAAACTCAGGATGTTTGTTGTGTCTGGAGATCACCTCCTCGACGTGGTTGTAGTTGTCGCCGCTGTCACTGACCTTCTGTCCGCCGCTGACCCGGTTGCCGGAATAGGCCACGGCGTTAGCGATTGGCGCGTTGGCCTGTCTCCTGCTCCCGACTGCTGGATTCCTGCCGACCGCTACGCCATGTTGGAGATGGCCCCGTTGCCTATCCGAGCCATCCCGCGCAAGACGAAATGCGCCCAGGGTGGTGTTCGGCAGGTCCAGCCAGCCCGTGGGGAAGGCGCACTACGCCCAGGGTCAGGCGATGCCGCGGGAAATAGCGGTTGTGGCGCTGGCGCAGGGCACAGTTCGGCCAGGGCCGGAGTCGGTGGAAACCGGGTGGGTGGGGAGAATCCGGCGAACGCAGCTCGCCCGGCGGTCGCGTGGTCAGGGACCAGGCCAGGGGGAACCCGTGGCAGTAACGAGCGCCCGGCCGTCGCTGAGGGATGACCGGCCGGTGCAAGTGACGGCAGCGGCGGTGGCTGCCGTGGTTGGGCAGCCGCGCCGCAGCATGGCAGGGCGCACTGGAGGCGTTCAGTCGCTCCGGCGGCAGGGCGAGGGCAGGGCGAAGGGCGTCGGCCGCTCCGCAAATGTAGCCGGATGATGGTAATCTCCGGGATGCCGTGTTGTTTCGGTTCATCACCTCCTTGACGTTGTGATTGTTGACGTTGGCCAGGGCAGCTTTGTCCCGGCAGGGTTTGGGTTCCGGCCAGGGCGCCGCGAGGGGAACCCGCAGACGCCACAGCCTGGGTTGGGAACGGAGCGGGATCAATCGCTCCGCACCCTCCGCCCGTCAGCAGGAGCGATCAACTCCGGTCAGCGGACGGGTGTCCAGCAACCGGGAGGGATCAGCTCCCAACCGCTGAACGGCGTCCGGCGGAAGAAGGACTTGAACACTCCAGCCGCCGGACTGCCCAACGGGAGCAGGGCTTGACACTCCAACCCGTTGGACAAGGCCGGGGAAGAAGGGATTGAGCACTCCAACCACCGGCCCGCGCTGCCTGCGGAGGACTTGAACACTCCGGGTCGGCAGCATTCCCTCGTGGGCCGGCCTTGCGGCAAAGACCCGGGCTGAGGGAGGGACCCCCAGATTTCTATGGCGGGAAACCTGGAAAAGCCTGACAACATAGATATTGTCGGCCTTACTGACGCCCCTGGGTAGGCCGTGCGCGCCCCACCGGGCAAGTGTTAACCGGATTGGAACCGGCCCTTTCGGGGCGGCTACCTACCTGCGCCACTGCCGCAGCGCCAGCGCCAGCGCCCGGAGCGGCCACCGCAGCCGTTCCCGCCGCCTCCGGGCCCGGCGGGTTTCCGCCAGGGTGGTGCTTCGCCAGTTGGTCTGGTTGTTGCGGTTCAGGCCCGTGAGGGGATAGTCCTGCGGGGGCAGGGTGAGGCCGTGGTCTTCCAGCAGCGCCAGTTCCACGGTCATGAGCCGCTCCTCGTCGCGCAGCCAGTCAAGCCCCTGGCCCCGGTCGGGGTGGCGCTGCCGCAGCACCCGCCACTCCCGGATCAGGGGCCAGGCGTCGTTGAAGACCGCCTCGTCGTCAGCGGCGGGTTCCAGGGTGGCCAGTTCGGGGAACTCGCGGCGCGGCGGACGCGGCGGTGAAGGCGGCTGGCTCGAACTGACGGCGGGCGTTGCGCTCGATGGACCCTTCGCGCTTTCAACTCCGGCCAGTCGCCCCTCGATGCTCCGCAAGGCTTGGCCGTGGGCCGCAACCTCGCCCTGGGCGGCGGCCAGGCCCACGGCGGTCTCCCCGGCCAGTTCCTCCACCCTTTCCAGCCGTTTGGCCAACAGGTCGTTGCGCTGCCGCTGTTCCTGGCCGGGCGACCCGGCCCCGTCGAGAAGCGCCCGGTCCAGGGCCACCCGCATCCGCCGGGTGAGCCGGCCGCTCTCCAGGCTGGCGGTCAGGGTGCGGTGGTCCACGTCCAGGTCCGCCGCCGCCTGGCGCGGTCCCTTGTCGCGCACCAGTTCGTCCAGCAGGGCCATCAGCCGCAGGTGGTGCAGGTCCTCGATGCTCTCGCTCCGGTGGATGCCCGGCGTCTCCGTCGTCATGTTCCCGCCTCCCCATACAAAAATGTTCGTTTCAAACAGGGCGATTGCACGCCGTCCCCGGTTTCCCCTCGGACAAAAATGCACGTTTCAGGTTGGCGATATGTACCCGGAGCTTGGAACGGCTCCTTACGAAAACCGTTAACAGGAACCGTCCGGTAGAGGGCCGATTTCCCCCGAATCCAGGTTCAAAACGTCCCGACCTGCGTTTCTGCAACCGGACGCGACTCCTGTACACCCCAATGACACCACGGGAGGGGCCACTGGCGTAAGGCCCTGCGCGCCCCCGCAGGATGGTGGGGGCGTGGGCGAGGTTATGCAAAGCGTTCCGGTTGTTCACACTCTCTGGCGGAGCGTCTCCGGCACGCCTTCAACCAACGAGGGGCGGAAGCAGACAAGGAGACCGGTGACCATACTGAATGCCGTTTTCACCGGAGCGACCACCGAGCCGGCATCGCCGGCGGCGTCCGGCCTCAGGGTTTGCCCGGCGGGGTTCATGAGCCGGCGGGGAAGGCCAGGGGAAGCGCCGGGCAGAGGAACGCGGCCAGCCACCACACCACGACGCGCCCGGGACCGGGGCCGCAGGACACGGAGGAACATGACGAAATCGAATCAGGGGAACCGGTACCGGCGAAAATCGAGCCGAGGGAATCAACTCGCCGGGCAACGGGGCAAGTCAACCGACGCCAAACCGCCAGGGCAGGGGAATCAACCCGATTACTCGCTCCGGCAGCGGGAGCAGGTGCGGGAGGGTCTGCGCATTCTGGCCCGGCTGATTGCGCGGGCGCACCTGCGGCGGCAGAAAGGGTGCCCACGACCGGAATGACCGGCGGGTGTTAGAAGAGAGCCGCGGCGCCGGGACGCTTTCACCAACCCAGTCCGAAGCCAAGCCCTTCCAGCAATCACTCAACCGCCGTGGGCCGCTTCAACGGCATGAGCAGGAAGCCAGACGTTGAGCGAGACGGCGTTGAGCGCCAGGTCAAAGGCGACGCCCCCATGCCGTCTATAGCGCAGAACTCAGAATTGAACCACAGCCTTCCGGTGGAGCCTCCCTGAGCGGCGATTGCCAACCGCGAGAGCAGGATGATGTCCCGCATCGACGTGGACGCCGGAGGAGCCATGCTCAACCCCGGAGCGCCGCGTCACGCAGCGGGTGGCGCTTGTCTCCGTTGAGACCGACGATGGGAGAGCGAGGCTCGATCCCTGGCAATCGGTCCCGGGTGGGGGACGGACCCGCCAGCTTTCTTCGGGAAAGGCTGGAAAACCGTGAACTGCATTGATTATCGCCCGCGCCCACGTCGCAGGGAACGGATTTTGCAAGCGCCTGGCCCGCACAGTCGGTGATCGCTTGCCCGGCGCTTGCTGGCCGCTTGCCGCCAACATCTCTAACGTAGCGTTAAGCCACCACGCCGCGCAGTCAGCCCCGGCGCCGTCCCAGAGCAGGCGGCCTATTTCCGCCACCGGCCCATTGCCAGTGCCCGGCGCAGCCAGCGCAGGATGAACCGCCTGGCCAACGCCTTCCTGGTGTTCGCCAGGGCCTTCCACAGTCTCCGCCCCGCCCGCCTTTTCGACCAATTCCCGCAGGAGCCTCCGCAGCACGAACTCCCGCCACTCCCCGGCGTCGCCCATCCCTTCGTCCTAGGCATCCATCGCGCTTTGCTCCTTCACGTTCAATCTGCTGGCCGGAATGTCCTTTAGGGAGTTGTCCGGTAGGCGGGAATACGGCCCGGTCAACGAACCGCTCGCCCTGATGGGGCTGGGCGTTCACTGCCCAAAAGGGAATTTCGCCGGAACCCGCCCTTTCAGCCAAGCGCTCGCAGAACCGCCCTGAATTCCCTCGATTTCCGCCGGTTTCAAGTTCAAAATATCCCCCGACTTCCCAAAAGGGCATTCCCCCCAATCTCTGTACACGGGTATGCCATCACACCGGGTCCCGCACGCCCCACGGCGCGAGAAATGCAATACAACCGGCGTCCTAAACCCGACGGGAAGCCGCGAAAAAGCCGTTGACCCAAACATCGTGTCCAGCGCCGTGTCCGGGTCGATTCAGGTTTGCAATTCCGCCCGCGGGATTTCATCAATGGGCTTGGATTTCCTTTCAAAGCTACGCCTGTGAATGCGGTTCCGCAGAGATTGCACTTTGGCGCGCCGGATACGGGATGAAACGGGCGCTTCAGACGGAGGCAGGACAGCCGTGGAGGTTGCTCCCGGTGTCGTCATTCACGGTCATGGAGGAGCGGCCGCCGTCCACCGAAGCCGAGGCGCCGCTTGTGCTGCCCGCATCCCTGAATTCGGGTAGCGCCTGCCGGACCCGCCGGGACGCCTGCCGACAGCCGCAGCAGACCACCACGGTCCTTTGGTTCATGCCCAGTCTCTCGGTGGTGGGCGCCCGACCCCGTTCCTCCACTAGGGCATCCCGCAGGTCCAATAGGACAACCTTCGATAGGGGAGCGTCCGGCTCAATCTCCGGATGGTGGTTTACCTCCAAGGCGGCGTCAGCATCGTTCCAGGCTTTCACCATGGGTCGAAACTACAATCTCCGCACTGCAATCCCTGCAATAAAGTGATTATGGACCCGCAGTAAATTGCTCGCCCGGCAATCTTCCAAATTCCGCCCCCAACGTCCCGTTCCCCGTAGGAAATATCCCCTGGATTGTATTCTGCAATCCTTTCATTTCTCCTTTCAGGGCGCCCACTGCGAAAATCCGGTCCGGGCGATTGCAGTCTGATGCGTCAGGCTACCGCCGGCTCGCGGACGGGTCCGCCGGTCTGGGGGCCGCTGGCATGGCCGGAACGGTGCTGACGCTGACGCCGGGCAAGCACACGGCAATGGGAGCATCGGTCGGCTTTCGGAGTAGGGGGGCAAGTTCGGTGCCGGAGAGGTGTTGCGCGACGCGGGTTTCGGGCAATAGGATGGTGCGGCGCGGCGGGCGGCAGATTGCCATGCGCGGCAGTCCCTGGGCAACGACACGGAGCGTCGCCTCTGTCCCGTAACACGTGGGAGGTGAGCAATTGACAAAGGTAAACCACTGGGCAGGAATTGCGGCGCTGGCGAGTTGCGTGTTCGCACTGTTGGCCGCCGGGTGCGGCAACGGCGGGGTGTCCACCGACGCGGATGAAGTGATGGTGGGGTTGATCACCAAGACCGATGGGAACCCGTTCTTCGTTGCCATGGCGGAGGGAGCGCGGCAGCGGGCGTATGAGCTGGACGTGAAGCTGCGCGTCTACACGGGGGAACATGACGGCGATTGGGAAAGCCAGGCGCGGGCGATGGCCGAGTTGGTGGAGGACGGCGCCGACGGCATCCTGATCACGCCTTCGGACCCCATGCGCCTGGGCGACGCCGTGCAAAAAGCGCGGGAGGCCGGGGTGCTGGTGATTGCGCTGGACACTCCCTTCGAGCAAAGGGACACCGTTGACGGGACCCTCGCCACGGACAACTTCAGGGCCGGGGAGTTGATCGGCCGGTGGGCAAAAGCGAGGCTGGAGGCGGAAGGCAGGGAGGCCAGAATCGCAACGCTGGACGGGTACCCCACGCCGGTGTCGGTGGACGTGCTGCGCAACCAGGGCTTTCTGAAGGGCTACGGCATAGACGTGAAGGACGCTGGGAAGATCGGCGACGAGGACGATGCCCGCATCGTGGGCCGCGGGGTGACCCTGGGCACGGAGGAAGGAGGGCGCCGGGCGATGGAGGAACTCATCGGCGAGAACCCGTCCATCAACCTGGTGTACGCCATCAACGAGCCGGCGGCGACGGGGGTGCATGGGGCGCTGACAGAGTTGGGTCTGGCGGAAGACGTGCTGATCGTAACCATTGACGGCGGCTGCGCCGGGGTGAGGCGGGTGGCGGCGGGAGAGTTCGGGGCCACGGTGATGCAGTACCCGCTGGAGATGGCGCGGCTGGGAGTGGAGGCGGTGGCGGAGCACGCCAGGACCGGCGATAAGCCGGAGAACACGCCGGGGCTGGACTTTCACGACACTGGCGCGGTCCTGGTGACCGGAGAGCCGGTGGCCGGCGTCCCGTCCATCGGCGTGGCGGAGGGTCTGCGGGAGTGCTGGGGGTAGCGGTCAGGGTACAGAACCCCGTGGCGACAATGGGTCCTCTGCAACTGTGCTCCATCCTGTCCTGTCCGGTAGGGGCCGGTCGCCGGTGTCCTGGACGCGCCCGGGTCCGGTGTCGGCTCCGCCAAGGGAAGCGCTGGCTGCGATGTTAGGGCAGACGACCCCAGGGCCACTTTTATTTTCAAAACTTCGCCGGAACCGTCCCTTTCACCCAAGCGCTCGCGGAACCGGCCTGGAAGCCCTGATTTTCGGCCCGATTCAAGTTCAGATCTGCCCCTGACTTTTGTTTCCAAAAGTCACGCCAATCTCTGTACACGGGTATGCCATCACACCGAGCCTGTTTTTGCCCATTACCCGTAGAGGCGGAGGCCGTAACGCGTGGCCGATTGACGGGCCGCAGAAATGTCGGGAGCGCCCGAAGCAGGACACCCGTGAAGGGCCGGCCCTGTGTCATCTCTAACTTTAAAATGAGCCAAAATCTCTAAGTTGGAATTGAGCCACCTCAACCCGGTGAGCATCATCCACGGAGCAAACGTGGAGGTGCCTGCCGAGATTGCTGAGAGGTGGAGACTTGAAAGAGATCTACGAGATGAATGGACAAGGCCATTCCGCCCGGGCCATCGCCCGGGATCTGGGTCTGGCCCGCAACACGGTGCTGAAGTACCTGAACTCGCCCGAGGCGATGCACCCCAAGCCGCGCCGCCCCCGTGGGTCGAAGCTGGACCCCTACGCCAAGCACATCGACCGACGGATGGGGGAGGGTCTGGAGAACTGCCGGGTGCTGCTGCGGGAGATTCGGGCCCTGGGCTACGACGGGTGCTACGCCACCCTGACCAACTACGTGCAGTACCGGCGCCGGCCGCGTCAACCCCAGGCCACCATGCGCTTCGAGACGGCGCCTGGCGAGCAGGCCCAGGTGGACTGGGGCAACCTGGGGTACGTGGGCGCCGACGGGAAGAAGCGCCGGGTCTGGGTCTTCGTGATGACCATGGGGTGGTCCCGGGCCTGCTACGTGGAGCTGGTGAGGAGGGCGGACACCGCCGCCTTCATCCAATGCCACGTCAACGCCTTCGAGTACCTGGGCGGGGTGCCGCGCCGGTGTCTCTACGACAACGCCAAGGTGGTGACCCTGGGCAAGGACGAGGAGGGGCAGGTGGCCTGGAACCTGCGGATGCTGGACTTCGCCCGGCGTCTGGGCTTTGACCTCCGGCTGTGCCGTCCCTACCGGGCGCAGACCAAGGGGAAGGTGGAAAGCGGGGTGAAGTACGTGCGGCGCAACCTGTGGCCCAGCCTGCGCTTCACCGACGACGCCGATCTGAACCGGCAGGCCCTGGAGTGGTGCGGCGTGGTGGCCAACGCACGGGTGCACGGCACCACCCACCGGGCACCCTGGGAGATGCTGGCCGAGGAGCGTCCGCACCTGGGACACCTGCCCGACCGGGCGTCGCTGGCGCCATACCTGCGGGAGGACCGCAAGGTGGCAAGGGACGGCTTCGTCAGTTGGGAGGGGTCCCGCTACGGGGTGCACTGGAAGTGGGTAGGCGCTACGGTGCAGGTGGGCCAGCGTCAGGGGACAGTGGAAATCTGGGCCGGCGATGAACGCATCGCGGTGCATCCTCGGGCCCAGAAGCAAGGCCAGCGCTTCGTCCAGCCCGGCCAGTGGGCTGGCCTGCCCAGGGGCGACGGACGGCCCCGCCAGGAGGCGGTGGCGGTGCAGGTGCCGACGGAAGAGGTGGAACGCCGCTCCCTGGACGTGTACGAACTGGCCGCCGTGGGAGGTGCGCGATGATCGCCCTGGAACAGGCCCGTCAGCACCTGGAGACCCTGGGCCTCAAGCAGGCCGTGGAAGTCCTGGACCACACCCTGGACGCCGCCGCCAACCAGCAACTGCCCTATCCCGACATGCTGGCCCAATTGCTGGGGGTGGAAGTGTCCGCCCGAAGGGAACGCTACCTCACCACCAGGACCAAGCTGGCCCACCTGCCCTTCCAGCGCACCCTGGAGCAATTCGACTTCGCCTTCCAGCCCTCCATCGACGAGCGGCTGGTCAAGGAACTGGCCAACCTGGCCTTCGTGACCGAGGCCAGCAACGTCCTGCTCCTGGGACCGCCCGGCGTGGGCAAGACCCACCTGGCCATCGCCCTGGCCCTCAAGGCCATCGAGAACGGCCAGGGAGCCTACTTCGTCCGCGCCTACGACCTGATGGAGGACCTCAGGAAGGCCCGCACCGAACACAACCTGGACCGGAGGATGCGGGTCTATCTCTCTCCCAAGGTCCTGGTGGTGGATGAATTCGGCTTCTGGCCCTACGACCGGGAGTCGGCCACCGCCTTCTTCACCCTGGTATCGGCCCGCTACGAACGGGGCAGCATCATCCTCACATCCAACAAGGGCTTCGGCGAGTGGGGCGAGCTGCTGGGCGACACGGTGATCGCCTCGGCCATACTGGACCGGCTGCTCCATCACAGCCACGTGCTCAACATCCGGGGCGAAAGCTACCGGCTCCGGGAGAAAAGGCAGGCCGGTCTATTCCCGTCTCAAAATCTGAACACCGCGCCGGAGGAGGCCGGCGCCAACTACGCAGGCTCACCACCCCGGTGAGCTCCGGCCAAGTGGCTCAATTTTAACTTGGCGAAAATGGCTCATTTCTAACTTAGTATTGACACCTGCAACGCTTGACGACCGTCGGCGACGGGCTATAGTGGGGTCGGAGGAGACGCCGCCCGGGATGCTGATACTGCACGCCGCACAATGTGAAGGCCGTCTGGTCCTGTGGGGAGAGGATTCCGAGGCAACGGGAGACGGGCACGGAGATGGCCGGCACCCGCGTTGCGCCGCCGGCGACCTGCTGCTCGGGGTCATGGGTCTGGACGTGGGCGAGGAGATGGCGAGCGAGGCGGTGGTCTGGCTGCCCAGCTGGGGCAGCGAGCCGCTGCCGTCGAGTCCGCTGGCCGGCGAAGCGCCCCGGTCCCGTGCCAAGCCGCGCATACTGCCCTTTCGGGTGCCCGCGCTCTGGCTGGACGGGGCCGATGCGGGCGAGTTCCTGGAGAGGTGCGGGGACCGCCCGGTATTGCAGCCCGGGGTGGCCTTGGGGCCGGAAATAACCTACTGGCGCCGGGCGCGGCAATTCGGGATGGCGCTGGTGGCGCGGCAGCGATACCTGCCCACGGCGACGGGACACGGAGACGGGATGACGGCGGCGTGGAAGGCGGTATTCGTCGGCGATGACGCCGACAGGCTGGCCGACATGGGGGGGTTGATGCCGCCGGCGGCGCGGTCGGCGACCGGGGACGCGGCCACTGGTCCGCCGGCCCAGGCGTCCTCGACGGTGCTGCGGGCCTTCCTGGACGGAGTGGTGGACCATCTGGCGCGGAAAGCGTCGGTGCCCCGGCCGGAGGGGAACGGGTTTGATTCAGCCCACGACGCCTGGCTGCACGCCCTGGGCGCCGCCGACGGAACCATCCGCGTTGGGCCGGACCAGGCGAAGCAGTTGGGCCGGCAGGTGTCAGAGTGGCAGAGGCCCATCGCCGTTGCCGCCAACGCGCCTTACCGTCTCTGCCTGCGGCTGGAGGAGCCGCCGGAGACCGAGGATGGGGACGGGGCGGTCCTGGATCAAGGCGATTGGCATCTGCGGTACCTGTTGCAACCCCACGACGACCGGAGCCTGCTGTTGCCCGCCGAGACGGTTTGGAAGGGTAGGGGCAAGGACGCCGGCAACCCCGATTACAACCCCAGGGAGTTCCTGCTGGCGGCGCTGTCCCAGGCGGCGAACCTGTGCCCGCCCGTCGCCGAGAGCCTGGAGATGGAGGGTCCCTCCGGCGGGATGCTGTCCGCCGAGGAGGCGCACCGGTTCCTGAACGCGGAGGCGCCGGCGTTGCAGCAGGCGGGCTTTGGAGTGCTGCTGCCGGCGTGGTGGACCGGGCGGGGGACCAAGGCCAGGCCAACCATCCGGGCCCGGGTGAGGACGCCGGCCATGACGGGAGGCGGAGGAGTCAGCCTGAGCACCATGCTGGACCTGGAGGTGTCGGTGGCGTTGGGAGGGCAGGAGATCACGCCGGCGGAACTGGCCGAGTTGGCGGAGTTGAAAGCGCCGCTGGTGCGGCTGCGGGGTCAGTGGGTGGAGATCAACGCCGATGAGATTCGCGAGGCCGCCGACCACTGGCGCAACCGGAAGCAGGTGAGCCTGCGGGAGGCGGTGCTCATCGGTTTGGGGGCGGAGGAGCGGTCGTCGGAGGACAACGTTCGGCTGGAGGCGGACGATTGGGTCGGCCGGTTGATGGAGCGGTTGGGCCGGGAGGCGGAGGTCGAGACGCCGGCGGCGCCGCGGCGCTTCCTGGGTTCTCTGCGGCCCTACCAGGAGCGGGGCTACGCGTGGCTGACCTTCCTGCGCCGCTGGGGGCTGGGAGCGTGCCTGGCGGACGACATGGGATTGGGGAAGACGGTGCAGACGCTGGCGGCGCTGGAGTTGGACCGGCAGGAGGGCAACGACCGGCCCAGCCTGCTGGTGTGTCCCACGTCGCTGATGTACAACTGGCAGCGGGAGGCGGGGAAGTTCACGCCGGAGCTGGGGGTGATGCTGCATCATGGACCTGGTCGGAAGCGGGGCGATGAATTCCGCCAGGCGGCGGCGGAGCGGCAGGTGGTGGTGACCAGCTACGGCACCATGCTGCGGGACGCCGAAACGTTGCGGGGGGTGCCGTGGCGTGCGGTGATCCTGGACGAGGCCCAGAACGTGAAGAACCCGATGGCCCGGCAGTCGCGGGCGGCGCGGGAGCTGCCGGCCGACTACCGGGTGGCGCTGACCGGGACGCCGGTGGAGAACCACGTGGGGGACCTGTGGTCCATCATGGAGTTCCTGAACCCGGGTCTGCTGGGCACCCAGGCCCGGTTCAAGCGCGACTACTTCGTGCCCATCCAGGCGCACCGGGACGAGGCGGCGACGAGCCGGCTGAAGCGGGCGGCCGGGCCGTTCATCCTGCGGCGGGTGAAGACGGACCCTGCGGTGATCGACGACCTGCCGGACAAGCGGGAGACCAAGCAGTATTGCGTGCTGACCCGGGAGCAGGCGACGCTGTACCAGGCGGTGCTGCGGGAGGCGGAGACCCGGATGGAGGAAGCGGAGGGGATCAGTCGGCGGGGGATGATCCTGGACACGCTGACCAAGCTAAAACAGGCGTGCAACCATCCCCGGCAGTTGCTGGGGGACAACTCCGTGGTCGCAGGGCGTTCGGGGAAGCTGGAGCGGCTGGACGAACTGCTGGAGGAAATCGTGGCGAGCGGGGACCGGACGCTGGTGTTCAGCCAGTTCGCGGAGATGGGCGAGATCATCCGGGGGCACGTGCAGGAGACCTTCGGAATTGAGGCGCCCTTCCTGCACGGCGGAGTGTCGCGGCGAGGGCGGGACGCCATGGTGGAGCGGTTCCAGAACGACCCTGATGGGCCTCGGGTGTTCGTGCTGTCCCTGAAGGCGGGGGGTTCGGGCCTGAACCTGCCCCGGGCGAACCACGTGATCCACTACGACCGGTGGTGGAACCCGGCGGTGGAGAACCAGGCCACGGACCGGGCCTTTCGCATCGGCCAGACCCGGGACGTGCAGGTCCACAAGCTGATCTGCGCCGGCACTTTGGAGGACCACGTCGACGCCATGATCGAGGCCAAGGCGGAGACCGCCCGGCGGGTGGTGGGCGGGAGTTCCGAGCGCTGGCTGACCGAGTTGTCCAACGCCGAACTGCGCGACGTGCTGGCCCTGAGCCGGGAACACTACGGCGACTGACCGATGAAGCGACACCGGAGGAGGCGCGACGCTATGGCTTACCCTGACTACCGGCCCGCCATCCGGGCCCGGGGAGGCATCAGGGCCCAGTCCCGGCGTGGGGACTTCGGCGCCAGCTGGTGGGCCCGGCGGTGGCTGCAAACCCTGGAGGAGTTCCGGATCGGGACGCGGCTCGACCGGGGACGCTCGTACGCCCGGCGAGGGCAGGTGCTGTCCATCGACGTGGAGCCGGGCTTGGTGCTGGCCCTGGTGCAGGGGTCCCGGCCCAAGCCCTACCGCGTCTCCGTCCAGGTGAAGACCATCAGTCTGCCGGACTGGGAGGAACTCAGGGAGGAGTTCGGACGGCAGCCGGCGATAGCGGCCAGCCTGCTTTCGGGGCGGATGCCCGACGCCGTCGAGGAGTGCTTCAGCGCCCGGGGTCTCTCCATGTTCCCGGAGAGCGAAGCGGACCTGGAAACGGTATGCAGTTGCCCAGACTGGTCCAATCCGTGCAAGCACGTGGCAGCGGTGTATTTGCTGCTGGGCGAGGAGTTCGACCGGGACCCGTTCCTGATCTTCCGGCTGAGGGGAATGGAGCGGGAGGAATTGCTGGGCAGGGATTTGGTCCGGTCCGCCCAGACCCTGGATGGGCCTCCGGCAGCCCCGGAGCCGTTGCCGGCGGACCCGTCCGAGTTCTGGGGCAATCCCGGGCGGCAATTTGACGAGGGAGACGCCTTCGGAGCCATCGCCGTGCCCGACGTTCATGCGGCGCTGCCCCGGCAGTTGGGCCGGTTCCCGTTCTGGCAGGGCGAGGAGGAATTCTCCGCCGCGATGGAACGCATCTACCGGGCGGCGTCGCAGAGCGCCTTGGACGCCCACGCCGGTCAAACCGACGGGGAGGAGAATTAGTCCGACGTCTGATGCCGTTCGCGAGACAATCGGCGAGATGACGGCGCTGACCAGTCATTGAAGCGGACTCTGGCAGCCGGAGTTCGCTTTCCTGCTGCTTGCTCGGTGGTTGCTAGGCAATCGCTTCCCTTTCGAGAAGTCGGCCCGACAATTCCGGAACCCGTGCTAACCCCAGAGTGCTTGCAAACGCGGGATTTGGGCCCGATTTCTTCCATACGTTTTGAGTTCAAAGAGGGCCGTAAAATTCCCGAAAGGGGACTCGTCCGAGCTTCTGTACACGGGTATAACATGGTTTTCGGTCCGGCCAGCGTCCCTGTACGGGTGTTTTGGCCGCCGAGTGCGGGCCGTCGATGTTCACGTTCAAGCTTGCGTTCAGATGCTGCGAGGGTGTGACGGGACGATTGACGCGCCAAGTTTGACCCACGATGACGCGGTCATTCGTACGTTTGCCGCGGCCGCCAGGCCGTGCTTTCACGCATCCGAGACAAGGAAATCGCCTCAGCCTCCACCAGTCTGATGGTCGAGGCTGAAGCTCTTGGTAATCCCTTTCGTGGCGCCATCGCCGGAGGGATTATCGTCCCTGCAAACCTGAACAAGAGAAAGCAAATCGTCGCCAACTTCCGCCCGTTCAACGTTGGGACGGCGCGGCGGAAACGTCATTGCCAAGCAGAGGTGGGTGCGGATCCCGGTCACCCCGGATTGTTCCCTTTTGTCACATCCAACTGATGCCCCAGTTCCTGTCGCGCCGCCGATTGATGAGCCAACAGATTCCCAGCACCTCCAGGACTTGAACCAGCGCCAGCAGCGCCAGCGATACCCACGCCTCCAGGGGTTCTGATGCGAGGTAGAAGCCGAAGAGTTCAACCAGTGTCCAGTACCACAATATAAACAGGCCTAACCCCGGGGCAATCATGACAAAACCGATGAAAAATCCAAACGCTGGCGATATCCAATCGAATGACCGACCACACAGGATTCCAGTTGCCACGGGCGCCACCACGTGCACTCCGATGGAAGTCAGAAACCACCAAACTACCCAGAGTTCGATACCTATGGCACAACAAATTTGCATCATCATCGCGACAGTCCTTGGATCTGTCTGGCACTGATATGCACGTTTCCTAATCCAATAGATGCAGGGGGCATTCAGAATCTTTATTTCCAGCGTATTCGCAAGCATTGGGCCGCTGTGAGCGCCGTTTGCTGACGCTCACATTATATCGTCGCGTCTGGGGCGGTGACATCCCGGTCGGTCTACGCCGGCACCGCCCTGCGCGCCCTGGCCTCCCAGCCGCGCCACCACGGCGGCGTGATCAACTTCGCCGCCGCCCTGACCGCCGAGGTTGCCCGCTCCCAAGATTACGACCTGTTCGACCTGCTGCCCACTCACCGCTCCAGCATCGGCTACCGCCGGGGTCGCACCAACTACATGATCCATCCCGACGCCTCCTTCACCCTGGAGTACCGGGGCCGGTGGCTGCCCTTCCTGCTGGAGTTCGAGCGAAGGGCCACCACGCCCAAGCGCATCCCCCCGCGCCTGGCGTCCTACCGCCGCTACTTCGCCTCCGGCTGGGCGGAGCGGGACCACGGGGGACATCTTCCATCGGTGCTGTTCGTCTTCGAGACCGCCGACAGCGAGGCCGCCTTCCTGGACATCGCCGACGGCATGGAGGGCCTGGACGTGACCACCGCCAACGCTGAGGCCCTGGGAGAGCACGGCGTCCTGGGCGAGGCGTGGATACTGCCGCCCCCGCATTCCCTGGACCGGGCGCCGCTGGCCGGATTGTACCCTGTGCCCAAAGTACAATCTTCCTGCGCCGGGGATTTCCCGTAGGGGGGCCTCCACAACCCCGGATGGACAACTTTGCGGCAACTTGCGGCCATCATCTCCCGTTACGTCCCCGCCACTGCAATCCGTTGCAGAGGCGACACTTCAGGCCGTCGGTGCTCACCAACCATATGCCACCCGCCGGGTACGCCGTTCAGGTACGAATGCCAGCGACAAGCTCCCAGCCACGGATTCTGTCCTGTAGGAGCAAGATGCCGGGAACCGTGTCCAAAAGCACCGGCGGAGCCGTTCCGGTGGTTTCCAACGATGTCCAAGAGGGAAGAGATTGCCCTTCCCTTGTCTGTGTGCAACAGGTGGCAAGGTTGCGAAATGTTGCAGGTCCCGGACCCAGCGGCCCCTCTGCCGTGGGACACCAACGGCAGGCCGAACGTCCGTTGCCCGCTGTTGGAGTGTAAGACAACGTGGTATAATGAAGGACGCAAAGAGCGCTCATGGCCCCCATAATATCCAGGAACACCGAGACCGTCACGTTTCTCCCTGCCCCCGCCGCAGGCCCATCGCCTGCGCTAGGTGGCGGGGGAGGAGGAGCGAACGGTTAGCGAGTTGCTCCGTGAGCCCGTAGACTCCTGACTATCCTCATGCTGAGGTTCAAGCCGACTGCTATCGGTTTATTGGGAAGGCGCATGGCGAAATGGTCATGGCGCTCAGGAGCATCTTCATGTGCGAATGGGTAAGCCCCAATCCACCGAAAAGATGAAGGCGGCGGCGGATTAAGCGGGTAATTGAGTGCTCCTTTCCTTCTGGGATAATGGTTTCTGATACAGGAAACCGGCCCTGAAAGAGGAGCACCCAATAGATGCTACCACGTAAGCGTCTTCACCGCATCCAAATTGCCTTCGACGATCCCCGCTTGGTCAACAATGCCGGGCTGATTCTTCCGGCCACCTTGGCCCTGCAACTGGGCCTGCCCCAACTGGTGGACCGGCACCTGGACCTGGGGTGCGCCCCAGGCCGGGCCAACGTGGGCGACAAGATCATGACCCTGGTGGCCTCGGCCCTGGCCGGTGGCGACTGCATCGACGATGCCGACGGGCTGCGCAGCGGCAGGACCGCTGCGGTGCTGGGTTGCACGGTGAAGGCCCCTTCCACCCTGGGCGTCTTCCTGCGCAGCTTCCGGTGGGGCCACGTCCGCCAGTTGGACCGGGTAAGCCGGGAACTGCTGGCGCGGACCTGGGCTGCCGGAGTCGGTCCCGGCGACGCACCGTTGACCATCGACCTGGACTCCACCAACTGCGAGACCTACGGCCTGGACAAGGAGGGCGCCCGCCGGCACAACTACCAGGGCCAGCGCGGCTATCACCCCCTGCTGGCCGTGGCCGCCGGCACCGGCGACGTGCTCATGGCCCGTCTCAGGGGAGGCCGGGCCAATACCGCCCGGGGCGCCGCCAACTTCCTGCGGGAGACGGTGGCACGGGTCCGCTACGCCGGAGCCCAAGGCCCACTCACCCTGCGGGCCGACAGCGGCTTCTACAACCACGCCGTGGTCTCCGCCTGTCGGAAGAAGCGCGTCCGCTTTTCCATCACCGTCCGCCAGCACCAAAGCCTGCGCAACCTCATTGAGGCCATACCCGAAGAGGACTGGAAACCCATACCCTACTGGATGGAGGACGCCGCCGACGTGGCCGAGACCACCTACACCCCCTTTGAGACCCAGCCCGACGCCACCCCGGTGCGCCTCATCGTCCGAAGGGTGAAACCCACGCCCGGCTCTCAACTGGCCCTCTTCCACACCTACAGCTACCACGGCTTCGTCACCGATAGAGAAGGCGACACCCTGGAACTGGAGGCCGACCATCGTAGCCACGCCCAGGTGGAGAACGCCATCCGCGACCTGAAGTACGGCGTGGGCCTCAACCATCTCCCCTCGGGCCGCTTCCCGGCCAACGCCGCCTGGCTGGCAGTGCAGGTAATGGCTCACAACCTGGCCCGCTGGACGGCGCGCATCGCCTTGGGCCAGCAGGCGGTCACCACCAAGACCCTCCGCCAGCGCTTCTTCTCCCTGGCCGGCCGAATCACCCGCAAGGCGCGCCGGATCACCCTGCACCTACCTCAGGGCTGGCCCTGGCAGGACCAGGTGAATGCCGCCCTGGTCAAACTGCGCACCCTGCCGCTTCCAGCTTGACGACCCAACGCCGTCAAACCCAGACATCGGCCCTCAGACTCGCGACAAATTGGTACGCGACGGACGCCCCTTGCTATGCCACCCGTCCAAGTCGGTAAATCTCCGCCTCAGACCGCCTGGGCAACGGCATCCAAACCGCCAATCGAGTACACCGAACGTCCCCATCCGCGTAAATCACCAGACCGTCCCGTCCTCCAGCCCCTCAATCCCCTTCTTTCTACACTAACCTTTGCCTATCGGTGGATTCGGGGTAAGCCTTAACGAGGTGGTAAGGAAGGCTTGGCGGGCGTACGACAAAGCCGCGGGGCTACTGACGCGGGTAACCCCAGCTGTCCCTATCCTGTTCTTTGGCGATCTAGGCGAGTATGAAGCGGCCCAGCTGCGTGTATTAACCGTAGGATTGAACCCCTCCCGGCATGAATTCCCGTCAGAAAGGCCGTTCGCGCGCTTTCCGCTATTGGAAGAGGAAATGTGCCGTAATCACGGTTACTATATCAGCGCCTTATCGTCCTACTTCCGCACCGATCCTTACCGCGCCTGGTTCAGCGCATTCGAGCCGTTACTCAACGGAGCGGCAGCGAGCTACTACTTCGGCTACGGTTCGACTGCGCTCCATACTGATATTTGCTCTCCCGTCGCCACCAACCCAACCTGGAGCCGACTCGGGGCGATTGATCGGTCCACGCTTGAAGCGTATGGCGGTCCGCTTTGGCACAATCTGCTAACGTTATTGAAGCCGCACATGGTGGTCCTGTCCGTCGCAAAACGCCACCTGGAGCGCATAGCATTTGAGCCCATGGACGGGGAATGGCGCATCATCCACACTTTCCACCTGACTGGGACCGGAGCACCGCGTTCGCGGCCATACGAAGTTCGGGCACGTTGGTACAGCATCAGGAGCGAGCCGTCGCTGTTCGTCTTCGGTGCGGCCGCCCAGACGCCCTTCGGTGTGATCTCCGCTTCCCAGAAGGGCGAAGTAGGGGCGACGATGTTGGAGGCATACCGGAATGGAAGATAGACGTTGCTTCGTGCAGTTCTCACACCCCGGTCGCGAACATGAACCCGACCGGAGCGGTCGAAAGTCTTGGAACAAGAGCAATCGGAGCCATGGGCGAAAATTCATGCGGTTTCACGGGGCCTGGACCGAAGCGGACGGTGGTGAGCGAACAGGAGATCTGTACGCATGGGGTGAATGGGAACCGGAATCAGAGTTGCTCCGAGCACTGGATCAGCCCAAACGGGACTCGGGGTATCCCCGATACCTGTGGCGGCCGTACTACGTACCAAAGGGGGATTACGGAGGGCTACACAACACCGACCCTTTCATCTTCGGCGAGCGCTTCTTGTATTCGAATTGCGGTCAAGGGAGCAAGCCGGGCTTGTTGCATCTGGGCGGCGGTTCCATCATCGCCTTTGGGAGCGGCAAGGAAATCGGTGGGGCGAGGCAGTGGATGCTTGATACGGTGCTTGTGGTCAAGGACTCGATGGAATATTCCCCTCCCGCAATGCTCACAGGGTAGGGAGAGTGCTTGCCGGACGCTTTCTCGGTTGCCACTGGAGGCCTATTAACTGACCCTGGTCGGCTGTACCGGGGCGCAACACCCGACGACCCGGTGGATGGAATGTTTAGTTTCTTCCCCGCAACCCCCGCCTGTTGCGGATCGGGTTTTCCGCGGCCGGTCATTGAATTACCGCCCTCGTACTTCAACCGACGGAGTTGGCAGGCTCCGAAAGGGCTCTGGCGAGGCCGCACCGCAGGGGAACTGCGTGGTCTCTGGGATTCATTGGTTTCCCAGGTACACGCTAATGGACTGGTGTTGGGTACGTACGCCCGTCCGCCGGAGTGCCGCACTTGAGCTGACAGATGTACCTTCACGCTAAAGTGGATCGAGTGGCTTGCACCTGCGTTCCTGGCATCCTTCGGGAGGGCCGCCCACCTGCGACTTACTCCAGTGATACCGCTCCGGCGCGCCTGCCCAAGACGGGCCTCCCTTCTCTACCACACTATTCCTGGTGGACGGTGATGCGGAGGAGGAGACCAACGCCAGCACGGCGTCGGGCATGATCGCCACGTCGCTGCCAATTCTGGTGTCCGAAAGGCGATCCCGTCCGGCAGGAGGATGCAGGGCTGGTCCTGGCATTGCGAGAGCGGAGCCCACGAGTGGGACGGTCTGCGCCGACAGATGCAGCGGCCGGAGACACGTCAATCACGCTGATACGGCATTCCTAATTGTCGTTAATCAATTCCCTCCCCATATCGTTGTCCGGGGGCGCAATTGGGCCTTGCGAGGGTGGTTGAGGAGGTTGGCCGGGCGCGGCGACGTATCATTTTCCTTGATTTCAGGTAGGAAACTAGCGCCGCTTTCCCTTGACCAGTCAGGCATTGTATTTCTACAACTCTGAAAAACCACGCTAAACCAGCGGGGGTGATTTTGGACCGTCAAGGGCAGAGTGCATTCGCCTGACGCATCGCCGGCGACCAGGTGAAACACGTGCCAAACCATATGTCAGGCGGCGTCCGCCGGGTGGAGAAGGGGGAGGCTACGCTCCGGAAGGGGCGGGAAGCGCGGCGGCGGCGGTTTCAGGGGACTTTGCCCGGAGCCTTTCCCAGGGAGCGGCGCGCGGGTTGTGGACGGTCGGTGTACGATGCCCCGGTAGATAGCCCCGTCGCCCACCACAATCCCAACGCCAGGCCCGCCGAGGTTCAGCATGACCCCCGCGCTGAATTCAAGCATTGACGTCCGACGTCCAGACGTCGTATCATGGCCTAATGGAAACGCGAACCAAGAACGCGCCGGGCAGGGTGCGGGACGCCATAATCCAGGTTTTGGATGAATCCACCGAGCCGCTGTCCATCGGCCAAATTTCTGCCCGGGTCAGCGAGAACATCGGGGAGACTCCTACCTCTTCTGTCCGGTCCTATCTTCGTCTCAATACACCGGGACTTTTTCTCAGGGAGGGACGGGGATTGTACCGCTCGAGCAATCCCAGGCTCACGGAGGAAGCCTCCAGAGGTCCCGTCGGAAAACGGCAGGAACCGTTCCGCCATCTCCTGTCCGTTCTGCATCACGACGATTGCTTGCCATGGTTGGAACGACAGCCCGGCAATTCCTTCCACGCCGTAGTGACCGACCCCCCGTATGCGTTGTATGAATACAGTGACTGTCAGCAGGCCAAACTTCGCTCCCGTAAGGGAGGAGTGTGGAGGATTCCGCCGTCCTTTGATGGGGCAGTTAGGAACCCGATACCACGGTTCACCACCCTGAACCAGCAACAGCTAGCCCACATTAGGGAGTTCTTCGAGCTGTGGGGGAAGCTGGTCCGCCGCGCCATCGTGCCTGGGGCCAACGTGGTCGTTGCCTCCAATCCCTTGGTGTCCTACCTGGTGTCCGAAGCCTTGGCCAATTCCGGTTTGGAACGTCGGGGGGAAATTATTCGCCTGACCATGACGATGCGCGGCGGCGACCGTCCGAAGGGAGCCCACGAAGAATTCCCGGATGTTAGCGTGTTGCCAAGGTCGATGTGGGAACCCTGGCTCTTGTTCCGGAAGCCGCTGGATGGCAGAGTGCAGGACAACTTGCGGAAATGGGGCACGGGCGGCTTCCGGCGGCCCGGCCAGGACAAGCCATTTGGCGACGTACTGCCCTCGGCGCCGACTCGGGCGTCGGAACGACGCATCGCCCCTCATCCCAGCCTGAAGCCACAGTCCTACATGCGAACGCTGGTGAGGGGAGTCTTGCCCACGGGTGAAGGTGTCGTCCTGGACCCCTTCGCGGGAGCAGGTTCCACCCTGGCGGCGTGCAACGTGGTTGGATACTCCAGCGTCGGTGTGGAGAAGGATGCCGAATACTTTACCCTGGCCAGAGAATCAATTCCCAAACTGACGGAATACGGTGCTGATTAGATGACCTGGGCATTCGATACAGTAGGCTGGGGACTACGGGCTGACTGTTTCCCTAGTGATGCAGTCGGGAAACAAGTTCAGAACACACGGCGCTAACTATCTGGCGGACAGGATGAGGGGTCGTCGTCCCCGGGTGTACCGCGCTTCGGCTCGGCCAGTTGTCTGCGCGCGACGCCTGGGCATGCACGGGTTCTAACCGACGTTGCGATAAACCCACTGCTCGCGAAGCTTGCGAATTCCTTCCCGATGCAGGGTAGCGGTCCTCGTCCCCAGTTCACCTCTCGGGTTCCGGCGGAAGTCTTCCAGCGTCACGTGCGCCAGATAAACCTCGGTAATGGTCAACGGAGCGCGATTTACCGCTGGCTCAGTGGCATTGTCGACTACGTAGACAAATACGCACATCCACTGTTCTCTGGCCCCGTGCGTGTCCACTGCCCCGCCCCTCCGGCGAGTGGTCTTGATTTCTACGCCCTGTTCCCCGGCCTGGACCGAATTTTCGGGGTACACGCCGTTGACGATCAGGTCGGGATGGCCGTTGAAGAACCGGTTTTCCACGAGCGTCCGCGAATGATTGGCCAGGCTGGAGGTCAGCATGTCGGACAACACCCCCGACATTATGGCCGGGCGTAGCATATCGTCGAGCCGCCTCAGTCCCTTGGAAGTCAACTGTTCGTTCACGTCAAAGAAGAAGTCGTAAACGTCCGCTATTGCCAGGCTGAAATCCTCGGTCCTCAGCTCGTAGGGCAATGGCAATGCCGGGTTGAAGCCCTCCCGGTTCACTGTGTTACGCGTCAGCGGCATATAGCAACCCCTGGGCGGCACCCCAACGTGTTCTCCATGGCAAACAGTCGCTTGGCAAAGGAAGCAAGCACCTAATCCCTATTGTGTAGAGGCAAAGGGCGTATTCAGTGAACAGCAAACTGCTTCCTCGAAAGTCCAACCCGGTGGACTCTTGGTTTGCTGATGTTAGCCTATCATTAGACTCTTGTCCTTGTCTTGGGGTCGTGCAACAGGAAAACCGTTGTGGGTGGCTGCTGGCGGGCGGGACGCGGCGGCGAATGTCGGCGTTGCCTGGCACAACCTCTTCACTATCGCCGTTGGTTTGCTCATTAGTCCTCCGGTGAACCCATCCTCCCCGTAATTTCCTCCGGTTGACTACGCCCGCTCGTCTACCAATTCCCGCAGTTGGCAATTTGCATTCACCGGCGCAGCCACCCACTGGCACAGGGCCACCACGCCGTCCTCCGGTGTCCCGCCGCCGAAATCATCCCCCGGATTCCGGCGGCGGCTGCCTCACCCGGCGGGGCATCTGCCGGGAATCGCAGCAGGCTGCCATCGTCGCATTATTCACGCCCATGACCTCCGCTGCGGGGACGCCGCCGCGTTTCTCACCAGGTCGCTCAGCAAGTCCAACCGGGCGTCGTCTGATAGGGGTTCGTCCGGTTCCGCCCCGGGGTTGTGGCGCACCTCCAGGGCAGGCTCAACAATTTCTTTCACGGGCTTCTCATGGGTCAGGACTACAATCACTGCAATGCAATGTCTGCAATAATGTGATTATAGAGCCGCAGTAAAATGCTCGCCCGGAAGTCCCTCCATTGCCGCCCTCAACGCCCCTTTTCCCGTAGGAAAGTCCCCTGGATTGCAGAATACAATCTCCTCCCGATTCCCTTTCAGGCCGCCCACTGTGAAAAGCCGGTTTGGGCGATTGCAGTTTGACGTGTCCGGCCCTCACCGCTGCCGACGCCGTCCAAATCGCGGACGGGTTGGCTTGGGTGATGACCGCAAAATCGCTAGGACCATTACCCACATTTTCAGAATCATTGACCACCCTGGCCGCCGCTCTCACCGCCGATTGCGCCCGCAGCAAGGTCTACGGCGTCCTGGAGCTGCTGCCCACCTCCCGCTCCCGCATCGGCTATCGCTACCAGGGCCAAGACTACGTGATCCACCCCGACGCCACGTTCTGGATATCATACCGGGGCGACCGGCGTCCCTACTTCCTGGAGTTCGAGCGCCGCGCCGTCACGCCCCGGCGAGTGCGCGCCAGGCTGGAGAACTACCGCCGCTATTTCCGCAGCGGCTACGCCCGCCGGGACCACGGCGGGGACCTGCCCCTGGTGCTGTTCGTCTTCGAGACTCCCAACGACGAGGACGCCTTCATGGACGCCGCCAGCTACATCGATCACGCCCCCTTTGCCAGTTCCAACCTGGAAACCATCGTCCAACGGGGCATCCTGGCTGACACGTGGCTGCCGCCGGCGCCGGAACCCTGGGAAAGGCTGCCATTGCGGCGACTGGTCAAAGTGCAACTTTTCCGGTGATGTGGCTCCCGGGGTTTCCTATAGGGAGGCCACAAACAAACACGAATGACAGGGTTTTTTCTTGTCTTAACCTCGTCTGATCCCAAAAGACCTCCGGCTTGCATTTCGTTGCAGAAATCGGAGTTTTCGGGGCAGAGATACCGAGTCTGTACAAAACAGCGAGAAAGGCGCTGGCACGTATGACACATAAGGATTGACCCGTAGATGAAACGCAATGACACAATGGGAGGTGCGGACATGCGACTGCTGACCAAGGCGGAAGCCTGCCGGGAGTTGAAGCTGTCCCTGTCCACCCTGAACCGGCGCATCGCCGCCGGGGAGGTGCCGGTAAAGAGGGAGCCACGCGGACGGAGGCACCGGGTATACGTGATGCTGGACGGCGACCCGCCGGGCAGCGGCGTGGCTGCTGACCCGGCGCTGGCGATGGCCCAGGAGCGGATTCGCGGCCTGGAGGGGCAGGTGGGCTTGTTGCAGGGACAGCTTGAAATGGAACGGCAGCGCAACGGCGAACTGGTGGACGAGTTGAAGGCGGCGCAGGAACGGCGCGGCCCCTGGTGGCGGTTCCGGCAATCGTGAAAGCATCGCTGGCGGACTCCCGGCCCCGGCTGTCTCTTGGTCCTGGATTGGGGAGGGGCAATTTCCGAAACTGGCGGCCCGAATGACATTTCCCCCTTGCGTACTGGGTATCCGGTGGGATAATATAAGTGGAGCATGGGCCAAACTCACGACGGCGAGGCAGCGGCGATGGGCAGCAAGGCAGGACAGCCGGAATACCCGGCCACATCCGACGAGATGACGGCTGCCCTGAACGCAGCCCTGGAAGCGGGCGACCTGAACAGCATCATGGGCGTCATGGGCCGGATGGTCCGCGCCCACCGGATGCGGCGGGTGGCCCGGGAGACGGGCCTGGGCGAGAAGAGCCTGTACAAGTCCATGCGGGCCGGGGCCAACCCCGAGTTCAACACCGTGCTGCGGGTGCTGCGGTCCCTGGGGTTCCAACTCCAGGTCCGTCCCATTGCCGACCCGACCGACGATTAAACCAGCCGCCACCACGAGCAAGCGAAAAAGGAGAACACATGAAGAAACAGTTGCAACCCCTGACCCCGGCGGCCCTCTACGCCCGGGTCTCCAGCGACCGCCAGGACGTGGACCTCTCCGTGGCCGCCCAGCTTCGGGCCTTGAGAGACTACGCCAAGAACAACGGCTACTCTGTGGCCCGAGAGTACGTGGACGAGGCCGAGAGCGGCAGGATCGCCGACCGCCCCCAGTTCCGGGAGATGATCGAGGAGGGCAGCAGGCCAAAGGCACCTTTCCAGGTGATTCTGGTCTGGAAGTTTTCGAGATTCACCCGCAAGCGGGAGCACGCTGTGGCCTTCAAGGCCCAGTTGCGGCGCAAGGGCATCCGCGTGGTGTCCATCACCGAGCAGGCCGAGGACAACGCCACCGGCCGGCTGCTTGAGGGCATCATCGAGTCGGTGGACGAATATTACAGCGAGAATCTTGGGCAAGAAGTGACGCGGGGGATGCGGGAGGCCGCTTCCCGTGGTTTCTTCCTGGGTTCCAAGGCCCCCTTCGGCTACACCCGTGTCAAGGTCAGCGACGGGGTGAAGGACCGCCCCACCCTGGAGGTTGACCCCGTGTCCGCTCCGATAGTCAGGGAGATATTCGAGAGTTCCCGCCGGGGCAACGGGCTGGCGGAAATCTGCAAGGAGCTGAACGGGCGGGGCATCACCAACCGGGGCAAACGCTGGCAGAAGAACGTCGTCCACTACCTGCTGACCAACGAGGCTTACACCGGCACGGCGGTGTGGGGTGTGAAGAGCAAGGACGAGAAGGCGGGAGACCCGGTGAGGGTGGAGAACGCCTGGCCCGCGTTGGTGTCCCGGGAGTTGTTCGACGCGGTGCAGCAGGGACTCCACCAGCGGGCGCCCACGGTGGCGCGGCCCGGCCGTGTCGGGAGCCAGTACCTGCTGAGCGGTCTCCTGCGCTGCGGGGTATGCGGCAGGTCCTACTCGGCCCAGGGAGCCAAGAGCGGCCAGTTCGCCTACTACGTCTGCTCCAGCCTGTTCCGGGAAGGAGCCGGAGCGTGCACCGCCCGCTACCTGAACGCCAGCAAGGTGGAGGACCTGGTGATCGAGAAGGTCAGGGAGCGGATTCTCACCGAGGAGACCATCACCGAGCTGGTGACCCTGGTGGCCGAGGAGATTGATGCTTTGGCCGGCGAGGTCAACGGCAGGCTGACCGCCATCAACAGCGAGCTGTCCGACGTGGAGACCCGGTTGGAGAACCTCTACCAGGCCCTGGAGACCCAGCAGTTGCCCATCGAGGTCCTGTCGCCCCGCATCCTGTCCCTGAAGAGCCGCCAGGACCAGCTTGTGGCGGCGCGGGAGGAAGCCGAGTTCCAGTTGGAGCAGCGGCGGGCGGAGCTGCCCACGTCGAAGGAGATCAAGGGGTACGTGGCGGACTTCCGCGCACTCTTCCAGGACGGCACTTTCCCGGAGCGGAAGGCCCTGATCCGCAACTTCGTGCAGGGCATCGAGATCGTGGAGGACGAGGCGGTTCTGACGTACACCATCCCCATGCCCCAGGACGGGGTGACGTCGGAATCGGCCTCGGTTCTTGATTTTGTCCAGTCCGGCCCACCAGACTTGACGGTAGACAGTACCGGGGAGTGCAAAGCCAGTTCCTCGGCGTCCTTTCCCCCTATCGGACTATTATCCGGCATCGGGATTGTGTAGCGCACCACGGCGGCCCCGGGCTGCACCACGATCTCCCTGACGAAGGACTCGATGAAAGCTCGTCGCTCGGTAAGCTCGCTCTCGTTCAGGTAACGGCTCAGGTCCTCGCAGTAGGCGGTAATCGTTTCCACGTCGTCCAGCACCACCCGGCGCTGGGATAGCAGCACCCTGGCCTCCTCCGCCGTCGCCACAAGTTTCTCCTGACGCTCCCGGTGGTCCCGGATGCGGGGCTTGAAGTCCTCGATGTCCAGGTCGGTGGTCTCCGCCAGGTTGTAGAGCCGCTCCAGCCTCCGCTTCACGTCGGCCAGTTCCGCCTCGGCGGTCTCCAGCCGCTGGCGCTGCTCCCGGGCTATGCCGTCCATCTCCTCGTCCACCAGCTTGACCAGTTCCCTGATGTTGGACTCGGTGAGGATGTTGTCCCGAATCCTGCCGACCACCATCTCCTCGAACCTGCGGGCGTTCAGCCTGGGGCAGTCGCAGGCCCCGCTGCCCCGCTTCATCAGGGACTGGCAGACGTAGTAGGCGAACTGGCCGCTCTTGGAGTCCTGGCCCGACATGGCGCGGCGGCACGCCTTACACTTGACCAAGCCACTCAGCAGGTAGGAACTGGCCACCCGCCGGGGGTGTACCTGCTTGGGGGCGCGGGAACGTAGTTGCTTGTTCACCCTGCGGAACTGGGTCTTGGACACGATGGCAGGGAAGGCGTTCTCCACGCGCACCGGCTCGCCCTTGTGCTTGGCGGATGTTCCCCAGGTCAAAGTGCCGGTATAGGTCTCGTTGCGCAGGATGATGTGGACGCCGTTCTTGGACCAGGGCCGGCCGGTGGGGTTGGCGATGCCCTCGTCGTTCAGGGTGCGGGTGATGTCCAGGATGCCGTGGCCGGCCTCGGCCAGGTTGAAGATGCGCCAGACCACTGGCGAGGTGTCCGGGTCGAGTTCCAGGGTAGGGCGTTTCTTGGCCCCGTCCTGGACCATGATCTTGCGATAGCCGTAGGGAACTCTGCTGGCGACCCAGAAGCCCCGGGAGGCGGCTTCCCGCATCCCCCGGTAAACCTCTTCGGCAAGATTTTCGCTGTAGAATTCGTCCACTGACTCGATGATGGCCTCCATGAGCTTGCCGGTGGGGGAGTCGTCGGCGTGCTCGGTGATGGAGACCACGCGGACTCCCTTGCGCCGGAGCATGGACTTGAAGGCGACGGCGTGTTCCCGCTTGCGGGTGAACCTGGAAAACTTCCAGACGAGAATCTCGCTAAAGGGCGACTCCGGCTTGGAAGCCTCGTCCAGCATCTTGCGGAACTGTGGGCGGTCGGCGATTCTGCCGCTCTCGGCCTCGT
This sequence comes from Chloroflexota bacterium, assembly GCA_028875055.1. Taxonomy (GTDB): domain Bacteria; phylum Chloroflexota; class Dehalococcoidia; order Lucifugimonadales; family UBA3495; genus Bin22. The sequence continues at coordinate 29,330 of JAPPGG010000051.1, forward strand.
CCACGTACTCGCGGGCTACGGAGTAGCCGTTACGCTCGGCGTAATCCCGGAGCGCCCGCATCTGAGCGGCCACGGAGAGGTCCACGTCCTGGCGGTCGCTGGAAACGCGGGCGTACAGGGCCGCCGGTATCAGGTCAATTCCATTACTCATTGATTTCACCTCGATCATTGTCTCCGGGTTCCGCTTGGCGGGAGCGCAGCCTTTTCCGGCGCTGCTCGCGGCGCAGTTCCCGGTCTTCCATGTACAATCGCAGGGCCTCCCGCACCAGTTCGCTCATGTCGCGGCCCTCTTCTTCCTTCACCCGCTGGACCTGCTCGTACATTTCCGGCGGCAGCGAGAAGGTGATGGTCCTGGAAATGCGCGTGGGGGCATCTTCTCTCTTTGTCCACTGTCATATTAGATTGTCTTACTATCCATCGTCTCACGTCCAGCTTGTCCGGTCAAGACGTGGCGGTCATCTTTCATTATCAAAACCGTCACCTGCGGCGATGTAGGCCCTTTCTCACCTTCTATATTTGATGGTCTCAACGGTGGGTGCTCCCGGTTTCTTCGCTGTCGCTGGACATTGGCAGGAATTCGCCACACCAGCCCAGCGGATCAACTTGGGTCAGGTGGTATTCGTCGCCGAGAGACCGACGCGGCCGGTATCTCACACAGTAGCATTTAGAACCGAATACCGTTGTCCAACCCACGTTATTGATTTGCACTCGCTCCGGTTCAGCCGGCACGATTTTTGCATATTTACATCTTCTGCACCGTCTGGCCGCCGGCACGTCGGATGCATCAGAGAATCTGGCAGAGTGGACCCTGGACGTCAATCTGCCCTTTCGATGGCAGAGCTCGCCGGATTGCGCCCCGCACGCCCGGCAACTTGCTATCGCCACCAGTGGATTGTCTGAGACGTTTCGTTCGTCGCCGGAACTGCTATTCATCTGCGGTACCGCTGGCCCTGCGGGACGGTTATAGAAGAAACGGGGAACTACTCATGGCCATTATGATGCGGGCGGTTGGGTATAGAGTCCGGCAAAAGGGTAGTGGGCAGAAGGGCTGGAGAAAACACCAACTGCCCCTTGGCAGCGGAACGGATAAGTCATGCACTAAACGGGATAATTTGGGAACGTGCTTCTCATGTATTCTTCAATGCTGCGATCACTCGTGACTATCTCGAATCTCTCGTAGTACCGCAGATGGTTCCGAGCTACCCTCCTGGCACGTTTACCACAGTGAGTTTTGACGATCACTTCAATCTTCATGGCCTCGCTTCGCGGGTGAACCCACGGCAATGGATCCCGGCATATTGCCAGTTCTCCTGATTCCAGTCGCGGATTCTGTATGCCCTCGCGCTCGTTGTGCTCTTTCCATGGCATAACTGCGTACTTTTTCAGGAACTGGTCTTTCTGGATAATCCTGTATTCCAGAGGATGCAGAGTGATGCCGTATCTGCCCGTGTTGCGGGCCTCTACATGCAAAGTCGGTATGGTCCGTTCCTCTTCACCGTGCACGTACCTGATGGCCACCACGTATGCCCGCACCGACCACTGCGATATTCTACCGAACGACAAGATATTGATGAGGGTTCCAACCGCTGATATCAGTAGTTCCATTGTCGCAACCCCTATAGCATAATTTCCACCCTCGTAGCGTTTCGCTCTTGGGTGGTCGATTGATCGCCGATTTTCAAAGTGCTCACCAGCAAATTCGGGGTAATCCGAGCACAAGGTAGCAGCGTTTGAGCGCAGCGGCTCGGTTCTCAAACAGCAAGAACTTGCTTGTGATGGTTAGCGGGGTATGGCAGAAGGGTTTATTGCGCCGGCCTGAGCATCCAGTAAACCCCGCAGAGTTTCACCGATTCGAATCCCACTCCCATTCTATCACCCGCTGACGAACCACCTTGCGATGGCACCAGCTACTTCCACAGCTGCGCGGCTTGGATGATTTGGACCGGCGACACAATCCGGGCTTCCAGAAAGTCAGCGACAATTGCGCACCTCACGAGGCCAAAAGCCACGCTACCACACCGCTGACCGCCAGCAGCACGACCAGCGCCACGACGGCAATGCCCAGTCTGGCAACCCAACGCTTCGTCCGTTGGTGGGTGCTCTGCTCCCGGACCAGTTCCGCCTCCAACCTGCCGCATTCGCCCATGGCGGCCTCCGTCTCGCCTCTGGCCTGGTCCCGCTCCTGTTCCAATTGGTCCGCTTCCTCCGCCAGTTCCTCCACCTTCCGCCGAAACTCTTCAACCCTGGCCCGGGATTGCCGCAGCAGCTCCCGGTCGCTGGGGTAGCGGGGTCCGGGCAGCTTCACGTACACCCGCCGGCCTTCTCTCCCTACCTCCACCTCGCCCTTGCGGATCATCCGGTCCAGGGTCGATAGCGATACCTCCAACTCCCGCGCCGCCTCCCCTTTGTCCACCCAGTGGACGTCATTTTTGACGTTATCTGACATGTAAATCACCTCGTCAATGGCGATGCGTCAGGCGATTGCACTCTTGCCAAAATCACCCTGGTTGTTTTAGCGCCGTTTCTCACACTTGCAAAAATGCAATTTTTGAATGGTCAAGGGGAATTTCAGCCCGTTTCGTACCTGGAACCAGGGGACATTGACGCATCGCGGTCTCCCGGCCAACCTCTGAAAACACCCCCGGAGGAAAGTTTGCGCCCCCGGACAACAGGGCGGGTAGAAGAAGCCGTGTCAGCATGATTAACGTGTCTCCTGCCGGCGCATACGTCGGCGCAGTTTGTCCCACTCGTATGCCCCCAACTCGCACAGCGCCAGCGGCGCACGTTCCGGTTCCCACAGGGGGCGCCAGGACCGGCCCAGTATCCCCCTATAGGACAGAAGCTCCCTACTGGACACCAGGATGGGCAGCTTCATGGCAGGCATCCGGGACGCCGTGCTGGCGTAGGTCTCCGCCACCTCCTCGGTGTCCACCACGAACAGCGTGGTCGGGAAGGGCGGCTGGTCATCCCGGGGCGCGTCGGAGCGGTAGTAGCGGGAGTAGGGTCGCAGGCGGGCGGCCACTCCCCTGGGGTGGCGGGCGCGCAGCTCGTGCTCGAGGTAGAAGGGCACGTGCAGGGCGTTGACGAGCAGGTGCCCCACGGCGTCGGGGGCGATGGCGTCCTCGCCCCGGTTGAAGGCCCGGTCCGAGCGGGCGGTGGGAATGGACCACCGGAGTTCGCTGGCGCCCTCGGCCCGGGCCTCGGCGGCCAGTTCGGACAGGAACCAGGTGATGCCGTCGGCGTGGCCGGTCTGACGCTGCCAGGTGAGGATGCGGTGTCCCAGGGGCCGGGGCCGTCCGTGATTGTCGGCAGCAGGCTCGGTGCTCCAGGCGGCCATGGTGGTGGACAGTTGCGCCCGGTCCCGGCGGGTGATGTACCTGATGCCCCGGTCGGACACGGCGTAGCGCACGTCGCTCCGCTTGCCGTGCTGTTCCACCAGGCCCCAGGTCTGCGTCAGGCTGCGGGTCATCTGGCTGACCCTCCCGTCGGACACGCCCAGCCAGCGGGCCAGGTGTTCCCGGGGGATCATCGGGTAGTCGGTGATCAGGTCCAGGGCGCGCTTCTCCGAGGGGCTGAGGCCGAAGGCCGGGACGGACTGGACCATCCGCTCCGGATCGGGTAGGGACGCCCGCTTGCGCTCCGGCGCCTCCGGTTGAAACTGTCCGCCGGGGTCGGCGTCGGAGACCACCTGCTCCAGGGTGCGGTATCTCCTGGCAACCACCCAGTTGGAGGAAATCCAGGATAAGCGCTCCCACGCTTCCAGGGTCTCGCGGCGCTCCACGCCTACGAAATAGTCCCTGAAGTCCGCGTTGAGGCAGAACTCGTCGGTGAGCCGCTGCTCCCAGGGACTGGGAACCAGGACCAGCACCATTGAGGGACGGCGGTTGTGGTGGTACTCGGCGATGGCCCGCAGCCGGTCGTAGAGGGAGCGGCGCCGCAGCGCCAGCCCCTGGCGCACCACGCCGAAGCTGCGGCCGTTGTGGAGCGTGATCACCGCGTCGAACCGGCCCCGGCGCTGGAACTCCACCTGGGTTTCCCGCCCGTCCACGCCGGGGGATAGCGTTGCTGCCAGGCGGCACACCGAAGCCACGGCGTCAATGCGGCGTATGAGCAATGCCAGCCACTGCCTGGACACGGGGTAGGCCCGCATGAAGCCCGAGGGCGCGTCGTAGCCCAGGGCTTCGGCGGCCTGGGCGATGCCCTTCTTCGTGAGGTAGTAGCGGTGGCTGGAGGGCAGATGGGCCGTGCCGTGGCTCACCCGCCCGGCCAGGCCGTCCTTCAGCAGTGTGGCAAGGGCGCGGTGGACCGTCGCCAGAGGTTCGCCCAGGACCAGGGCCAGTTCCCCCGCGTCGATGAGGGGCAGCCGGGCCAGGGCGTCCAGGATGCGCTCTCGTGAGAATGCCATATCTTCAGCGTAACAGCCGGAAGCCGCCGCCGTCAGTGGGCAATTGTCACTCCTAGCTTAGAAGAAGGTAGCAACTCCAGGATCTGGGAGGACAGCCGGAATGACCCCGTTGGCCAGTTCATCCTGTTAAGGTGGATCGCGATACTAGGATACTATTCGCCCGGAGCGGCCAATCCCGGTCGATAGCTGGTCCTCACCGCAGTGAAGAGGTAGATGGTGCGGCCGTTGGGCAGGTCCCTGCAGAGTGCGAATTTCAAAGTGCGGGTCATCGAGATGCATTTATCGTACTGGTCTGGAGTTGTCTCGGGCTAACGGCGCTGTAGCAATTGGTCGTACTCCTAATATGAGCCGATCCAGAACCAGAAGATGTCGTTTTGTTCCATTAGGCCGAGAGTGCGGTAGTCGGCCCTGACGCGCACTGAGAAGACGGGGTGTCGTCGTCCGACGCGTTTGAAGTTCAGGCCCGGGTGGTTCGGGTTCCCCTGAAACAAAATGCACACGTTCCTGGTATGCTGTTTGACGTGGCTCGGCAGAAGGTTGTAGGTATCCCAGCAGTGCTTCGCGTGAAGGAGCGCATGGCTAAAAGTCAGTCGGGTCCAAAGGGGTGGTGGACCCCGCTCCGTTGTCGGCCAAAGTTTCGTTGGCGAGGTTGCTCAGCAGCTCATCCGATTTCGGCCGGTCGAACAGTTGGTCCCACTGTTGGCCAGCATCAAGCTCGGCCAGCAGGAACCCGGCAAACCGGTCCTGTGCTTTTGGGGGAAGTGTAATAGCCCGATTGAAGGCGTCTTGCAGCAGTTGGTTCATGATTTCCCACTCTTTTCTTTTTGAATGACTTCAAACTGGCCGACCGGTATCTGTCAGACTTTCCGCATTGACGCCCATTTCCTTCTAGATTCAGTGAGCGCCCGAATTTCCTTTAGTAGTTCTTCGTCCAAACCAACTTGGATGTGAGCTAAGGCGGATTCTAACGCGGACCGTTCCTGTTGTGGCATCTGATCTATCAATTCCTTCAACTCGGGAGAATTTTCCGACAATTGGTTGAGATCGGGCCGATCTGCGCTGACGCCTAGCGTGATCTTGATCGAATTCACCAGTAGATGCCGGAAGCTGTAGTATTCCGCTTCGCTTAGGAAAAATCCGTACGGAGTGGGAACCCAAAATGGGTTATCGTTGCTGCGATCCCCACCGGGGAAGTGGGCTAGCTGGTTATTGCGGAACCAGTGGTAAAAGTGGGTGTACAGAGCGTCTAAATCGCCTTTGTACATAGTCGAACGCAAAAACTTATTCTTATCTTGTTTGGAATAATGGGCAGCAGCCCACCAACGGACAGCGTCGGCAAACAGCACCTTCATTAGGTGATCCAAGAATGGACCGATGATTGGCATGTGCTTCTGAATCTCGCTTTCATCAAGCCATTCACGCACGAAGAAAGCTCGGATGTTTGCTAAGCGTTGGTCTATTTCCCTCGTGTTGACGAGTTCCCAGTCGATCCTCCTCTTTATGAACATCCACTCCATTGCTTCTATGGAAGCCAAGGAGGCGAGTAGGCATCGTAGGGATTCGCGTTGTGCGCAGGTTTTTTCATTCACGGGAAGCATCCTCGCTTTTAGTGTCTGCCTCTCGGTACATTTGCCGCGCGGCTAACGCTGCTTGCAATCGGCCGGTTGGGAGTTGGGCTACGGTTGTTTCGATGGTCTGAGTGGTTCTGCTACTGGGTTACCATTCGTGGCGCCATAAAAGGCGAGGAGCGGTGGAATGGGCAGTGTCCACCGAATTGGAATATTGGTATTCCATTTCAATCGTCGCATAAGCTGCACCCGTCCATTACAGTCGGTGGCCTTTCCGCGGCGAGTGCTGCTTCCATTAATTCGTTTATTGGCCTGTCCAATAGTGCCTCAGCATCTACCCGGGCATCATCATCTACCCAAGGGCCGCAATTTGTGCACCAAACCAGTGCGCCTACGCCAACTGTTTCTATGTGCTGGATACTTGGCAGATGGACGGCAAACCACTTCGCGATCAATGCGAATGTAGAGTGCGGTAGTCTCATCTGGCACGTGCGGCAATCGGCATTGTGGTCTACCAGATGTACACCATTCCATTGCAGGGCGAATACATCGGAGGCTTTCTTGTCTTTGTTGGTGGATATGACATCAAAGGCGTACCCGTACTTGCAATTCATGATTTCTCCTGCGGTGGGTGATGATTCACCTTCATTCGTTTGATCCATCCACCGCTGGGCCAAGGCGTCTCTTGCTACCTTGGGCATTATATCATTCTGGGCTATCAGGGCTTAGCATTTCTGCTCAGCGGCTTGGCCGAGGCGGACGTGCAGCGTATCGTAGGCATCGTAGTGCGGGATGGGCAGGTTACAGCCGTGCTAGTGACAGTTCCTGATTTTCCAGTCCCATTTAGACACAAGATGAACGGCGATCTGGCCCCTTCAGGAAACTCCAACAGCACTTTTGTCAAGTGGAAACCTCTTGGACGGGCTGGACGACTTGGCCAACGATCAGGGCTGGATACCTGCCGCCGAGGTTCTGGGGGTAAATTACCCAGGCCGGCACTTTGCTACGACAACCGGTAGGTGTCCCTGCAGATGTGGCAGATGAAGGTGGGCTTCAGGAATTCGGGCGACGGCGACCAGTAGGAAACTGACGACGAAATCCTAGCCCGGCATGTGAAGGAATTTGATACTCGCGCCGACAATTTTCCGGGACCGGGGAGACGGCCCGGCGGAACTCTTCCCGAAAGCTCCGACGTGTCAAACTGCAATCCTCTCAAGCGGTTTCCCGCAGTGCGCACCCTGAAAGGAGAAATGAAAGGATTGCAGAATACAATCCAGGGGCATTTCCTACGGGAAATTGAGCGTTGGGGACGAAGTTTTGGGTATTACAGGGCGAGCAATTTACTGCGGCTCTATAATCACTTTATTGCAGGAATTGCAGTGCTGAGATTGTAGTTTCGACCCATGGTGAAAGCCTTGAACGACGATGACTACGACGCCCTGGAGGTGGGCTGCGACCCCGAGGTGGGACCGAACGCTCCCCTATCGGGCGACGTCCTATTGGACCTGCTGGACGCCCTGGTGGAGGAACGAGGCCGGGTGCCCGCCGCCGAGATGCTGGAGGTAAATTGCCGCACCCTGGCCTTCTGCTGCGATACCCGGCAGGTCTCCCGGCGGATGCGACGTGCGCTGGTGGACTTCAGCAATACGGGCGAGGCCGGTGGCGGCGAATCGCATGTTGGTGATGGTCTGCCGGACGAAGGTGTGGTGGTTCTGCGCCAGCGGACGGCTGACCTGGAGGACGAAAACGCCGAGCTGCGGAAGTTGGCAGGTGATCAGGCGCGCCAGCTGGAGGAGCTGACCGGTAGGCCGCGCTGGAAGGCGCAAGCCAACCGGACGAAGCTGCCGAAGTAGTATACGCTGATGATGCGCATGGACATGACCAGTCCGACAGCGTGGCAGAGAGTTGGAGACCGCCCCAGCGCCGGACCGGAATGCCCGATGCCGGGGTGGTTACCCTGGAGGAACGGCCCGATGAGGAGTTCGCCTTCGGCCCGGCGGCGCCTTTGGTTGCCGAATGGCGCAGGTTGCGGACAGACGGCAGGCAAGGCGCCAGCCGCGTTGACCGGGCGCAGGCCGCCGTGCGCCGGTGGGAACTGGAAGCCGCAATGATTGGCGAGTACCACCTGACCCTGCCGCCGGACACCTACCCCTTGGATGGCGCAAGGCGCGCCGATTACGTCCGCTGGCGGCGGGATGCGTTGGCGGAAGCCCAGAGAGAGTTGGGGAGGGCTAAACGAGCGCGTTTGCTGCGGCGGGTGTTTACTCTGGGGTTGTGGCGGAGGTAGTAGCTGCTCTTCCAAGCGGCGCCGTAGCTATGATTTCCAGGGCCGGATTGACCCGATGCGCCCAGGGGCATATCCTTGAACTGCATCCAAGAATACAAGGGAGCGTGGAGGATGGAACCCAGGATGTCGTCAAGCAATCGTCTGCTGCCCACGGGGGAATGCTGGTGTGGCTGCGGCTCGGAAACCTCCATCGGTTCCTTTTTCCTCCCCGGCCACGACAAGGCCGCCGAGGCGGCGGTGATTTCGGTGGAGTACGGCGGCGCGCCCCGGTTCCTGGTGCAGCACGGGTACGGACCGGAGGGCAAGAATCCCAGGCAGGAGATGGCGAAGCTGCGCTCCGATGGCAAGCGAGGGAGGAGATCCCGATGACGACCCCAAAGGGAAGGCGGAAAGCCTCCGGACCCGGGGGCGCCGCAACAAACGGGGACACGGTTGCGGATTACCGCGCCGAGTTGTGGCGCATGGCCGACACCCTGCGTGGCAGCATGGACGCCGCCGAGTACAAGCACGTGGTCTTGGGGCTCATTTTCCTCAAGTACATCTCCGACGCCTTTGAGGAAGCCTACGCCAGGCTGGATGCCGAGCGGGACCAGGGCGCGGACCCGGAGGACCCGGACGAGTACCGAGCCCAGGGCATCTTCTGGGTGCCGCCCGAAGCCCGGTGGACTGTGCTGCAAGCCCAGGCCCGCCAGCCCGCCATCGGCCGTTTGGTGGACGACGCCATGACCGCCATTGAGGGGGACAACCCGGCGCTCAAGGACGTGCTGCCCAAGGAGTACGGCCGGGACGCCCTGGACAAGCAGCGCCTGGGCCAGGTGGTGGACCTGGTGAGCAACATCAGGGTCGGCGGCGCCGAAGCCCAGGCCAACGACGTGCTGGGGCAGGTGTACGAGTACTTCTTGGAGCAGTTCGCTTTGGCCGAGGGGCGCAAGGGCGGCGAGTTCTACACGCCCCGCTCGGTGGTGCAGCTGCTGGTGGAGATGCTGGAACCGTACCAGGGCCGAGTCTATGATCCATGCTGCGGCTCCTCGGGGATGTTCATACAGTCGGTGGACTTCATCCGCGCCGACGCCACGGGCAACGGCAACGGCGGCCGCGCCAGGGGGGACATTTCCATCTACGGCCAGGAGTCCAACTACACCACCTGGCGGCTGGCCAAGATGAACCTGGCCATCCGGGGCATCGAGGGTCAGATCGCCCAGGGCGACAGCTTCCACAACGACCGTCACCCCGACCTGCGGGCCGACTACACCCTGGCCAACCCGCCTTTCAACGTCTCCGATTGGGGCGGCGAACGGCTGCGGGACGACAAGCGTTGGGATTACGGAGCGCCGCCGGTGGGCAACGCCAACTTCGCCTGGGTCCAGCACTTCCTGTACCACCTGGCGCCCCGGGGAGTGGCGGGGTTCGTGCTGGCTAACGGCTCCATGTCCTCCAACCAGTCGGGTGAGGGGGAAATCCGCAAGGGCATCGTCGAGGCGGGACTGGTGGACTGCATCATCGCCCTGCCAGGGCAGTTGTTCCGCTCCACCCAGATACCGGCCTGCCTTTGGTTCCTGCGCAAGGGCCGCGTCGCGGGGGAAACACGCACCAGGGAAACGCTGTTCATCGACGCCCGCAAGCTGGGGCATATGCTGGATCGTACCCACCGGGACCTGTCCGCCGAGGACATCGCCCGCATCGCTGGCGCCTACCATGCCTGGCGGGGCGGCGCCGGCGACTATGCCGACGTACCCGGGTTCTGCAAGAGCGCATCGCTAGAGGAAATCGGCAAGCACGGTCACGTGCTCACGCCGGGCCGCTACGTGGGAGCGGAGCCGCAGCCTGACGACGGCGAGCCCTTCCAGGAAAAGATGGCCCGCCTGGCAGCCCAGTGGCGGGAGCAGCAAACCGAAGCCCGGCGGTTGGACGCGGCCATCGCCGAGAACCTGGAGCGGCTGGGATTCGGAGGGTAGAGTCTTTTGACGAACTTGAACCTTGGGCCGCTGGAAGACGCTGTTGGCCAGTTGGAAGACGCCTTGGACATATATCACTCCGACTTGGCATTGGACAACCCTCGTCTCAAGAGACATCTGAGGGCAGCCGTAATCCAAGCCTTTGAGTTCACGTATGAGCTCTCCTTCAGAATGCTGCGCCGCTACCTGGAGCTTGCATCGGCCAATCCCGCAGAAATTGATGAACTCGTTTTCAATGACGTGATTCGTGAAGCGTACAGGCAAGCCCTCCTCAAGTCCGAACTCCCGGAGTGGATGGAGTTTCGGAGAAACCGCGGCACGACCAGCCATACCTACAACGAAGAGAAGGCGCAGGAGGTGTTCGAAAGCGTTCCCGACTTCCTACAGGAGGCCCGGTATCTCTTGAACCGCCTACAAGAGAGGGTTGGATCTTTTGAGTAGTCCAGTGGACATCCGCCCTGACCACCTGGAAATCGTGCAGGATATCCTGCGCGAGCATTTACCTGTTGAAGCCGAAGTCTGGGTGTTCGGCAGCCGCGCCAACTGGACGACGAAGGATTCCTCCGACCTCGACTTGGCAGTGGAAGGGGCTACCAACTTTGACCATAAAGCTATGGTTCGGCTGGAAATTGCCTTTGAGGAATCGGAGCTTCCCTACACTGTTGACGTGGTGGACCTGAATGCTGTGAGCAAGGAATTCAAGAAGATCGTTGAGGGTCAGAAAGTGCCATTGCCTTCCGTTAGATTCCAAGCCCAAGCAAATGATGGTGGCTGGAAAAGGGTTACGCTGGGCGATGTCTGCACGAAAGTAGGTAGTGGAGCAACGCCTCGCGGCGGGAGGGATGTGTACCTTGATGAAGGCCTTTACACGCTGATTCGCAGCCAGAATGTGTATAACGATGGCTTCCATCGCGACGGCTTGGCATTTATTGGGGATAGCCACGCCAATGAACTGCAAAACGTGGAAGTTTTTGAGGAGGATGTCCTTCTCAACATCACCGGAGACTCGGTAGCCCGGGTGTGCCAAGTCGCTCCGGATGTGTTGCCGGCCCGCGTCAATCAGCACGTTGCCATCATCAGACCGGACTCGGATAACTTAGACGCAGGCTATCTGCGCTACTATCTGGCATCTCCCGAAATGCAAGCCATGCTCTTGTCCTGGGCGGGTTCAGGCGGGACTCGAAACGCCCTCACGAAGGGCATGATCGAGTCGCTGGAAATCTCGCTTCCGCCTGTATCGGAACAGCGTGCCATCGCCGCCATCCTCGGCGCGCTGGACGACAAGATTGAGCTGAACCGGCGGATGAACCAGACGCTGGAGGAAATGGCCAGGGCCATCTTCCGGGACTGGTTCGTGGACTTCGGCCCGGTCCGTGCCAAGCTGGAGGGCCGGGAACCCTACCTGCCGCCAGAACTGTGGGACCTGTTTCCCGACCGGCTGGTGGACTCGGAGTTGGGGGAGATTCCGGAGGGTTGGGAGGTGAAGGCGCTGGGGGAGGTTTCCAATCTCAACCCTGAGTCATGGTCTCGGACGAACTACCCTGTTCACGTCGAATATGTTGACTTGGCGAATACTAAGTGGGGAGTAATTGGGTCCACGCAGCATTTTGCCTGGAAGGGCGCGCCGAGTCGAGCAAAGCGTGTCTTGCGAACCGGCGACACGATAGTCGGTACAGTCCGACCAGGCAACGGCTCTTACTCCTTTATTGGAAACGATGGTTTGACCGGAAGCACTGGATTCGCGGTACTTCGGCCTTTACACCCGCGCTTTCGAGAATTGGTATATTTGTCGGCGACGGCCTTGGACAACATCGAAAGACTGGCTCACCGAGCGGACGGCGCCGCATATCCAGCAGTTCGACCGGAAATCATTTCAGAAACCGAAGTAGCAATCCCTGCCGATGAATCCAGGGTACTGAACTGGTTTTCCAAGACCGTTGGCCCCGTACTCGACAAGATGGAGTCAGTCAAAGCAGAGTCCCGCGCCCTCGCCACCCAGCGCGATGCGTTGCTTCCGAAGCTGATTTCGGGGGAGTCGCGGGTAGCGGATCTGTCAAGCACTAATCAAGAGGTGCTCCCCGATGTATGAACCGAACCAAGACATTCTGCTTGCAGAAATGGTGGTCGAGTTTGTCATTGACGGGCGATGCGTCTCCGCCCCGGCGAGAATTCTTGAACGGCTGTCGCCTCACCCCCAGGTGGTAATCGAGGTTACAGACGTTCCGCGCCAACCACAACCGATTTCGCGCAGTACGCCAGACCGACAAACGTCAACCATCTCGACATTCCCACCAACTTCTAAAGGGCCTTCAGAAGTACGATTAGGCAGCGGTGTGCGAATTGGTGTGGTTGCCAATGACTGGGTTTTCAACCAGACGGACGCAACATTACATTTGCAACTGAATCCGTGTGTCGCTTTGGATTTGCGGAATCCAATTTTCAAGTTGCATTTCAGCCTGTTGAACCTTACCGGGGATGTCTTCGATTGGCCGATAAAGTTGGAAGCTCCGCCTTGGCTTGTAAACATCGCACCCGTGCCAAACAAGTCAAAAATTGAAAGGGAACTTCGAAGAGCCTCCGGCTACTCCGTGATGCACGCAGGCACAATCGAACGCATGGACGGAGAAGACATTTCTGAACAGAACGCGGAAGCTCTTCTTGCTGGATTGGAAAGGTTTCTCTCCTTCGTTTGCGGATCTTCGTGCGGCTTGACCAACGTAACGGGTGTTGGAAAAACAGATAATGCGATCTGGAAGCGTTGGGGGTCCCATCACGTATCCCCATGGCAACGCCGCCGTTCGTGGTCAGATATCACCATCCGAAACAACCTTCCAGACATGTTTGCCGCGTATTGGGAAAAGTACCAGAGGCGTCAGCAACACTTTGATAGAGTTTTGGGTTGGTACGTCCACAGCAACGAAATTGAAGCACTCGACCTGAGTATCATTCTGAATCAAACTGTCCTTGAAATGCTGACCAGTTTGACATCCAGTGGAAACGATGCAGGAGGACCTATGGGGCACCGCATTGCGGCCATGCTAAAGGAGCAAGGTATCGATCCTCAGATTCCTGCCTATTGTAGTGAACTAATTGCGTTGGCCAAGCGCTGCGGCTTCAGACATGGCCCACATACACTGGTTGAGATACGTAACTCAACGGTTCATTCAAACAATAAACCAGGGCAAACTGCCATCGAAGCTTTCCACGAAGCCAAACACTTGGGCTTATGGTACATAGAGCTTCTGCTACTGAAAATGTTCGAGTATACAGGCGAATATGCCTCACGCCTTGCAAACGTTCAGCGAGCGGGAGCTACGGAACTGGTTCGGTGGTTGAATGACGAGCAATCTTGACTATATTTGCCACCCTTACTGGAGCCGACGTCGAATAGGAGGTTTACCAATGGACTGGCGAGATTACATTTCGTCTGACCCGGGGATTTGCCACGGAAGAGCGTGCATCAAGGGTACGAGGGTCATGGTGACCGTTATCCTAGACAATCTGGCCGGTGGACATAGCGCTGAGGAAATCATCAGCAGCTATCCTTCGGTGACACGTGAAGGGGTCCAGGCGGCTCTCTACTACGCGGCTGAGCTGGCCCGTGAACGTTCGGTGCCCTTAGCGAGATAGGCTCGTCATGCGGTTCAAGTTCGACGAAAACCTCCCCAGGGAGATGGCGACCCTCTTTGCCAATGCGGGCCACGACGCCGTGACTGTTCTTGACCAGCAGATGGGTGGTGACGAAGACGAGGACATTGCCGCTGTCTGTCTCAACGAGGGTCGCGCGCTTGTTACGCTGGACCTGGATTTTTCCGACATCAGGGTTTATCCGCCCCGGCGCTATCCGGGGCTTGTGGTGCTCCGTGTATCCAGCCAGTTGCGAGAAGACCTCCTACAGGTCGGAGTTCGTCTGCTTGAGAGTCTGACCACTTCACTGCAAGGCCAACTTTGGATCGTTGAAGACTCTCGAATCCGCATTCGTGAATAGCCTATGACCACCCTCACCGAAACCGACGTCGAACAGGCCGCCCTAGAATGGCTCGCCACCTTGGGCTGGCAGACAGCACACGGGCCGGACATCGCCCCGGACACGCCGGGCGCAGAGCGGGCCGACTACGGGCAGGCGGTCCTGGAACGACGGCTGCGGGATGCTCTGGCCAGGCTGAACCCGGCATTGCCCTACTCGGCGGTTGAAGATGCTTTCCGCAAGCTGACCCGGCCCGAAGGGGCCACCCTGGAGACCCGCAACCGGGAGTTCCACCGGATGCTGGTCAACGGCGTCAACGTGGAATACCGAGCCGGCGACGGCGGTATCCGGGGCCAGCCGGCGCAGGTTATAGACTTCGGCAATCCGGCAAACAACGACTGGCTGGCGGTCAACCAGTTCACGGTTACGGAAACGGTGGGCGGGAACCGGAACACCCGCCGCCCCGATGTCGTCCTGTTCCTCAACGGCCTGCCCCTGGGCGTCATCGAACTGAAGAACCCCGCCGACGCGGAGGCCACCATCTGGAGCGCGTGGCAGCAGCTCCAGACCTACCAGGCAGAACTGCCCTCCCTGTTTTCCATGAACGAAGTACTGATGGTCTCCGACGGTCTGGCCGCCTGCATCGGCGCCCAGGGAGCCGGGCAGGAGTGGTTCAAGCCCTGGCGCACCACCACCGGAGAAACGCTGGCGGATTCCAGCCTGACCGAGTTGCAGGTGATGCTGGAAGGCGTGTGCCAACCGGAGCGCCTCTTGGCCTTGCTGCGGGACTTCATCGTGTTTGACGACGACGGCAGCGGAAAGCCGGTGAAGAAGCTGGCCGGCTACCACCAGTTTCACGCCGTCCGCGCCGCCGTGGGCGAGACCCTGCGAGCGGCAGAGTTGGAGCGGGCGGAACGGAACATCGGAGAGGAACGTGGCAGTTACGAGTCGGGCCGCAGGCCCGGCGGCGAGCTCGGCGACCGGCGCATCGGGGTGGTCTGGCACACCCAGGGATCCGGCAAGAGCCTCACCATGGCCTTCTACGCCGGGGCCATCGTGCGTGAGCCGGCCATGCAGAACCCTACCATCGTGGTCCTCACCGACCGCAACGACCTTGACGATCAACTCTTCGGCACTTTCTCCCGCTGCCAGGACCTGCTGCGCCAGCCGCCGGTGCAGGCCGAAAGCCGCTCCGATCTGCGGCAGAAGTTGTCGGTGGCTGCCGGCGGCGTGGTGTTCACCACCATCCAGAAGTTCTTTCCCGAGGAGCGGGGCGACACCCATCCCACCCTATCGGAACGGCGCAACATCGTAGTCATCGCCGACGAGGCCCACCGCAGCCAGTACGACTTCATCGACGGTTACGCCCGGCACATGAGGGACGCCCTGCCCAACGCCTCCTTCGTCGGCTTCACCGGCACGCCCATCGAGTTGGAGGACGCCAACACCCGGGCGGTGTTCGGCGATTACATCAGCATCTACGACATCCGGCGTTCCGTGGAGGACGGGGCCACGGTGCCCATCCACTACGAAAGCCGCCTGGCCAAGCTGGAACTGGACGACACCCAGCGTCCCACCATTGACCCGGACTTCGAGGAGGCCACCGAGGGCGAGGAGCTTGAGCAAAGGGAGCGGTTGAAGACCAAGTGGGCCCAGTTGGAGGCCGTGGTCGGTGCTCCCGACCGGGTAAGGCAGGTAGCCCAGGACATCGTTGACCATTTTGAGCAAAGGTTGGAAGCGCTGGACGGCAAGGCCATGGTGGTGTGCATGAGCCGCCGCATCTGCGTTGACCTGTACGACGAACTGGTCCGCCTGCGCCCTGAGTGGCATGGAGACAACGACGGCGAGGGCGCCATCAAGGTGGTGATGACCGGCTCGGCATCGGACCCGCCGGAGTGGCAGCGGCACGTGAGGAACAAGGCCCGCCGGGAGGCGCTGGCCAATCGCTTCAGGGACCCCGACGACCCTTTCAAGGTGGTATTGGTGCGGGATATGTGGCTGACCGGCTTCGACGCGCCCAGCCTGCACACCATGTACCTGGACAAGCCCATGCGGGGACACGGGTTGATGCAGGCCATCGCCCGGGTGAACCGGGTGTTCCGGGACAAGCCGGGCGGGTTGGTGGTGGACTACCTGGGATTGGCCAACGACCTGCGGCGGGCACTGGCCACGTACACCGAGAGCGGAGGAACCGGGCGCGCCGCCATCGACAAGGAAGAGGCGGTGGCGGTGATGCTGGAAAAGCACGAAGTGTGCTGCGCCCTGTTTCACGGCTTTGACCGGTCGAAGTGGACGTCCGGCGGGCCAGGGGAACGGTTGGGGTTGCTTCCGGCCGCTCAGGAACACATCCTGACCCAGGAAAACGGCAAAGACCGCTGCATGGCGGCGGTCCGCGAGCTCTCCCAGGCCTTCGCCCTGGCCGTGCCCCACGAGGAGACCCACCGCATTCGCGACGACGTGGGGTTCTTCCAGACGGTGCGGGCGGCGTTGTCCAAGTCGTCGCCTTCGGATACGCAATCGGACGAGGAGACGAACCTGGCGATACGCCAGATAGTTTCCCGGGCGGTGGCTTCGGAAGGAGTCCTGGACATCTTCGCGGCAGCGGGGTTGGACAAGCCGGACATCTCAGTGCTGTCCGAAGACTTCCTGGCCGAGGTGCAAGGAATGCCTCAGCGCAACCTGGCGGTGGAGTTGCTGCAAAAGCTGCTCCGGGGTGAAGTGGCGAACCGCCGGCGCACCAACGTAGCACAGGCCCGCTCCTTCGCCGAGATGCTGGAACAGACCCTCCGCCGCTACCAGAACCGGTCGGTTGAGGCGGCGCAGGTGATAGAGGAGCTGATCCAACTGGCCCGTGAGGTGCGGGAAGCCGCTGCCAGGGGCGAAAGGCTTGGTCTGACGGATGACGAACTGGCCTTCTACGACGCCCTGGAGACCAACGACAGCGCCGTGCAGGTTCTGGGCGACGAAACGCTCCGCGCCCTCGCCCGCGAGTTAGTGGAGACCGTGCGGCGCAACGTTACCATTGACTGGACGCTGCGGGAGAACGTGCGGGCACAGTTGCGTGTCCTGGTCCGGCGTATCCTGCGCAAGCACGGGTATCCGCCGGATAAACAGGAAAGAGCTACCCAAACGGTACTGGAACAGGCGGAGGTGCTGTCGGAAGGGTGGTCGGTTTGAAGCCGATTATCCTCTCCTCATCAAGCATCGTTAGGTTTAGCGCCGGCATATGCTAGGATGGAAGGTGGGGGCAGTCGGGAAACTGCCGTAATCACCTTTATATGAAGCGAAGAAAATACAGAACCAGCGAGGATTCCTCTCCCATCGCAATTCACTCAAGGAAAAGGACAGTGTCCCAAAGTAGTATGTACCCACCGATAACCTTAATCACCGGCCCGAGGGAAAGCGGCCGTACAACCTACGCTGTACTGGTTTGTGCCGAACTATTCAAGCAGGGTATTTTCTGCTTCAACAACAGCACTGCCCTTTTTGGTGGGGACATTGCAAAGTATTTGCATGTTTATGATGGCCTTCTCACCCTGGCTGAAAGAATCCCTAAGCCGGTCACGATCTTAATTGAAGAAGCAGACGCCCAAAATGCGACTCGCCGAACGGGTGACCCTCGCCACGAAGCCGCCATCTATTCCGCTCTTGCTACACTGGCAGAAAAGTTCTGCTACTTGATCCTTACAACGGTCCAGGGCAATGAGACCCTCATAAGCGAGGCTCTATTAGGTCATGCTTATCAGCATGTAACCCCATTTATGGAAGCCAGGAGCAAGGAGACCGTCGCCTTGGGAACCTTGCACCGGGTGGGACGATACAAGGTGCCGGTCGGAAATATAGCCTATGAACCTGAATCAATACTCAACGCCATGAAATTGGCTAATACCTTTAAGGAGATGAGGAAAGGAGCGCCCGAAGGCAAAGACGTCGAATACACTGAGGGCCGCTTGTTCGAAGTGCCGCAGACTAGCATCGACCAAATGCCACAGCCGCAGTACCCCGAATACCCGGTGTTTTACCGGCACCGCATATTGCGGGCTTTGCCTAACGGGAGATTTCATCGACTGACTGAAGAATCGCTCCTCCACTTCACATGGCTGGAGAGTGTCAACGAGCATCCCAACGAGACTGTGGCGCTGGAGATGCTCGAGCGAACCATGCCTCAGTGGGGGTTTGACTATCAACCAAGTCCTGTCGTTCAAGATTCCAACTTTCCTGATGGCCAAGCTGTCATCAATGGTGAACTTGCCAATTTGGAAGTTGTATCGATACAACCGCGGTACTCCGGTGGGCATAGCCTGCATGAACTGGTTGCCCTGACTCGAGTGGGCAGGGCCGAGAATCTCAATGACGCAGCCATCCTCAAGTGCCAGACTTGTCGAACCACGGAACATTATAGTGTTGTAACCTGGGAGGACCTTCCGGACCACAACGAAAGGCACCGATGGGTCATGTACCTGCCGGAATCGTTATCACCGCCCTCTTTCCCATTCGATCTGGCAGCGACTCCTTTACTAACTATCGATCAGAGAAGTTTCACCCATGAAATGGAAAAGGCAATACAGGGCAAAGCAGAGAAAATCGCCAAGCAGGGTCGAGGTTTGCGAAACTGGGTGGTAGTTTTGGCACAGGGATTCCCAGTCGACGCGGACTGGTACCACCAATTACCTAACCAGTGGCCCGAAAACATCGACGGTATCTGCGTCGTCGCCACCGAAGGGTATTTAGGCGCAAACAATCACCTGATTCCCTTCAAGGACTTCACCGCCGTATTATTGAAATGCCCTCCAGATTTTCAGGACCACAATTGCTACCACCCTGGTTACAGCTATAGGGTCAGCGGCATGGATACGGACTTTCGACCTTTGTCAAGAGACTCGCATACTACAGAGGAAGTGTCTGCCGCAGCATGGAACTTCCCCCTGCCCGCTATCCCTGTCAAGAAGACTTTGGTATTCCGCGACGAAGACGAAAGGGAAATTCAGACCTTTTGGGGTGCGGAAATTAGCAGTTTACAAGCCCGGGAAATCCTTGGAGTGTTGGGATACAATTGGCGCGAACAGCTTCGCGGTAGTCTCTCGCTTTGTTCCAAAGACGACGTTCCCAATCAAGATGGGTGCTGGGCTAGGGTCCGGTGTGGTGAAGATAAAAAATGGACTGGTATGGTCTCTCACGAAGGCTACGAGCTTCGAGAGGAATTCGAAACTGTTGACGAAGCCAGGGAGTGGTCTGAACTTCATATGGCAATGCTGCTAATGCACATTGAGGGTTAGTTATCCTGATTTCGGATAGCTGTCATGTCCTGCGCTCACCTACAGGCACTCAGATGGCTAGGTTAAGGGCTATTCGGAAGGTGTGTGACGAATTGCCACCCGGCAAGCAAGTGCAATTACGCTGAACCAAGGCTGATGCCTGGACCGGAGGCATCGCTGCCCAAGGCGTCGATTCCGACGCCTGTATGGGTATCATCTATAACACCAGACTGAGAGTCAGAGTGGTGGTCCTTGTTTTTCCAGCTTGTTCGGAGACGCTTGAGCCGTTGCTGACACCCTTGCGGTTACAAAGCTAAGAGCAATTCAAAAACGGTACTGCCTACCGTCAAGTCAGGCCCACCAAGCTGGACAAAATCAAGAACCTTTACAATCAGGTTCAAAATAGCCGTGTAGTCGCCCATTGGGTCAGCCCTACGCGACGGCAAAGTGCGAAGCCCCTGCTGATATGGCAGGGGCATTTCACTTGTCTCAGCCAGGCGGCTTTCGTGGGGCGACAGGATTGCCCGTCCCGGAAGCGGCGCCCGGAACCTCGATTCTCCCCGGTCCATCTTCCCGCCCCTCCCCCTCCGGCACCCAATACCCCACCCGTGGCTCGGTGAAGATATAGGCGGGGCTGTTGGCGTCGTCGCCCAGCTTGGCGCGCAGCTTGTTCACGACGTTGCGCATGGGACTCAGGGCGCCGGCGCCCTTTCCGCCCCAGACCCGCTCCAGCAGGTGCTCGTAGGTCAGCACCCGGCCGGCATTGGCCGCCAGCTCCGCCAGCATCCGGTACTCCAGGGGCAACAGATGCACCGGACTGCCGGCCAGGGTCACCCGGCGCGCGGCGTGGTCGATTGCCAGGTCTCCGTGCGCGTAGGGTTGCAGCGGCTGGGACGCCGCCCGCCGGCGCAGGGCCGCCCGGATGCGCGCCGCCAGTTCCGTGGGCGAGAAGGGCTTGACCATGTAGTCCACCGCCCCGGCGTCCAGGGCCCGGCCGATGATCTCCTCCCGGCCGTAGGCCGACAGGAAGATCACCGGCACGTCGGCCATGCCCAGCAGGGCCTGCATCAGCTCGATGCCGTCGGTGTCGGGCAGCATCAGGTCCAGCAGCGCCAGTTGGGGCTGCTCCGTCTCCATGAGGCGCAAAGCCTCCTCCGGGTCCCCGGTGACCACCGGCCGGTAGCCCGCCGCCGCCAGGGTGTCGCGGATGTGGCGCAGTTCCTGGGGATCGTCGTCCACCGCCAGCACCGTCGCCCCTTCCCCGGACTCCTCCGCCCCCGGGCGCGGTAAGCGCGCCGCGTCAGCCGGGTCCGGCACGGCTTCCCCCACCGTGGGCAGGGTGAAGGTGAAGCGCGCCCCCAGGCCAACCCCGCCGCTCTCGGCCCGGATGCGGCCCCCGTGGGCTTCCACGATCCCCTTGCAGATGGCCAGGCCCAGCCCGGTGTCCCCGCCCGGCTCCCATGACCGCTCCCCCGCCTCCGCTCCGGAAAACTTGCGGAACAGATGCGGCAGGCGCTCCGCCGGGATGCCCCGCCCCTCGTCGGCCACCGTTACCGCCACGTGAACCCCGTCCCGCGCCGCGCTGACCCGGACCGCCGCGCCCGGCGGGGAGTGGCGGGCGGCGTTGGTCAGCAGGTTGACCAGCACCTGCACCACCCGCCCCCGGTCCGCCAGCACCAGGGGCAGGTCCGGCGGCAGGTCGATCTCCAGGATGGCGCCGCTCCCGGCGCTGCCCAGGGCGCTGCGGGCCCGGTCCACCAGCGCCGCCACCTCCGCCGGTTCGGGACTCACCGGCAGCGCCCCCGTCTCGATGCGGGCCACGTCCAGCAGGTCGGACACCAGGTCGTTCATGTGGTCGGCCTGGTCGCGCATGATCCGGACGAACTGGCGCACCACCGCCCCGTCCAGGTCGGCCACCGAGTCCAGGATCGTGGCCGCCGACCCCTTGATGGAGGTCAGGGGTATCCTGAGCTCGTGGCTGACCATGGCCAGGAAGTCGGCCCGCAGCCGCTCCGTCTCCTCCACCGCCGCCAGGTCCTGCAGGGTCACCATGAAGGACTCCACCGCGCCGTCCTCCCCCAGGATGGGAGTGGCGTTGAGCAGCACGGTCACGCTCCGGCCGTCGGGCACCCGCAGCACGATCTCCTCGGCGTGGACCCGCTCCGGGGAGCTCAGCAGCCCGGCCAGGGGAAACTCCTGGAGCGAGACCTCCCGCCCGTCGGCCCGCCGGAAGGTCATCCCGTTCAGCAGGTCCTCCGGCGCCTGGCCGGGATCCCGCAGGCTGTCCACGATGCGCATGGCCTCCCGGTTGAAGGACACGGGAAGTCCGGTGCTGGCGTCCAGGACCGCCACGCCCACCGGGGAGGTGTCGATCAGCGTCTCCAGGCCGGCCCGGGCCCGCCTTTCCTCCCGGTGCTGGCGGGCGTTGGCGATGGCCAGGGCCGCCTGGGCGGCGAACAGCGCCAGCGTCTCCTCGTCCTCCGGGGTGAACTCCTGCCCGTCCTCCCCGTGGGTCAGGTAGATGGTGCCGACCCCGACCCCGTGGTGGCGGATCGGGGCCACCAGCAGGGAAGTCACCGGCACCGAGGGCAGGAACTCGGGCATGTTCAACGCTCTCAGGTGGTCGTCTATGTTCGGGACCCGCAGGGGCTCGGCCAGGCCGCTGAGGTACTCGAAGAAGCCCAGCCCCTCCCGCATGTCCCAGAGCCCCTGGTGCTCCTCCTGGGTCATGCCGGAGACGATGAAGTCGGTCTGCCCGTCTTCTCCAAATACGGTGATCGCGCCGTAGCGGGCTCCGGTGAGGGAGCGGGCGGAGTCCACCACCCCCTGGAGCACGGACCTGAAGTCCAGGCTCTCGTTGATGCTCAGGCTGGCCTGGCTGAGCAGGGCCAGACGCTGCCGCAGGGCCTGGTTCTGCCGCAGCAGCTCGTCGGGCGGGTTCATGGGGTCACCTCCATTCATTGCACTGGAATTCCAGAGGCAATTATGGAGCAATTTTCCAGAAGTGACAAGACGTTATGGAATATCGGGGCAGATATTACAGACACGTTATATCGGTTTGGTACAATTCTGTTCGTGTTCATTCAGTAACGGGAGGATTTCGCGTGTTTACCAGACGACCACATTCCGGGCCGGCAGCGGCGCCCCACGCCGGCAACGCTGCCGCAGCTGAGTTTACCCCCCCCCCCTGAAAGGGGTATGTAAAGGGTATTCAGGGGGGCACGTGGCAGGT
>JAPPGG010000001.1 GCA_028875055.1 Chloroflexota bacterium
TTCTTCGGTTTTCCTATTCTAGTTTCCCACCACTATTCATGCGATAGCCCTGCCCACTGGGTAGCCTTGCGATTCAGGTGGTCTATACCAGGCAGGGGCGGGTTTGAAACCCGCCCTCGACAGCATTGCGACCCTTCTCCCTCCGCAATACCACCAAAAACGGAACCCTTCCTGGAAACTATGTCCCCCAGCCCCGCAAAGAAATGTCATCCTGAGCGAAGCGTATGTCATCCTGAGCGAAGCCGAAGGATCTAAACTCCTCCCCCTCAAACTCCACCCCAGCAACCTCACCTCCCTGACACCTCCCCCTTGCCCCTCTGGAAAACCCACCCTTACCATCAAAAGACAATACCAAAAGCCCCTTCCCCCTCGATGCGGGAAGGCCCGGGTGCTGGTGACAACCGCTCACTAACCCGCCCATCCCAACCGACTCCCAGATACAAAATAATCAGAAATGAGCGCAAATGACACCTTAAACCGTTTTTCTCCCATACCCCATTATTAGTGAACATTCGTGCCCATTCGTGGATAAATCCTTTCTCTCTTCGTGTCCCTTCGTGTCCTTCGTGGATAAACTTCTCAACCGGAGAATAACCATGTACACCCTGTACCAGCTTCGCAGCCAGGCAAACACCCTCACAGGAGGCGCTCTTCACGTCCTATACTTTAGAAGATGTTGACTACGCAAAGGCCCTTCCTTTAAAGTTATTTCCTGAATTGACACCCACACACCTGTTGGAGGAATTTACGATGCCCATCAACCTTTCCCGCATTGGCCACGCCGCCGTTCGCGTCCGCGACATCGAGCGCGCCAAGAAGTTCTATACCGAAGTCCTGGGTTTCGTCATCGAGGAAGAGGACCCGGAACACGGCGGCGTCTTCATGAGCCTGGGCCGTGACGACACCCACGAAGGTCACGTTTTTGACCTGTCTCCCGTGGAAGACCCCGAAAATGCCCTTGACGCTCCCGAGCGCAACCAGGTGGGCGTTGCCCACATCGCCATCAAGGTGGACAGCCACCAGGACATGAAGGACGCCTACGATCACCTGGTCAGCAACGGCGTCACCGTGGACCGCCTGGTCGAGCACGCCAACCAGCGCAGCATGTACTTCGCTGACTCCGAGGGCAACCGCCTGGAGATCTACTTCGAGTACCCCACCTCCAAGGAACTCTTCAAGCGCGGCCGCGGCGACCGCGACTTCGTCTTCACCTTCGAAGACCCGGTTCCCCCCTGGGCTTCCGAGGTCCCCAGCGACTGGGACCCCGACACCACCGTTGACCGCTACCACCGCGGCACCGTCCGCACCATGGGCGACTAGCGGCCAGGCTCAGACAGCCGTACCAGGCCAAAAGAGGAAGGGCGGGTCAATTGACACTCGCCCTTCAGTCATTTGCCGGCCGGACACTTCCGGGGTCTTAACCGGCGCCCGCCCCAGCGACCGCTTCCCGTCTCCGGTTCCGCTGCTTCTGCCGTTCCCCCGAGGCCAGTATCCTCTTTCGGAGCCTGTAGTTCAGCGGCGTCACTTCCACCAGTTCGTCACCGGCGATGAACTCCAGCGCCTCTTCCAGGCTCATCTTGACCGGAGGGCTCAACCGCTTGGCCACATCTGCCGTGGAGGATCGCATGTTGGTGAGCTTCTTCTCCCGGCATACGTTGATGACGATGTCGTCTTCCTTTGGATGCATACCCACGATCATACCCTCGTAAACCTGGGTGCCGGGTTCAATGAAGGTGGGACCCCTCCCCTGGGCGTTCAGCAGCCCATAGGTCACTGCAACCCCGGGCTCCGACGCCACCAGGGACTGGCTGCTGGCGTTCTTGATCTCCCCCGTCATTGGCCGGTACTCCACAAACCGGCTGTTGGTCACCCCGTTCCCCCGGGTGGTCCGCAGGAAGAAGGACCGGAAGCCTATCAGCCCCCTGGTCGGCGCCACGTATTCCATTCGCACGTTGCCCCCGCCGTCGTTGTCCATGTCCGTCATCAGTCCCAGCCTGTTGGCCAGGCTTTCCGACAGGGACCCGATATACTCCTCGCGGGTGTGGACCGTTAGCTGCTCATAGGGCTCATGCACCTTCCCGCCCACCACTTTGGTTACCGGCGACGGCCTGGATACCTGGAATTCATACCCTTCCCGGCGCATGTTCTCCACCAGGATGGCCAGGTGCAGTTCCCCCCGGCCCGAAACCAGGAACTCGTCGGCGCTGGCCGTCTCATCCACCCGCAGGCTGACATTGGTGCGCAGCTCCCTGAACAGCCGCTCCCTCAGCATCCGCGACGTGCACCGCGAACCCTCCTTCCCCATGAAAGGTGACGTATTGACCCCAAAGGTCATCATCACCGTCGGCTCTTCAATCTCAATGGAAGGCAGAGCCTCGGGCCGGTCCAGTCCCGCGATGGTGTCGCCAATGGAGATGTCCTCTATGCCTGAGATTGCCACAATCTCGCCAGCCAGCGCCTTGTCCGTCGCCAGCCGCTCCAGTCCCCTGTGCACGAACACGTTCTCGACGCTCTCCTGCCGGGGATTGCCGTCCCGACCAATGACGGCAACCGCATCCCGAAAGCCCACGCTGCCGGTGAATACCCGGCCAATGGCAATCTGCCCCAGGTAGTTGTCATAGTCCAGGGCCGCCACCAGCATCCGCAGCGACTCGTTGGGATCCCCCGTTGGCGGCGGGATAACCTCCAGTATGGAGTCGAGCAGGGGTTGCATATCCCCTTCCGTCGCGCCGGGACTGGCAGAGGCAAACCCCTGCTTAGCCGAGGCATACAGTATGGGAAAGTCCAGTTGCTCCGGCTGCGTTGCCAGTTCCAGGAACAGGTCCTGCACCATCCCCTCCACCTCAGGAATTCGCGCCTCCGGGCGGTCAATCTTGTTTATCACCACCATGGGCGTAACATTGCGCTGCAAGGCCTGCTGGAGCACATAGCGGGTCTGGGGCATGGGACCGTCAACGGCGTCCACCAGCAGCAGGCAGCCGTCTGCCATGTTCATCACCCGCTCCACCTCGCCGCTGAAGTCGGCATGCCCCGGCGTATCGATAATGTTGATCTTGATGCCCCGGTACTCCACGGCGGTATTCTTGGCCAGAATCGTAATGCCCCGCTCCCGTTCCAGGGGATCACTGTCCATGATCAGTTCGCCCACCTCCTGGTGTTCCCTGAAAACCCTTCCTTGCTTCAGCAAAGCATCCACCAGGGTAGTCTTCCCATGGTCCACGTGGGCAATAATCGCCAGGTTGCGAATGTTGGTATTGGTAGTCGGTTCCATCTATCTCTCTGGTTGGCTCGGGAACCCTGGCGGTTTACCCCTTGGCGCCCAGGACGTCCACCAAGCCAAAATAATAATATCAAAGAAGTGCTTGCCAGGTCGGGAACATTGTAGCAAGAAATCGTACTGAGTTCATATATTGGCGACACTTTTGTGAGCCAATATTTCGTATTTCGTCCCCTGGAGATAGGCATATCCTTGCCTTTGCCGCCAGGGCTTACCTTGCCCACAAACCTGCCTTTGTGTAGAATCCAGGGACTTGGTGAAGTAATCTGGACTACGAACATGCAAGCGCGGGTTCAATAAGGAGAGAACATGGATTTTGGACTTGAGGGCAAAAAGGCATTTGTGGCCGGCGGAGGTCGCGGCATTGGCAAAGCTATCGCCAGGGTTTTGGCCCAGGAGGGTTGCGACGTGGTGATAGCGTCCCGCTCCCTGGACCAGCTTGAGGCTGCCGCCAAGGAAATCTCCGACGCCACCGGCCGGAACGTCATCCCCATGCAGATGGACGCCACCCAGACGGACCAGGTCAACGAGGTGGTCAACGAGGCCGTCCAGAGGCTGGGTGGCCTGCACATCATGGTCAATAGCGCATCCCTGCCCGGCGGCTCAGACGATGCCGTCGGCTATGTCGAAACCGTCAACGAAGAGTCGCTTATGGCAGATTTCGACGTCAAGTTCGTTGGTGCCCTTCGCTGCTCCAAGGCCGCTATTCCCCACCTCAAGGAGCAGGGCTACGGCCGCATCATTAACATCAGCGGCGGCAACGCCCGCAACGCCGGCAACCTGAGCGGCGGCGCCAGGAACGTTTCCATGGTCCACATGACCAAGACCTTGTCCAACGACCTGGGCCGCTACGGCATCACCGTAAACTGCATCCACCCGGGCACGACCCGCACCGAGCGCACTGCGGGAATGCTGGAGGGCCGCGCCGCCCAGCAGGGCACCACTGCCGCCGAGGTGGAACAGCAGGACTTTGCCCCGGGTTCCAGCAGGGGCAACGCCATCTGCCGTATGGTGGACGCCGAGGAGATAGGCTTCGTCACGGCCTTCCTGGCCTCCGACAAGGCCTGGGCCGTTACCGGCGAGGTAATTGCTGCCGGCGGTGGCGTGGGGTCGGCGGTGTTCTATTAGAAACTGGGCTCGGCAAACGCGCCCGACCCGCAATTGCCGGCAATTCAACGGGCCCCTCCCGAGAGTCGGAGGGGCCCGTTTTTTTGGTACCAGCTGCATCCTGGAGCAGCAACTCCCCGAGGCGCTACTCCAGCAGGAACCCCCTGATAACCCTGCTGTACTTCTGGTAGAGGAATCCGCCCACCACCAGCAGCCCGCCCAGGCCCATAAACGCCCCTACTCGGTATCCCGCGTCCAGCTGAAACGCATCGTAAGAGAAGAGCTTCAGTACCGGAATCGCCAGCAACGCCAGCCCGCCCATCCGAAGCCAGCGCTCCTGCCTCAATATCCCCAGTGCGATCAACACGGTGGCATATAAGGCCCACAGGACACTAAGGGAAAGGCTAGTAGCATTGCCGGTATAGGCCGCACCAACCAGCCCATTGCGGGCAGCGAAGTTGACTGCATCTGCCACCATCACGCTAAGGGCCCACACAGTGAACAGGTTTGCCGCCACACAAAGCGCCACGGGCACATAGGGTTGCCAGGCGTAGCCACTCTCATCGCCGGATTTCTTCCACCACATCACCGAGAGATAGGAAACCCCCACCAGGACTACGTAAGACAGTAACCGAATGTCATACAGGAACCAGAACGGGTCGAGGTGGTAGTTATCCTGCTGAAGCAGGGCTAAATCCCCCGTGACATCGACCAGCAGCCACTTCACGGCACAAAGCGCCAGCAAGGCAATCCCGCCCCACCGCAACAAAGGCAGGGTGCGCCTGGCCCCGATGAACACTGCCCCTCCCGCATAGGCGGCCCACAACGTAGTCAGGCTTAAGCTCAATACATTGGGGAAGTGTCCATCCGCCACCAGGTCATTACTCGACGCCAGGTTAATCGCGTCCACCACCATCACGCTCAGGACCCACAGGGTAAGCAGGTTTGCGGCCGCGGCCAGGAGGCTTGGCAGCCTGGACTCCCAGCTGAAGATGCCCTGCAGAAGGTTTCTCTTGCACAACCATGCGGCGTAGTATGTCACTCCCACCAGTATCACGTACGCGACGAGCCGGACATCATAGAGCAGCCAGTAAGAGTCCTGGTCGAAGCTCTCCCAGTTGACGACTGTAAGGTTGATGTCCAGCCCGACGTCCACCAACAGCCATCTGGCAAATGCCAAAGTCAGCACTCCAATTCCCGCCAGTATCACCACCGGCTGGTTCCTCAGCTTGCCAGCCAACAGGACCACAAGGGCGTAAAGTCCCCAGCACCCTCCGAGAGACAGGCTTATCGCGCTGGCCTCAAAGTGTTGGCCCAGTACCCCTTCGTCCACCGCCAACTTGACCAGGTCCACCATCTGGATGCTGAGAATCCAAAGGGTCAGGACACTGGCAAATGCCAGGAATGCCGCAGGCATAAACCTTTCCCACGGGTAAGCAATAACCTCCCGACCCCGTCGCCAAAGGAAAGCCGTGATATAACCTGCGCCAATGACCATGATGTAAGCAAGAACCCGGAAGTTAAAGAACGGCCACCCCTCTCCAGCCGCATATGGATTCCAGGAAACGCCCGCAGCCCCCAGGTCCGGTGGGAAATCGGTTACCAGTAACCATCCAATTACAACTCCGAAGAAGGCCAGGCCGAACCAGCGCATTTCGCGCAACCCGGTCGCAAAGGACAGCCACGTCAGCGCAGCCCCTTGAGCAGCCCACGCCACCACAATGGAAGGACCACTGAGTTGCACCGGAACGGCGATAGCCAGCAGTACCAGCGCAATCCCAACCCCAAACATGCTGAGGTGCGCCTGCTCACGATTCCGCAACAGGATGCCATAGCCGAGCAAGCCGTAGAAGGCGGACAGCAGCAATGTAAACGCTCCCATCCACTCCCGGTATGCATCAAACAGCTGGTCATAGCTGATGGCCAGATAGGCCATCGCATTGACGACCATCAAGGACTGGTCCAACGCCTGCAACGGCCAGCGCCAGATCAGGTGATAAAGGGTTGTCGCCCCCACGAAGATCAGGAATATAAGCGTTATCCCCATTTGGGACAGCAGCAACGGGGGAGAGGGGTCACTTTGAACCCAGAATTGGTACAGGACCAGCGAACCGGCAAGGGCCAGGAGGGTAAACCAGCGCCAGTTTCGGAAGGCCGCGAGGAACAACACCCCCAGGTCCAGCACCAGCACATAACCAAGCAGGGCCCACTGTGGATCCACTTCCTGGGAAAGGAACACTGGCGTGGCAAACCCGCCCAGAATGCCAAGTATGGCAATGGCGAGGGCCTCGTACCGGAGAGCCAGCCCTGCCGCCGCCGCTGTCACCACAAATGCCAGTCCCAGCGCCGCGACTCCCCCAATAAGCTGGTAAAGGGCAAAAGCCGCGAATATGCTGAGGTACAGGACCGCTATACCACCTCCGGTAAGCGCTTGTGCCCAGACGGAGTATTTGCGACGCCAGAACTCCCCAGCCGCCAGCATCACCAAGCCTGCCGAGACTCCCAGCAGAACTCTTCCGGTTTCCCCGATCCACTGGTTGTCGAAGGCCAGTTTCAGGAAAAACCCTACCCCGATAATCAGCGCAACGATGCCTATTCGGGCCAGCCAGTTTCCTCCCAGCAACCACTCCCAGTTGAAGGAACTGCCGGGGGATGACGCGGCAACCTCCCCGGGAGTATTTTCCTGAGATTGGGCAATGGCGGGGCTGGGAGCATGACTGCCGGCCGGCCGGGTTGGCGCCCGCTCACTGCCGGTCACGGAAATAGAAGGACCAGGCTGTTCCGGAACAGCGGCGCCGGTCTGCCCGGCAACAGTGCGCGACGGCTCCGAAGGTAGCGGGTAGGCCCGGGCCTCGGACTGTTCTGTCGGTCTTGTCTGAGTCTGGCCGGGCAGTTGCGGAGCGGGAGCTGGCGGAGGACGCTGGGGTTCACTGGACTGGGTTCCGCCGACGGCCTGTTCCAGCGCCGCCAGACGGCTGGTCAAGAGGCTGACCTGATTTTGCAGAGTGGAGATGGCCGCACGCAGTTGGTCTGCGTTTTCAATCTGCTCAGGGGTTGGAGCTCCACCCGCTTCAGCTACGTCGGGTTCGGAAGTTGGAAGCGCCGCCGCCTGGGCTGCGCCGCAGAGCCTGCAGAAGTTGGCCGTTTCTGGGATTTCCGCCCCACAATTACCGCACTTCACACCCAGTCACCTCTCCTCTTGCTGCAAACCAGTATAGCACCGGGCAAAAGAATTCCCGCATCCGTTGTGGATGAGGGAATATCACCGTTGCCCTGGCAGGCCCCTGCCAGACGCTGCCGGACTGGGGGTTTCTAATGCCTGTGTCCGTGGTTATGGTCATGCCCTCCGTCGTGCTCACCCTCATGCCCTTCCACCGATGCAGGCGACTCCCCGGAGACGGGCGCATGCTGGTGACCGTGGTCATGGTGGCCATTGCCCGTCGGCGCGGGCGCGGCCTGGGGCAAGCGAATGAAGAACAGTATCGCAATGGCTGCCACGTAGAGAGCTGTGGTGTAGTAGAAAAGATTGTCGGGATTTATTGTGTACAGCGCCCCTGCTATCAGGGGGGAAATGGCGCTGAAAATAAAGCGCGAAGTGGACATCAGCCCCAGGGTGGTAGCCGCCGTCCCTTCCCGGACTATATCCATAGCCGCGGCGGTCAGGATAGGCTGGTCGCTGTAAAGGAACAGACCCAGGCCCGCCAGCAGGATCGTCATTCCGGTCAAGGTGTTGCCCAGGGAAGCCATGAGGAAGGTCAATACTGCCAGAACGGCCATGCCAGGTATTAATACCAGCTTCCGGCCAAAGCGGTCGGACAGATAACCCATGATGGGGCTGGCAAAAATTCCCACCAGCACGAGCAGCCCGATCAGTGACCCGCGTATAAACAGGTTCTCAAATCCGCCCTCGCCATCCTGCAGTTTCAGGTTCAGTTCGTCCGCCAGGTACAGGGGCAGGACGGTAATGAATCCAATGTAGGCCATGCCCCGAAGGCCCGCCACCATGGTTATGCCCCACATCCGCCCGTTGTGCATCAGGATTTTGGTTTCCTCTATCTGATGCCGCATGGTCCTGCCGGACTGCTGTTGTTCCTCTCCCTCCCTTTGCCGCCCGATGTCCCGGAACGCCCAGAAAACCAGGAATGCCAGGAAGACGGGAACCGCGCCATAGATCGTGATAATTCCCTGCCACGTCAGTACCGAAAGAAGCAGCCCGGTGAGAACCGGACCGATTACGTCGCCAACGTTGCCGCCAACACCGTGGAAGGAAAGAACCGAAGCCCGGCGATGGCTGAACTGGGTTGACAGGGCCGCCACCGCCGGCAAATGCCAGAAAGACGCCGCCATTCCCACCACTGCCATTCCCACCAGCAGCAATATATACCCGAAAACGTTCAGGTCTCCCGAAGCCTCACCTGCGGCGGCAGACTGGTCAGCCGTAAGCCAGGCGCTGCCGGGTACCGTCCAGCCCCCGGCAGCCATTAGTATCCAGCCGACTCCAAAAAGCGCCATGCACACGGCCATCACCCAGCCCCAGTGGCGACGCAGGGCATCGGTCAACACCCCGCCGGGCAGCGAAACCACCCCAGAAGCCACTTCGCGGGTGGTCTGAATGCTGGTTGTGGCCACCACGCTGCCGCCCAGCAGCAGGTCCCGCACTTCTGGAAGGACCACGATGAAGCTCTGGGTGAGCCAGTGAAAAACGCCGTGACCGCTGGTAAGGCCGCCAATAATGAATGCGGCGCCGCGACGAACACCGCGGTGCTCTTCGTTTACCTGTAGAGGGGAATGGTGATGGTGGGCGTGCGCCATAATGGTCCCTCCTCCGGTTGGGTGATCTGCAAGGTCACTTCCGCTGTACAGCAAGGTCTCTGCAGACAAGATGGGCCAAGTTTAGCACGAGGTTACGGCAAGGGTAAGCCATCACCGCATGGGATGGCCTGTGTGTAGGAAGGCCTGCCGAGGAGAAGCGACTCAGTCAAATACCGCCGCCTGCCCCTGCGAGACCCTGCCCCTGCCGGACCTGCTGCCGGGTCCAAAGGCCAGAAATCCCTTTAGACGGGTGTAAATCAGGGTCACCACGAAAAAGCCTGAAGAGAAGATAACTACACTCGCGCCCGTGGAAATGTCCAGTACCCAGCTGGCGTACACGCCACCGAACCCGCAGAATGCGCCGGTGACCGTGGACAGGATCATCATAGTCCGGAAACGGTTGGTGAGCAGGCGGGCGGTAATGGGGGGTATCACTATGGCCGCCGCGATCATCGTCACACCCAGCACGTCGAGGGATGCCACGATGGTAGCCGCCAGTACCAGGGAGAACATGGTATCCGTGAGCCAGGTTGGCACACCGTAAAAGCCGGCCACCTCCGGCTCGAAGGCGGAAAAGAGGAACTGTTTGTACCAGACGAGGAACACGGCCCAGGTTACCACGGTCACCACCAGGATAGTAACCAGGTCCGCCGTCGAAACCCCCAGGATGTTGCCGAAAAGCTGCGCTTCAAAGTCGCGGAAGGAGCGGGTGTAGCTGATTAGCGCGATGCCAAGGGCAAAGCTGGCGGTCGTGATAATGCCAATGGCGGCGTCGGCCCCGATTATCCGCAGCCGGGTAATCAGCGTAATGGCCAGGGCCGTTAGGAACCCCCAGGTTATGGCCCCCACCAGGAGATAGGTCTCTCCCAAACCATCGCGGCCTATGGAACCCACTGCCGTGCCTGCGAAGATGACGTTGAACACAACGAATTGGCTGATCACCGCTCCCCCGAAAACGGAGTGGGCCAGCCCGTGGCCGATGTAGGACATGTGCCGCAGGACAACGTACACCCCCACCAGCCCGCACAGTGCGCCAGCCAGGGTGGCGGCAATTAAGCCGTTGACAAAGAATTCGTACCCGAAGGGATCAAGCAACTTTCAAGACTCCCTAGTCTGCTCCGGAGACGCCGTGGGCGCCCACCGGATGCCCGTGGCCTGCCGCCTCTCCGTGGTGACTGTGACCGTGTCCCGTCCCCGGCTCTGCCGCTCTGCCATTTCCGTTGGCCGATGCCTTGCGATTGCCGTTCCGGCCGAAGTGGTGGGGGCTTTCCGCCACCAGGGTCATGCCCTCGTATTCAATGACCGGCATTTCCGCCCCATAGGTTAGGTGCAGGATTTCAGGAGAGATGACCTGGGAAGGTGGGCCCTCGGCCACGATTTGGCCCTTGATGCACACCAGCCAGGGCAGGTGCGCCGCCACCGGGTTGATCTCGTGGGTGGTCATGGCGATGGCGACGCCCTGGTGGTTCAACTCGTGGAGGAGGTGCATCACCTCGTCCCGGGTCTTGATGTCCACTCCCCTGGTGGGTTCGTCCAGCAGCAGCAGGGAGGGATTGCTGACCAGGGCCCGGGCCAGGAAGGCCCGCTGCTGCTGCCCCCCGGAAAGCTGACGGATGTGCCGGTCCTCCAGGTCAGCAATGCCCAGCCGCTCCATGGTTGCCCGGGCGGTTCTCCAGTCTGCTTGCCGGTGCCAGGGAAACAGGGGATTGCCTCGTGTGTGCCCCATCATCACCACCTCTCCCACCGTCACCGGAAAGTTCCAGTCAATGGTTTCAAGCTGCGGCACGTAGCCGGCCAGCGAACGCCGCCGGTCCACTCTCTTGCCGTTGACCTGGGCGTCGCCACTGAACACCCTGGTGGCGCCCAGGATGGTGCGCAGCAGGGTTGTCTTGCCGGACCCGCTGGGGCCCAGGAAGCCCACGAAGTCTCCCGGCATGATTGTCAGGTTTACCTCCGACAGCACTGCCTGCCCTTCGTATCCTGCGGTTACGTTCTTTAGTTCTACAATTGGCTGCCCCGACTCTCGCTGGTGGGGGAATGGATGGAGCATCTGTTTTCCTTACCGGTATTACCGCAAATTTGGGCCTATTGGGGATAAACGGCCCCGCTTTCCCCTTCAATAACATGACTGGGGTCGTAGCCCTCCAGGGCTGACGGGTCGCCCCCCAGGGCAGTGGTTATGATACGCACGTCCTCAAGGATAAGGCCCATGTAGGTGTGCTCAGGGTCGCCAGGCCCTCCGGGCAAGTCGTCGTCCCGCAGTTGGTCCACGAATTCGGCGCCGCCCTCCCGGGCAATCTGCTCCAGGACGGGACTGGGGAACACCTCGGAACCAAAGATGGCGGGTACGTTGTTCTCCCTGACCTGATCAATGAGGGACGCTACCTCCCGAGCGGAGGGTTCGGTGAAATCGGAAGGCTGGATGGCGCCGATGATCTCGAACCCGTATCTGGGGCCAAAGTAGGGGAAGGAGTCGTGGTAGGTCAGCAACTTGCGGTTTTCCGGCGGGATGGTTTCCACTGCCTGATAGATCCTCTGGTCCAGGTCGTTTATCTTTGCCGACAGTTTATCAAAATTGCCCCGGTAATAGTCGGCATTTGCCGGGTCCAGGGCCACCAACTCGTCTCGAATGAACTCGGCATACTTCAGGGCCAGGTGGGGCGCAGTCCACAGGTGGGGATTGGGATTTCCCTCATCTTCCGGGAAGGAAAAGTCGAACACCCACTGGTCTTCGGTTATGGTCTTGGGCCCCAGAATCAGGTGGGCCGACCCGGCTTTCCTGTTAGCTTGGGCCATCTCAATGGTAGGTTCTTCCAGGAACAGGCCGTTGGCAATAAACAGGTCAGTTTCCGCCAGGGTGACCGCCACCGATGGAGCCGGCTCAAAGGTATGGGAGTTGGTGCCTTCAGGCACGATGCCCGTCAGATCAATGCGGTCACCGCCTATGTTTTCCGCCAGGCTGGTAATGGGGGAAACGGTAGCAGCAACCATAAGCTTTGGGGGCACGGGAGTGGACGTGGGCGCCGGTGGGGAAGTGGGTGTTGGAGTCGGCGACGCCGAACACGCCAGGCTAACCAGCAGAAGCGATGCCAGGAACACGATGCCAATCACGAAACCAGGACGGGAGAACCGGGAAGGGATAAATTCAGGTAGGGTCCTCATCAAGCGTAAATTCCTCCGAACCGGCCCCTACCTCCGCTGGGGATTGGGGACGGCAGTTTACGCAAACACCTGCTATCGTGAAATGATCCAGGTCCGGAATGAATCCAAATTCATTCACCAGGGTACTGTTAAACTCCTCCAGGTAGTGGGGACTCAGGTTGAATGCGCCATGGCAGACCCGGCAGACCATGTGATGGTGCCGGTCGTCGGGGTGGGTCAGTTCATAGTGAAGCCGGTCGCCAATGGCCACCTCCGTTACCAAGCCGACCTGTTTGAACAGGCGCAGCGTACGGTACACGGTGGCCAAATCCATAAAGGGATAGGCCGACTGGGCCTCTCGGAACACTTCATCAACTCCCATGTGCTGCCGGCCTTCAGCAACCACCCGTAGCACTATCAGCCGCTGCGGGGTAAGCCGGTGCCCTTCGTCTCGTAATACCTGAAGAAGTTGATCATAACTGGTCATGACACTCCAAGTATTTGCAACTCATTGCAAAAAGAAATTTAATTGCTTCAGCCATTAATGTCAATACCAAATGGTGGCTTTAATGGCGAAATTGCATCGGGGAACTTCCCTCTTCTTCCTTGCCCGGTTCCCATCCAGAAATCCCGTCAGATCTCAAACCAACTCCTGCGCCTCCTTTCTCCAGAGTCATTCAACGGGCCGGACCGCGTGCGTTAACCCGGCCATGGATTCGCCTTATCCCCTATTGGCTAACGCAGGAAAGCGGACGGAACTTCCAGGGGCAGTCCTGAAACTGAACTCAAACGTCCCCCAACGTTCCTTTTCGTCCTTCCCGCCAAGGCAGGAACCCCGCTGGCGGACGTCGAGATTCCTGATTTCACAGAGGTGACCGGGCAATCTGACGATACGCCCTACACCCTACCCTCCCTTATCCAGTCAGAGAGTCTCTCCGCGATCATCAGCGTGGTAACGTTGGTATTGGCGCGTACAACATCCGGCATTACCGAAGCGTCAATTACATTCAAGCCGGTTATTCCGTAAACCCGGCAGTACTGGTCCACCACCGCCAGGGGATCGTCGGCAGGTCCCATTTTGCAGGTTCCCGATGAATGCTGCTGGGTCGAAACATTCCGCAGCATCCAGGCATCCAGCGCCTCATCCGATGCCAGTTCCTCGTCAGTAGGCGACACGCGCCGGGTAATAATGCCTTCGAAGGCAGGGGACTGGGAGAGCCGCACGCAGAGGCGCACCGCCTCCCGCATCCTGGCCCTGTCCCCGTCATCGGCCAGATAGTTGTAGCTGAGTTCGGGCTGCACGTGGGGATCGTTGGCGGCGAGCCGCAATTCTCCGGCCGTGCTGGCGTTCTCCAGGGCAGGCGCCATCCTCATACCGGCGGCCGCGTCCGGGGCGCCACCACGGGCGTCGGCAAACCAGCCCGGCAGCACCTGCATATCGTTGCGGGTGGCAGAGCCCTCCGACGTATATCTCAGGGCAACCTGACTCCACGGGGTATCCGGGTCGTCCAGGTATTCCTGTCTGACGTCGAACTGCAAGGCCACCAGTGGATGGTCCCTCAAATTTTGCCCCACCCCGGGCAGGTCATGTACCACCGGAATACCCAGGGCTTCCAGGTGCTCCCGGGAGCCCACTCCCGAAAGCATCAGCAGCTGGGGCGACGCAATGGCGCCGCCGCTCAGTATCACGCGTTCGCCTTCGATGACAAATCGGTCCTCGCCGCTATCAACCTCCACCCCCACAGCCTTTGTTCCTTCAAACAGGATTCTGCGTACGGTTACACCGGCCCGCACGGTCAGGTTCAGTCGGTGGCGAGCCAGGTCCAGGTAAGTTATGGCGGCGCTCATTCGTACGCCGTCCACGTTGTTCATTGGCCTGGGGCCCACACCGGTGGATTCCGGGTCGTTCATATCGTCGCAATGAGGAAGGCCGGCTTCTATGCAGGCCCGGTAGAAGGCCTCCTGCGTTGGCAGCCATTCTTCCCGTTTGTGCCGGCGCACCGGAATGGGACCTTCCGAGCCATGAAAATCCCCGCCAAAGTCCAGGTCAGTTTCTATTCGATTCAAGTAGGGCATTATTTCCTGGTAAGACCACTCCTCATTGCCCCAGTTCACCCAATTGTCGAAGTCCTCTGGCACCGCCCGCAGCCATACCTGGCCGTTGACGGAGCTGCTGCCGCCGATCACCTTGCCCCGGGGCAGGTGGAAGGTGTTGTCATGCTCGGGCCTGGCCTTGGCGCGGTAGCCCCACATGTGCGGTCCCGACACGGCTCGGGCCGTGTTGTAGCCGTATTTCACGTCGTCGGGAATCTGATCGAAGCTGGGATAGTCGGGTCCGGCCTCCAGCAGCAGCACCGATCGGCCAGGATCTTCAGACAGGCGAGTGGCCAGGACGCTGCCGGCGGAACCGGCGCCGATGATAATTACGTCATACTTCATTCTTGTCTCCGTGGTCCGGCAATTGTGGCGCTTCCTCCCTGAACTTGCCTGCTTAATGTAGTTACCCTGCCTCTGCCCGTCAAGGCAAGACCACGGCCATCGGGCCTTGCCTGGCTTACCCTCTCATTGACAGGGCTACCACCCAATCTTAGACTTAACGCATTACACCCGGCTGATCACCGTGCAACATTTGCGAAGAATTCCCTGCCCACCCAGCGAGAAGAAATATGAAAGCATCCTACTTGGGCGCAATGGGGTATTCCGAACGTCACCTATTCCCCGAGGGCTGGCCCATCCCGCCGGCCTGCCACGACCCCCGTCTTTCTGTCCAGAGCTACCAGGAAGGGATGGATGAATGCGAGTTCGCGGAAGAGATGGGGTTCGAGTGGGTCAGCTTTTCCGAGCACCATTACTCGGGCCGCATCGCCACGGGCAATCCTGCCGTGATGGCGGCGGCGGTGGCCGAGCGCTGCAAGAAGGTCAAGCTGGCCATGCTGGGCCCCCTCCTGCCCCTGAACAATCCGGTCCGCATTGCCGAGGAAATGGGAATGCTGGACAACATTTCCGACGGCCGCCTCATCATGGGATTTCTCCGTGGTACGCCCAACGAAGACCAGGTCTATGGCGTTAACCCGTCCGAGGGCCGGGAGATGCTCTTCGAGGGCATGGACCTGATCCGCAAGGCCCTTACCGAGGAGCAGCCTTTTTCCTGGGAAGGCCGATACTACAACTTCCGGACGGTGTCCGTCTGGCCCCGACCGGTGCAGCAGCCCTTGCCACCCACTATCATGGCCACCCGCAGCGATGACACGGTCAGGTACGCTGCCGAGAACGGCATGGGCCTGGGCGTTTCCTTCATCCCGGTAGAGCTGATGGAACCCATCGCCGAGAAATACTTCAACTGGTGCAACGAAGCCGGCTGGCAACCCACTCCCGACCAGGTAGTATTCCGTGGCAATATCTACATCGCCGAAACGGACCAGCAGGCCCAGGACTGGCTGCATGCGTTGCCAGGCGGCCAGCCCCGACCCGCCATCCAGTTGCAGCGGTCGGTGGCCCAGGTGATCCAGGCTGCTCGTTCGGGCGAGGAGTTCGACCTGCGCCGGATCCTGGCCGGAAGCCCCCAGGGCGATGTTGTAGGCCGGTCCCTGGGCCTAAACTTCCTGGGCAGTCCTGATACTATAGCCAGCAAAATGAAGGAATACCACGACCGTTGCGGCGTCGGAGTAATGGACCTGTTCTTCCAGCAGCCGGGCCTGACTCACGGCGAAGTAATGCGGGAAATCGAACTGTTTGGCAAGGAAGCGCTTCCCCAGATCAAGGAGTTTTAGGCGGCGTCCCTGAACCAGGAGGACGCCACCACCACAGCATGGCCACTAACCAGCCAGTCGTAACCTTCAGGGAATACCCGGTAAATGCGGGCGGGTTAACCCTGAACTGCAGAGAAGCCGGAAACGGTCTCCCCGTGATATTCCTGGAATCACTTCGCTGGGGCAGCCAGGATTTCTACGATGCCCTGGCCCGGAGTTTCCACCTCTTTATCCTGGAACTGGCATCCGGCGAAGCAGAGGGAATTGAGCCAGCCGTGCGCGAGGCGGCAGAAATGCTGGCGGGAGACGCCTACAACCTGGTGGGCTCATCCGGGGGAGCCAATGTAGCGCTCCGTACTGTCTTGAGATTAGCCAGGGACCCGGAACCTGCCGAATCCCTCGTCCTTTTGTCACCGACCGCCGTTCGTCCTGCTGACGCCCTGTCCGACCTGAGCCAGGATCAGTGGTCATCCCTCTTGCTTGCCCACCCCGAGCAATTCGACAACACTGGCGATCTGCCAGCCGGCGTTGATTTGAGGTCAATACTCGCTCCCAGGGACTCAGACAATGATCTGGAGGCAATGCTTCCCCAAGTCAAAAGCCCAACCCTGGCAGTATTTGGCACCAGGGACCGCCTCATCTCGAAAGAGGCTCCATCCACTTATCGGGGATCCATTCCCAATTGCCATGTCTCCCTGGTGTACGATACAGCCCACCTGCCCGCCGCGGAACGTCCCGAAGCGGTAGCCAGCGCGGTCACGGACTTCATCGAGAATCGGGAAACCTTTGTAGTCAATCGCCACAGCAGCGTCATAAACCCATAACGCCTGAGCCAGGCGCTGGAGGTTTTAATGTCCGTAGGATTGGTAGTACCCCTTCCCGCCTACACGCTGGACCCAGCCTTCTATGCCCGCAAGGCGGAAGAACTGGGTTTCGAGTCCCTTTGGTACCACGAGCATCCCATCCTGCCGGTACACAGTGAGAGTCCCTTCCCTGCCACTGGCGGGGAGATTCCCTGGACCTACGCCCACTTCACCGAGCCCTACATCGCCCTGGCCATGGCCGCAGCGGTGACAGAGCGGATTAAACTCTGCACCGGCATCACCCTGGTCCCCGAGCGCAATCCCCTTATCCTGGCCAAGCAGATCTCTGTTCTGGACCTGCACAGCCAGGGACGGTTCGTCTTTGGCGTGGGCGCCGGCTGGAATCGGGAGGAGACTACCATGATGGGCGGCGATTTCGACCATCGCTGGTCCCAGGCCAGGGAAGCAGTACTCGCCCTAAAGGAACTGTGGACCAGGGACGAGGCCGAGTTTCATGGCAAGTACTACGACTTCCCGCCCGTCTATATGAACCCCAAACCCTACCAGAAGCCCCACCCGCCCGTGCTCCTGGGCGGCAATGCCCCCAACGTGCTGCGCCGTGTGGCCCGCTGGGGAGACGGTTGGCTTCCCAACCGGGCCAACCCCGAGATGATCGAGGCCGGACGCAACCAGCTGGACGCTTTGGCCGGCGAGTACGGGC
The DNA here is from genome assembly GCA_028875055.1 of Chloroflexota bacterium. GTDB lineage: Bacteria > Chloroflexota > Dehalococcoidia > Lucifugimonadales > UBA3495 > Bin22. The sequence goes on from JAPPGG010000001.1 coordinate 17,611, forward strand.
GCACCCCAGAATCCCTCACCATTTCCGTCTTTGGCCAGCCCCCCGACACCACCAGGCAGCAGGTTGAGGACTTCATCAACGCCGGCGCGCTGCGAGTTTCCGTCTGGCCCCAGCATTGCGACTCCGAGTCGGAAATGTCCGAGCAACTGGAGCGTATGGCAGAGCGGCTGATAAGGTAGCAGGCCACCGGAGGTATTCGGTGTGCTTCAGTGGGAGAAGGCCGGCGTGGGAGTGCCAGTTTCCATCCGGAACCTCTCCCTTCATACCAGCCCCAGGGAAAGGAATGCCCTCAAATGAAAAAGCCCCCGTGCGTCCATGGACGCCCGGGCGCTCTTGGGTTTCCAGAGGTATGAGCGGGACTCAGGCTGTGGCCTTCACCGGCTGGTGGGCCTTCAGGAACTCCCGGACCTGCTCGATGGTGTTGGCCTTGATATCCGGGTCCTCCTTCCAGGGGTAGGCCGTGACCTGTGCCTTGGGGGCCAGTTCGGCCATGGCCATTGCCGCTTCATAGGAATGCGACGGCGTGTCGTCGGGCATAACCAGCAATGGAGTCTGGCACTGCCGGGCAAAGTCCCTGGATACACAATAGAAGAAGTCCGGCTGCAAGCGATACAGGTTGTGAAGGTACTGCTCCACGATTTCCATCGTAACGTCGGGCCGGTTCTTCATCAGCTCAGGAGCCCATATATCCACTCCCGAGTCGTACATGGAGTCGGGGGTCTTGTCCGAATGACCCACGGGCTGGCACAGGACGGCAGCCATAACTCTCTCGGGGGCCCGCTCGATCAGCTTCATGGCAAAGGGGCCACCAATGCAGTAGCCAATAAAGAGGAACTCATTGATGCCCAGGTGGTCCATCAGGCCCAACTGATCGTCGGCGAAGGCTCCCCAGGGGTCTTCTACCTGAACGGGGCCGGTGGACTGCCCGTCGTTGGCGTTGCGCTGGTCCATGGTTATGCAGCGGAAATCGTTCTTGAAAGTATCCATACCGTCAAAAACCTGTCTCGGCCAGCCGGCGGCAATGGAATTGAGGCCGCCACCCGGGGTCAACAGCAGGGGAAATCCCGAACCCTGCTCTTCGTAATAAATCCGTACGTCGCCTCTTTCGTAGAACGGCATATCAGCTTCTCCTTCGTGAAGTTGGACTGGGCTACTTGACTGGAATTGTATCTTGACCGGCGGGGTTGTCAAGGAAAAACCTGGGTCTGCCCTTGACCACCCCTGCTGCCTGTGTTACTGTCAGCGCACAACTCAATATGACACTGGCGGGAGCTTGGTTATGCCAGGCTGAGAGGGCGGCCCCGAAGCCGCCGACCGCAGCACCTGATCCGGGTAATGCCGGCGTAGGAACTGGGATTTCCTCTTATTTTCCGCCAGAAGCCACAGACCTGGCGGTTTTTTTGTGTCCACGCGACCTGCCCGACCCGGTCTGACAAGAGGGGAGGATGGTTATGCTGGATACGACCTTTGGCGTCGTTGTATTGATAGTCGTATGTGCTGTCTTTCTCGTCCTCGGCGTCGCCTACTCCTGGAAGCGGCGCGGTCAAAGCGTTGAGGATTACACCGTCTCCCGCAACCACGCGCCCGTCAACGTCGGCATCGCGACCCTGGTGGCCTCCATGTTCGGCACCTGGGTGTTGCTCAGCCCCGGCGAGTCCGGCGCCAACTTCGGCATCATTTCCCTGGTGGGCTACGCCATCGGCATGGCCGGAATACCGGTCCTCTACATGTTTGTCGGTCCCCGCATCCGACAGGTAATGCCCAACGGACACTCTCTCACCGAGTACGTTCGATACCGGTTCGGAATAGTCCCCTTTGTAACCATTTTCCTGTCCATTATCTTCATAATGGGCATCTTCATCACCGCCGAGTTGACCGCGATTACCGCGGCCGTAAGCAACCTTACCGAGTCACCCCTCTGGGCCACAGCAGTGGCGGTGGGAGTGGTAGTCGTCGCTTACACCGCCTACGGCGGGCTGCGCACCTCCATCTTTACCGACCGCATCCAGTTTTGGGTGCTGATACCCGTCCTGTTGTTGCTGGTCATTGTCGCGGCCTATCTGTTGAGCGACACGGATGCATGGTCCTCCGCCGCCGATGCCGGCCTGCTTTCCGCCAGTTCCTCCGGCAGTTACTTCTTTGCCATCGTACTGATCATCGGCATCGTGGCCTCCAATGCCTTCCACCCCGGCATGTGGCAGCGGGTTTACACGGTGCAAGACCAGCGAGCGCTTAACCGCAGCCTGTGGGGCGCCGTGGCCATCGCCATCCCGCTTACCTTCCTTATGGGCATGTCCGGCATTGCCGCCGTGGGCCACGGGTCGGTTTCGCCCTTCGGCTATCCGGAAGTAGCCGCTGCCCTGTTTGCCCTGGCCGCCGACGTCTTTCCCGTGTGGATGCACTTCCTCATGCTCATCTGCGCCCTGATGCTGGCCATGAGCACCCTTGACACATTGATGAACGGTATCGCCAGCGGCATTGCGGCAGACCTCGCCGGTTTTGGCACTCAGCGGGGGACCCTGATGAATCTGGCTCGGGGCGTCACCGTTATAGTCGCCATACCGGCCATCATCGTGGCGTCCCAGGGGCACAGTGTTCTCTATGTGTTCCTGATTGCCGACCTGCTGGGCGCGGCCCTGGTAACGCCGGTGCTGGTGGGTCTCTATTCCCGCCACATGCCCGGATATGGAGTGTTGGTGGCCGGGGGCATTGGCATCGTAATCGGGGCTCTGTTCTATCCCAAACCGGACCTGCTCTCACCGTGGGCGCTGACTGCCCCGGAAGGCGGGCAGATGTTCTGGGCATTTGCATCGGCGCTGGTCATTTCATCGGCGGTAACCGTGGGAATTATATTTGGCCATCGGGCGAAATTCCCGAATGAAGAGTTTGACTTCGAGGTCCTGGACTCCAGCGTCGCCCTCATAGACAGCCCGTCGGCGGCTGACGACTAGGAGGCTCGAACACCGGATACTACGAGACCATCCATAACTGCACGGCCAATTAGGCCGATAAATAGGGAGGTACTCCATGACCCAGACCCAGTCCGACCTGGAAATTCAAGGCAAGTCAGCATTCCCGGCCAGCAAAAAGGTCTATATAACGGGGTCCCGAGAAGATGTAAAGGTCCCCTTCCGCGAGGTAACTCTCACCCCCACGTCGGGGCGCTTCGGCGACGAACAGAACCTTCCCCTGAATATCTACGACACCAGCGGCCCCTATACCGACGACGCTGCCCGGCTGCACCTGGGCCAGGGTTTGCCCGCCCTGCGCCGTCCCTGGATCCTGGAGCGCGGCGATGTGGAAGAGTATGAGGCTGCTCCCGTAATTTACCGTGGCCAGGACAAGGGTCAGCCCTTCCCCAGCCTGGCCCGGCGTCCGCTGCGCGGCAAGGCCGGACGGGCGGTAACCCAGATGCACTATGCCAAGCAGGGCATAGTCACCCCCGAGATGGAGTACATTGCCATCCGCGAAGGCGTCGAACCCGATTTTGTGCGCCAGGAAGTGGCCAGCGGCCGGGCCATCATTCCCTCCAACGTTAACCATCCGGAAACTGAACCGATGATCATCGGCCGCAATTTCCAGGTTAAGATCAACGCCAACATCGGCAACTCGGCCATCACCTCCTCCATCCGCGAAGAGGTGGAAAAGATGCTCTGGGCCACTCGCTGGGGCGCCGACACCGTGATGGACCTCTCCACCGGCAGCGACATCCACACGACCCGGGAGTGGATCATCCGCAACTCCCCCGTACCCATCGGCACCGTTCCCATCTACCAGGCCCTGGAAAAAGTGGACGGCAACCCCGAGGAACTGACGTGGGAGATATACCGGGACACCATCATTGAGCAGTGCGAACAGGGAGTGGACTACTTCACCATCCACGCCGGCGTCTTGCTGCGCTACGTTCCCCTGACCGCCAACCGGGTAACCGGCATCGTCTCCCGTGGCGGCTCCATCATGGCCGGCTGGTGCCTGGCCCACCACCAGGAGAATTTCCTCTACACCCATTTTGAGGAACTCTGCGAGATCATGCGTGCCTACGACGTGTCCTTCTCCCTGGGCGACGGCCTGCGCCCCGGCTCCATCGCCGACGCCAACGACGAGGCCCAGTTCGGCGAACTGCAGACCCTGGGTGAGCTGACCCAGTTCGCCTGGGAGCACGACGTCCAGGTAATGATCGAGGGCCCGGGCCACGTTCCCATGCACAAAATCAAGGAGAACATGGACCGGCAGCTGGAAGTCTGCCACGAGGCTCCCTTCTACACCCTGGGCCCCCTAACCACCGATATAGCCCCGGGCTACGACCACATCACCTCCGGCATTGGCGCCGCCATGATCGGTATGTACGGCACCGCCATGCTCTGCTACGTCACCCCCAAGGAGCATCTTGGACTGCCCAACAAGCAGGACGTGAAGGAGGGCGTGATCACCTACAAGATCGCCGCCCACGCCGCCGACGTGGCCAAGGGCCATCCCCGGGCCGCCCAGTGGGACGACGCCCTGTCCAAGGCCCGGTTCGAGTTCCGGTGGGAGGACCAGTTCAACCTGGCCCTGGACCCGGAAACAGCCCGCGACTATCACGATGAGACCCTCCCTGCCACGGGCGCCAAGGTGGCCCACTTCTGCTCAATGTGCGGCCCCAAGTTCTGCGCCATGAAAATTACCCAGGACGTGCGTGAATACGCCGCCCAGCGTGGCCTGAGCACCGATAAAGCCATCGACGTGGGAATGCAGGAAAAGTCCCAGGAGTTCCGCGACGCAGGCGGCAGGATTTACCAGAAAAGCTAGCACGGCAGCGCCTGGTACACGCTGCCGCACAATCAATATAGTCCAGAAGCCATACGAAGAACCACGAAAGCGCAAGTTGCAATTTCGTGGTTCTTCGTGTTTATATGGGAAACAGTTGTAGAGCGATTTTGCAGTGGGGAAAAGTCCTTTGCCGGAGACACTTGGATATGCCAGAACTATCAGTCCTGTCCCTCAACGTCAAGAAAGCACTTAACTTTCTTGACGAGAAACCAGAGTCGTCACTGGGAAACGCTACTGCGATTGTCAGCGTTCTTGGAGAGGATTTAGGAGCGGCCACCTTTCAGCACTGCCTTGAAGCAAATGGAGCTGGTAAGGTCTTAGTGCGAACGGAACCGGTAGGAACCGGAAAGCGGAAAGGGCCGCTCCTAGACCGATGGATTGAGGCCGACTTCGAAGGCAAGAGGTATCTCTTCCAGACCGAAATCAAGAGTTGGTCTGCCCATGCTATAGGTGGTAAGAAGGTGTCTTTATGTGCAACAAGAGCGCAACTCTTGGAGGAAAAGCGGCGAAACTGGGGCAAAGTGTGGGACCCTATAAACAAGAGCCTGAGTAATAAGTTGGTTGCAAAAGTATTGGTACCGATGAAACCGCCGAAAGATGCCGAGAGTCGGGAAATCCTGCCATTACTAATTTTCTGGTACCCAATTGGCCTCGGAAGCAGGTCTCAAGGGCGGCAGCTAGCTAAGGGTGGCCACCTGTTCAGTATTCCCAACCCCACCGCCAAAACCAACAGCGATGTATTTCCTTGGCCGGAACATGGCGACTTTCCGGAACTTTGGGTATTCTCGGTATCCAGCTATCTCCGCAGCTTGAGAAAAGAAGTGATAGAACTGGAAATGCCGCAGGCCTCCGCCCGATTGCGGGCATTGACTAGAATGGTACGAATAGCAGACGGTTAAGTTTGAAAGGGTGCGGCATTTGGGGTGTTCAATGGCTCATTTCACCGTTCCAATAGAAATCTTCTCCCCCGACGGCAACCGTTCCGTCGCCATTGACGCTATGGTTGACACCAGGAACTGCTTTTCTTGCCTGCCGGGATCCTTGCTACGGCAACTTGGCGTAGTACCCATTCGCCGCATTGAGTGTGAGTTGGCCGACGGTAGTGTGGTGGAAAACCAAATAGGCGAGGTTAAGGTTAAGCTACAAGGAAGCGAAACCACGACCATTGCGATTTTCGGATGCCATTCAGACCCAGTTAAGCTAGGCCACTTGACCTTGACTGGCGCCATGTTGACTGTGGCTCCCGATCGTACCAATTTGGTACCCGCAAGATTCAAGCACATATCTCGTCCGGTGATGATAACGGAAAGTAACAAAATTGGGCCTTCGTGATCCTTCGTGCCTCTTCGTGGATAAACTAGCAAAGGAGTCACCTTGATGCAAAAGCAAGACCTGGGCGTCGCCGTTGTCGGTTCCGGCCGCATTGGCACCCTCCGCGCCAACATGGCTTCCCGCCACCCTTCCGTACGTTTCCTCGCCGTATCCGATATCGACGCCGAGAAGGCCGGAATGCTGGGAGAGCAGGTCAATGCCGACCTCACCTCCAGCGACAACTACCGCATCATTTCCGACCCCCAGGTCAACACTGTCGTGATTTCAACCCCCGAGCACGAGCATGTCGAACCCATCCTGCAGGCCCTGGAACTGGGGAAGCCTGTGTTCGTCGAGAAGCCCCTGGCCCTTACCCTGGACGACACCGACAAAATAGTAGAGGCGGTTGACCGCACCGGCGTTGAGCTCCGCATTGGCTACTCCCGCCGCCACGACCGCCGCTGGATGCTGGCCCGCGAACAGGTGGCCCAGGGCAGGCTGGGCGGCATTATTGGCATCCAGTCCCGGGTGTACAACTCCCGCGCCCACATGATGGAAATCCTCAAGCGTTCACCCGAAGCCACTCCCGTTTTGGACGCTCTTACCTATTACGTGGACATGGCCTGCTGGTACCTGGACGACGTCCGTCCCGTGGAGGTCATCGCCCGGGGCAATTACGGGCTGTACAAGGATATGGGCCACGACATCCACGACGTTACCTGGGCCATCATTACCTTTGAGAACGGCTGCCTGGTTAACCTGGGCATATGCTACGCCCTGCCGGCCCGCTACCCCACCTATGGCCAGAGCGCCCGCTTCGAGGTGCTGGGTGAGGACGGCGTGATAGTTCTGGACATGGACAACAAGGACAGTTTCCTGTTCACCGACAAGGGTGTGCCCCACGCCTATGTGCCCGATCATTATGTGGACGCCCTGTTCATGCAGAGCAACTCATCGGGCGACTGGGCGATGGGCGAGTACTGGGGCCCCATCGCCAACGAGACCCGCTCCTGGCTGGACCACCTTTCCGCCGGTACGCCCTGCTCCCACACCACGGCCCGGGAAGGCCGCCGCACGGTTGAGGTGACGCTGGCCATCGAGGAGGCCGCGCGGACGGGACTGCCGGTGAAACTGTCGGGGCGATAGCGGCGAATCAGGTTCGGGCGCGTCGCCCGTCACGGTTGTAGCCCGCCGCTTCCTGGGCTGGTGCAGGGGACATGAACGCAGCGGAATTGGTCCAAACCGCCCTGGGCTGGATCTGGGCAAACCCCTGGTCCATTGCATTGGCGCTTGTGGTTCTGCTGGCCCTGGCTTTCGGGGTCGGACGAAGCCTTGGCCCCCAGTATTTCTATGACAGGGGCTTGCGCCGCTGCAGTATATGCCTGGACGGCAGCGGAACCAGGAACAAGGTCGTGTACGACAACAGGGCGACGGCCGCGGAGGCGGCGGTACGATACCGGCGGAAGTTCGGCTCGCAGTGGCCGTATCGGGCTCCGTGCGGATACTGGCATCTCACTTCGCAGAAACCCGCTGGATTCCGCCGCAGGCCGGCGAAGCGGTGATTCAGCCCTGCGAAGCGGGCAATCCCGGCAGGGTAGAGAGCCGGGCCCTGCTGATGGCGCGGGGAAGGACCCAGCAAAACGAAGACGGGACGGGGCTTTGCGCCCCGTCCCGGAATTTTTCTCTACAGTTCCTGTTCTTTCAGCCCAACCTTTCCAGCGTCTGGTCCTCAATCCCCGGCATAATCCAGATGGGCCGCGGCGCAAAGTCGAAGGTGATGTTGGGGTCTTCCGGGTCCAGGCCGGCCACCGTCATCTTTGTCTCTTCCAGGTATTCAATCTCTCCGTTAACGACGTGAAAGGCCCGGTCGTGGCCGGGGTAGATGATGTCCGCCTGCTCCACTATGCGGTCAATGCTCTGCGTTGCATCCTTCTCATCCCAAAACACCAGCGGATTCCTGCGGGTCAGGGCCACGGCCAAGTAGTGCAGAACGTCTCCCGAAACAATGCTAAGTCCCTGGGGAGTATCCACCATCACCGATATGCTCCCGGGTGAATGCCCCGGCGTGTGCATTATCGTAACCCCGGGCTCCACGACGTGCCCTTCCTCCACCTCTTGTACCTGCGGCTGAAACTCGATCATCGCCCCCGACCAGGCCGGAGTTGCCCAGTCGTTGCGGTGAGGCTTGTGGGCGTACTTTCGCTCCAGGGGATGCACCAGCATGGGCGCATGCTGGAACAGGTCGTAGTTCTGGCTGTGATCCCAGTGGGCGTGGCTCATAATAGTAATGTCAATGTCTTCCGGTGTTAGTCCCCGTGCCTTTAGCGCGTTTTCCAGGGCCGTGCGGCGCCCGACGTGACCGACGTCCACCAGGATGCGCTTGTCTCCCTCAATCAATACCACGGAACAGAACCCCACCACGCCTACATCAGTCCGCAGCGGGCTTCCCTGCAGCAAAACGCTAAGCTCAGGCATTCTTGTCTCCTTATGTCATCCTGTCTGATTGGCGCGCTAGAGTGTATGGTAACCGGTATTGGAAGTCAATCTGATTCTGACTGGCTCCCGGGCCAGGCCGACGCTGGCGCCGGCCGGTTCTTGTCCCCGACCCAGGCCAGGATCACTGACCTGCTCACCTTCCCCTTCGGCGTGCCAGTTACCTACCATTGCCTTAAGCGCCGAATGTCCGGATTGCCCAAACCCACCCGCCTGCCCCGCAAAACTTGGCGAAACACGAAGACAGCAACGGGAGAGGGTCACCCAATTCAACCAGAATGGCCCAGGACCAGGCCACGCCTTCAGGTATGAATTGACGCGAAATGCGGTCAAAGGAGACCAAATGGTGAGAAAGACAGGTTTTTCTCCGTCAGGCGCGCGGCGCTTTGAAGCGACTGCTGCGCGGCTCTCTTCGGTTGACTGTAGCTAGGTATGGTGCTAATGTTCAGCCGTCTAACCACAGGAACAAATTGGAGGTCCAACCATGCCAACAATGACTGGCGCCAGGTTTGTGGCGGAAACACTCAAAGGGTATGGCCTGACCCATGTCTTTTATGTCCCTTCCATCGCCCGCCGCATCCTGGCGGAGCTGGAAATTGCAGGAATCGAAAGGATCGTCTGCCACGGAGAGAAGGCGGCGGCATACATGGCTGATGGTTACGCTCGCGCGTCCAACGGTCCCGCCGTTTGCATGGCCCAGTCCGTGGGCGCGGCCAACCTGGCTGCGGGTCTGCAGGATCCGTTCCTGGGCCTTTCCCCCGTGATAGCCATCACCGGCCACCGGCCTCTTTCCCACCAGTACCGCAACTCATACCAGGAAATCGACCACTTTCGCCCCTTCAGCTCCACCACCAAGTATTCCGTCGCCGTGGACACCGTTGAGCAGCTGCCCCACCTGTTGCGTCAGGCCTTCCGGGAAGCTACCTCCGGCGCGCCCGGCCCCGTGCATATGGACTTCATGGGCATCCAGGGCGAAGTCATCGAGAACGGCGAAACCGAAATGGAAGTCATCATCGAGGAAGACTTCATGAAGCGGTCCACGCTGCGTCCGGAGCCCAGTCAGGAACAGATCCGGCGCACCGTCCAGGTCCTGGCCGAGTCCCGCCGTCCGGTCATAGTGGCCGGTGGCGGTGTTACCTCCTCGGGCGCCCAGGAAGAGGTCGTCAAGCTGGCCGAAATGCTCAACATTCCCGTGGCCACATCCCTCAACGCCAAGGGCACCATCCCCGAAAATCATCCCCTGTCCGTGGGCGTCTGTGGCGCCTATTCCCGCTGGTGCGCCAATCGCGTCGTAGCCGAGGCCGATCTGGCCATATTCATCGGCAGCCAGACCGGCAGCCAGGTAACCCTGGACTGGCGCATCCCGCTGCCTGGCGCCAAGATTATCCAGATTGATATCGACGCCTCAGAGTTGGGGCGCAGCTTCCCCACAACCGTGGCAATTCAGGGGGACGCCAAGGCCACGGTTTCCCGCCTGGTGGAGGCGCTGGAGCCCGTGGCCCGTGTGGAGTGGGTCGAACGCATTCAGCAGCTTGTCCAGGAATTTCGTGACGAAGTCTCGCCTGACTGGCACTCAGACGCCCAGCCCATCCGGCCGGAACGCCTCTGCCAGGAGTTCACCGACAATCTGCCGGCCGACGCCATGCTGGTCTCCGATACCGGTCACGCCGGAATCTGGACTGGCGCATACATCGAACTCCACCACGCGCAACAGGAGTACATGCGGGCCGCCGGTTCGCTGGGCTGGGCTTTGCCCGCCGCCCTCGGCGCCAAGTGCGCGCTGCCCGACCGACCGGTGGTGGCCTATACCGGAGACGGCGGCTTCTGGTATCACGTGTCTGAACTGGAGACCGCGGCTCGCTACGGCATCAACGCTGTCATCGTGGTTAACGACAACCGTTCCCTCAACCAGTGTCGCGTGGGGGACGAGCGCGTAGTCAACGCCAATTACCCTGGTATGAATGCCGACGCCATGTGGCAATTCACCGATGTGGACCTGGCCAAAGTGGCCGAGTCCATGGGCTGCTTCGGCATCCGCGTGACCGACCCCGCCAACATCTCAAGCGCCATCGACGAGGCCCTGGCCTCCAACCGCCCGGCCGTGGTGGACGTGGTCTCTGATTGGGACGTGGTTGCTCCCCCGCCCTGGGGCCCCAGCAGTTCCGAGCGCGTCCGCTACGACTAGACCCGGCGGTGCCCACGGTTAGCCAACACGAGAGGGGCGGGTTTGAAACCCGCCCCTCAAAATTGCCCCTCAGATCAGCCAGGCCCTAAGACACCTGTCTCAACTTGGGGTCCAGCGTGTCCCGCAGCCAGTCACCGAACAGGTTGAAGGCTACCACCGTCAGCATAATTGCCAGCCCGGGAATGGCCGAGACCCACCAAGCCGTATCCACATACTCACGCCCGTCCGAGACCATGCTGCCCCAGGCCGGAGTCGGGGGCGGAATGCCCGCTCCCAGGAAGCTCAGTGAAGCCTCAACAATGATCACCCATCCCACCTGCAGCGTAAGCAGCACCAGCAGGGTGTTCACCGTATTGGGGAACAGGTGGAACAGAAGAATCCGCAGGTGAGAACAACCCGCAACCCTCGCCCTGGCGATGAAGTCTCTCTCCTTAAGGGCCAGCACCTCTCCCCGAATTACCCGGGCATACCTGGCCCAAAGTACCAGGGCAATGGCGACAACCACGTTGGCCAGGTTGGGCCCCACTGCCACTACGAGGAGAATAGCAAACAGAATGATGGGGAAGGCAAGGGTACTGTCCGCGCTGCGCATGCAAATCGCATCTACCCTCCCGCCAAAGTAGCCCGACACCAGGCCAATGGCTGTCCCGATTCCACCGCCGATAGCCAGCGTAAAGACGGCTACCAGCATTGATACCCGCCCGCCATACATCAGCCGGGTTGCCAGGTCTCTGCCCAGGGCATCGGTACCCAGCGGGTGCTCCCAGACTCCGCCTTCCTGCCAGACCGGAGGGGTGAGCCGGTCGGCCAGCGATGGCTGGGTGGTGCTATGGGGCGTCAGCAGAGGCGCAAAAGTGGCCGTAAACACCACAATTACAATGATCGCCAGGGGTATCAGCGGAGCCCGCTTCAAGGCCTCTGCCGCTTGCCTTCCCCGTTGCCGGAAGGCTGGTCTTCCGGCTAGAGCTGTACTCGTCGTCGCCAAAGTTCGCCCTCCTTTCTAGTTGTACCGGATGCGTGGGTCAATATAAGCGTAGGCGATGTCAACCGCCAGGTTTACGGTGATTACCACGGCCGCGATCATCATCACCAGCGTCTGCAGGACCGGGAAGTCACGCCAGATAATGGAGTCATACACCAGGCGCCCCAGGCCGGGCCAGGCAAACACGGTCTCCACCAGAATGGCCCCCGTTATGAAGGTCGCCAGATAGGTGCCAGCAAAGGTCAGTACCGGAATCAGGGCGTTCTTGAAGGTATGCTTCCAGACGATCTTGTATTCCGGCAGGCCCTTAATTCTGGCCATCTTGATGTATTCGCCATCCAGCGCGTCCAGCATACTGGAGCGGAGCAGCCGCATTACCGCCGCCGCCACCCACCAACCCAACGTAAAGGCCGGCATGATGTAGTGGGTGAATCCTCCCGTTCCCGCTGCCGGCAACAGGTCTAACTGTACGGTAAAGAACTGGATAAGCATTATTCCGACCCAGAACTGGGGCAATGACTGACCGAGAATGGCAATCAGCTTGGCCCCACCGTCAAAGAAGGTGTCACGTTTAACCGCCGCAAGCACACCTAACGGTATGCCTATTATCAGGGTTATGGCCATCCCCGCCAGTCCCAGCCTGAGAGAGTTCATCACCTTGGGACCGATCAGGTCCATAACCGGGCGCTTGGACTTTATTGAGACACCGAATTCAAACCGGGCCGCATTGCTGATGAACTTCCAGTATTGAACCGGCCAGGGCTGGTCAAGGCCGTAGTGGGCGCGGATTGCGTCCTCCGTCTCCTGGCTGGCCTCCTGGGGCAACAGGAGGATTATCGGGTCTCCTGTGAAGCGACCAAGGGCAAATATGATCATCGACAGGATGATGAGGGCAATTATCGACTGCCCCGCCCTCATTACAATGTAGCGTTGCATATTCCGTCCTTAATTGGAGACGGCCGATGGACCCCTAAGATGTCAACCGGTATGTGTTGATGGGGCGGGTTATAGGCCCGCCCCTGATTTGCTCCACAGCAATTGATATCGAAGAACTTTACCACCTGAGTTCGGGGAAGAAGAGACTGTCCACGTTATTGTCGTAAGAATCTTTCCCGGTGTTCCAGTAGGTGATCTCCGGTATGGCGGCAAAGGACGAGTCCACCTCGAAGAGAGGAATGCCGTCATAGTTGGCAAGCAGATGTTGCTGCATCTGGCCGATCAGCACCTTGACCTCATCCGGGTCTGTAGAGGCAAACGCCTGGTTCATGATTGCGTCGAACTCGGGGTTCTTGTACGTGGTATAGGGTGCTTCAGAGTGCTTCAGCACCTTCACAATGCTCAAGATCTCTGCCGGCGCCGCCCGGTTATGAGTTCCCCAGGGACCTACCCAGCCTCCGCCCAGGCTCCATGCGCGTCGCATGCTTCGCAGGGTTCCGTATTCGGTGGGCTGGAAGTTGACCTTCACCCCAACCGCTTCAAAGTCGGCGCCTATGGCCTCGATCATCCGGGGGAACTCAGCTATGCCGCCAAAGGAGTAGATGGCCAGCTTGATTTCCAGCGGGTTGCCGTCAGTGTAACCCGCTTCCGTCAGCAACTGACGGGCCCGGTCCGGATCGTAGGGGTAGGAACTCTGCTGGGGGTCGTAGCCGCTGGCGGCTGCATAGCTGCCCATGGGGTACAGCGTGGTGCTGCCGCGGCCCAGGAAGATATGCTCCAGGATGGCATCCCGGTTGATGGCTATATTCAAAGCCTCCCGTACCCGGATGTCTCCGAAGGGGTTGCCTTCCTCCCATTGCTGGAAGAAGTACATGCCCGAGAGCAGGGCGCGCTCCTTGTAGAATATGTTAAAGCCATCGTCGGCCAGGGGCGCTATCCGCTCGCGGCTGACGTCAATTACGTCGGTCTGGCCGGACTTTAGCATAGCGATCCTGGTGGTCTCTTCCGACACGCCCAGGAAGGTTATCCGTGCGTATTTGGGTATGCTGCCGCCAGCCCCGCCCCTGAAGTGGGGACGGTTGATGGACTCCACCTCCACAGAGGCGCCAAGAACCTGGTCAACAAACATGTAAGGACCACTGCCGATGGGAGACTTGGCGAATTCCTCTTCCCCAATCGCCTCGTAGTGGGCCTTGGGAACGATCATACCCTCAGTGCCGCGCACGCCGGAGAAAATCCACGGCGCATACAGGCACGGAGTGTGGCAATTGATCACCCAGGTATATGCATCTGGAGTGTCATAGCTATCCCACAGCGGGGTCAACTCGTTGATGAAAGCATTCTGCGCGTCTTCTTCCATCACTTCCAGTGCGCTGAACAACACATCCTCTGACGTCACTTCGGTGTTGTTGTGGAACATTACACCTTGTCGCAGGTGGACGGTGTGCACCTTGCCGTCAGGAGAAACCGACCAGTCATTAGCCAGGCCCGTCTCTTTGCTGAACGCCCCCTGGGCGTCGGAGCCTATGACAACGTCATACATTGATGAGTTGACATCCTTGCCGCCGGCATTGACGTTGCTGGCCTTGGGGTAGACACCGTCGCTGCCCATGGACGTGTAGGTAATTCGCAGGTGGCCTTCCGACTGGACCGCCGCTTGCGGCGCGGGCGCCGGCGTTGGCGTGGCCACCAGGATCTTGTCCACCTGGACTTCCTTCACGCGTTCTTCGACTACCGTTTTCTCAACTTCTACTTCCTTGATAACTTCCCTTTCGACGGGAACTTCAACCTGGACTTCGCGGATTACTTCTCTCTCGACAGGAACCTCTCTGACCACTTCTACCGTTTCCGGCGCGGCAGAACCGCAGGCGACTATAAACAGCATAGCCATTACGCCAAAAGCGGCCATGAATTTATGCAACCGGGTCCAACTGGAAACCATAAAAGTACCTCCTGATAAGGGTAGGTCAGATCCGGCGCTATGCATCAGCCTCGCCGGATCTGAAGCTGGCCGTATATTACCACAAGATTCCCAATTGGCTACTGATTCTTGACCATTTCGCCCGGCAAGGACAGGCGGCTCGGGCAATGCTTACGAAAACCAATTACATGGGGGCCCTATCAGCACAATTTTCGGCGTCCAACGTTTCAAATCAGCCGCTGGCTACCTGGCCGTCACTTCGCGCCTGCCCGCCGCATCGAACTGGAATAGCTGCCCCAATGGCAAGAGCCCCGCATGTCAGTTGCGGGGCTCTTGAACCGGAGACGTCGAACCGGACATCATTGGAAACGGGTGATGTCCACTATCTGAAAGGTCCTTACCCAGTATTCGCCGTTTATGTAGCTCCAGCTGGTCGTGAAACTGGTATGGATGTCGTCGGCAAACTGTTTTCGGAGGTTGCTGGCCTCATACCGGTGGAGGTCATCCTCCGTGTCCCAAATGCTGAGGGACACTGCTTCGTCCTCCCCATCGATACCCCTGAGTATGGACCGACCAACCAGCCCGTCAATCTTGTCGTTCAGGGGAAAGACCTTTTCGCGGTAGTAGCTCTCGTAGTCCTCCCACCTGCTCGGTCTTAGATGCCCCCAGACCATCCTCGCGTACATCCAGCTTGCTCCCACATAGAATACCGGTCAAAGTTGGTCGCCCAGGCTCATCCGGAGATTACCGTCGTACCCTGCCGGCAGCGCCTAAAGCCACATGCAGGTTACGGTATTGGACACACCATCCACGGGCCTGATGCGGTTGCGAAGCATGCCGGTGATATCCTCCTGGGTATCGGCCTCCACCTCCATAACCGCGTCGTAAGGGCCCAACACTTCCTGCACCGCGGTGCCGGGCAGGCTCTTCAGTTTTTCAATGGCCGACTGGGTCTTCGACGGTTCCAGGTTCAACAATATGTAAGCGTGTACACTCAAGGCTTCCGCTCCCCTAGTTTCTCGAGACCTATTCCTTCTCGACGGTTCAATTGCTGGCCTGCGAACACAGGACCGCGCAAGAGTATATCATCAGGAAGACCCGGATATGCGCTAGGAATCGCCTCGCTGCAGCTCGCGGGCCGCGCTGATGGTCAGATGAGTCAGGGTTTCCGCGTACCTGTTGGAAAAGAGCCTGCCCACCGACGCATAAAGCCTCATACCAATTTCCGGCTCCCGGGAACACAGCATGAGCAGGTCCGACCTGGGAATGGCCAGCACTTCCATGTCGGTCAGGGCCTCTCCCGAGGTGATCAGGGTTCCCGAGCCCAGCAGGGCGGCCAGGGGAAAAGCCTCGCCTGGGCGGGCAATCCTGACGGAAATCTCTCCCACCTCCGAATGGGTGCTCAGATGGGCCTCCCCTTCGAGGATAACGTACATGTGCTCACCCAGTTCGCCCCCGGTACCCAGCAGGTCTCCGGAATGCACGTCTTGCCGCTCGCCCAGGGCCACGACCTTTTCGATTTGCTGGGCATTCAGGTCGCTGAATACATCCACCTGTCGATATATGCCGGCATCCGTCGCGGCAGATTGACCCGGCTCGTTCTCCAGGGCTGTGAGATCACCGAGTTCCCTGGTACCAAAAACCCGGACCTCGCCGGTGGCCTTGCGCTGGACTTCCCTTGCAATGCTCCTCTTGATGTGGCGGGCCAGAAGCTTTCGGTCGTGGGTGTACATGGCGATCAGGTCCACCTGTTCCCTGTCGGCCAGCCGGACGATCCCGTCCGCCACCGAGTTGTCCACTTCCACCTCAAACCGCCACTGTCCCGCGTCCCAGGATTGCTGCCTGACCAGGGCCCGGAGATAACCGATGGCTTCAAACCTGTCCGCTTCCTCCTGCTGGCTGCCGAGGATGATGTGGCCGCCCACCATCTGGGTCCGTGTAGGAGGGATTACCTGCAACAGGATTACCTCCCCATCGGTTGAGAGCTCGTTTCTTACCAGGGGGAACACTTCCTCGGCTTCCTTGGATCCGTCCAATGGTATTAATACTTTCTGGTACATTTGGCCTCCTTCCTGAATCGCAGCCTCGGGCTCACTTCGGCCTTCTAAGGGTAACGATTATGCTGGCGCTACACCTACCTCTTCGGATTGGGCCTTAAGGCTTGTGGCTCCTGAGGCCCGGGGGCGCAGTAAGCTGTCATATTAGGACGAAGCCTAAAGGGTTATCGCGGAATCTTCCTCGGCGAGAAGGTCCCGGGCCAGTTCCCGGTCCAACTCCAGCGCCTCATCGGCCTGCAGCTGCCTGATGGAAACGTGGTCGCGGGTCCGAAGGCTGCGGTAAACCTGGCCCTTGAATCGGGCCGCCAGCTTGTCCAGGGTTGATGCAGCGCTATGAACCGCGGACAAGGCGGAGGGTCCCCTTCGTTCGGCGCGAATCACTGTACCCCTGATGTTTACCATGAGCTTGGCCTGGTACCGTTCCTGCCGAGACCGGTTCGGTTCGTGGGTAATTTCAACCTTGACGTCGTCCACCTGGGGCAGGCGTCGGAGCACCTGTTCCATCTTGCGGTTTACCAGGGCATCGAGCCTTCTGCCAAGGTTGAAATTACGGCATTCTATCCTGAGTTCCATCTTCATCCTCCTCATTCCTGCATTGGTCTTTCTGGCTGGCTATGCACAGTCCCCCCTGGAGCAGGGTATCGTCCAGTACGGGGCAGCTTCCGGTCCAGGACCGGCGCCCGTAGCTGGATCGAACTAAAGGAAATTTAGTTACGGCTCAAAAGCGTGCTGATGTAAACGGGAGTCATTTCGAGGTAACGGGACAAGGGCACAAAGCCATTGGCCCCGTTAAGCAGAAACTGGTTGGCGCAGGTCTCCCGGCCGGAGCCTATGACCAGTATGGGAGCAGAGGTGAGACAGCGAATGGCGCGAAGGAGGCTAAGGTGGGCCTCGTCGTTGGCGGTGCCACTGATTATGACCACGCTGGGAGCATCTTCCAGCACGTGCTTGATACCGCGTCGGCCTTCGGTGGCTTCAATGACTTGGAAGGCGGTACCCCGCAGCGCATCTATCACGCCGGCCCTCCCGCGGTAATTGCCAATAACCAGTGCTCGAGGTTTGGTTTGTGTCACCATAATACCCTCCATTAGAGCGATATTAAGCAACCGGTTAAGTACCATCCTGTACTACATTCTCTATGTTCGTGTTCATTTATCCATACTTTGCACCGTTAGTCAACATTGTGCCGCATTTCACTAATATTATCGTAACTTTAGATTATAAAGTTGCTGTATTATCAAACTAGTGTGTATTTTATTACCGTTTTTCGTAATTCCCAGCGATCCATCCCGGTTCATAATCGGTTCTTGAGTTTAAGCATAGGAACCGGCGCTGTCCTTAATTTCCTCGCCGGAAATCAGTCACAGACCGTGGGCTGCCGTGCTGTCAGTTTCCAATGACAGGAAGAAAAAACACTTTTCCCCACCATTTGATCTCATTTGACCTCACTCTGTACTCGGGCGATTCTTCCAGGACGGGATACTTACACCGACATAAGCGCTTCCTTCCTTCACCCCAAGAGGTTCTCGTCCCAAGAATTGCTGGTGGGAGGCGCCCGGCAGGGTTGCTCCTGAGGCCCCTCAGATTAGTTCCACGTTATGGAAGAGTAACCCGGCAGAGGAAGGGGGAAGTGTCTCTCACCAAATTCTGAAGCTGAAAGGGGGCGAATGAAGGGTCGAGAGGGGAAAGACGCAAGCCCGCCACTTGTAACAGTTCAGAGTTGATATTCACAGAAGTCTGGAACTCGTCATTCGGGGAGCAGGCCTGAACCCGACAAAGCTGGCAATGAGCACGAATCAAGCGTGGCAGGGAATCCCGGATACCGGCTTTCGTGGGTATGACCGGGCTAGCTGGTCGGGAAATCCCATCGACTCTGAACTCTTACCACGGCCTCCTGTCCTTGTTCAACCGGAGGATACTGTAATAGTATTAGCCGACACCACGGCAAATCAGAGATGAGGGGCGACACACATGGAAGCGAATCCCGTCAACATTTACGAATACGAGGAGATTGCCCGCAGCAAACTGGGAAAGGGGGAGTACGATTTCATCGCCGGGGCGGCAACAGACGAGATTACATTGCGGCGCACCCGGGCAGTGCTGGATTCCATACTGATGAAACCCCGGATGCTGGTGGACATCAGCAACCGGGACATGAGCACCACGGTGCTGGGCCAGGAAATCAGCTTCCCGGTTATGCTGGACCCCGCCGGCAACCATAGTTCGGCCCATCCGGAGGCGGAACTGGCTACCGTACGTGCGGCCGGCGCCGCCGAAACTGTGATGGTCCTCAGCGCACAGGCGTCACGCACCTTGGAAGAGGTGGCTGCAGCTTCCTCCGGCCCCATCTGGTATCAGCAGTACTTCTTCAAGGACCGGGGGCTAACCCTGGAAATGGCCCGCCGCGCCGAGGAAGCAGGCTATTCGGCTCTCTGCCTGACGGTGGACGCCAAAGTTAAACCCAAGCGGGAGCGCAACATCCGCAACAATTACCAGGGCCCAGCATCTCCCAATTACGATCCTAGCCTCAATGTTGGCGGCAGCACCTGGAGCTTCGGACTGGATGCGCCCAGCGGCGCCAACGACATTCGGGACCCGGCGGCCACTTATGACGATTTGGACTGGCTGGCGTCCAATACCAACCTGCCCCTGGTGGTCAAGGGCATAATGGTAGCCGAGGATGGGTACCAGTCCGCCGAGCATGGCGCTAAGGCGGTAATAGTCTCCAACCACGGCACACGCTACCTTGATACCACCTTTGCCACCATTGAGGTACTGCCGGAGGTGGCGGATGCCGTTGAAGGACGGGCCGAGGTCTATATGGACGGCGGCATCCGCCGGGGCTCCGACGTCTTCAAGGCGCTGGCCCTGGGCGCGAGGGCTGTGCTCATAGGCCGTCCCCTGTTCTGGGGCCTGGCCGTGGACGGCGAGGCGGGAGTAAAGTCTGTGCTTGACATGCTGCGGGACGAACTCGAAGCCACCATGGGGATGTGCGGCAAGACAACAGTGGAAAGCATTGACCGAGACTCCATTGCTACTGCGTCGCCCCTCCTGTCCCTGTTTCCCACTTCACCCGACTATCGGTAGCCGGCCGTCCAAACAGCAAGGAAAAACAGGGGAGCAGGTGGTCGGTCCACCTGCTCCCTTACGTTTGCGGTTATGCAAATGGGCCTAAACGCTCTGGCTCTCCCGCAGCCCAGGCATTACCTCGTCGCACAAGAGCAGCATGGCCTCGCCTACGTCGGGGCCCAACTCCGAAAACATCAACTGATTGAACCCCTGGGACCTGGCGGTGTCTCTGACCTCAATCATGCGTTCGGCGCATTCGCCGGGTTCGCCGGCAATGAAGATGGCATCCACCATCGAGTCGGTTACGAGGGCATCAAACTCAGCCCCTGTTGCCCCGTTGCTCTCTGCGAGATGAAGACGTTCCACATCGGCAATAGCCACGCCCAGGCGTTCAATGTCCTGGTGGGTGTAGCCCTGGCGGTACATGTTCAATACCCGATGTCCGGAACTCTCCCTGACAAATTCCCGCGCCTTTTCTCCGTCGCGAGACACGGAAATCTTGATTTCAGCCACTCGAGGCATTTGGGCCTGGTCCTTTTCCACGGGCAGGGCGCTGTTGAAAATGTCCAGCAACTCCGGCACCCTCCCGGTCCGCAAGGCCGCCAGGTAGTGTCCGCCGAATATCAGCCCATCCATATGCTTGCCGCCCACGGCCAGGCCCCTGGGCCCGTTACTGCCGCAGACTATGGTTACCGGCGAGGCAGGACTGAAATTCAACTGGAAGGTAGCCGAAGGATTGAAATGGTAGTAGTCCAGCAGGGCAGGATAGCCGGCAAAGCAGACTCCTTCCCCGTCCAGCAGGCGACGCAGGCTTTGCGCAGTCTCTCTTAACACACTTACGGGACGCGGGGTGCGGATTAACCTGGGGGTCCGGGGATTTCCCCTTCCCAGGCCTATGGTCAGTTCCCGTCCGTTCATGAGCTCGCTCAACGTGGCCACCGAATCGGCCAGGTCAACCGGGTTGCGGAAGTACTGGACCGTTACCGCCGTACCCAGCTTGATGTTCAGGTTGCAGGCCATGGCTGCCAGGGTGACGTAGGACTGGCGGCTCCGCAGATTGTCGGTTACCCACAGCTGGGATACACCCCGGATTTCCCCTTCCCTCGCCAGTTCCACCAGTTCCGGCAGGGGAACGTGGGCGTAGGTGGGCAGGTGAAACTGGACTCCGATTTCCATTGTTGGCATCAGTTGCCCTTCCTTAATATTGGTTGCCCATTCTTACATTTAATGGGGCGCTCAAGGCCAGGCGCCCCGCCAGCAAACCGTCAACGATGAGCATGGCGCGTCGGTCAGGGCTAGAGCGATGGCGTCGGAATCCACCACTCCCTGCCACGGGGAGTATCTATATATTCCGGCCAGCGCAGGTCCACAGGCGGAACAAAGTCCGCCGGCAGCAGCGGGGCTACCCATTTATCCCCTCCGATGCCGCCGCCGGTGCGTTCTCGAAACTCAGCCTGGGCCCTCTCCAGCTCCTCGGGGATGGTGAGCAGGTCGGTCATTGTGGCGGCAATGGTCCTGCCGGCTACAAACATGCCGGGGTCGATACAGTCCCTCAGGCCGCCCATGGCGTTCAGTGTCCACATCGGGTAGGTGTAGCCGGGCTCAGGGGCTCGCAACCTTGGCCTGGAGGTGTGCAGGCGGGCCGTTGGCGCGTGCCAGGTGTAGTCCACATAGTCGTCCGAGGTGAAGTTGTGCTGCCATGGCGGCAAGCTCCGCTGCTGCGCCGCTTCATAGTCCTGGGGAGTCTGCAGGCGCAGGTTATCGTCGGTAAAGGGTTCTGACGCAGGAGTAAGGCCCAGACTTTCCTGGATGGACCTGGCAAAGTCGCGGGCCCGGTCATTCAGCTCCGGCGGGCCCACCATCTCAAGGTTGCGGTAGGTCAGCCCGGACAATGCCAGGTTGGGCAGGCCCACCCGGGTCTTCGTAACCCACCGGGGAGTTACCACGCAGCCGGTGACCTGGGCGGCATTAAGCGCATTCCTTTCCAGAACCTGATAGATGCGCTCCTGGATGTCCAGCGTAGGCGATCGCCACGCGTATTGAATTTGGCTGAATCGGGGTGGCAAGTTGTCCGACGTGCACTGACCGCCGGCCATGATGTATTCGTTAAGGGTCCAGGTTCCGGTGTGAGGAAACATGGCCTCCTTGGTGTACTTGGTGTTGGTGTACATCAGGCAAACCGCGTCCAGGGCGCCCGGGCATCGGGCCACCGTATGGGGCCGGTCGGGCGCGGCCAGCAGGCTGGCATCCATCCACTTTTCCGGTTCCAGGCACTCGAAGGTGAATACGACGCTCCAGTAAGACCCGCAGTGAGTCTCCCACGCCACGGTGTTGGTGGTGTGCGGGTGATATACCACGGCGGCATCCAGGTCATCGTAGTAGCCCTTGCCGGCATGAACGGGCTTGGACCCGCAGATTTTCTCGGCGGGTTCGCCGAATATTTTTAGGGCGCCCTCCAGGCCGTGGGCCTCCATGGCCGCCTTGGCCCCCAGGACCCCCATCAGCGCGGCCACTCCCAGGGAGGAGTGGGGGTCGGTGTGGCCGGCAGCCCAGGGATGCAGTCCTTCACGAGGCGCCTGGAAGGGAACGGCCTGCTGGGAGTTTCCGGGCACTGCATCGTACTCCGCGAAGGTAGCCAGCACCGGCCTTCCCTGCCCCCAGGTGGCGGAGAAGGCGGTAGGCATCCCCCCCGAACCCTCTTCTACGGTGAACCCGTGCTTTCGCAACAGGTCAACGTAGGCGTTGGCCGAACGGTATTCGCGGTACGCGGGTTCGGCATATTCCCAGATTTCCAGATGGAAGTCCGAGAGCCAGTCGCGGTTGCCATCAATCCATGCCAGGGCAGTTGCCTTGGCATCCGAAGTAATTGCCATCGGGGTCCTCCTCCTTACCGGGGCCAGCTCAACCTGCGACAGCATTGTAAGTCTGCTGGAACGGCAAAGCAAAAGGGCATTGGCTTGCTATTCTCCCCCCCGGCCGGCAAGGTGGACATGAGGCCGGCGAAAGGATATATTCCCGCCAGAAAGTGGAGGCAGCAACAATGCCTGACCAGCGTGCGCTCTATCTGAACCTGCCGGTGGCGGACCTTGACAGATCGGTCAACTTCTTCAAAGGCCTGGGGTTTGAGTTCGACCCCTTCTTTACTGACGAGAAAGCCACCTGCATGTTGGTTGGCGAGGGGGTTTACGTTATGCTGCTTACCCGGGCATTCTTCGAGGGTTTTATCCCGGGAAAGAGCATCGCCGACACCAGCACAACAGCGGAAATGCTGGTGGCCATATCGGCTCCGGACAGGGATACGGTGGATGCGATGATTCGGGATGCGGTGGTCGGGGGCGGCAGCGAGTACCGGGAGGCAGAAGACCACGGCTGGATGTATTACCGTTGCTTCCAGGACCTGGACGGCCACATTTGGGAGGTGCTGGCTACGGACGAAAACATGCTGCAGGAAAAAATGCAACAGGGAGGCGGCTAAACGCCATGGCAGGGTTTCAGAAGATAACCCCTTTTCTCTGGTATGACGGACAGGCCCTGGAGGCCGCCCGCCACTATGTCTCCCTTTTCCCCGATTCCCGAATTGACAGCAGCGACCCTTTGCCGGCGGGACCCGCGGAAGGGGCGGCAATCGTAAGCTTTGTGCTGGCCGGCCAGCAGTTTACAGCCCTGGATGGCGGACCAATGTACCAGTTCTCGCCGGCAATTTCGTTTGTGGTCAGCTGCGAGTCACAGGCGGAGATTGACCACTTTTACGATGGGCTGGCCGAAGGGGGAGCCCGGGAGCAGTGTGGGTGGGTCCGGGACAGGTATGGCGTTACCTGGCAGATCGTCCCGGTCCAGTTGGGCGAACTGCTGGAAGCCGGCGCGGACCGGGTTATGGCCACGTTGCTCGAGATGGAGAAGATTGACCTGGCAACGCTGGAATCGGCCGCCAGGGGAGAGTAAACTGGCGGGCAAGTAAACCAGCAGCAACGCCGAACCAACCAACAGTTGAACCGGAGGAAGGGCATATGGCAACCAAACGAGCGGGAGAAGCTTACTGGGGCGAGGAGCTTCACGTACCCCTTTCCAATGACGGCCAGGTATCGGCCTATGTGTGGCCCCTGCGCATCCTGTCGATACGGGGCGAGAGTTGCGGCGGCCCTACCATTGGCGTGGACGTAGGTAACGAAGAGGTGCTTCGTTTCGACTGTCATGCCAACCGTGGCCACTGGCATACGGGCGGCTATGACCGACTGGGAACGCCTGGCAATTCCCACGTGGACTTTCCTGAAAGCGCCGCCTCCGTGGAAGAACAGGTGGCCTGGTCTTTGCGGCACCTGAGGGACAGGGTAAAGGATTTGCTTGCCCAGTCCGAGCAGGAAGAGGCCGCCGGCAAGGTGGAGTCATTTTTGCTGGAGTCGGGTTTGATAAACCTCCGCAACCACATCGAAAAGAACGCCTACCTGCGCGACCGGGCCATAAAGGAGAATGTAATCTCTCCTTAGAACGGCCCATTGGAGTGAACGGATTGCAGTCCCACCCCGCCGCTGCGGCAATCAGGAATCCAGAAAGAAGGACCAGCCCAAGAATAGGCCGGTCCTCTTCTTATGGTAACCCCTGTCCGGACGGTTTCCGGCCCTCGGACGGATTGATCAGTCAATCAAGAGAGCTCTGCCTGAATCACCTGCTCAGCACCTACCAACCTATCGCGTTGACGCCGGCGGTAAAGCTGTATTCCTTGCCGCCTATTTCGTGGGTTGCGTTCGAGTCAACATATACATAGTAGGGTTTCCCGGACTCGATCTGGGTCAGCGGCAGGTAGGCGCTCAGATCCTGCGGCGGCCTGGCGAAACTGGGAAGGAATTTCACCTCAAACGAATTGGTGGGGTCGTACAGCGACCATCGCTTGGTGGAATTGTCCAGGTGCGCCACCCACTTCAAATTGCCGCCCAGGGGAGCCAGGGTTGTGATGATCTGGGAACCCGCCGGCACTACCGGCCCCTGGGCTCTGGCCTGCACCTGGAAGCTGGCGGTCGCCGAATCTGAACCCACGGTTACCGACACGTTGTAGTTTCCGGGGCCCGTATCGGGCACAGCTACGTTGGCGGTAAAGCTTCCCGCGCCATCGACGGTTACGGTCCCTGCGGGAGAAGCGCTGGCCCCGCCAAAACGGACACTTCCCACTATCGCCCCGGGCTCAAAGTCGCTGCCCGAAACCGTTACGCTGGCGCCAGGCTGTCCGCTACTGGGACTGATGCTGATGAGCGGATTCCGCTGAGGGACCGGGGTGGCCGTCGGCGGATTGGGCACTATAACCACCGGAGCTGCCGTGGGCCTGGGCAGAGGCGTGGGTTCCGGCGTAGCCGTAGGCTCCGGCGTAGGTTCTTCCGTGGGTTCCGGAGTCGGGGGAACCTCAGTGGCGCGACTGCGGCCAAAAGTGGCTGGGCCAACTACCACCCTGGTGGGTGCAGGGCCCTGGGCTTCCTCGGCTGCCTGGGGTTCCGTCGGCAAGGGCGGCAGCGTCGGCTGGGGAGCCAAAGTAGGAACGGTAATCGGGGCCGCAATAACAGGGGCCGGCGCAGGGGTCGGCTCTTCTCCGCCACACGCGCCCAAAAGCAGCACGCCAATGCTGCAAACCATCAATAGTATTAATACTGCAGGTAATTTAAACAACTTCACACCACCACTTCTCCCAATTCCCATGATTGCCTCCGTTTCTCCATTGTTATGTAACGTAGCGGTACCTATTGTAACTATGCATTCCTTGGCTGACAAACCCCATCCAATGCAGATTATGGGGAAAGAATCGCCAGCGCAGCCCGCAACAGCCCCTCTGTTCTGACAGCGACGGGACCTGCCACCCCGTACCTTCGCTCCCACGGCGGAGACTGGTGAGAAGAGCCACCCAACCGGGCTGTCCGCTGACCAATCGAGCCGGCGCCAGGGGCCTCTTCCCCAACAGGGGCAGCCTTAACCTGCGGTTAATCGGGACCTGCCCTGATGTATAAGACGCGGGAGCAAGCGATCTGGTTCCCGCAGAAGAGCTGCCCAGGCACAGCCCCTAGATGCCCAGGAGTTCCTCAAGATTCTTCCAGAGGATGGCATCTTTTTCTTCCTGGGTGAGGCTTTCCAGCCCCAGGACCCACGAGACCGGCCAGTCAATCTGCATGTCCGCCGGCCAGTCGGTGCCAAAAACAACCCGGTCTGCGCCCACGCAATCGATCAGGTATCGCAGACTCTCTTCGCTCTGGGTCAGGCAATCGTAATAGAAGCTGCGAAGATAGGCGCTGGGCTGCTGGTTAATGTTCACCCGGGCCTCGGACCTGACCTGCCACCCCCGGTCCATTCCCCCGATTCCGTAGCAGGCATACCCTCCCCCGTGGCACAGGCATATGCGCAAGTCCGGGTACCGGTCCATTACTCCCCCAAAAACGAAGGAGGCAAATGTCACGGCGCGGTCTGCCAGGTTGCCAATCGTGTTTGACAGGTGATACTTGCTATTCCGCCGGCTGACCACAGTGGGACCATCCTGGTGAATCAGCATCACGGCGCCCAGCTTCTCCGCAGCATCCCACAGGGGAAAGTACTCAGGATTGTCGTAGGTCTTGCCGTTAACATTGTCCCCGATCATGGCGCCCCTCAGCCCCAGTTCGTTGACGGAGCGCTCCAGTTCCGCCACAGATGCGGCAACGTCCTGCATGGGCAGGTTGGCGAGACCGGAAAACCTTTCAGGATACTGGCGGGTCAAGCCGGCCACGTAGTCGTTGCATTCCCGGTCCATGGCCACCACCGTATCCAGGTCACCGTCGTAGCAGTAAAGGAAGGAATGGGTGGAGAGGATGTGCACGTCAACACCCAGGGAATCCATATCCTTGATCCTCTCTTCAGGCGTCCACATCCCACGGGGGGTGTAGTCTTCAAACCGGCCGGCCACCTGGGCGGCGCTGAGCGCATAGAAGCCAGTACCTTCCCGCATTGCCTTCAGGCAGTTTTCCGGGGTTATGTGAGCGTGAATATCGATGCTGCGCATAAGGCAACCTCTCTCCGGCAAAATCATTCTGTCTCAGACGTGGTGCAAATCGGCATTCAGCCTACGGGCAAAGTATTGAGGTGTCAACCAAGGGCAAATCAACGGAACTGTTCAGCCCCGGGCGGGCCAGACGGGCCCGCGGGTTCCGTCTTTCCGGCAAAACCGCATTAGTATTGGACAACTTTCCCCATAACCCTTATAATCCCACTGCACATATACCGGCAGAAAGCAGTTGCCACCTTAGGCGAAGCTCTCGCGTTAGCCCGACTGTATCTGTCGGACGCTTTGCGTCCGGAACATTGCGGGCTGGTGCACCGGAAGAAACTGAGAGAAGGAGTAAAGGTATGGCAGACAATAACGACATTATGCTGATGGCTCACCTTATGCGTCGCGCCGGCTTTGGCGCCTCCTATGAGGAATTGGAGCAGCGGGCGGCCAAGGGGTATGAGGCCACCGTGGAAGAATTGCTCCATCCCGAGGACCAACCCGACCTGCAGATGGATGTCATGAACCGCTATATGCATGGTTGGCGCGATTTGAACGGCCTGATGGCCAACCAGGGATACTGGACCTATCGCATGGTCAACTCTCCCCGCCAGCTGGAAGAGAAGGTTTGCCTGTTCTGGCACGGTATCTTCTGCGTGGGAGATTCCAAGTGCATGCGGGCCCGGCAGATACTGCTAGAGCTGAACAATTTCCGGTCCCACGGCATGGGCAAGTTCGACAACCTGCTCATGTTCCTTTCCACCGACCCGGCAATGCTCTATTACCTCGACAACCAGCTGAGTCACAAGGAAGCGGTTAACGAGAACTGGGGCCGCGAACTCCTGGAGCTGTTCTCCATGGGTGTGGGCATGGATGGTGAGGCTAACTACACCGAAGACGACGTCAAGGCGTGCGCCCAGGCCTTCACCGGCTGGACCATCGCCAATGCCATCCCCCGGTACCCGTACGGCAGCTATGCCAACCGGTTCCTCTACAACAAGTTTGACCACATCGAAGAGGACAAGACCTTCCTCGGCGAGACCGGAAACTGGAATGGCGACGACGTAGTCCGCATCATCTGCAAGCAGCCGGCCACCGCCCGGTTCGTCGCCCGCCACCTCTACAATTTCTTTGTGGCCGATGAGCCCCAGGTCCCTGCCTGGCAGCACACTCCGCCCCGTGACCCCGAATTGATCAAGGCCCTGGAGGACGAATACTTCAATTCCGGTTATGAGATTCGCTCCATGCTGCGGGTGCTGTTCAACTCCGACAGTTTCAAGAATGCCCGCTTTGCCAAGGTGAAGAATCCCTCCGAAGTGGTGTGCGGAACCCTGCGCATAGTCGGCGACTTCGAAACTCCCAAGCCCAGGTTCTACGATCCGGCCCTGCAGATCCGGTACATGGGCCAGGACCTGCTGAACCCGCCCACCGTCGAAGGCTGGCACACCGGGAAGGAATGGATTGACAGCGGCACGCTGGTGGAACGCGTTAACTTCGCCGCCGGCGAAATGGGACGCCTGGACTCCCCCGGCATCCAGGACATCGTTTCCCGGCTTTCCTCCCGTGGGAACGTAATTTCGGCGGACGACCTGCTCGATGGCTGCCTGGAACTGCTGGGCGGTTATGAATTGATGCAGGATACTCGCGACCTGTTCCTGTCCCAGGCCGTGAAGGTCAGCGAACTGAATACCAGCAGCGAAGATTTCGCCGACCAGGTAAGCCAGCTGCTCCAGCTGATTGTGGCTACCCAGGAGTACCAGTTCGCCTAGCAGCGAATAAACAGAACCCAGCCAGGCTGCCTGAGCGCGCGGAACTCCGGACAGTCGCTCAGGCAGCCGGAAACCCAACAGGATTGAGAAACAACTTACAGGAGGAGATATGACCAGCACCAAGAAAGACCCGGTCCTGGTAGTTCTTCAGCTATCCGGCGGAAACGACTTCATGAACACCTTTGTCCCGTACACCAACCCGCTGTACATGGACAACCGGCCCAACGTCCACATTCCCGTGGACCAGGTAATGCCCATCAACGACGAGCTGGGCATCAACCCCAATATGCCCGAGTTCAAGGCCCTTTACGACGAGGGCAAGGTTGCGGTAATCCAGGGAGTGGGTTATCCCGTACCCAACCGGTCCCACTTCCGTTCCATGGACATCTGGCACACCTGCGAACCGGAAAAGATCGCCGACGAAGGCTGGCTGGGCCGCGCCATCCGCGACCTGGACCCCAACAAGGATAACGTTCTGACCGGCGTCAACTTCGGCCGCGGCCTTCCCCGGGCCATGGTGGCCCCCGGCGTGCCGGTAGCCTCCGTGGGCAACCTGGAGTCCTATGGCGTGCTGACCACCATCGAAGCCGAAGAGCAGCGCTCCGAGGCTCTGGACATCTTCGCCCGCATGTACTCCCCGGCTATGGGCCAGGGCCCGGTTGTGGACTACCTGTCCCAGACCGGCATGGACGCGCTCAAGGGCGCTGACATTCTTGCCACCGCCCCCGCCCAGTATTCCTCCACCGTGGAATACAGCGACAGTTCCATCGGTCAGTATATGCGCAATATCGCCCAGGTCCACTGCGCCGAGCTGGGCACCCGGGTGCTCTATACCACCGCGCCCTACAACAGCTTCGACACCCACGCCACCCAGTTGACGGCTCACGCCAACCTGGTCAGGGAAGTCTCCCGCACGGTCAACGACTTCTACCAGGACCTGAAAGAGCACAACGCCTCCGACAACGTTATGCTGCTGGTCTTCACGGAGTTTGGCCGCCGCGTTCACGACAACGGCTCCGGCACCGACCACGGTTCCGGCGGCGCCGCCTACATCATTGGCGATTGTGTCAAGGGCGGCCTGTACGGTGAGTACCCGTCCCTGGAAGCGGACAAGCTGCTGGACGGCGACCTCCACTTCAACAATGACTTCCGCGGCCTTTACACCACCATCCTCGAAGACTGGTTCGACCTTGAGGCCAAGCCCATCGTCAACGGCAGCTTTGAGAAGCTGGACTTCATAAAGAAGTAACCCCGAGCTATTGGGAGAGCGCCTTAACCGGCGCTCTCTTCACCTTATTTCACCGAGGTGAAAATGACTACGCAAGTTCAAGGTGTAACTTACCGTTACACCCACACCATTGGGCGGGGTGAGGAGGCCGGTCCCGGCTTCAAGAATCCCGTATCCGTGGCCCGTGGCGAAGACAACATCCTCTATGTCGTCAACCGCGCCTACGACTACCGGGCAGACTCCAAGCGCATCACCGTCTGCACAGTTGACGAGGAATACGTTGGCGAAATCGGTAATGGCGGCCGCCTTGGCGGTGACCTGATGGACACCGGCGAGAACGCCTCAGACGGTTCGCTGGTATGGCCCACCGACATTGCGCTGGACAGTGAAGAGAACCTCTATATCACCGACGAATGGCTGAACCGGGTGGCCATATTCTCCAAGGACGGAGACTGGCTGGGTTCCTGGGGCGTCGCGGGCAATGGCGAGGGCCAGTTCAACCAGCCTTCGGGCATACACTTCGATGCCGACGAGAACGTGGTGCTGGTGGACACCGGCAATAACCGTGTCCAGAAGTACACCAAGGATGGCCAGTATATTTCCTCCTTCGGCAGTTTCGGGACAGGCGATGGTCAGTTGAACATGCCCTGGGGCATAGACATTGACCGGGAAGGCAACATCTACATCGCCGACTGGCGGAACGACCGGATCCAGAAATTCGACTCCGATGGCAACTTCCTGATGAAGGTTGGGACCACCGGAAACGGCGAGGGTGAGTTCAAGCGCCCCACCAGTGTGGCTGTGGACAAGGACGGCATCATCTACGTAGCCGACTGGGACAACGACCGGGTGCAGGTGCTGGACAGCAACGGATTGTTCATCAGCTTCATCACCGGCGATGCCACCCTTTCAAAGTGGGGTATCACCAAGCTGGACGCCAACCCCGACATGAAGCTGCAACGCGAAATCGCCCAGGGCCTGGAGCGGGAGAGATTCCTGCGCGGCCCCATCGGCGTCGAAATCGACGACGACGACCGGCTGTTCATCGTTGACTCCCAGCGCAACCGGATCCAGATTTACCGGAAGATTCCTCCCTACTTTGTGGGAATGTACGACGGGGCCCGCCTTTAGGCGGTCTTTTCCCAGACTCCTCATCAACGGTTTTGCCCTCGCGCCCAACCAGCGCGGGGGCTTTTCATTGCCCGCATGAATGACAGGTTTGACTTCCAAATCGTTGAGGCCGGTCGCCTGACCAGCGCAGTTCGAGCGGAGGTCCTCGGCCTGTGCAACTCGGCGTACGGTGAGGACGTTTCCCATCTGTTTGCAGCTTACACGGCCGACGTACACGTCCTGGCCAGAATGGGGCGCGTCCTGGTGGGACATGGCATGATTGTCACCCGCTGGCTGCAGGCTGGCGCAGGGCCTTTGCTCCGTACCGCCTATATTGAACTGGTGGCAACGGCCGAAGCCTGTCGCAATCAGGGAATTGGGGCGCGCATGGTGAGGGAGTTAGCCGGGTATGCCGCCGCGAATCCCTATGACCTGGCAGCCCTCTGCCCCGCGGATACCGGCCTCTACGGCCACCTGGGGTGGCAATACTGGCGGGGCCCTCTGTTCATCAGGCCGAGGGTTAGTCCAGGGCAGAAAGAAACACCCGCTCTCATTCCGACACCGGAAGAGCGGGTGATGATTTTGCGGTTGCCCAGCACTCCGCCTCTGGACCTCAACCAGCCTCTTTCCGCTGAATGGCGGGGCGGAGGGGAGCTGTGGTAGCGAGTTCAGGAATAGCCAGCCCGGTGCTGGCCTATGTAGCCTATGACTACCTTGTGTCTTTGTCGGTCCCAGTAGAAGGCAATCCGGATAGTATTGACCGGATCGCCGCCAGTTCCTTTCCCGATCGTTTCGTTCAGGAAGTAGGCGCGGCCGTTAACCAGCATACGATACTGTCCCTCGTTTTCGAAAAACTGGCGGTCATGCTGGTTGCTGGAATACCTCCATCGACAAGCCCGGTACAGGGAATCGTTAAGGTGAGCAATATCCAGCTCCCCCTGCCGGGCCGCGTAATAGGTTGAAGCCAGCCATTCCAGGGCATCGGACACCGCCTGGGGGTCATCAAAGGGATTTCCATTCACCAGTGATTCGGAGTTGAGGCGGAACTGCAGCTGCCTGGAAAACACTTCCTCGGCCTTTCCAACAACGTCAGCTAACCCCAGGGCAGGCACCGGTGACTGGGTCTCCGCCAGCAAGCCAAGCTCCAGGTCGGCAATTCTCTGCTCCACCGCTTCCGTGCTGCCCGTACTGGCAAGTTGGGCCTTGAGGAGCTCCAGGTCTTCTCGAAGCGACTGCAATCCCTCAATCAGGCTGCCGTTCACGCTGCTTTCGTCCACTCCGGGTGTCTCGATCTCCCCGGCAACGGGCAGACCGGGGTCAGAGCCATTGGCAACCGGGCCATCCGATCCCATTTCATTCCATTCAGGGCCGCCAACCGGGTCAATAGCCAGCTCCGCGGGAATGATTTCAGGCTCGGGTTCCGCCGCAGGGGTCAGGTCCAGGGGTGCGGATTCGTGACTTTTGCCCTGCATATCCGTAGCCAGTTCGGGCTCCCGTTCCATGGGTAGCGGATTTGGATCAAGGTTGAGGACATGCTGAGTTTCGTCGGGAACCGACCCGGTACCGGCAACGGGGGCAATTTCCGGCTCCTCGGTTGGGGTGTCCGAATCCGGCGCCGCGACGGGTGCGGGATCGGTGGGCGTTATACCCATTGGTTCTTCAGCGACGGATTTCGGCTCGGGAAATGAACGCCTGGGATTTGAGGAAAATATCGTTTCGAGCTCAGAGACCGTTGAAATGATGTCGGCCTCCAGTTCGGCCCGTCTTCCGGCCCTGGATGATTCAACGCTCCTGCTCTGGGCCTGGTCCCTGATGGGCCGGTACTGCTCCAGCAAGGAGTCCAGATAGTTCACCTGGGCCAGCGTCTCCACGGCAACCTCGGGTTGTATGTTCCTCGCGGCGCTCCATTCGCTGATACTTCGTTCCAGGTAAACCAGCTCCTCGGAGTATTCCAGCCAGATGTCCTGGATTCGAGCCTTCAGCTGGTTGACCGCCTCCCTGGCCCGCTGCTTCTCCTTCTCAACAACGATGTCGCCGATGGCTGCCGCAAACTCCAGCGCCTCTTCCCACTGTGGGGCGTCCGAGCGCAGGGCCAGCAGCAGATCCTTCCACCGGCCAAAATCGACGCGGCCCGTGGGATCCTGCACCTCGTCGTAAGGCGGAGGCAGTTTGCCCGACACGTACCAGATCATCAGGCCCGCATCGTTCTTGTCGAAGCCGGTACGGTCGGCGAGGAACTGGTTGAAGTTCGTTTGCCAGTCGCGGGCGTCCCAATAGCCCCGGAAGCACAGTTCCTTCCTGTCGGGACCATAGGTGGGCTCGTCGTTCCACTGCAGGTGCTGCACTACACTTTCGTAAAGCTCACTCCGAATCCCGGACCAGGCACGCAATATGGCTTCTGCCAACTCATCCGAAGACTGCATCTTTCGCAGCACCGGAGATTGCAGGTGGTGGGTAGGGGCATCCTGCACATCCTTGAGCTGAAACTGGGCTCCAGGTACGCGAACGCCGCTGTTTCGGATAGCTGCTCCCAGCGCCCGTTTCATTTCCGAAGGCAACTGGTCGCGGGCATCAAGCACCTGCCTCACAACTGCTGGAGCATAATCTTCGCTCAGCCATTCCTGGGAGGCAACAACAAAGGAGGAAAGGCTTGGCGGCTGTGCTGACATTGTTGGTTGGGTTGCCAAAGCTGCTACTTCCCTCCTGTCAAGATTTGGTACGGGCTAAGGCCCCAAAACTTAACACTTCCACCCCTCCCCGGGCCCAAAGGAAACCCGGCCACACTCCCGGATTGAGGACCTCGCCTGGCAAATTGACGAGCAATCCGGACTCAAACGTGCTGTACGTTTATGTTATCTTAATGTGACTATTCTGCAGGGCGCTGAACGCCCGCTCATTCAAAAAAACCATAAATAGTTTAGCATAGAACTGGTCGGGGAGTTAAATGTCAAGCTCTTTTTGGGTGTCCGTCAGAAAATTGGGGACTATTTGGGGCGGCTAATGGGTGCCCGACGC
>JAPPGG010000060.1 GCA_028875055.1 Chloroflexota bacterium
GATATCTGCCCCTATCCAGTTGCTCTACCAAAATCTTGACGGACACCCGCCTGACTGGAGACAGTCACTTTATAAATACAGCCTCTGGTAAAATCTTGAGCGTAGTTTTGTCATCCAATGTATATTGGATTCTGGATGCAAGCCGGATCGCAGAGATGGGCAATTCAGCCTTCTCGCCTCTCACATACACTTGGCGGCTGCTGAAGTATGGCATTGCCGCGAAAGGGAAGGTTCATGACAGACGATTTGCGGGATTCCGTTGTCCACGCCAGGGAAGTGCACAAGAGCTATGGTTCGGGGGAGCTGCAGGTTCACGTTTTAAGGGGGGTGAGCCTGGAGGTAAAGCGGGGAGAGATGGTGGCCATTATGGGCCCCAGCGGCGGCGGCAAGACCACCCTTCTGAACTGTATGTCCGGCCTGGACGATATAGATGCGGGCACAATCACCATTGGCGGGGCTGACCTGTCGGAGATGAGCGACACGGCGAAGACCCGCTTCAGGGCGACCCGGATGGGGTATATTTTCCAGTCTTTCAACCTGCTGCCGGTGCTTACCGCCCTGGAAAACGTGGAAATGCCCCTGCTGGTGTCCGGCTTTCCGGAAAAGGAGTCGCGGGAGAAGGCGCTTGAAGCGTTGTCGCTGGTCGGCCTCTCCCACCGGGCCGGCCATTATCCGTCAGAGATGTCCGGCGGCCAGCAGCAGCGGGTGACCATTGCCAGGGCCCTGGTCAACCGGCCGGAAATTGTGTGGGCGGATGAACCTACGGGCAACCTGGACAGCGAGACTGCCGACGAGGTGATGGAACTCCTCATCAGGCTGAACAAGGAACTGGACGAGACCTTTGTCATAGTCACCCACTCGGATGCGGTGGCGGAAATGTCGCACCGCACTGTCCGAATGCGGGACGGCCTGATTGCGGACGACGGCACAGGCAAGGCGGTGTAGGTTCGTATGGATGAGCTTTTCGGGGCGCCCATCGCCAATGTTGCCGCCGTTCTGGCGGTCCTATTCGGGATTGCCTTCTCCTTCCTGGTCTTCATCAGGATTCGGAACCCCATCCTGGTCCGCATGGCCTTTCGCAATGTGTTCCGGAGGCCGGGGCAGAGCATGCTGATTCTGGCGGGCCTGATGCTGGCGACGGCGATTATTTCCAGCGCCTTCACCATTGGAGACTCGGTTACCTACAGCATCAAGATTACTGCCGCAGAGGTTTTCCGGTCCATGGACCAGGTACTGCAGGTGGATGAGGACGCGGCGGTATGGGAGGGCCGCTCCCTGCCCAGCGGCTTTTCCCAGTCGGTATTCGCGGAACTGGCCCCCGCGCTGGACGCGGACGAGGATATCGACGGCGTTCTGCCCGCGCTGGTTGAAAGGATAGCCACGATCAATCCAGCCAGCCAGCGGTTTGAGTCTTCCGCCCTGCTGGCGGGCCTGGACCCGGAACGGGCCAGGGCCTTTGACGAACTGGTGGACACCAGCGGCGCACCCGTTGATATCGCGGGTCTTGAAGATTACGAGGTCTATATCACCAGTGACGGGGCGGAAGCATTGGAGGTGCAGCCAGGGGGCAGCATAAACATTGCCCTGGGGCCGGGTCCGCTGGTCCCCGTCACCGTTCGGGGAGTGGCGGACGGCGCTTATGTGCCCAGGCAGGGCGCGGACGTCATTTTGATGGCAGACCTGGCGGCCGTACAGGAATTACTGGGCCGGCCTGGGGAGCTGTCGTCCGTCCTGGTTTCCAACCGGGGCGACGTTTTCGGCGGCGTGGAACTGACCGATGCCGTGGTTTCCCGCTACGAGGACCATCCGGTAGTCGTTGCCAACGGCCTGGAGATGGACCCGGTCAAGCAGGTTGCCATCGCGCGGGCCAACGAAGTGGGCGGGATTTTTGTATCGCTGTTTACCACCTTTGGGCTCTTTTCCATCGGGGTGGGCCTGCTGCTGATATTCCTCATATTTTCCATGCTTGCCGCCGAGCGGAAGAGCGAGATGGGAATGGCCCGGGCCGTGGGCATGCAGCGGCAGCACCTGGTGCGGATGTTCATGGTGGAAGGGGCCATCTACGGCATAGGCTCAGCGGTCATCGGGGCGGTCATTGGAGTGGGGCTGGGCCTGGCCCTGGTGGAAGCCGTTTCCGCAGTGATCAGCGAGGCGGTGGAAAGCTTCACCTTCACTCCCCGGGTGCAGCCGGTGAGCCTTGTTTCCGCGTTCCTGGCGGGAGGCGTGCTTACCTTTGTCACCGTGGCGTTTTCTTCCTGGCGCATCAGCCGGCTGAACATTGTACGGGCAATTCGAGATCTTCCCGAACCACAGCTGGAACGGGGGCGCCGAGGTCCGTTGATCCGGGCCATCGTGATGACGGCCATTGGCGTGGGAGCCACCCTGGCCGCATTCAACGCGGCCCACCTGCCCTTCTTTGGGCTGGGCCTCTCCCTCACGGCCATTGGCCTTGCCATGGTTGCCCGGGCGTTCAGGGTATCGCAGAGGACTGCGTTCACGGTGGTGGGACTTTTCCTGGTCATTTACTGGCTGATACCCCACAGTGTTTTGAAGGCCTGGAAAGAGGACTTTACGGAGGATATGTCCGGGTTCTTCATCCTGGGAGTTTTCCTGGTAACGGGCGCGGTGCTGGTAACCGTCAACAACGCCCCCATAGTGCTGGGCCTGGCCAGCAATACCGTTGGCCGAATCCGGCGGTACGCCCCGGTGGTGAAATCGGCGGTGTCCTATCCTCTCCAGAACCGCTTCAGGACCGGGATGTCGCTGGCCATGTTCGCCATCGTCATATTTTCCGTCACCGTCATGGCCACCTTTGTAGATGTCTTTTCCAATCTGCTGGACAACCAGGAGCGGATGGGAGGCGGCTACGAGGTAGTGGGGTTCGTGCGGTCGGACCTGAACCCCATAGGCGACTTGAGAGCGGCCGTGGAAGCCAACCCGGACCTGGCTTTCGTGGAGCGTGTCAACGGGTCACCTTCGGTGGGTACCTTCCGGACCATTTCGCTGGCGGATGCCAGGCTGGCCGCCGATTCCTCCGGCGGGTATGCCGATACCACCCTGACCGGGATAGGCGACGATTTTGTCGAGTCCAACAGATACGACATTGCCCTGTCTCTTCCTCAATACACGGGGGAAGAGGGCGTGGACCGCGTGGGCGTATGGGAGGCGGTAAGGACGAACCCGGGGTTTGCCGTGGTGAACTCTACCATTGTCCCCCAGCGTAACAATCCCGCATTTGCCCTGACGTCGGACCAGTTCACGCTGGCGGGGGTGGAGGACCTGTACATTGAAAACGAGACGATGGAACCGGTGGAAATAGCTGTTCGCGACCTGGAGAGCGGGAACACCATAGACATTACGGTTATAGGGGTGCTGGATACGCTGGCTTCCATCGGGCCCGTCCCCGTGGGGTTCTACGTATCCCCGGAGACCATCGGCCGTGAAGTGAATGCCACCCAGCTGTTCTTCAATATCGAGGAGGGCGCCGCCGACGGAACGGGCGCCATCGAGTCGGCCTTCTTCCGGAATGGAGTGGAGACCCTGAACCTGAAGGAGTCAATTGCCGAGGCGCAGGCGTCCCAGCAGGCCCTGTTCAACCTGCTCATCGGGTTCATGGCGCTGGGCCTGTTCGTGGGGATAGCCGCCCTGGGGGTTATCAGCGCCCGGGCCGTGGTGGAACGGCGTCATGCCATCGGCGTGCTGCGGGCCATCGGCTTTTCCCGGGGAATGGTCCAGCTGAGCTTTATCGCCGAGGCTTCTTTCATATCTATCCTGGGTATTGGCCTGGGGCTGGTACTGGGCCTGATTTCCTCGGTGGAGCTGATAGACGAGCTGCGGGTGGACGAGCCTGAAGTGGCGTTCGTGCTGCCGTGGGGCAAGGTGATATTGATCTCGCTGGCGGCGTATTTCTTTTCAATTCTGACTACCATTCTGCCGGCCCGTCAGGCGGCCGCCATTGCCCCGGCGGAGGCGCTGCGGTATGAGTAGCGGCAGTCAGCGCTATTCAAAGCAACGAGCCCGGGGATGGCTCCAGGGTCTGTCGTCAAATTGAAGGTAGAAGTATCCCAGCGTCCCTTTCCGTCGTTCCCGCGAAGGCGGGAACCTCGCTGGCTGAAGTCAGGATTCCTGCTTTTGCAGGAATGACGGGGCAAATTGACGACACGCCCAGGACGCTTCACCCTGCCTCAGGATGCAGGAATTCGCACTCTGCGCCCCTGGCGGCAATGAGCCTCAGGTCCAGGGTTGCCAGGGGGCATTCCAGGGCCTCGGCCAGGGCAACATACCAGGCATCGTAGCTGGTGAAGTTGCCACGCAGTTCCCATATCCGATGGGCAAATGGAGCGAAGGAAAACAGGTCCAGGTTGAGGCGTTGCAGGTCGCCATAAGCGAGGGTAGCTTCCGCGGCGGAGAGCCTGCCCGACAGTTCCAGCCGGCGCAAAACGTTGCACACCTCGGCCGGCAGCATTTCCGGACCGGCCAGACTCTCCCGGGCAATCAAAGACGTTGCCCAGCGGCCATCGGGACCGGAGTCAACCAGCGCGGCCACCAGCGCCGAGGCGTCTATGACCACGGTCACTTGCGGTCCCGGTCTCTGGCCTCAAGAATCTCAGTTGCCGGTACCCGGGTCCCATAGGCGGCCTTGCGTTCCTGCACCCGCTCCAGCCACATTTCAACCGAGGGCTTGGAGGCAAGGCGCTCCAGTTCACCCTTCAGGTATTCCTGCATTGACTGATGC
This sequence comes from Chloroflexota bacterium, assembly GCA_028875055.1. Taxonomy (GTDB): domain Bacteria; phylum Chloroflexota; class Dehalococcoidia; order Lucifugimonadales; family UBA3495; genus Bin22. The sequence goes on from JAPPGG010000060.1 coordinate 4,736, forward strand.
CGTAGCGCCGCCCGGGCGGCCAGCTCATCCCGAACTTCCTCGGGAACTCCCCGTATCGTTATCTGCACTGCCATGCAATTATTATGCAAGCATTGCCATCAATCTGCAATCAGTCCGATGAGGCCAATGAGGTTAGTTTCCGATCAGGGTGGTCTGCCGGGGGAACGAGGCAGACCAGTGGGCCTGCTCCCACCGGGCTTCCGGCCAACCCCGCAATAGGAAAGGCTGCCGCAGGCAACACAGAGCCGAGAGCCTTGCCGGCGGAGCAGGAACGTTGTGCCGCCCGAGCGGTTCTTTCGGGAGAGCTGTTAATAGATGCCGGGAAGAATCCGGTACTTAACCCGGCTGCGGTACTCGTTCCACTTTTCCTCGCCGTACTTTTCGGCGCAGTTGGCTTCGTCCACCCGCTGCCGCCAGGTGAACAGGGAAGTGATGAAGACAAAGTAGGTCCAGGCCCAGGGGTTGGCAAAATAGCCGAAGACCAGCCCGATGGAGAAGGACAAGAAGCCCTCGCCCAGGTAGTTGAAGTGGCGGGCAGCTCCCCACAGGCCGCTGCAGAGAATCTTGCGCTCGCCGGCCTCGATGTATCTGGGCTCCATAAACCCCAGGAACTTCCGTTCGGGCCACCGCTTGAAGGTGTATTTCTGCATATTGGCGCCCCGGGAAATTCCCCAGCCGGTGAGGAAGAGGGCAGCCGCGCCGATGAGCCAGACATACGTCCACGCCGTGGAGAACCCGGGATTGGGGTAGGCGGCCATGCCCCACAGGGGCAGGATGTAGATCCACCCGTAAATAACCAGCCCGCCCCATATCAGCTTGAAGCCCAGGTGTTCGTGGATCAGGTCGTAGGTATATAGCTGGACTCGTTCGAAGATGAAGTAGTCCACCACGTAGAAGGTGAGGAAAGCCGCGTAGAGGAAAACGCCGGGATTAAAGTCGGCGCCAAACCTGTCGTAGTGATAAGCGGCCCCGGAAAGGGCGTTGAGGGACAGCATAGTCCCGCCGACCACGTACAGGTACATCTTCACGTCGAAGCGCCCTTTAAGGAAGGGCAGTTCCAGGGCCCGTCCGTCCCAAAAGGCCACAAAGGGGTTCCTGATTCTCCCCGGAGGCTGGCTGAGCAAAGCGTACAGGGAGAATATGAGGCAAAAGACCGTCCCGCCGGCAATGGCGTACATGGCGGACCGGTAGAACCAGTCCCGGGGCATTCCCGTCAGTTCGAAGGCCCACACCGCCAGGGCGATGATATAGACCAGGAGGCCGTTCAGGCGGTAGCTGCGCGGCTCGCCCGTTTCCGGATTGACCACATACCCGGTGACCCGCCGGGCCGGCAGGATGATCTGGGCCAGGAAGAAGGCGACGAATATCGCCAGGGGAGTGAAAAAGCCGGCTATTGCTTCCGTGCCGGAAAGCTGGAAAAGGTGACTGATGCCAAGCCATTCAATCATGAGTCTTCACCCCCCTTGCTGATTTCCCATCAATTATGGATACACGCGCCAAAGCGGTCAATTGCGCCGGAAATTTGCCAGTAAGGGGAGCGCCAGGTACGGTTAGTGAGCGGTTGAAGGAGAAGAACGCTATTTCAGGTTGAAGGAGAATGAAGAAACCTTCACCTTTGTCCGCTACAGGGCAATGGCCGGCGTCCGGCGGATGCGGCGGGACGCCTCAGACCGGCGCGGCAGCCTGGGCGCCACCGCCCCGGCGCAGCAGGGAGCTGTAATTGCGTCCGATTCGGGTGGTTGGCTGGTGGATCGGCAGCATAAGCCCGGGGCAGGTACCGTCAGCTAACCGCCCCTGCCGGTAACGCGAATGCCTGGAAGGGTACACTCCTGGCGACAATCTCCCGATCCCCTGGTCGGGAAGAGTTGGCCCGCAAACCTGGCAGTTTTCCCCGCCGCCAGCGGTGACATGGACCCTTTGTTTGGGTTAAATTGGTGGCGCACAGGTGGGTCAGTATCAAGTAACCATTCCGCTGTTCCGGGTCAGTCGCTGGGCCGGGGCCGGAATTGCAGGAGGAGATCATGCCAGAGACGATCCGGGATGAGTACATCAGGAAAAACCCCCGCTCGGCAGAACTTTATCCCAGGTTCAGGGAGCTTTTTCCCTCGGGCGGCGCCGGCCATGACGGCTATGTAGCCGCGCCCTTTCCCATCACCATTGAACGCGGGCAGGGACCCCGCAAGTGGGACGTGGACGGCAACGAGTACATTGACTACGGTCTGGGCTCCGCGTCGTTGCTGCTGGGGCACGCCCACCCCGAGGTGGTGGAAGCGCTGACCCGGGCCGCGCCCATCGGGTCCCACTTTGGCGCGCCGGTGGAGTCCATGCTGGAATGGGGAGAGAGGGTCTGCAACCTGATCCCCTGCGCCGACAAGGTGCGGTTTGTCGCGTCGGGCGCCGAGTCCACCATGCTGGCCATGCGCATCGCCCGGGCCTACACGGGCAAGGAGAAGATAATCCGGTGGGAGTCCCACTACCACGGGTGGCACGACTACGTTATGCCCGGCAACCTGCCTCCCTTCGATTCTCCGGCTTCCCTGGGCATACCCCAGGGAGCGGTGGACTCGGTTATGGTCCTGCCGCCGGACCTGAATGTGCTGGAGGACGCCCTGGCCAGCAACAGCGATATTGCCGGGGTGATAACCGAGGGTTCCGGCGCCTCCTACGGCACGGTGCCCCGGCAGGAAGGTTTCGTGGAAGGCGTGAGGGAACTGACCCGCAAGTACGGCGTGGTCATGATCCTGGACGAGGTGATCACCGGCTTCCGGTGGAGCCCGGGTGGACTGCAGGAATGGCTGGGCATTGAACCGGACCTGTGTACCCTGGCCAAGATCCTGACCGGCGGTCTTCCCGGCGGCGCGGTGGCCGGACGGGAGGAGGTGATGCAGGTGATGGTGCAGACGGGCGACCGGCAGCATGACCGCTACCAGCGGGTACTGCACGGCGGCACCTTCAACGCCAACCCCTATTGTGCCGCCACGGGCAACGCAGCCCTGCGCATCGCCGCCACCGGCGAAATGCAGGCCCAGGCGGACCGCATGGCTGAACGGCTGCGGGTTGGCCTGCGCCGGATAATTGACCGTCACGAGATAGCCGCTACCGTGTACGGGGAGTCGTCCACCTTCCACCTCTATTTTGGCGGGCGCTCCATCGAGGGGCTGGACGCCAACACCCTCAAGAACGCGCCTCCCGACGTGCAGACCGCCTTCCGGCAGGCCCTGCAGGTACGGGGTGTGGACCTGATGTCCCGCACCAGCGGCGTCCTGTCCGGCGTCCACACCGAGGCCGACATTGACGCCAGCCTGGAAGCCTTCGACGGCGCCTTCAGGGCCATGATTGACGAGGGGATTGTGGGCTAGCGGGAACAGGTCGGTACCGTTGGTTTTAGGCCCTTCTGCGTGGACGGCGCGGCGGCGAAGAGACTCGACCGTGCGGGGCGCGTCCAGTGTTAGTCCGGGACGCGACGGCAAGGCCAGGGGAAGGGGCGGCTCACCGGCCGCCCCTTGCGGCAACACCGTCGCCGGACAGGTAATGCTATCTGGACGGTGGGGTTGTAGGTGGTGTCGCCAAATTGGCTCCTCATGCTTGAAACAGGGGGAATCTTGGCTACAGCCGGCGAGGTTCCCGCCTTCGCGGGAACGACGAAATGGTAGGCTGAGAAACTTCAATTTTCAATTTGACGACAACCCCTAATAGATCAACCAGATTGTATTGATGGGTTGGGGATAAACCGTCGTTCCCGCGCAGGCGGGAACCTCGACGCAACTTGTAAGATCAGGTTCCCACAGGAATGGCGATAGACAGGCGCCATCCATCATTTCAAAGCAGTTTGACCACTAATATGCCAATGAATGTAATGTCGAGCCCTCCGGCGATCGCGTTTTACCCCAGTCAAGGCCTTTGCCGGCGACTGCCGTCCCCCGTAGCGGTGCGACCGGCCTGACCCATAACCGGCAACTGCGCTCCACATTCCAGAAAGGTGTCTGATTTTGCGTACCGTCTCCCTGATCCTGGCGATTTTTCCGGTTCTCTTCATCTTGGCCTGTACCGAGCCCGAGACTGCTCCAACGGAGGTGAATACGCCTGCTGTGCTGGCGGTTCCCACCGTTCCCACCGTTCCCACCGTTGCTTCGGCTAACCCAAGTGTCCCAGCCCAGGCAGCAACTCCCGCCACCTCCGCTGCGAACCAGGTCCAACCGGGCGCACCGCCGCTATTGGTAAGCGCTTCGCCGCCCGGGATTCAGCCTTCCGGACCGGCCGCCATCCCCGTACCTGCCGCCGGCGCGTCCCCGATGCCTGCGCCCATGCCCACGCCAACGGAACCTGCCGTCGTAGCAGCGCCTGCGCCTACGCCGGAGCCGACGGCAACCCCGGCGCCTACACCTACAGCCACGCCCACACCGCCACCAACGGCAGATACTTTGCCCTGGGTGCAGGACGGGCTGGATGGTCTCCTGGAACAGCGGGCGCTGGCTATTCTGCGTGAACTGGAGACCGGCGCTCCAGCCGTCTTTCTCAGCGTTGCGAGGGCGGAACACCAGCTTCTTCCCCCTGAATCGGACCGCGCAATCCGGGCGCTGGAAGCCCTGGCATCCCTGGCCCTGGCCAACGAGCATGCAACGGCGCGTCTTGCGGCGATGCCTTTCCTTTACGAGATTGAATACAACGACTTCGAAGCCCTGCAATACCTTCAGGCGGCTGCGGATATCCACCCGGGCTATCTCGATACTTTAGTGCCGTTCGAAGGGCAGGGCACACCCATCACGGACGAGTTGGCGGGAGAAATACCCGTCAAGTACCTGGAAATATTCCTGCCCGATGCCGGTTCCAGAATTCGCTCACTCCCCTGGGTGGACGATGGTATTGCCTACGTTCCGGAAAGTGAGGAGTCAACCCCCGCAGGCCGGAAATTGGCCCTGGAACGCCGGAAAATGCTCATCCTGGTAGATACCGCGCAGGCGATGCCGGCCGTGTTCGATGGGTTGGTAGGCAAGCAGTGGATGCAACGACACTACGACGGCGTCGAGCTTGTCGTTATGGAGAACATCATCGAACTGGCGCAAGTGGACCGGGCGCTGGCGCTGAAGCTCCTGGCAATGCCCTTTCTGGATACCTACCAGAATCCGGACGCATGGGCCTTGCGTTTCATCCTGGAGCTTCGCAGCACCGAGCCCTGGCAGCTGGACCGACTGCTGGCAGACCGGGACCTGGCCGGCGGAATCACCGATGAGATCAGGGACCGGCTAACGTCCATCTACAAGGAGAGATACCTGGAGTCGCCCACTGCATCCAGGGTCAGGGAAGTAACCGGTTTGAATCCCGATACATTCCCCGGCTGGGTGACCGAGCCCGGTAATCGCCACGAGGAAGCGGCCGGAGAACAGTTGCTGGAAATTTGGTCCAACCATCCAGCCATTGCTGAAGAGCTGGTTGAACGTCCCTGGGCAGCCCCGGAGTTGACCACCACCGGCCGGCGGCAGATGGCCTATTTTCACGAAATTGTGGTCTCCAGTGATCAGGTGGCCGAACGACTGGCTTATCTATGGGAGACGCAAGGGTACTCGGAAACATTCCTTTTGTCGCTGCATCGGCTCACAGTGAAGAACCCGCAGGCCGCCCTGCTTTTCCTGGACCTGGACTGGGCCAGGGGAAATGGCCACAGCGGGGTGCCCCAGGGTCTCGGCAGAGTTATCACTAAGGACAGAGAAGGAACGGACCTGATCGAGAGGGTCCTCGGGATGAGATGGGTCGTTGACGGATTGAACTGGGAGGAGGAGAACGAAGCCGCAAGGCTGCTGGCCGCTATCTGGGAGGAGGACCAGGGCCAGGACCTGGCAAGGAGGGTTCTCGAACTGGACTGGGTCAATGACGGCGCTTCCGAGGAGGACAACGCCGCCCTGCTGGCCATCTACGTCATCATTCACACCGATCCGGAAGGGACGGGTCCCTACCAGGAACAACTCGAAAGGGTTTTCGAGCTGGGGGGCAGCATAGGTATTGAGGGACTCTGGGAGCTGATTTACGCGTCAGAGACGTATGTGGGCTAGGGGTCTCCCCAACGGCAAGCCGGTCCGGAATGCCGGCGGGCGGAGACGGCTGGACCGGGTCGGGGGCAGCCCGAGAGGACTGCCCCGCGCCGGTACCCTGCCGCCTGGCGGGTTCTGCCTTCAGCCCTGGGGGCGCGCGCCTTCGAAGTAGCGGCGGGGGTTTTCGATCATCATGCGGTCGATGTCCCCCTGGGGCGTTCCCGCTTCCATCAGCCTTGGGATGACGGCCCGGCTCAGCCACAGGTAGCCGTCGGGGTTCTCCTCCCTGGTGGGCATGCCTGGCGATCCGATGCGGGACAGGACGATGTTCCAGTCGTGGGACAGCATCATGTTGGCGGTAAGGCCTTCGTCCAGCCGCTCTTTCAGGTAGTCGGTCCGTTCCTGCCATGCCGGAAGATTGGGCCGGCCGAAGGGGTTGTTGATGTCCCAGCCCAGCCAAACGCCCAGGCGGGCCAGTTCGTGGTGGTATTCCGGTATCAGGGTGTTGTTGATGTGGCCCACGTATATGTTGTGGGGCTCAACGCCCTCCTCCTTCAGGATGCGCACCTGCTCTTCGCCAATGCGAGACTCGGCGGGGGTGTGGGTGGTGACGGGGACGCCGGTGCGCAGGTGGGTACGCGCCGAAGCCCGCAGCATTAACTCCTCCTGCTCGGTAATGGGGTCGCTGGTGGCCACCTTGATGATGCCGGCGCGGATGCCCGTCCCCTCAATGCCTTCCTCGATTTCCCGCACCCATAGGTCCGCTATGAAGTCCTTGTCCCGGCCCCAGAAACTGCGGGGTACGTCCAGCCAGCAACCCGTGCAGCAGATGAACTGCACGCCGGTCTGCTCCGAGACTTCCCTCATCAGGACCACGTCCCGGCCCAGGTCGAGGGGTGAAACCTCGACCACGGTGTCCACGCCGCCTTCCCTGGCCTGGGTGAAGGATTCCAGAGCCATTTCCAGGGCCTGGTCGCGCAGTTCCAGTTCGTAGTAGGTCTGCCGGATGCCGGCGGAAGAATCTATCAGGTGTTCGTGGGGGAGGGTGAAGCCCAGGTCTGCCGTGTCCAGTGGTCCAAGCACCGAGTTTATGGTTGCCATACGACACCTCCGGTCTTGTGATGCAGGCCCTGTCGGAGAGCGGGTCTCTTGCGGATTATACAGGGGACGCCCCCTTTGCGGTGTTAGAATCAACCCGTAGTACCATGCTGGCCGGCGACTATGATTTTGCCGTAAGGAGGACTGTTATGCCGCTGCATTTCACCGAGGAGGAACTGGCCGGTCGCCGGGAGAGGGTGGCGGCGGAATTACAGTCCCGTGGGCTGGCGGCTCTGCTGATTTTCCGGCAGGAGAGCATGTACTACCTGACGGGCTACGACACTACCGGCTATTCCCAGTTCCAGTGCCTGTACCTGGGGACCGACGGCAGGATGGTGCTGCTGACCAGGTCGGCAGACCTGCGCCAGGCCCGGTTGACCTCGGTGATTGAGGACATTCGCATCTGGGTGGATGGGGCCGACAGCAACCCGGGGCAGGACCTGTGGCAGATTCTGGAAGAGCAGGGCTGCCGGGGGCAACGCGTTGGGGTGGAAATGGAAGCCTGGTGCCTTACCGGGGCCAGATGGGAGTACGTGAAGGCAGCCATTGATGGCCGCTGCGAATACGAGGACTGCTCGGAACTGGTCAGCGGCTACCGGATTATCAAGAGCGATGCGGAGGTGGCCTACGTCCGCCGCGCCGCGGAACTGGCCGACGATGCCCTGGCGACCGCCCAACAGCTGGCAAAACCGGGAGTCCCGGAACAGGAGGTGCTGGCCGGAATGCACGCCGCCGTCTTCCGGGGTGGCGGAGACTACGCTGCCTCCCGCTTTATCATCGGTTCGGGCGAAAACGCCCTGATGGTGCGCAACTTCACCGGTTACCGCACCCTGGAAGCCAATGACCAGCTGCAGCTGGAGTTTGGCGGAGCTTACCGTCACTACCACTCCTGCCTGATGCGAACGATTCTTACCGGCCAGCCCCACCCCCGGCAGGTGGCCATGCATGCATCCTGCCGCGACGCCCTCCAGGCCTGCAAGGAGGCTGCCAGGCCGGGTTCCACCTTTGGCGACGTTTTCGCGGCCCACGCTGACTCCCTGGACCGCTCCGGTTTCGGGGAGCACCGGCTCAACGCCTGCGGATACAGCCTGGGGGCGCTGTACCCGCCCACCTGGATGGACTGGCCCATGATTTACCAGGACAACCCGACGGTGGTCCGGCCCAACATGGTCATCTTCATGCACATGATCCTGCTGGACTGGGACAATCGGCTGGCGATGGCGGTGGGGGACACGGTGCTGGTCACTCCCGAAGGGTGCGAGACGCTGACCAGGATGGGTACCGACCTGGTAGTCAACTGAGTGTTACTCTGAGTGAGGCCGCAGAGGCTGGAATCCACCATACAAGCGTGCTCTCGGACCCGAAACCGGGGTGAGGATCAGGACTTCAGGCCCTTCGGCACGCTCAGGGCGACATGACTTTTGCTAGCCGAATTTGCGCCTCTATGGCCTGAATCCATAACGCTATTGTCCTGTTGCCCTGTCCGCAACAGGCAACGGCTGGGCGACTGATGGTTTATAATCGGCTGCGAGACCTATACCTGACCTGTTGAGGAAGACATGCGCTTCGGATCCTTCGTATTTCCCGTCAGCCACCATCCCGAGAACGACTCCGCGGTTATTGACAGCACCCTGGATGAGATTCAGCTGGCCGAGGAGATCGGCATGCACTCGGTGTGGCTTACCGAGCACCACTTTGATGGCGCGGCGGCCCACGCCGACCCGCTGGTTCTGGGCGCGGCCATCGCCGCCAGGACCCAGCGCATCAGGATCGGGTTCGCGGTGGTTGAACTGGCCTTCCACCACCCGGTGCGACTTGCCATCCAGACCGCGCTGCTGGACAACCTGAGCCACGGCAGGCTGATAGTAGGTACCGGCCGGGGCTCGGCCTACAACCACTATGAATACCTGGGCTTCGGTATAACCATGGAAGATGGCCTGGCCAGGCTGGAAGAAGCCGAAGAACTGATGGTGGCGGCCTGGACCGGCGAGGACCTGAAACATAAGGGCGAACACTGGAGCATAGAGTTTCCCCTGCTGCGGCCCCGCCCTTACCAGAAGCCCCATCCTCCCATGGTGCGGGCCTGCATCAGCGAGGCCTCGACGGTCAAGATGGCGGAGATAGGTCGCCCCATAATGATCGGCATACAGACGCTGCCCACCCTGCAAGCCAGGCTGGAACGGTACCGGGCCACCATGCTGGATTCCGGCTTTACGGAGAAGCAGGCCGAGGAAACGCTGGACCAGTGCTGGGCTTCCCGGGACCTGCTGGTTGCCGACAGCTATGATGAAGCCCTGGAGATTGCGGCGGCAGGGTTCGAGCGAGAGCGGACCCATTTCCGCCATGCCCGCGAGGTTTACAACCCCGGGGGATTCCCCCCGCCCGATCCCAACCGACCTGCCCCGCCCGGGGAGGTCCTGGAACACGCCTTCATCCTCGGCACCCCGTCGCAGGTGGCGGAACAGGTGGCGGAGATGCGGGACATTGGTGTGCGCAACCTGATGCTCAAGCTGAACACCGGGGAGATGGACACCCACAAGGTGCGGAAGTCCATGCGGCTGTTCGGCGAGAAAGTAATGCCCCTGTTCACCTAGCTGAGGGGCGGACCGATTCTGCTCCCAGGTCCAGGTTGGAGCGAGCAAACAAGCCAGGAGGAGATATTATGCAGGCTACGGAACAGCAGAGCGGTCTGAAGCCCTACGTTGTCCATGCCGTGGGCGACGCCTCGGAGACGATACAGACGCCGGGGATGGTGCGCCAGCCGGCGGTCAACCCGGGCAAGGGCGATACCACCAAAATCTGGATGGGCAAGGTCACCGCCGCCCCGCAAGAGAAGGGCCCGCCCCACACGCACCTGGAAGCGGAAACGGCCGCCTATGTGCTGCAGGGCCGGGTAAGGGTGCTGTTCGGCGACAACTTCGAGGAATGGATTGAGGCCGGCCCCGGGGACTTCCTTTTCGTACCGGCCCATACCGCGCACATTGAGGAGAACCCCTACGACGAGGAGATGGTGGCCATCCTCTGCCGCGCGCCCGACAACATCGTCCAGAACCTTTAGCGCACAACTTCCTTCCGCTGGCGGGTGGCCCTTCAGCAAGGACAGGTAAAACGGGAGATGCGCATGCCGCTCCGACGGCGTTCTCCGGTCAGCCCTTAAGGTGGCTGTCCAGGAACTGTATGGTGGCCGGCCAGGCGGCCTGCGCTGCCGCTTCCTGGTGCCGGGCGGGCTGGGTGTGGTCCAGGAAGGCGTGACCGGCCCCGGGGTAGGTGCGGAAATCGTGTTGCTTGCCCAGCCTGGTTAACTCATCGTCCAGCTTCTGCATGTCCTGCTGGGAGGGGTTGGCGTCCACCTCGCCAAAGTGGAAGAGCATGGGGCAGTTGATGCCCTCCGCCAGCGCAAAGGGTGATGCAGTGGCATTGCCCACGGTGGCCATGATGTTGCCGCCGTAGAAGGGCGCCACCGCCTTGTAGTGGGGGTTGGTGGCCGCCGACAGCCAGGCAATCCTGCCTCCGGAGCAGAAGCCGATAATCCCGATTCGGTCCGACTGGATGGACGGGTGGCCCTGCAGGAAATCCACGGTGGCGTTCATATCCGCAATGGTTTCCAGGTCGTTGAGGAACTGCCCGGCGGCCCGGCCGTCGGAGAGGGCCTCTGCCGGCACCCGGTGAAACCGGTTGGGCGCCACGGCGGCGTAGCCTTCGCTGGCCAGGCGGTCAACAATTCCCTGGGTGAACTCCCCCAGGCCGCTGGCCGGATGGGCCACCACAACCGCCGGAAAGGGGCCCGACCCGTCGGGAACGCTGGCGTACAGGTCCATTTCTTTTCCGTCAACTTCGACCGTTTCCCAGAAAGACGGCATCTTTTCAACCTCCTGCGTGCGACTGCTACCAATCCCTGCCGGGCCAGTCTAACAGAGTACCGGCAGGATGTGGGCCGAGGGCGCCTTCTGTACGGCGCATACCGCGCCTGGGATGTTACCCGCTGAGCTCGGGCGGCAACTCCCGTGTCCGGCTGTTGGACTTCGGTACCCCCGAAGGGATGCCAGGATAACCACCCCAGCGGGGACTATACCCCTACGGCAGTATGTACGATCGCCTGATTTGCCTCTAACATAACAGTCATTCCGAAGTCAGGAGCTTCACGGAAACCTGGGTACCATCGCTCGGCGCAAGTCCCCGCCTCCGGTGACGCCGATCCGCGATAGCCAATTCAACGGAGGTAACGCTCATGAACGACGCCACCTCAATCCCTGGCGACCCCCATATATCCGAAGACATGGACGCAGGCCAACGCCGCATGACCCGGGGTCTCATCTACTTGTGGGTGGGCCTGATTGTCATTGTGGTGGGTTCCTTTGCCGCCTTGCTCTACTATGGCGGCGAGGTGTACCAGATGGCCCCGCCCGTCCCGTCAGCGGTGGTCGTGTCCGACGGAAACGTCGTTTTTACCGAGGCGGACATTAACCAGGGTCAGGACGTGTGGAGATCTATCGGGGGCCACGAACTGGGCTCGGTTTGGGGCCACGGCGCCTACACGGCCCCGGACTGGACGGCGGACTGGATACACCGGGAAGCGGTGTGGCTGCTGGAGCGCTGGGCGCAGGAGGACTACGGAGCCCGTTACGACATCCTGGACGGCGAACAGGCGGCGGCGCTGCGGTCCAGACTCCAGGAGGAGCTGCGCACCAATACCCTGGACCCCGCCACCGGCATAATCTCCATTTCACCAATCAGGGCCCAGGCTATCGAGGCGGTGCAGGGGCACTACACCGCGCTTTTTGGCGATGATCCCGCCCTGGACCATCTCAGGGAAAGCTACGCCATGCCGCGGTCGGTTATTCCCGACGGCGAGCGGCGAGCCGCCTTCACCGCCTTCCTGTTCTGGGCGTCGTGGGCCTGCGTAACCGAACGCCCGGGCAGGGATATTACCTACACCCACAACTGGCCGCCCGAAGACCTGGTGGGCAATGGGCCCACGCCGGTGATGGTGGTCGTGTCGGTGGTGAGCTTCGTGCTGCTGCTGGGCGGCATAGGGGGCCTGGCTTGGTTCTTCGCGGCCAGCCGGGATACCTGGAGGAGCCAGCCGGCGGCAGCGCCAGCCGATCCCATGCTAGGCATTGAGCCGACGCCGTCAATGAAGGCCACCCACAAGTACTTCTGGGTGGTGGGAGCCCTGGCGGTATCGCAGATCATTTTCGGAATCATAACCGCCCACTATGGCGTGGAGGGGACCGAGTTTTACGGCATTGCGCTGGCGGAGCTGGTGCCCTACTCGCTGTCGCGGACCTGGCACGTGCAGCTGGGGATGCTGTGGATTGCCACGTCCTGGCTGGCCACGGGGCTTTGCCTGGTGCCGCTGATTGCGGGCTTTGAGCCCAGATTTCAGCGATGGGGAGTCAACCTGCTGCTGGTGGCCCTGATAATCGTGGTGGCCGGGTCCATGCTGGGCCAGGCCTTCGCCATCCACCAGCTGCTGGGCGACAAGATTAACTTCTGGTTCGGGCACCAGGGCTACGAGTACCTGGACCTGGGACGCTTCTGGCAGGCCCTGCTGCTGGTGGGGCTGATGCTGTGGCTGGCGCTGATGCTGAGGCCCCTGATACCAGCCTGGCGCGCGGCCAAAGGGGACAGCCGGCGGCGGCAGTTCCTGACCATATTCATGCTGTCCATTGGGGCAATAGCCTTCTTCTACTCGCCGGGGCTTATTCCGGGCCAGCATACCAACCTGGCCATCGCGGAGTACTGGCGATGGTGGGTGGTGCACCTGTGGGTGGAGGGCTTCTTTGAAGTTTTCGCCACCGCGGTGATTTCGCTGATATTCGTGAGGCTGGGGCTGGTGCGCGTGCAGTCGGCCGTGATGGCCATCCTGTTCACGACCATCCTGTACCTGAGCGGCGGGGTGCTGGGAATGTTCCACCACCTCTACTTCACGGGCACCTCCCCGGTAATTCTGGTTATAGGCGGGACCTTCAGCGCGCTGGAACTGATGCCCCTGGTGATGATTGGATTTGAGGCGCATGAGAACCTGTCGATGACCCGACGGACATCCTGGATTCACCACTACAAGTGGCCGGTCTATTTCTTCATAGCATCGGCCTTCTGGAACCTGGTGGGCGCGGGGCTTTTTGGCTTCCTGATAAATCCGCCCATTGCCCTCTACTACATGCAGGGCCTGAACACCACGGCGGTACACGCCCACGCGGCCCTATTTGGGGTTTATGGCAACCTGGGCCTGGGGCTGACGCTGCTTAGCCTGCGGCTGCTGACGGTGCGGTCCCAGTGGCGAACTGGAACACTGTCCTTCGCCTTCTGGACCATCAACGTTGGGCTGGCGCTGATGGTAATGCTGAGCCTGCTGCCCGTGGGACTGGCGCAGACCTGGGCCAGCGTGGAGCACGGCATGTGGTATGCCCGGTCCGCCGAATTCCTGCAGACACCCTGGCTGGAAGTGGCGCGTTGGCTGAGGTCCATCGGCGACACCATCTTCGCCGCCGGCATCCTGGCCCTGGGCTGGTTTGTGATTGGACTGTCCGGCGGGTGGTCCCGCAGTGAGGCCAGGGAGGACAGCACGCCCGCGATGGAGCCGGCGGGAGACTAACTGCGGGTTATTCGGCCGGGCAGCGGAAGGTAAACGACGGGCCCGCGCCCAATGCGGCGCGGGCCCGAAACTCCAGGCGAGAAGATTGTTGCGAACCGTTTCAATGGCTGGCTCTGGGTCCATTTGGCGCCTGGGGAGGAAGCATTCGCAAGGGGACCACTCATACCTTACTCCATCCTCAATGGGGCAAGGGACTTTTGGATGACTACAGGCGGCGGGGGTCGGTGAAGAAGGCGGAATCGCCCCGCTGGGCTGCCTGGGCCTGCAGGCGGTTAGCGTTCGCCCTGCGGTGGCCGTGTCCTCCGAGCAGCACCCCCAGCAGGATGGGCGCGGCTATCAGGGTGATGAAGCCGGCTGCCAGGATATGCAGGAAGATAAAGGCCAGAATGAGACCGGGAACTATGGTCCCCACCGTAGCCAGGACCAGGACCGTTCTTTTCCGTCCATGCATATCTCTCCCCTCCACCGGTGAATTGCGAATCCAGACGAAGCCGCAGCGCCAGGATGCCGGACTTTGGAGCCGGACTTTGGAGCCGGACTTTGGAACCGGACTTTGGAACCGGACTTTGGAAGATGATAAGGGCCGGACGCCAGCGGGTCTAGTTGCTTACCACGCAGTATAGCGTGAAAATTGCCTTTCCCTCCAGCCTGAAACGGGGCCATTCGGGCAGGATATAATTGAGACGGCGGGCAAGCGCGGCAGTCTGTCGCGAAACCCAGGGCGGCAAGTCAGGAAGGACATGGAAACGATCGGAACCAAGGCAACAACTACGGGCGGTGACTTCAGGGAGAACCAGGGCCGAATGGAGGCTTTGGTGAAAGAGCTGAAGGAGCGATTGGCCCTGGCCCGCGCCGGTGGAGGTCAGCGGACGGTGGACTTGCACCGGAGCCGGGGCAAGCTGCTGGCCCGGGAACGGATTGACGCCCTGGTGGATGCCAATACGCCCTTCCTGGAGCTTAGCCCCCTGGCGGCGTGGGACATGTACGAGGGGGAGGTGGCCTCCGCCGGCATCGTTACCGGCGTTGGCGTGGTGCGCGGGAAGCAGGTGGTCATAGTCGCCAATGACGCCACGGTCAAGGGTGGCACCTATTACCCCATCACCGTCAAGAAGCACCTTCGCGCCCAGGAAGTGGCCCTGGAAAATCACCTGCCCTGCATCTACCTGGTGGATTCGGGCGGGGCCTTTCTTCCGCTGCAGGCCGAGGTGTTTCCCGACCGGGACCACTTCGGGCGCATCTTCTACAACCAGGCCCGGATGTCCGCCCTGGGTATTCCCCAGGTGTCGGTGGTGATGGGTTCGTGCACGGCCGGCGGCGCGTATATTCCGGCCATGAGCGACGAGGTGGTGATGGTGCGAGAGCAGGGCACTATCTTCCTGGGCGGTCCGCCGCTGGTAAGGGCCGCCACCGGCGAGGAGGTGGACCCGGAAACCCTGGGCGGAGCCGAGGTGCATACCCGTATATCAGGCGTTGCAGACCACATTGCGGCCGACGACGGCGAGGCCTTGGCCATAACGCGGGATATTGTCGAGAACTTCGTCCGCCGGCGGGACCTACCCTTTGATGTTGCCGATCCCGAGGAGCCGGCCTTCGACCCCTCCGAGCTGTACGGCATCGTGTCGTCCGATAACCGGCGGCAATACGATGTGCGCGAGGTGATTGCGCGCATTGTTGACGGGAGCCGATTTCATGAATTCAAGGCTGGCTACGGGGAAACGCTCGTGTGCGGCTTTGCCCGAATCTGGGGCTTTCCCGTGGGCGTGGTAGCCAATAATGGTGTCCTCTTCTCTGAAAGCGCGCTGAAGGGCACACAATTTATTGAGTTGTGCAGCCAGCGGGGCATCCCCCTGCTCTTCCTGCAGAACATTACCGGCTTCATGGTGGGCCAGCAGTACGAGGCCGGCGGCATCGCCAAGGACGGAGCCAAGATGGTTATGGCGGTAACCAACGCCGCCGTTCCCAAGTTCACCGTTATCATTGGCAGTTCCTTCGGGGCGGGAAATTACGGAATGTGCGGGCGCGCCTACCAGCCCCGCTTCCTGTGGATGTGGCCCAACGCCCGGATTTCGGTTATGGGCGGGCAGCAGGCGGCGGAAGTCCTGCTGGTGGTCAGGCAGCAACAGCTGGAGCGGGAAGGACGGGCGCTGGAGCAGGAGGAAAGGACGGCCCTGCAGCGGCCCATCCTGGAGAAGTACGCGGAGGAAAGCGACCCCTACTACAGCACCGCCCGCCTGTGGGATGACGGCATCATAGACCCGGTGGATACGCGCACCGTGGTGGGTCTCGGCATCGCTGCCTCGCTGAACGCGCCCTTCCCGGACCGGAAGCAGGGCGTTTTCCGGATGTGATTTTGTTGCCTGGTCCGCCCATATAACCACGACTGGAAATTTGCAGATGTTTTCCAAAGTACTGGTAGCCAATCGAGGCGAAATAGCCGCCCGGATTATCCAGACCCTGCGGGTGATGGGCATGGCCTCGGTCGCCGTCTATTCGGAGTCAGACGCGACCACCCCCCACGTTACGCTGGCGGACCAGGCCGTACCCCTGGCGGGCCAGACCGCGGAGGAAACGTACCTGGACATCCCGAAAATAATTCAGGCCGCCCGGGACTCCGGGGCCGACGCCGTACACCCGGGGTATGGTTTCCTGTCGGAGAACCCCATGTTCGCCCGGGCCTGCCAGGATGCCGGTCTCACTTTCATCGGCCCTTCCCCGGAAAGCATGGAAGCGCTGGGCGACAAGCTGCGGTCCAAGGAAATTGCTATCGAGGCCGGGGTTCCGGTGGTGCCCAGTTCGGCCGCGTGCCTTCCCGGGGATGCGGATGTCGCGGAGTTTGTGGGCGAGTGGGGTTTCCCCCTGCTGGTCAAGGCCGCTGCCGGAGGCGGCGGACGGGGCATGCGCCTGGTCCACCGCCAGGATGAACTGAACGGGGCGATGGAGTCCGCCAGCCGGGAATCCCAGGCGGCCTTCGGTGACGGGCGGGTGTTCGTGGAACGCTACGTAACCCAGCCCCGGCACGTGGAGGTGCAGGTGCTGGCCGACGGACAGGGCCACACCATCCACCTGGGCGAGCGGGAGTGCAGCATCCAGCGCCGTCACCAGAAGATTGTCGAAGAGACACCCTCCCCTGCGCTTGCACCCCAGTTGCGCCAGATCATGGGCGATGCCGCCGTGGCTGTAGCTCGAGGAGCGGGATACGTCAACGCCGGAACGGTGGAATTCCTGCTGGATGCCCGGAGCGGCGACTATTACTTCCTGGAAATGAACGCCCGCCTGCAGGTGGAACACCCCATAACCGAGGCAGTCCTGGGCCTGGATATGGTGGAATGGCAGGTACGCATTGCCTCCGGGGAGCCCCTTTCCTTGCGGCAGCAGGATATTGATCCCAGGGGCCACGCTGTTGAATGCCGTATCTACGCGGAAGACCCTTACCACGATTTTGTACCCTCTACGGGCAGCCTGTTGCGGTGGCGGCCACCCGGCGGACCGGGGCTGCGCCTGGACAGCGGCGTATCCGAAGGACAGGAGATCACCATCCACTACGATCCCATGCTGGCCAAGCTGACTGCCTGGGGCCCGGACCGGGCCACGGCGTTGGGCCGGATGGATGAGGCCCTGTCGCGGTTCCAGGTATTGGGTGTCGTCACCAACATTCCCCTGCTCCGGAGGGTTGTGACCCACCCCCAGTTCCGGACAGGTGAGTACGATACCGGGTTCCTGGAATGGAACCCGGCGGTAACCACGCCGGCCGTGGCGGAACAGGCGCGCCTGCTGGCCCGGGCGGTGGCAGCGTGGGCAGCTGACCGGCCTGCTATTACGCGGGAGTCCCAGCCCGGACCGGACAGCCCAGCCGGAACCGGCCCAGCCAATCCCGGGCCGTGGGATTCGGCTGGTGGGCGGAGGCTGCCATGACTCCCACTACAAAGCAAATGCGGGAGGTATTTCCGGCAGGGGCCGGGGCTTACCGCTACCGCATTCTGGAAAGCGATGAGACGTTCACTTTCGAGTTGGAAGGGCAGCATTCGCTGGACCCGGAAGCCTCCATTTCCCTTGCTGTTGAAACCAGCCAGGACGGGGAAGGGGTAGTCCGGACCGAGTCGGGCGGCACCCATGCCTTCGCCTGGGCCTGGGTAAACGCCGAGCTGCACCTTTGGCTGGACGGCGAACTGTTCGTCTTTGAGAGAGACGAGGGTCGTCGGAGCGCTGTCGGCCCGGCCGCCGCCACCACGGGAGACATACTGGCCCCAATGCCCGGGTCAGTGCTGGAAGTGCTGGTCAGGGAAGGGGAGCGAGTGGAGCAAAACCAGACCCTGGTCATCATGGAGTCCATGAAGATGGAGCTGGTGATCAGCGCGCCCCACCAGGGGACTGTCCGGCGGGTGGCTGTAGAACCGGGGCAGCGGGTGGAACGGGGTATGCGGTTACTGGAGATTGCTTCGGGGGAAGGTGGCGGGGAGGAATGGGTGCTTAAACTCAATTGAAGCGAGGAATATTGGTTGCCAGGGGGACGTTATCCCGCCCCGGGTAGCAACCTGGAACGTGGAGTGGGCGACACCCCGGTCGCGGCGCACCCCGGAAATCCTGGACCGCCTTGAGCAGACCGGCGCTGAGGTGGTGTGCCTGACTGAAACTCATCGCGACCTGCTGGCCGGGCAGGGGTACGGCATTTGCGCCCAGGAGGACTACGGTTATCCGGTTACCGAGGGCCGCCGCAAGGTTGCGCTCTGGTCCAGGGAACCCTGGCAGGAAGTGGATGATGTGGGGAGCGACGGGCTGCCCCCGGGTAGGTATGTATCCGGGGTTACCCATACATCGGTGGGCGCTATCAGGGTTGTGGGGATCTGCATTCCCTGGTCAGGGTGCCGGACGGAATCCAGGCGCGGGGCGGAACGAAAACTGCGCTGGGAGGACCACGAACAGTACCTGGCCCGCCTCCCCGGCGTGCTGAAGGGACTCGGTTCCGGCAGCCTGGTGGTGATGGGAGACTTCAACCAGGTAATCGGGCCGGGCTCCCGCGCCCCTCTCAGGCTGCGGTCAGCATTGACGCTGGCTTTCCCCACGGGTATCCGCATCGTTACCCCAGACCTGGAATTCCAGGGGCGCGAGAGCATTGATCACATCGCGGTCAGTGACGACCTGGTGGTGGAGTCTGTGGGAATCGTAAGCAACCTCCACGGAGACAGGAAGCTGTCGGACCACTACGGCGTATTCGCTGACTTGGCGGCGCGTGACTGAGGGCGGGACGTCCCGGAAGTCAGGGCCCTTATGGGGTATTGAACTGGACGAGAATGCCGTCGGGGTCGTGAACGTAGATGCTGCGGATATTCCCGTCAGGGCCGGTGAAGGACTCAATGGGGCCGGCCAGTTCAACGCCTTTGTCCAGCAGTTCCCGGGTCAGCGCATTGACGTCGGCGACACCAAAGGAAATGTGGCTGATTCCGACCTCGTCCAGCTTTATGGGCTGTCCGTCGGGCTCGTCGCCGGGGTGACTGGTGAGGGTCAGGGTAGGCGTGGCGCCGTCCCCGTAGGCCAGGCTGACCCAGCGGCGGGCCTGCCGTTGGCGGCGGTAGTTATGCAGGCGACCCCCCTCGGTGGGATCGGTCATCCGGTCTCCCACCACGATCATGCCCAGCACATCACGATAAAAGGCAAGGGAGCGGTCCATATCCCTGACGCATATTCCGATGTGGGTGACGCAGGTTGCTTTCATAGTTCGTACCTCCACGGGTTCATTGGGGCCCGGTCAAGAGGGGCACACTCGGTCCAGCCTGGCAGGGTTCCAATTCAGGTGATACTGCCACCTGACCAGGGCGGACACGCAGGCCTGCCCCTGCCAGGGTTCTCGCCAAACCATCCAGTACCAAGCGTTGCCGTAAAGCTGCAGCAGGTGGACAACCTTCCCTCGACCTGACTATTCTAACAACTCCCCAAGACAAAGCAGGAGCAATGAGAATGACTTACGAACCGGGCATAATCGTAACTGTTGCCGGGACGGGAGAGCGCGGGTATGACGGTGACGGCGGGCCGGCCGCATCGGCGCTGCTCAGCGAACCTTTTATGTGCGCATTTGACCCCCACGGCAACCTGTACCTCGCCGAGGCTACGAACCACTGCATCCGCCGGGTTGACCGCGACAGCGGTGTTATCGTCACCATAGCGGGTACGGGCGAAGAGGGCTATTCGGGCGACGGCGGGCCGGCCACCGGGGCCACCTTCAATCAGCCCTATTCCCTGCAGGTGGATGCCAACGGCGACGTTTACGTGGTTGACCGCCTCAACTACGTCATCCGGAAGGTTGACGCCGCCACCGGTACAATTTCCACCGTGGCCGGTACGGGCGAGGTGGGTTACGGCGGTGACGGCGGGCCGGCAACGCGGGCCCAGTTCCGGGAACCCAATGACTGCTTTCTGGATGGGCGGGGTGGGCTGCTTATAACCGACATACAGGACCAGCGGGTGCGCCGGCTGGACCTGGCATCGGGGATGATTACCACCTTTGCGGGCAATGGCGTCAAGGAAAGGGACGGAGACGGCCTCCCCGCCACTGAAGCCAGCATCCTGGGCGCGCGGGCAGTCTGCATGGATGGCGTGGGCAACACCTATATCGCCGAACGGGAAGGCAACGGCATCCGCATGGTGGACGCCAGCGGAGTTATGCATACCCTGGCTGGCACCGGAGAACGGGGCTACGAGGGTGACGGCGGGCCGGCCATTGGCGCTACCTGGGGCGCTCCCAAGGGCCTGCGATGCGACCCCGCCGGCAATTTGCTGGTGGTGGACACTGAAAACCACGCCATCCGCCGCATTGACGCTGCCACCCGGGTGGTCGCCACCATTGCCGGGGGCCATCTGGGCGGTGAAGGCGACGGCGCGGCGGCTACTGAAGCGGGCATGGACCGTCCCCACGGCATGGACCTGGATGCCGCCGGAAACATCTACATTGCCGACAGCAACAATCACCGGGTAAGGGTTGTGGGCGCAGAGTAGAGGGAGGCGGGCCCGCCCCTGCCGCGGCAGCAGGTCAGTGTACCCTCGCTTCCCGACCTTCCTCCTCGACGGGAAATGGAACGTTGAAAAGGCTCTTACGCGCGTTCGCGGTTCAGGACCAGTTCCAGAATGTCGCGGCTGGTGAGGGCGCCCATGAACTCCTCGGACACCCGGTCCACCACGGGAAGAGTGGTCAGGTGGTTCTCGGCCATTCGCTGCAGCACGTCCTCCACGTGTTCGTCGGGCCACGCCACCGGGGGTTCCGTCCGCATTAGATGGCTCAGGGGGGTGCTCGTCCAGGCGTCCTCCGGCAGGTAGCGGAACATCCCGATGGAAACGATGGCGGCGGCCGAGCCATCGTCAATCACCACGTAATCATGCTGCTGGGGCGTGGCCCAGATGTCCGTAAAGTCGCGCACCGACATTGAAGAACTGGGATAGGGGCGTGAGCTGTCAAGGATATCTTCCACGATAATGTCGTGAAGAACGAAACGTACAATCCCCCGGGGTATGTCTGTGGGGGTAGGAGTGGACTGCCGGTTCCGGGTGGCCCGCGAAGCCGTGAAGCTGATAATCGAGGGCATCAGCAGAATGTAGCAGAACATCACCAGCACCAGGAAGGAGAAAGTCACTTCGTCTATAATCGCCAGTTCCCTCAATACCAGCAGCAGGGCGATTTCCGCTACGCCCTTTCCCATCAGCCCGGAAGCCACGGCGTAAGGCACCGTCAGTCTCGATATGTAGGCTCCCAGGAAGGCCCCGACGAAGTTGCCGGACAGGGGAATGAAGGCCAGGGCCAGCATAACCCACCAGGGCATGGTCACAAAGTGGAAGTTGAAATAAAGGCCGGCGGAAGCGAAGAACAGGGGTACAAAGAAGCCTTCGGCGACGCTCCGCAGCCCGGGCATCATCTCGGACCGCACCTGGTAGGTGAGCCCGGAAAGGGATGCGCCAAAGAGGAGCGCCCCCAGGGTGCCGTGCAGGCCCATAAGCTCGGCGGCGTCAACCATCAGGAACAGGACCCCCAGCAGCAGGCCCAGGGAAAGCTGGGGTACCCGTATTGCCCGCTGCAGCAGGGCCACCAGCGGCGGCAATATCCTGGAAGACAAGAGCCAGGCCAGCGCGGCGAACCCGGCGATCTTGCCGATGAGAATCGCCAGGGAAAGGAACGAGAACTCGTGGGTGTGCTCCCCAATGCTGAAGCCGATTACCAGCAGGGTGAGCAGTTCCGCGATTACCACCACGGTGAAAATCTGCAATCCGACGGGTTCCCTCAGGCGTCCCTCGTCGGCCAGGACCTTGGCCACAATTCCCAGGCTGCTCATGGAGAGTATGCCCGCCAGGGCCATGGCCTCGGTAAAGGTCAGGCCCAGGCCGATGTCCAGGATGACGCCGGTGGTGACCAGCGCCGAAATGCCGAGGGAAATCAACACGGAGACTATCGCGGCGAGGAAGTAGTGGCCCCTCAACGTTGCCACAAAGCTGGAAATGTCGATCTCGTCCAGACCGATGAGGAAGAAGAATATGAAAATGCCCAAGGTAAGGAGCAGGTCGATGTGGCCTGTAGGCTGCACGGACCAGCCCGTCAGGGACTGCAGCACGGGTCCCAGCAGGATGCCCGCCGAGGCGTAGGCCAGGATGGAATTCAGATGCAGGCGGCGGAAGACGCCCTCAGCCAGCTTCGCCACGATCAGCAGGAGGCCGAGGGCCAACAAGGACTGGCGAATATCCCCGACCTGCGAGAGGAAACCGGCCGGATCGGTCAATACGGGGATGGTGAGGCCTTCGAACAGCATTTGCCTATGCCCTGCCTGTAACTGTATGTATCATTCGTAGGGGCATAATTGGGGAAATTGAAAGGAGAGCAACCTGCCTGATTCCGTCAACGGTCAGTCTTGGTCCGTTCGCTGTGCCGAGGCTTCAGCCTTCAGGAGGTTGGATTATAACGGTTCCGGTCCCTGACTTGACCACTATTCAGGTACAAGGTTCGGGAAGAAAGGTAATCCTGTCCCGGAAATGTCAGGGCATCTATTCCCTCGTCAGCCGCTCGCTTAAATTCCAAAGCTCCGAGGCAAGATTCTCGTCATAGCTCAGGTCGGAGGAAGCTACAGCGCGGCAGTCAATGAAGAATTCTCCGGTGACTCCCTCCACCTCGGGAGACGATGCCAGGTACACCGGTGTCTCAGCTCCTTTTTCCACGTCTATTCCGCGAACTCCGATGAAAAAGTTGACCACCCGACCGATCAGGCCATTATTTCGGGCAATGCTGGTGCGCACCAGCCCGGGATGCAGGGCGTTCACCGTCACGCCGCTGCCCTGGACAAGTCGGGCCAGCTTGTAGGTGAACAGGACATTGCAGAGCTTGGAGCGGCCATAGGCCCGGTACCCTGGCTTTTCTGCCGGGTTGGGCAGGTCTTCCAGCCGGAAATTGCCCGCCGAGTAGTGGGAGCTGGAAGATACGTTGATGATTCTCGAGGGAGCGGAGTCCTTTAGAAGGTCCAGCAGCAGGGTAGTCAACAGGAAGTAGCCCAGGTGGTTCAGGGCAAAGGTCATTTCAATTCCGTCCACGCTGGTACGGCTGGACAGGAAAATGGCGCCGGCGTTGTTCAGCAGCACGTCCAGCCTCGGGGTCTGCGCCTTAACCTGTTCGGCCAGGGCCCGCACCTCGGCCTGGGACGACAGGTCTGCCAGCAGGACGCTTACTGATCCGTTGCCGGTCTCCCTGATGATGCGTTCTGCTGCGGCTTCCGTCTTGGGGCGGTTCCGGCCGACAAGCAATACCTCCGCGCCCAGTCCAGCCAGTTGGTAGGCGGCGGCGTAGCCAATGCCGTCGCTGCCGCCCGTTATCAAGCAGGTCTTGCCTTCCATGACGAGGATTGTAACGCAGGCGTCCTCGGGCTGCCAGAAAGGAGAGCCCCTTATCTCGAGACGAGACGCTGCCCCAACGTGTCGCTGACGTGCTAAACTCCACCCAAACAGCTTCGATTTAGAGCTTCAGTGGAGGAAGTTATGCCAAACGTTACTGTTGAAGAGAACGTGATGGTCGCCAGCGCCGATGGTTTTCAACTGGGTGTGGACATAGCCCGGCCCGCCGACTCCGACGGCAATGCACCGGGGGTGCTGTTCCTGCCCGGGGGCGGGTGGGTTTCCGCCGACCACAAACCCCTGAAGGAACGCTACGGCATTCCCCTGGCGGAGCGGGGTTTTGTCTGCGTGACTGCCCCGTACCGGATCATGCAACAGGCAATCTGGCCGGCAGCCATTCAGGATGTGAAGGCCCTGCTGCGGTGGATGCGGACCAACAGCGAAAGCCTGGGAATTGACCCGGAGCGGATCGCGGTAGCTGGAAAGTCGGCCGGCGGACACCTGGCTTTGTTGACAGCGGCCACCAACGGCAGGGTGGAGTACGAGGGACCTGGCATTACTTCCGCGGAACTGAGCCGGGTTTCCGCCGCGGTGGGCGTGGCGCCGGCATCGGACATACGGGAGTACTGGCGCCGTGAACCGCTGGAGCCATACACCGCCAGCGATTCTTCGGACGCGGCCCTGACCGCCGCCAACCCCACGGAACTGGTGCACGGCGACTGGCCGCCGGTGATGCTGCTCCACGGCACCAACGATGAGCGAGTGGACCACCGGATGTCCATGCGCCTGTTTGACCTGCTGGAAGAGGCCGGGGTGACCGCCGACATGCGGCTGTTCGCCGGCCAGGACCACATGTTCGACGGCATACCGGAGTTCAGCCAGGCAATTGTGGAGTCGGTGGCCTTCTTCCTCGAGCGGTACGTGACCGCGCCGGTGGCCGAGGCGGTGGCGGCGGATAACTGAAGGCCTGCCAGGCATCAAGCCGGATGGACAGAATTTTCAGGATGTCCGTGGATTGATGGGGTGGTCGGCGGCCCCCGATACCTTTTGAAATTCTTGTCCATCCAGGCTACGCCTGGGTGAACATTTGCCGGTGGTGGCGGTGCCAGTCGCTGCTAAAGACGCCTGACGGGTCGTACTTCTCCTTTAGTTCCAGGAACCTGGGAAACTGGGGGTAGGCCCGCTCCACCTGGTCTCGCCTGGCCCAGCGGTGGTAGGTCAGGTAGAAGCTGCCCTCCCTCTCCAGGGCGCAGTCGGTCAGGGCCCGGAACTGGGTCCTGGCCCGTTTTATCCCCTGGGGTGAGTGTTCCACCAGCAGGTTGAAGATGGTGCAGGCATAGCCGTCTTTCGCCCACCTCAGCAGGGTCTCCTCTTCGGCCTCAATGAGGCGCACGGTGCCATAGACCACGTTGGCTCCGGTCTCCAGGACCGCTGTCTTCGCCGCAGACATAAAGTCCACAAACCGCTCCCGGGGCACGTACAACTCCGTAATCATCAGCGATGCAAAGGTCTGCCATCCCAGCTGACGATACAGGGCCTCGCCGGCCTCGGGCAGGTAGGGGCTGAACTGGAGGTCGTCGGACCAGTAGAGCTGGCCGTCGGTCTGCCGGTAGTGGTCGGCGTACTCCTGGTAGGCCCGGGCCTTGTCGGTGTGGGCCAGGACGTAGAGCCGCGACCACTCCTCCTGGGACAGCCCCAACTGACCCTTCCCCGTCTCTGTGACATTTGGTTCCGGCAGGTAAACCGACATTATTCCCCGGGCCATGAAGTCGGCAGAAGTTTCGTCGGTCATGTACTGGAAGTCGCCGTAGGTTGCCCCCGCCGCAGTCTGGGCTTCCAGGGAGGGAATTACCTCCTCAAGGGACAGTTCCTGCACTCGCCGGGTGTGCAGCCTTCGCGGCGTCAGCCTCAGGTTGATGGAGTCAACGAAGCCAAACAGTCCGTAGCCCCCGATTGCCAGGCTGAACAGTTCCGCATTTTCTTCCCTGCTGCACTTCAGGGGCTCGCCGTCGGCCAGCGTGATGTGAAAGGCGACGATGTCTTCGACTATTGGCCTCCTGCCCAGCACCCGTCCGTGGATGTTGGAAGAGAGGGCGCCGCCCAGGGTCAGTTCATCCGCGCCTGTCTGTTTCTGAATTATGGACCAGGCCGGGTCGCTGTTCCCCTCGTGGCGCTGCAGCCACTCCACCAGCCTGGGCCAGGTCACCCCCGCCTGGACCCAGACGGTACCCTCTGCCGAGTCCAGGGGACCCACACCGGTAAGACTGGAAGAGTTCAGGGATATGCCCCCTTCCAGGAACTGCTGGCCTCCCATGGAGTGCAGGGAACCGGCGGGGCACAAGGAAGTTTTACAAGCGATGGCCCGCGCGATGGCTGCCGAAATTTCGTCGGGGGTGGCTGGGGACAGGACCTGCTGAACCTGGGTAGCGTTGAGCCGGGACTGGACATCGTTAAGCGTAAGCAAAGGGGGTCTCCCTGGGTGGTATGAGCCATGAACAGTGCCGTTACATTAACTTTAACATATACAACATTGATTATTCATAGTTTTCCTTGTTCTCTTCCAGCACTTTCCTGGCCCTGTCCAGGTTGTTGCGGCTGGCCCGGGTGCTGGGGTGGTCGTGACCCAGGACTTTTTCCCGAAGCGCCAGGGTCTGTTCGTGCATGGAGACGGCCGTTTGGTACTCGCCGGTGGCGTGGAAGCAGTTGCCCAGACTGCCCCGGCTCCTGAGGGTGTCGGGGTGTTCGGTACCCATGGTCCTGGCCCGCCGCTCCAGCGTGTCTTCGAAAAGGGCAATTGCCTCCGGGTAATGACCGGCGGCATAAAAGCTGTTGGCCAGGGCGGTGCTGCTGCGCAGGGTCTGGGGGTGGTCCGGCCCCAGGGACTCCCGCAAATCCATAAGGGCCCGGTGGTGGAGCCGTATAGCCTGCCCGTAGCGCGATGATACCCGGTGAAACCGGCCCAGGTGGTAGTCAACGTTGAAGGATGCGGTCTGCTCAGTTGGCATGGTCGTCTTTCCGAATATAGAGGTGAGGCGGCCCCGGGTCCTGCGCCGGTTGGCGACAGGAAAGGCCTCTTCCAGGCCCGGCTGCCAGGGGGACGGGTTGAATTTTCCGAAAACTTTGCCGAAGGCGAACCTGGCGGTTAGAAGCCGGTGGCCAGGGAAATGAGCGCAGTTACAACCGGCCCGATTACCTTCCACAGGAGGCCCAGCCGCAGGACGTAGTCGGCCAGAATGATTCCCAGCAGGATCAGGGGGCCGAACCGTTCGAATTTGGCATAGCTGTCGGCCATGCTGTCGGGGAGCAGCCCGCCCAGAACCCGGGAGCCGTCCAGGGGGTAGATGGGTATCAGGTTGAACACGGCCA
This sequence comes from Chloroflexota bacterium, assembly GCA_028875055.1. Classification (GTDB taxonomy): domain Bacteria; phylum Chloroflexota; class Dehalococcoidia; order Lucifugimonadales; family UBA3495; genus Bin22. The sequence continues at coordinate 31,676 of JAPPGG010000060.1, forward strand.
GCAGAACGTTAAAGAATATGACCACTCCGGCAATGTCCGTAAGCGCTTCGCGCATTCCTCCGGACAGAACGTGGGTTGCCCGGTACAGGCCGGGCGCGCTCCATCCCAATAGGCCCAGCTTGACGGGGATGGCCACCAGGAAGGCCAGGGCCAGATTGGACAGCGGCCCGGCAGCGGCTACCAGGGTCATGCCCCAGGGGCCCCGCAGCTGGTGGTGGTTTACGGGGACAGGCTTGCCCCAGCCGAACCCCACCACCAGCATCATTACCGCTCCGCTGGGGTCCAGGTGGCGAATGGGGTTCAGGGAAAGGCGTCCCAGGCTGCGGGAGGTGCCGTCCCCCAGGACTGTGGCTATCAGGGAATGGCTGAATTCGTGGACAGTGATGGCCGTGAGCAGGGCAAAAATGACCAGTACGGTCAGGCGCACGAAGCTGGCAGGGTCGTAGAGAAGGAGTTCGAAGGAGCCTAAAAGCATGTCAATTCAATCTGGATGAATGAAGAGGTAAAGTGCGTTGCCCGGGCTGGCTCTTGCGTGAGCAAGTCTCCAGGACGGGTTCCCCGGACAGGCCACGCGGCACATGCCGGGGAATCCCCTGCGTTCTTCAATTACTCGTAGTCGTCGTCGTAGTCGTCATCGTGGTCGTCGTCTTCGCGGGAGGGAGCGGGGGATGATGCGAAGCCGGCTGAAGGAACAGTGGCCCGAACGCGGTCACGACGGCGGCGGGGACGCGGCATATCCTGGAGGGCGGACTTCAGGCTGGCCAGGTCGTCAGGACTCACGCTGGACACGTCCACAATCAGGCCGCTGGCGCCCATATCCCTGAGGGCTTCCAGTTCCTGATCCGCGGGAGCGGCGGAAACCAGCACCAGGACCTGCTTGTCGGTGCGGCGGGTGATGGAGCCCACCGTCACCAGGTCCTGCAGTGTCCAGGGGCCGGATACCGAGCCCATATCCAGGATGAAGCAGTCCACCGGCAGGGCGGACACGGCTCGAAGCTCGCGGTCGCTCAGGTTGGGCGCCAGGGAAATCATACGCGCCATGTCGTCTTCCCCGGCCAGGCCGGCCGCCGGACTTTCCAGCCCGAAGGCCAGCACGTCGGCGCCATTTTCCCGGCAGGCCCGGGCGGTCTCTCCGGAAAGGGCAGAGGCAAAGGCGCCCCAGGGAACTCCGTCGGCGGAACCTGCTACGCCGCTGAGTCCCGCAGAGTCATTGACGCCGGAAACCAGTATCCCGTCCAGGCCGGCCGATGCGGATGCGGCCAGGCCTGCCTCGTGGTCTTCAGTTACCAGGCCCACCAGGGCAAGGCCGGGAAGTCCGGCGCTCCGAGCCGCGCCAAAACCGAGAGGCGCCGGCGATCCGTCGCTGATTCTTTGCAAAAAGTCCAAAAGTTTGCTCATGGTTGCTCGCTTGTTCCCCAGAATGGTTGTGCGAATTATACCCTATGAAGGTAGATTTGTCGGTAAAGTACGAAGCCGTTCGCGCCGTGACTGCAGCGTGTTCCCCATTTGTGAAAAAGGCTGGTCCGGTTGGGCCTGCCCTGGCCTGGCACAGGAAGGGTTGCGATGCTTAGTCTCAATAAGCGACGGCGATTTACCTTTGCAATTTTGCTGAATTGAGACTTTTTGCCTTGACAAGCGATTTCTGGCCGTGTTCAAATATTAGTCACTCAGCGGGCTATGAGGCATGTCAGCAGCGTAGTACCGGGCTTTTTGGAGGCATCAGATGCAGCATCACGATATCCACGAGTGTGACACCCACGAGCATCACGGCGACGAACCCGGCCACGTCCACGACATTCACGAGTGCGACGGCCACGAGCACCACGCTGAAGCTCACGACCACGACATCCACGAGTGTGACACCCACGAGCATCACGGCGACGAGCCGGGCCACGTGCACGACATTCACGAATGCGACGGCCACGAGCATCACGCCCATGACCACGCCGGTCACGTTCATTAGACCGGGCTCAGCCAGGCTGAAAAGCGCCCCGCTGCTGAATGAAGCAGCGGGGTTTTTTCGTGGAAAAAAGGAAGCCTCGGGCCAGGCTTTTCCCGCAGGGTCGGGTCAATCCCGGGCTCTGGCTAACAGGTGGCCGACGTGGTGGTCTTCGGTGCAGTCTGCGGTGGTATGCTCCAGCTGGATGGTGACATGACCGATCTGGTACTTGTTGTGCAGCATGTCCTTCATTTCGCTGGTCACAGCGTCCAGGTCACCGGCATATTCCCGGTCCATCAGTATGTGGGCGGTAAAGGCCACGTTGCCCTGGGTAATGGTCCAGACGTGGACGTCATGGATCAGGGTTACCCCTTCAAACTCCTCCAGGTCGTGGCAGAGGGCGTAAACGTCCACATGCTCCGGCGCGCCCTCCAGCAGTACGTTGAGGATGCTGACAATGAGCTTTCGGGTGTTGTACACGATCAGGAAGGCGATGACCACACTGAGAATGGGGTCCGCGATCTGCCAGTTAAAGGCCATGATGAGGACGGCGGAGATGATAACGCCCACCGAACCGAGGAGGTCGGCCAGCACGTGCTGGAAGGCCCCTTCCACGTTCATGCTTTCTCCGGATGAGCGGTGGAGAATCCAGGCGGCCACCACGTTGACCAGAAAGCCGCCGATACCCACCAGCAGCACGGGCAACCCGATTACCTCACTTTCGGGGAAGCGGATGCGGTGGTAGGCCTCGAAAAGGATCCAGCCGGCAATCAGCCACAGGGTAAAGGTGTTGGCCAGGGCTGCCAGGATTTCCGTACGGTGGAAGCCGAAGGTGCGCTCGACGGAGGCTTCGCGCTGCCCGATCCAGATGGCCACCAGGGCCATGACGATGGCGGCGGCGTCGGTGAGCATGTGACCGGCATCGGCCAGCAGGGCCAGGCTGCCGGATATCAGGCCGCCAATGACCTCGGCGACCATATAGGTTGATATGAGGATCAGGGCGAGCCAGAGGCTCCTCTTGCTGGCGCTCCTGAAGTCATGGGAGTGATCGTGGTGGCCGTGTCCATGGCCTCCGTGGTCGTGGCCGGCGTGGGAGTCGTGGTCGTGGGCCCCTTCCGCCGGGTGGTCGTGGGCCGCGTGGTCATGGCCGGCGTGGGCGTCGTGGTCGTGGCCGGCGTGGGCGTCGTGGTCGTGGGCCCCTTCAGCCGCGTGGTCGTGGGCTGCGTGGTCATGGCCGGCGTGGGCGTCGTGGTCGTGGCCTTCGTTGTCTCGCATCTCCACCCCCAATACTCCGGGTCATTATATATCAAATGTGTGGGAGCAGAACCCTGTCGCCGTACATACTTGGCGAAATTGGAGGGTTCGACGGCCTGGGTGCAACATCGGGGACGGCGAGGCGCCGCGGGCAAAGTCACCACGGCGCCCCCTGCCCGGGAACTCTGATCCCATCAACCCACCTTCCCTCTTGCACAGGGAAGGTGGGTTGAATGGACTTAAGGCGCGCTGTCCCTGCCTATCGGGAGGGGAGGGAGGCGCCGGGCGGGAAGTACTCGGCTACGGGGATTTCCACCACGCTGGGGCCGTCGAGGGAGAGGGCGTCGCGGACGGTATCGGCCACATCCTCGGGCCGTTCCACGTAGTAGCCCCTGGCCCCGTACACCTCGGCCAGGCGGTCGAAGCGGGGGTTCTCCAGGTCAACGCCGATGTACTTCTGGTCGTAGAAGCGTTGCTGCTGGGCCTTCTCCGCGCCGTGGCAGCCGTTGTTCAGGACGATGCTGACCAGGGGAATGTTCTTGCGCACGGCGGTGTTGAGCTCCTGGGAGGTGTAGAGGAAGCCGCCGTCGCCCTGCAGGCTGATGGCGGGACGGTCGGGGCGGCCCAGCTTGGTGCCCAGTCCAACGCCCAAACCCATGCCCAGTCCGCCCTGGCCGGCGTAGTTGAACATGGTCCGGGGCAGTTCGTAGCTGATGCGGTCGTAGGACAGGCCCGGAGCGATACCGGCGTCGATGGTTACCATGCAGTCCCGGGGAAGGACCTTGTTGAGTTCGCTGAAGACCCGCTGGGGCATCATGGGGTCGCCGCCCAACTGGGCTTCGGCCTCCAGGCGGGCATGGCGGCGGGCCCTGAAGTCGGCAATCTCCGCCGTCCACTCGGGGTTGGTCTTGCCCTCGGGGAACTGGGCGGAGAGGGCCTCGGAAAGCTGCTGGGCCACGGCGCCGGCGTCGCCGACGATGCCCACGGCCAGCGGGTAGTTGCGGCCAATCTCCCGGGGGTCAATGTCCACCTGGATGATCTTCGTATCGGGGTTGATGACCGAGTAGTCCCAGGAGGTGCTGCCCTGGTTGATGCGGGTGCCCAGGGCCAGGATGACATCGGCCCGGTTCATGGCCTCCAGGGCCTCGGATGCGCCCCGTCCGCCCGGCGGCCCCACGTAGAGGCGGTGGCTGTTGGGGAAGGCGTCGTTATGGCCGTAGGAAGGGACCACCGCCATATCCAGCCGCTCGGCCAGGGCCACGGTATCATCGGTAGCCTCGGAGTCAACGATGCCGCCGCCGGCCAGGATCAGGGGCCGCTGGGCGCCGGCCAGCAGGGCCGCCGCCTGCTGAATGGCCTGGGCGTCGCCGGCGGTGCGGTCGGCCACCGGACGGTAGGTGCCCGGGGCCTCCACGTCCCACTGTACGGTCTGCCCGTCAATCAGGTCGCGGGGGATGTCCAGCAGCACGGGGCCCTTCTTGCCGTACATGGCGGCGCGGAAGGCGTAGTGGAGCATCTCGGGGATGCGGTCGGTCTGGTTGACCTGCAGGGACATCTGGGTGATGGACTTGAAGGTGTTGACCAGGTCGAACTCCTGGGCGCCGTCGCGGTAGGTGTACTCCTGGGCGGTGTTGCCGGCGATGGCGATGACCGGGGCGCGGCCCTTGTAGGCCAGGGAGATGCCGGTGGCCAGGTTGATGGTGCCCGGCCCGGAGGTGGTGACGCAGGCGGAGGGTTTGCCCGAGGCCTTGGAGTAGCCGTAGGCCATGAAGGCGGCGCCCTCCTCGTGGCGGGTGTCGATGAAGCGGATGTCGTCCCGCCCGTAAAGCTCGGTAACGATGCTGTTGGTGGTGGTGCCCACCAGTCCGAAAATATGGTCCACGCCCTCGGCCTTCAAAGCCTCTACGATGGCGCGGCCGGCTGCCATTTCTGCCATGGGGTTGCTCCTTATGGGGGGTTGGGTTGGGGAAGTACACTGGGTTGACTGGGATTTCTGACCGCGCTAGTTTAGCATATAAGTGCGTCTTCCCAGATCGGGCGACGGAGAAGACCAAGGGATGTCCAAATTTTGCCATCAACCCCGGCATTCCAGTCATTGGCGAATCTAGGAGACGGTGATGGTAACTAAGAAAAACTGGGTTACGGCCCAGCAGTTAGCGGAAATGCCCGACGACGGGTACCGCTATGAACTGGTGCGGGGGGAAATCAGGAAAATGGCGCCAAGTTTCGAAGAACACGGCCTGGTTTCGGCGAACGTCGCCGTAGATTTAGCCCCCTACGTGCGGCGCAATGGTTTGGGCCGGGTGGTTATTTGCGAGACAGGCTATCTGTTGGAGTCCAACCCGGACACGGTGCGGGCGCCAGACGTTTCCTTCATCCGGCAGGAACGGGTGTCGCCTCCCGGGGAGCGACGCAGTTTCGTCCAGGGTGCGCCAGACCTGGCTTTCGAGGTCCTCTCCCCCAGCAACCGTCCCGGTCCCATGGCCGAGAAGGTGGCCGACTACGTGGCCGCCGGCTGCCGGATGGTGGTCGTCATAGACCCGGTCCTGCGCACGGCCACCGTCCACCGCCCCGACCAGGAACCCCATGTCCTCAGCGAGGGCGACACCCTGGACGGAGGCGACGTGGTCCCCGGCTGGCAGATGCCAGTGGGGGAGATTTTTGCGTGAATTTGGCCAAGCTTCTTGAATGAACCTATAATGCAGTCGAAATTTAAGCATTTATCATGCAGGTTCCTGCCACTTCTCAAGACGTGAACTCTGCCCTCGATATCGTCGCACCCTCTGTTAGGGAGATTAAAGGGCGGGCTTTCAGCCCATTCGCCTTCGCTAGGCGAGACATCGGCTTGGCTGGCGAAGTATCAGTGACGCTGACGGATTACAGGTTTGCAATAGTGACAACGGAGAAAGACCAGAATTGACAAAGGACCGCCCAAACTGTCAGCTCGTCTTGTTCTCGTATTTCCGGTCGAAATCCTCCTTAAAACGCTGGTCTACGGCTGGTCGCACAAAGTAAAAATCAAGAAGCCTTTCTACCAGACTCAACAGCCTACTTGCCTCACCCGGCTCTACGTAAATGATCTCTTGTTCGTCGGCCGTCTTATTGGGATGCGTACCCAAATTCCCGCCCTTCCGTATAGTATGCAATGCCTCTACCAAGCCCGCTGGCATGGCCTGATCTTTAGCTGCTTGCTCTATCTCGTTGGCCAGGGTCCCATGATGGACCCCCGCTTTCTCCCGTAATATGTGCTGTATACAATACCGGCTTAAGGCAGCGCTGGCACGTGGGCTATGTGGAAGGACCAAACCAGCTTCGATGTAGATTTTTGCAAACTCATCAGGCACTTCAGAGTCAGGAGTAGGAAAATCGAATGACTTAGGGTAGATTGTCTCGTACCAGACATCTGCCAATGGACCCTTGCTATTTTCGAACTCTTCCAGGTTCCTTACCAGAATAACGATTAGTTGCTCACATCTAGGGCAGGTTTCAGCCAACACATTGGTGAACCCTGAGCTATTGTGTTCTAAATCCTCCAAATAATTTCCATCCAATCGGAACATAACCTTACACTTTGGGCAATCCACATATCCCATTGTTCTTACCTTTTCCCGCAATCCTATTGGAAAATACTTGATTCTAGGATGGTTCGGCTCGGCGCTAAGACCATTATTGGGGTAAGGCACTCACACTGTTCGTTGTCCCACCCCCCTTACCTCGCCCCATACTCCGGCCGCCTTTTTTCCACATATGCCCTTGCCGACTCCTGGAAGTCTTCGGTTTTGTGCAGCTGCAGGGGCTGCAGGTACATGCCGGCGTCGTAGAGGTCCATTACCCACTGGCGGCGGGTTAGGCGGACGCCCGAGCGGGAGGCCAGGGGCGGGGCTTCCAACACCTTGCCCGCCAGTTCTTTCGCGGCGTCCAGGTGCTGGCCGGTGGGTACCAGGCGGTTGATGAGGCCCAGGCGATATAGCTCCGCCGCCGCTATGGGCTCGCCGGTGATAACCATTTCCGACAGGATTTTCGAGGGCATGAAGGCGTTGCACTTGGCCCACACCCGGGCCCCGGGCAGGCCGCGGCGGGTCTCGGTGATGCCGAACTGGGCTTCCTCCGACGCAACGATCAGGTCGCACTCGCCGGCCAGGGAGAGGCCGGCGCCCAGGCAGTAGCCGTGGACGGCGGCGATGACGGGCTTCCAGTTGATGGTGCGGGCCAGGTAGCCCTCGGCGCTGGTGCCCCGACTGCGGAGGGCGCTCTGGCGGGGCGTCATTTCCACGAAGCGCTGCTTGATGTCGGCGCCGGCGCAGAAGGCCCGGCCCTCGCCGTGGATGATGGCCACCCAGGCGTCCTCGTCCATGTCGAACTCCAGCAGGGCCTCGGCAATGTCCTCCTCGAACTGGTCGTTGACGGCGTTGAGGGCCTGGGGCCGGTTGAGGGTGACGTAGCCGATGCGGCCATCGCGATGGTAGGTCATGGTCTGGTATTCGGACATTGCGCGCCTCGCTCTTGAAGATTGGTGTGCCCGGCGGGCACGGTGGAAATGGCCTGAAGGTTAACGGGCTACCCGGGGACTCTGGACGACTTCGTTCTTTCGCTGGTGGGCCCCGGGCGGGCCGAATATAGCAACCCTCGGGGCGAGCGTCAAACCCGGCAAAAGTTTAAGAAATTGACCAAAAATTGGGCTGAAAAACCCATTGACACTATCAGAACGGCCGTTCTATACTTTGCTTGCAATTAGAACAAACGTTTGTGCAAGAAGGTGAGTGAGATGACAATGACGGCAGTTTTGAAAGATAAGACGGCGACCTCGGATTCCATGGATTCCGTGCCGGAGTTTTGCCATTACGAGGACACGGGCTGCGAGGTTTCGGACGCCTGCCTCAACTGCCCGCTGCCCCAGTGCAAGTTCGACGACCCGGTATGGTACCAGCGCAACCGCAGGCTGGCGCGGGACTTCCGGATAATGTACACCATCCAGCAGGAGAGGCTGTCCATGGAAGAGGCGGCGGCCCGGTTCTCGGTGACGGTGCGGACGGTGTTTCGCATCCTGCAGCGGTGCCGCAATGCCCTGTCCAGCGCGGACAGCCAGCAGTTTGAGGTCTTTGCGGCATAGTCGCCTGCGCCAGGCGGACAGGTTTCCCTGCCAGGGGAATTAAACAGGGGCGGGTTTGCGGCCCGCCCCTTTGTGCTGGCTGTTCTGTTCTGCGAAGGGCCTATCCCCGGGGCAGGCCCAACCCACGGCTGGCGATGATGTTCCGCTGCACCTCGGAAGTGCCCGCCGCAATCTTGTGGGAGAAGCTGGTCATCCAGTGCTCCTGGATGCGGCCCCGCAACGGCGCAAACTTGTCGTTGCGGTCCAGGGCCCCGTAGAGGCCCAGGATCTCCATGCCGGCAATGGTGACCCGCTGGAGGGTCTCGCTGCCGAAGACCTTGCTCATGGAGGCTTCCTTGTTGGGCACCAAGCCCTCGCCCTGCATCCACGCCACGTTGTAGGCCATGAGGCGGGCCACTTCACACTCGATGTAGCGGTCGGCCAGCAGGTTGCGGACCCAGGGATTCTGCAGCATGGGCTGGCCGTTCTGATTGGTCTCGGCGGCGTAGCCCTTTACCTCGTCCAGCAGGCGTCGGCCCATGGCGGAGTAGTCGATGCCCGACCGTTCGAAGTCCAGCAGGGTGACCGCCACGTACCAGCCCCGGTTCTCCTCTCCCACCACGTTGGCCACGGGCACGCGGACGTTGTCGAAGATGATCTGGTTGAACTCGTGGCCCCCGGCCATGTTGATGATGGGGCGGACCTGGATACCGGGGGTTTTCATATCCACCAGGATGAAGGAAATGCCCCGGTGCTTGGGGGCGTCGGGGTCGGTGCGGGCCAGGAGCATAATCCAGTCGGCCCGGTGGCCCAGGGTGGTCCAGATTTTGGCCCCGTTGATGATGTACTCGTCGTCGTCGCGGACGGCGCGGGTGCTGAGGGATGCCAGGTCGGAGCCGGACTCGGGTTCGCTATAGCCCTGGCACCACTGGACTTCGCCGCGGGCTACGGGCTGCAGGTGGGCCTGTTTCTGCTCCTCGGAGCCGTGGATCATCAGGGTGGGCCCCAGCATCCGGACACCAAAGATGTCGCGCCCCGGGGCGCGCATGTAGGCCAGCTCCTCGTTGTAGATGGCCGAGCGAACGGGGGAAGCGTCCTGGCCGCCGTACTCCTGGGGCCAGTGCATGGTGAGCCAGCCGTTCTGCGCCATTTTGCGGCGCATGTCCCGGGTAAGCTCCCAGTTCCATTCTTCGGGCCAGCGGCCGCCGCCCTCCCAGTCGGGGGGCAGTTCGCGCTGCACAAAGTCGCGCAACTCCTGGCGAAAAGCGTCGTCTTCGGGTGTAAAACGATAGTCCACGGTCCCCTCCCCGTTGGTCGGAGGATGCTGGCCGCCGGGGCCAGACCTGGCAGGTGGTGACGGCGCCGCGGTCAGGCCAGCGGCGCCTGTTTCTTACAGGTCAACAACCGGATAGGAGGTAGCACGGACGATACCGGGGATAGTGTGCACCTTTTCGGTTACCAAAAGACCCACCTGGGTAAAGTCTTCCACGTTGATAAGGGCGATAACGTCAAAGGGTCCGGTTACCACGTCCGCTGACTCGATGCCGTCCACCGAGCGCAGCGAAGTCACCACTTCGCGGGTGGTGCCGATGGCAGTTTCCACCAGCAGATAAGCCTTGATTGCCATGTACTACCTCTCCGGATTTCCTGATTGAATGTCGGGGTAATTCTAAGGCGGGCACCTGAGGGTGTCAATTGAGACACGCTCTTACACCAGGGTCTTTTCATTCTTGGGTGGGATAAGGAATGCCCAGCAGGATGAGGGTCTCGGAAAGGTGAGCGGCGTGGCGGCGCAGGGCAGCGGCTACGTTGCTATGTCCAGCCCGCCGCACCAGGGTGGTTGTCAGGTTGCGTAACGAGGCCATCACTTGGGGTGCGGCGCCGGTTCTTACCTGGGAACGGTCTTCGTCAAAGGTGACATCCCTTACCCAGTGGAGCCGGTTTTCGATGTGCCAGTGCTCCCTGAGAATCTGCAACAGACGCTCCGCTCCAGCGGCGGTTGGGGGCAGACTGGTCACCGCATAGCTCACCGCCACCTGGGTCCGCCCCTTTACTGTGCGCTGCCGCTCCAGCCGGCACACCTGCTGCAGGTGAGGCCACCCTTCTCCCACCGTCCCAGCACTGCCCGCATACCCGTTTAGCTCTGGGTCGGCCAAGGCCCACAGTTCCCGCCGTTCCCACCGTCCGTGACGGGGCTTCGACTCGGCATCCACCCACACCCTTAGCGTTGCTCCCCGCTCCCGCCATTCCTGGGCCTGCCAGGGGGCCACTGCTGGACCACGACCCCCTTCAGGTTGCAGTGGGGGAAAAGGCTTCCACCAGGTCCTGGTGCAAAGTGGGTTGGTTCTCCTTTACCGGCAACAGGTAATCCCCGCCACCGGCTATAACCTGCCGGCACACTTCCCGTTGCGTCAACAGGGCGTCCGCCACCACTACCCGGCCCTGCAACGGAATCTGACCCAGCACTGCTTTGGCCGCCGCCAACTCCTGACCCTTCCCCGGGGCCGCTGCCTGGGCCAGTACCGTCCCGCTCTTCGTGGCATAGGCCGACACCAGGTGAACTCCAGGCACCTCTTCCCCGTGAATGCCGCGCAGGGTCTTGCCGTCCAAGGACACCACCTCTCCCAGGTCTATCCCGCTATCCCTCACCCATTCCCGCAGCACCCCTTCAAAGGCATCCACATCCAGATCCTTGAACACTCGGTGAAAGGTGGCTACGCAGGGTGTCTTCCCCAGCTTGAACCCCAAAAGTTGACCAGTGGTGGCTCCCTGATCCCGACCCCACTGGGCTATGGCGTACATGCTACGGGCGCCGCACAACATGGCGCATACTGCCAGGCTCAAAATCGCTCCCATTGGGTGTCGCCGACCCTGGCCCCTCCGGTGGTCCGGCACTCGCTCCAATGCTTCCCTCAATCCCATCTTCCTCACCCCACCTTCTTCTTCCCTGGACCTTAAACCTCTTTTCTTAGAATGAAAAGACCCTGGCTCTTACACAGGACAATCGCGTTATGAATTAGGGCTATAGGTGGCACAAATTCCGTAGACAGGAGTCATGTCGCCCTGAGCATGCCGAAGGGCCTGAATTCCTTCCCCACGGCCTCGCTACGGGTCCAAAAGCCAGATGGCGGTGAGGAGTTTAGATTCTTCGGCAAGCTCCAAATGACGATTTACTCACTCGTGCCATAGCCCTGGGCAACGAGGGCCGTCGTGTTACAATCTGGCGACCGGATGCCATATATTGGCCAACCCAGGGAGGCCCGCCACGAGTTCACCCTATCCCCCCTTCCCGCCCTTTCTGCCCGAATACTTTGGGCGGGAAGACGAAAGCGACGACAGCAACTTTTACGTCCAGCCCCGGCTGGTGGTGCACATTGACGACGTGGCCATTGCCGCGGTGGGCAACGTCTTACGCAGCCTGATTCCCCCGGATTCGGTGGTGCTGGACCTGATGAGCAGCTGGCGTTCCCACTGGCCGTCAGACCATCCCCGACAGCGGCTGGCGGGACTGGGTATGAACGCCGTGGAGATGGAGGACAACCCCGACCTGGACGACTACCTGGTCAAGGACATTAACAAGGACCCCGTCCTGCCCTACGAGGACGATACTTTTGACGCGGTGGTTATCACGGTTTCCGTCCAGTACCTCACCCGTCCCATCGAGGTCTTCCGGGAAGTGAACCGCATCCTCAAGCCCGGCGGCATCTTCATCGTCACCTTTTCCAACCGCATGTTCCCCACCAAGGCGGTTCTGATCTGGCGTTACTCCAGCGACCGGCGGCACATTGACCTTGTTGCCGCCTACATGGAAGAGGCGGGCGACTTCGACGATATTCGCGGCGGTTTTACCAACCCAGAGACCAGTCCCCCGGGCGACCCCCTCTTCGCCGTGGTGGGAAACAAGGCTTCCGGGTAGTTTTCCACGAAGGGGCACGAAGGGGCACGAATGGATTTGGCGGCGATGCTGGTTGAATCGGCCGGGTCGGGCGTGAGGTTTTCCGGTTCAGGCAAATGAGACCGGCACAAGGGTCGCCCTGCGAAATTTACCGTTCGTGAATGTTCTTGCCCACTCGTGGATTAACCCCTGTCGCGGGGTGGGGTGGCGGTGAGGACGAGCAGACCGGCGATGAAGACGGCGGTGGAGAAGATGCGGAAGGGCCACAGGTAGCTGCCGGTAAAGTCGTAGAGAAAGCCGGCGATGATGGGCCCCAGGGCCTGCCCGCCCACCTGCACCGGCAGGGTTATGCCGGTGATGCTCCCCAGGTGCTCCCGTCCGTAGTATTCGGCCCAGGCCAGCCGCAGCAGCAGGTGGAGGCCGCCCACGCCCGCGCCAAGCACGGAGGCGGCGGGCAGGCCCCAGGCCAGCGTGGAACTGGCCTGCACCCCCAGGGCGCCGCCGGAGACGCAGAAGGCTGAAGCCGCCAGCAGTATCCGAATGGGCGCCCGCCGCGAGGCCAGGCTGGACCACAGGAGCCCTCCCAACATCTGGCAGAAGGCAAAGGAACCGGCCGTCAGAGCCGCCAGCGACGGTTCCAGGCCCTGGTTGATGAAGTGGGAAACCTGGTGGAGGCTTACCCCCGCCTGCACCATGAATCCGGCCCCCGAGAATATGGCCATCACGTAAAAGGCCCGGGTGCGCAGGGCGCGGGACACGGTGTAGTTGCGCTCCGGAGGGACGGTGGTCGGCCGCGTCGAAGCTGGCGGTTCACCCGAGTCCCCGTCCGCGCCGCCACCGGCCTCGCCGGACGTGGTCTCCTCCCGGGCAGGCGGGGCAGTCTCTCGCTGGATTTGCGGAGTCCGGGGTTCGCCCCGGCGAGGGTCGGCGGTCAGGCCCATGTCCTCGGGGCGGCGGGACATCAGGAACAGGGCCGGCAGAATTCCCACCACCAGGGTGTAAATCCCCAGCCAGGCCCAGGCGTTGCGCCATCCCCAGCCGCCGATGAGGAAATCGGCCACCAGGGGCATGGCCGCCAGCCCGGTACTCTGGCTTACGGTCAGCAGGAACAGGGCGAAGGCCCGGCGGCGGATGAACCAGTTGTTTACCGCCGTGGTCGTCCCCAGTTCCAGGGGGCTGGCGAAGGCCATCCGGCCCGGAACGTACAGGGCGTAGAAGGCCCAGGCCTGGTTGACCAGGGAAAGCCCGAAAGCGCAACACCCCACAATAGCCGCGGTTATGGCCAGGATTACCCCGGAGCCGTAGCGGTCAATAAGCCGCCCGATGAAGGGCGACACGCCGATGGCGCACAGGCCCCCCAGGCTGACTACGCCGGAGAAGAGACCGTAGGACCAGCCGAACTCCCGGGTCATGGGTACGGCAAAGACGGACAAGGTAGCCACCGCCATCAGGGGGCGGGAGGAGTAGCTGGCCAGGGCGCCAATGGAGAAAATGACCCACCCGTAATAGAAGGGCAGGGAGTGGGCCAGCCGGTGGCGCAGGGAGTTGGTTGCATGAAAAATGTTGACTCCGAGGACTGCCGGATTCCCCGGCGGAATGGCGGGAACCGTTCTGGAGGTGACCGGCTCCTGTATTGGTGGGCGCGGCTTCCGCAACTCCCTGGTTCCGGGGAGTTCCGGTATTTCACGCCGGTCGGAGCCTACAGATCCGGTAACGCAGGGGCAAGCCTGGCTCCGGAAATCAGGGCAATGGCATTTTGATGAATGTTATACCGAGCCCTTCGGCAATCCCAGGGTGAAATGAACCTTTGCCGCCGGCCCTGGCGTGAAATTGACCGGAATTTACAGTGCGATTTCCCCGTTCCGGAAACCCAACCGCAATGAGTTCAGCCCTGCTGCCTACGGAGGCCGGCGCTAAAGCCAGGGAGCCCCCCAATACGACGAGCGGTCGTGTTTACTATGGACTGAACGGGGCCCATCCTCACATCAGTCATTCCCCGTTCAAAATTAAGGGGTCCTTCGACGGGCTCCTATTCCGGGTGAATCACCAGCACCGGCAGGTGGGTGGAGCGAATCACCTTGTCGGTCACGCTGCCCACCAGGAAGCGGCGGACGCCACCGCGTCCGTGGGTGCTCATTATTATCAGGTCAATGCCCGCGGCCTCGGCGTAGTCCACAATCTTGTCAGCGGGCTGTCCGTCTTCCACCGCATTGACCACCGTCAGGCCATCGGAAGCCAGGCCTGCCCCCACTTCGTCCAGGTACCGCTCTATCCGGTCGCGCTGGGCGGCCATCACCTCATCCAGCACCTGCTGGGAGTAGTCCGACCCCATAGTGCCGAACTCGGCGCCCCGCAGAACGGCGAATTCTTCCGTTTGGGAAGATACCTGCAGCAAATGGACGCGCGCCCCCAGGGATTGGGCCAGCTGGCGGGCGGTAGGCAGGGAACTTGCCGATACTTCCGAACCATCCAGGGGAACCAGAATTTCCTTGTACATGAGGTCTCCTTGTTGAGCCGCCTTCCGTAGCAAACAGCGGGCTGGAATGGCGGCGGCGCCAGCCTGAATTTTACCTGAATTCCTGAGATGCAAGTATGATTGAGGGTACCGGGGGGTGTCAATGCGGCGGGATGTGGAGAGACCCGGCTCTGCGCTCGCCCGTGCAGGCGCCCGAGGCGACCGGTTCCGGAAATCCCGTTACTGGACAATTGGTGATTTTTCCCCAAGGTGCGCTGGTCTCCTGGAAAGGGTTAATATGTAGCGATATTGGGGTATCCATACCCGGAGCTCTCATGATTCGCAGCTTTCGCCTGGCCCTGGCCCAGCTAAATCCCACGGTGGGAGATATCGAGGGCAACACAGCCAGGATAATAGAATACGTGGAACAGGCGCGGGAGCGCGGCGCCGACCTGGTGGCCTTTCCCGAGCTGGCCATAACCGGGTACCCGCCCGAGGACCTGCTGTTCAAGACCTCCTTCCTGCAGGCCAACGTGGGGGCCATGCAGCGGGTGGTGGCCGCCGCCCGGGACATTGCCGTGGTGGTTGGCTACGTGGAGGTCGGTGATTCGGCTACGGGCACCGACATCGCCAACGCCGCCGCCATCGGCTACGATGGGCAGCTCATAGACAGCTACCGCAAGATGTACCTGCCCAACTACGGCGTGTTTGACGAGGACCGCTACTTCCGGCGGGGAACCGAGTGCCCGGTGTACCGCATCAACGGCGTCGGTATCGGCGTCAACATCTGCGAGGACATCTGGTATCCGGTGGGGCCCATTGCCGTGCAGCGAGAAGCCGGAGCTGAACTCATCGTCAACATCAACGGCTCCCCCTTCCACGCCGGCAAGGCTGCCTACCGCGAGAAAATGATCGGGACCCGCGCCGCCGACAACGGCCTGTTCGTAGCCTACCTGAATATGGTGGGAGGGCAGGACGAGCTGGTATTTGACGGGGCCAGCCTGGTCTGCGATATGACCGGAGATGTGATAGCCCGAAGTCCGGCCTTCGCCGAGGACCTGCTGGTAATGGATCTGGACATCGAGGCCGTTTTCCGGTCCCGGCTGCGGACTCCCCTCTCCCGCAAGGAGAACCCAACCATCCTGCGGGAGGTTGGCGAAGCCAGGACGACCGCCGTGTCCGGCTACCGCGAAGCTGACCGTCCTCCGCTGGAACCGGCCGCCCAGGCCCCGGCAATGGGGCCGGTGGAGGAGGTCTATCACGCCCTGGTAACCGGCACCCGCGACTACATCCGCAAGAGCGGATTCTCCCGGGCGCTGGTGGGCCTTTCCGGCGGCATTGACTCGGCCCTGACCGCCACCCTGGCCGCTGACGCCCTGGGTCCGGAGAACGTGGTGGGCGTCACCATGCCCTCCCGCTACTCCTCCGAGGGCAGCATCAGCGACTCAAAAGAGCTGGCCGACAACCTGGGCATTGAATGCTGGATGGTCCCCATCGAACCGGCCCACCTGGCCTTTACCGACATGCTGGAGCCCTGGTTTGAAGGCGCCGCGACCAACGTAGCCGAGGAGAACGTCCAGGCCCGCATACGCGGCAATGTCCTGATGACCATCTCCAACAAGTTCGGCTGGATCGTTCTGACCACGGGCAACAAGAGCGAGATGGCCATGGGCTACGCCACCCTGTACGGGGACATGGCCGGTGGTTTCGCGGTTATCAAGGACGTGCCCAAGACCCTGGTGTACGAGCTGTGCCGCTGGCGCAATGGCCAGGGGTTTGGCCCCACCGGGGCAAAGGCGCCCATACCCGGGGCCATTATCGACAAGCCTCCCAGCGCGGAACTGCGTCCCGACCAGCTGGACGCGGATACGCTGCCCCCCTACGAGGAGCTGGACCCCATAGTCAGGGCCTACGTGGAAGAGGACTACAGCTACGAGGAAATGGTGGAGATGGGCCACGATGCGGCGGCGGTACGCCAGGTAATCACCTTCGTGGACCGCAACGAATACAAGCGCCGCCAGGCCCCGCCCGGGGTCAAGATAACCCCCCGCGCCTTCGGCAAGGACCGGCGCCTGCCCATTGTTAACCGCTACCGGCCGGTTTAGGGTGTTTCAGGCCCACCCGGCGCAGTTCCCGAGATTGACGGGTTCCTGAAAACTCGTGCCTGCAGGCGCTCACGGTTTACTTTGCCGGAGCTCCTCCTCCAACTGCCGAATCCGTGATTCGGCTGTTTCCCGCTGCTGCCGTTCCGATTGCACCTCTTCTCCCAGAGAGTCCAGGCTGGGCAGAGGAGAGCCTGTCTTGGGGTCGTAGAACTCCAGGTTTCCCTTTTCCCAGCAGATATAAAGACCCAGTAACCGGCTGTAGCTTCTGATGCGCCCGTCAGCCAGGGTCTCGGCCGGAATTGACTGGTAGGCGCCATCTATCAACCGGTCTCCCCCCAGCTTTTCACCATGGAATTCGCCGGTCTCGTCAAAGCGCCAGTATTCGGCAATGCTCAGACTGGCGTAAAAGTCCGGCTTCTCTCTCGTATCCATATGACCCGTAGCTCTCGACGCTATTTCCAGGACCAGGTCGGGTGGTTTTCCCTGCAGCGAAACCACGTAACCGTTGTTGGATTCGTAAAGTTCCGGATCTGCGTCGAAGGACACCAAAAGGTCGGGGTAGCGCATGGTACTTCCGGGTTCGGCGCATATGTACCTTTCTCCGGATACGATAGTGGTGTCGAAATTGCCCAGGTGGTGGGCAAGCCGGTACATGTTGCCGTTTCTGGCCAGGTGCTTGGAACTGGTCATATCATCGGGGTCTTTCTCCGGGATGTCGGGAAGCCGGAATGGAGGAGGCTGTCTTGCGGGACTGGAGCCGGCGGTTGGGGTAGTCATGCTGTTCTCTCCCTTGCGAGAGATTCCGTACTGTTACAGGTATTGTGGCAGTGGCTGCTCAGGGAAGTCAAATGGCTCGGTTTCCGAGCCAGGGCTGCTCTTGAGACGGCTCGGAAACGTGGGCAAGCGGAAACGTGGGCAAGGGCAGCTCCCGAGTCTGCCCCTACAGCAACGCGTTCAACCCATTGGTGGACATTCGTGCCTATTCGTGGATAACAACCCCTTAGTCGAATAGATTCTAGCCCCTCATCCTCTCCCGAAACTCCTCCGATATTTCCCGCAGGCGCTGGCGGAAGAAGGTGTTTTCCCGTTCGGGCATGCGACGAACAGCTTCCAGCATTAGTTCCACGCCGCCCAGGTAGTCCTTCTCGTGGATGTACTCCGCCTCTATGCCGCCGTCGGGGGCGCCGTTGTGGTAGTTGCCCAGGGGGAAGGCAATGCCGGTGGTACGGTAG
The DNA here is from genome assembly GCA_028875055.1 of Chloroflexota bacterium. GTDB lineage: Bacteria > Chloroflexota > Dehalococcoidia > Lucifugimonadales > UBA3495 > Bin22. Next base: position 49,645 of record JAPPGG010000060.1, read on the forward strand.
CCATAGACGGAAAAGGCGCTGGCCTCGCAGGTGCCGCCGCTCATCAACTGCCGCTGCACCTTGAACCCCTCGGGGCGGGCCTGCAGCGTTTCCCTGGCGCGGATCAGGGGAGTCTCGGCGTCGGCGTTGAATGTGAATCCGGCATCGCCCACCCTTATCACCGGCCCGTTGCCGATTTCCGCCCCGGGCAGGGTGCGGCTGGATTCCAGGGACACCACCAGCGTATCGCTGGGCAGGGTCCCCGCTTCGGCCAGCAGGCGGGCGCCCACCAGCCCCACTTCCTCGGCGCGGGTGAAGACGCCGTACACGTCGCCGGCCGGTTGCTCACCGGCCAGGGCCGTCAGCATGGCCAGGGTGCTGCCGCAGCCGGCCAGGTCGTCCACGGCGCGCATTCGGATGTAGCCGTCCTCCAGCTGAAAATCAACCAGGTCGAAGACCGCGGATGAAGGCAGGGGTATTTCGGCCAGGCGGGACGAGTCTTCCAGGCTGATCAATACCCTCCGCTCCGACGGCTCCCCCGAGGGTCCGGCGGTGACGGCAGCCAGCCTCTCACCATCGGGGAGCAGGACCTGCAAGGGAACCCCCGCCTCAAAGGAAGACTGGGGCACACCGCCCATGGCCGCGCCCACCAGGAAGTCGCCATCAACGGCAATGGTCTCGAAGCCAGGATGGTCCATGTGGGCCATGAAGGCGATGGGCGGCACCGACCCATCAGATTCGGTTCCGGACAGGTGGGCGATGATGTTGCCGTAGCTATCCGTACGATGAGTCACCTGGGCCTCGTCCAGCGCCTCCCTTACCACACGGGCAACGCCGCCTTCCATGAAGGATGTGGCCGGCTGGGCGCCCAGCCGGGCCAGAATATCAAGGGCCCTTTCTCTGATGTCGGTCATGGATCAAATTCTCCTTTAAGGCGGGAATCCGGGGGATTATAGCACCGGAGCCGATACTTACCCACGACAAGAGTGAAGGAGTAACCGTTCAGAGTTGATGAGCCACAGTGGCCTGGAAAGTGTTATTCCGGCGCAGGCCGGAATCCAGCAAGGCTGACGGTGCTTTCAAGTGAAGAGCAGCAAGGATCCCTGGGTACGGGCGAAAGCCGTATGACGGGGCTGGCCGGGAGATCCCACCAAATTTGAACTCTTAAGTGAAGGATTGTTTACTTTCGGCGGGTTAAGGGTGGCGGCTGTTGTGTAGCGATGCAGTGGGTTCTGTTGCATTGTGCTGGGTAGGATTATACTATAGGGCCTATGAGCCAT
>JAPPGG010000032.1 GCA_028875055.1 Chloroflexota bacterium
AGAACCAAACTCCGCAGGCTATACCCTGACACTACAACTGTGACTCAGTACTAGACCCGAACGCCAGGAACCTCCGGTGCCCGAGATGCGCCACATAATTCACGCCGACCTGGACGCCTTTTACGCCGCGGTTGAGCAGTTGGATAACCCGCAACTGCGCGGGCTGCCCGTGATGGTCGGGGGCAGTCCCCAAAGTCGAGGCGTGGTGGCCACTGCCTCCTATGAAGCGCGGGCCTTCGGGGTCCATTCCGCCATGCCCATGGTCACTGCCGTCCGCCAGTGTCCCCAGGGAATTGTCGTCCGGCCCCGCTTCGACCGCTACCGGGAAATGTCCCGCAAGGTCATGGACATTTTCCACCAGTTGACTGCCCTGGTTGAACCCCTGTCGCTGGACGAAGCGTACCTGGACATTACCGCCGTAGTCGAGGCCGGAAGGCTACCCCTGGGCGTCGCCATTGACCTCAAACGGCGGGTAAGGGAAGAAACCGGACTGAACGTCTCCATCGGGGTTGGCGCCTGCAAGTCGGTGGCCAAGATTGCCTCGGACCTGGAGAAGCCCGACGGCCTGGTTGTTGTAGCCCCGGGGGATGAGCGGGACTTCCTGGAGCCCCTGCCGGTGGGCAAACTGTGGGGAATAGGCCCCAAGACGGCCGAAAGGCTTCATCGAGACGGCGTTGAGACCATCGGCGACCTGGCCAATCAACCGGACGAATGGTACGCCCGGAGATTTGGCAAGCGCGCTCAAGGCATCCGGGCAAAGGCGTTGGGCCAGGACGATGACCCGGTAAAAACGGAACGCAACCCCAAGTCCATAAGCGCCGAAACCACTTTCGCCGAGGACTTGAGTGAACCGGAAGATCTGCGGCAGGTCATTGGCAAGCTTTCCGCCAGCGTTTCCGGCCAGCTGACCAGGAAGGAAGTCAGGGGCAGGACGGTAACGGTCAAACTCCGGCTGGCGGATTTCACCACCCTGACCAGGCAGACCACTCTGCCAGACTACACCAACTCGGAAGCGGCGATTGTGGAGACCGCCTGGCAGCTGCTGACCGGGGAAATGACGGGAGGCCGGGCGTTTCGACTCCTGGGGGTTGGCGTGTCAGGCTTTGGGGAGAATTCGCCGGGCCCACACCAATTGGCCCTGCCCCTGTTCGGGCGCCCAACAGATGCCTAGCGAAACAGGTCCTTGTCCGGATCTCTGATCAGCGCCTGGTTGCTGGCATCCTCCATTGGTTCGAAGGAGTAACCCCGGATGATCGCCACCGGCACGCCCAGCACCTTCCCGGTCACCAGTTCCGCCGTGGCCGCCAGCTCATCCGCTACGTTAATCACCGTCGTGTACATCAGATTGCCGTGGGAATCTTCCTGGCCCACATAGCTCAGGAGGGGATTCAGCCCGGCCACGCCGATGGCCACGTTGACTGCGGCGCTGCGCCAGGGCCGGCCAAAGGTGTCGGAGATTATTACCGCAACGTCCGCCCCGCTGCGCTCCCGAACAGCCTGGCGAATCCCCCTTGCCGACGCATCGGGGTCTTCCGGAAGCAGGGCTACCGTGCCGTCGCCGGGAATGTTGGAAGCGTCAATGCCGGCATTGGCGCAGTTGAAGCCGTGGTAGGTCTCGCTGATGATGACGCCGCGGTCCATGCGCACGATCCGCCGGCTTTCCCTCAGGATCAGCTCGGTATGGCGCGGGTCCCGACGGTGCCCCTCCGTAATGGCGATAGCCAGGGGAGAAGGTTCGATATCATCAATGGATATAACCCTGCCTTCAGCCTTGGAAACGATCTTCTGGGTGACTACCAGGACGTCACCGGTCTCCACCGGGGTGCCCTGCGCCTCCGCCGCCTGCAGCAGTTGCTCCGGCAGGTCGTCGCCCGGCCTGGCTTCGGGCATTCCCTCAATGCCGATTACAGTTAGTCGCGGGGGCATTCGGCCACCTCGTGTTCAGTCGAAGATCAGCAGGATGCCGGACCGGTTCTGTCGGCGCTGGTCTGACGGCGCTGGTCCGGCCCGCTGGAAGTCCTGTCAGTATAGCCGGGAGTATGGCCCTATGCTACAATTCCGGAAAGGCTCCAGTAGCCTTGGCAGGTGCAAAACTCCGCCTCACATTCATTCAGGGCAAGGACGGCCGGCGTGACTTCCTCATCGTCTTCCTACCGGAAACGAGTCTATACCAAATTTGGAGACAAGGGCGAGACCAGCCTGCTCTACGGTGGCCGCGTCTCCAAGAACGACCCCCACACTGAAGCTTACGGCATAACCGATGAGGCAGTCTCGGTTATGGGGCTGGCCCGTTCACTGTCCGACGACCAGAAGGTAAAGGACATTTTGCGGGACGCGCAGAGGGAGCTGTTTACCATCGCCGCCGAACTGGCTACGGAGCCGGACAAGTACGAACTGTTCCAGCAGCATTTTGCCCCGGTGACCGCAGAAATGGTGGAGAACCTGGAGCAGACCATCGATTCCCTGGAAGAGGAATTCCAAATGCCCACGGTCTTTGTCCTCCCGGGGGGCTCGCCCGCATCTTCAGCCATTGATATGTCCCGGACGTCCATCCGGACGGCGGAGCGGCGAGTGGTTGCGCTGGCCGAGGCAGGCCGACTCACCAACGAACTCATCATCCACTACCTCAACCGCCTGGGAGACCTGCTGTTCGTTCTGGCCAGATACCAGGACCGGGATATTCCCATTGAACGGGCTACCGGGGAGCGCAGCTAGCAGTGGCCCAGTTCCCCAGCCCCGGGCGCCGGCCTCCTTCGGACGTGAAGGTTGTTGTCATTGACTACCAGTCCGGCAATCTTCGCAGCGTAGCCAAGGCGCTGGAATCGGTTGGGGCCCATCCGGTAGTGACTGAAGACCCGGAAGAGGTGAACTCCGCCGGAGCCCTCATCCTCCCCGGGGTCGGATCGGGGCGTGCGGCAATGAAGGCGCTGGAGTCACGGGACCTCATCCAGCCCATCAAGAACTACATCGCCCAATCCAGGCCCTTCCTTGGCGTTTGCCTTGGGTTGCAGTTGCTCCTGGACGAGACGGAGGAAGGGGATGCCCCCTGCATGGGCATAGTGCGGGGAAGGGTAAAGCGGCTGCCTGCGGGGCTGAAGGTCCCCCATATGGGCTGGAACAGTGTGGACTTTGCAGCGCCGCATCCCGTCTTCCAGGGCATACCCGAGTCGAGCCATTTCTATTTCGTGCACAGCTACTATGCGGCGCCGGACATCTCCGACGGCGTGGCCGGCACCACCAATTACGGCATACCATTCTGCAGCGCCTACGCCCGGGACAACCTGGTTGCCACCCAGTTCCATCCGGAGAAGAGTGGCGCGGTTGGCCTGCAGATCTACCGCAATTTCCTGGATTTCGCGCATACTCACAGCAGTTAGCGGGCTTCTTACGGCCGAGTGTCCCCATGCAGATTATCCCCTCAATTGACCTTAGAGCCGGCCGTTGCGTGCGCCTCTACCAGGGTGACTTCCAGCAGGAAACCGTCTTCTCTGAAGACCCGGTTTCGGTCGCCCTGGGCTGGCAGCAGCGGGGAGGACCCATCCTGCATATTGTGGACCTGGACGGCGCCGCCGACGGCATTCCCGCCAACCTGGCCGCGATCGGGGAAGTGGTGGCGGCGGTTGCAATGCCTGTTCAGGTGGGTGGCGGTATCCGGAGCCGGGAAATCGCCGACTCCCTGCTCTCCGCGGGAGTTGACCGCGTGGTCATTGGCACTGCCGCCGTAAGCGACCCCGGGCTGGTAGAAGGGCTGTGCCGGGACTATGGCAGTGAAAGGGTGGTAGTGGCGGTGGACGCGCGGGACGGCCTGGTCACCATCAAGGGCTGGACCGAATCCAGCCAGGTATCGGCCCTTGAGCTGGCTCGCCGGATGAAGGAGGTGGGGGTTTCCCGCCTGCTCTATACCGACGTGTCGCGAGACGGAACGCTTACCTCCCCCAACTTTGCGGCCAATGGGGAACTGGTCCGGGAGACGGGGATGAAGGTACAGGCATCCGGGGGTGTGTCTTCACTGGAACACATACGCCAGCTAGTATCAACGGGGGTCGAGGGAGCAATCATCGGTACGGCCCTGTACCGGGGAACGATTATCCTGGAGGAAGCCATAGAAGCCGGCTCCCCCTGAGAACTTACGAGTCCGTTTCCGTGGAGTCCAGGGGCCAGCGTCCAGCCAGCCTCTCCTCGGCCTTTTCGAACCAGTCTCCCCGCAGCACTTCCATAAGGATGAAGTCACGGCCCATACGCCGCACCGGGCGCACCGGGTTAAACCCGCACTTGCCGAAACTCCGCTGGGCCCGGTGGTTCCACTCCAGAGTGTGCAGATACACTCGCTTGAGATTTCGCTCGTTAAACATGAAATCGAGCAGGGTGACTACCGCATCATAACCGTATGCGTTGTTCCAGTATTCCCGGTCACCGATGACAATACCCAGTTCCGCTTCCTGGTTGACGGTGTCCAGGTCATAGTACATGCAGTTGCCGATGAGCTTGCCGTCATCGACGTCGATGCCGAAGTGGTGGGAGCCGGGAGTTGGGTACCGCAACTGGTCCTGAAACATCTTCAGGTACCGGTCGTAGTTCATGGTCAGGGGATAGGTTGCGTCCAGCTGGGCGAGCTCCGGATCGCAACGCCAGATGTAGTCCTGCTCAGCGTCTTCGAGTCTCTTGTCTCGCAGGGTGATCCTGGCGCCCCTCAGTTCAGGCATGTTAGACGGCCTTTTCCTTTTGGGATATCAGGTTGAAGGCCTGGCGAAGGACATCCGCTTCATTGGGATATGCGAGGCTGGAGACAGCTTCCTCATAGGGAAACCACTCCACAACATCAAACTCCGGATCGTGGAGGTTTACATCGCCCCCGGTGCATTTCATCAGATAAAAGTGGACCGTCTTGTGGAAACGCACTTCGCTTTCTTTATCGGAAAACCAGTAGTCAATGCTGCGGATACGGTCTTCAATTACCGGAACAAGGCCGGTCTCTTCCTGGACCTCGCGCAGCGCCGTCTCCTCCAGGGTTTCGCCTGGGTCCGGAGTACCCTTTGCCAGACTCCAGCGGACCGGTTCATCCCGGCCACAGAGCACCACCTCCAGTTGACCGTCAACCCACCGATAGACAACCCCGCCCGACGAAACAGGCTCCTCCACCCGGGGTCTGCGACCTCCGGAGGAATTCTTCCTACCCATGAAAATCCCTCGAATTAATTGCGGGCCCAATTACGGGGCCACGAAACAACACAAAGATAAACTGGTCTCATTGTAGAGTTGCCACAATAGGTAGTCAACGCAAATCCAATGCCGGGCAAGTGTGGACCTGTGCGGGATCTGTCCATGCCGAAACCGTCATATCTGCCAGGGCAGGCCTCCTAACGCAGTTGCCTTTCCGCTAGTAGCAGTCCCACTGGCCTTTCTGGAATGCCTCCCTCGCCCGAAAGACGGTTTCGGGCTCCCGGCCCGAGGCCCTGACCATTTGGGATGGAGGGTTCAGGTATGCAGAGATTCGGGGCTTATGCAAGTGCGGGATAAAGGGGTAACTGTTCAAGCTTGGTGCGTTACAAGGCTGGAAAACCCGTCGTTCCCGCGCAGGCGGGAACCTGGAACCTATGGAAGTCGTGGTTTGGGTAGGGGCGCATGGCCATGCGCCCCTACGTAGTCGAGAGTATGACGGGTGTATGGGAAGGCAAATCCCTCAACTCTGAACTGTTACGTAAAGGGATGCGGATCCTCAGGAGGTTAGGGGGTGTGGTCAAAATAGTTTGGTCCAAAGGAACATAGCCCGTATTTGGCA
>JAPPGG010000024.1 GCA_028875055.1 Chloroflexota bacterium
TCTCCAGTTAGTCGCCTTTGCCCGGCCCGGATACGGGCGTAACTCTGCTTTCCACCAACAACGGCGCTGGACAGGTTTCAGCGCACGTGGTCCGGTTCCAATTGTGCCGGGCGGCGGAGGCCACAGCAAGCGTAGTGGCCAACGGGGCAGTCCTGGAGCGGCCCGACAAACTTGGTCTGCTGTGGAATGCCAGGCAGGGTTGGGGTGAGAAAGGCTTTTCTCTGACTGACGCTTCCAGCGCGGGAATTACACTAAGCACGGTCAACAACGCCAGACGCTGGCTGGCCACCGTCGAAATATCTCGGCAACTGGGTGGACGTCACAATGCTCCTGGAGGCCATCATGAGGGAGTGGCTGTCAAGTTCACTCCAGAGCAGTTAAACGTTCTTGGGGCAGCCAGCGCCACAAAGCCGGTGGCGTTGCAGTTCAATATTCCGGTTACCGCCGGTATGGTCAACCCGAAACGTATTGGCCAGTATCGATGGGAAGTGGCATTATTCCACGATTCGCCGAACTTTTGCCGGGCTTCCCAGGCGGAAGCCACCTCCAAGATAGTGCCGACTCCGACTTCTGAACCGACTGTCCACCTGTCCAGACCCATCGTCACGGCCGGTGACTGGGTGACCGTGATGGGGACCGGGTTCACGCCCTTTGCTCCGGTGGAGCGCGTTACGTTGGGCAATAAGGAATGGACTTATGGTCTTGAAGCTCCCGCGGCCACCATAGACGCCTGGGGGACCTTCGAGTTTAGCATCGTGTTTCTTGACTCTAACCAGGGTTCCCACGCCTTGCGAGTGGAGACCAATGGAGAGGATTCTGCGACGGAGATAGTCATCTATCCTTCGGGTGTCCTCCCTGCTGAGTTTGGGTACAGGGCAGAGAGGTTGAAGGAAATATTGGGGGATAATTTTGTCCGCTCCTTTCACTATAGCCCCGATTTCGGGGAATGGATGTTCTACGATCCGGAACACCCGGAAACAAGCACCTTGAGATGGCTATATTCCGGTAAATGCTATTGGATATTGGTCAAGGAGCCAGTGGAAGGGATGGACCTGAATCCGGCCCTGAATCTCACCTGCACCCCCGAAGGCAACTGCTGGAACCTGGTAGTTTTGTAACGCCGTTTCCCCATTCGCCTCCATTCGTGTATATTCGTGAACAAACCAACAGCAACAGGAGGCAGCCATGATCTGGTGCCGCTTTGAACGGGAAGGCAGAGTCAGCCACGGCCGCATCGTGGATGACGAAGTAATTGAGGTTGACGGCAGTCCCATCTCCAGTCCCGCGGATACCGGCGTTACCTATGCCCTGGGCGAAGTACGCCTGCTGGCCCCCATAGTCCCGCCCATGCTGTACGCCGCCGGGCCCAACCACAACGGCCACGTGGAGGGCATGGCCGCCCGCCGGGGCGCGCCCCCCAACTACCCCAGGTTCCCCGAACCCAACTTTCGCTCGGTCCACGCCCTCATCGGCACTGAGGAGAACATCGTGATCCCCGCAGACAGCGCCGGCGCGGTGCAGCCCGAGGGACAGCTGGCGGTGGTGCTGGGTAAGCACGCCCGCAAGGTGACCAGCCGCGAAGAGGCGCTGGACTGCGTTTTCGGCTACACCATCGCCAACGACATCAGCGAGCGGGTATGGCAGGGCGGCGACCGCACCATGTTCCGGGGCAAGAGCTGCGATACCTTCAAGCCCCTGGGTCCCTGGATCGTCACCGACCTGCCTCACGACGGTTTCCGCATTATTGTCCGGCACAACGGCGAGGTGTGGGAGGACTTCACCTCGGCCGAGCAGATCTGGGACGTGCCGACCTGGATCATTGAAATGAGCAAGTACACCACCATGCACCCCGGGGACGTGCTGATGATGGGCACCCAGGGCGCCGACGGCGATATGTTCCCCGGCGACACAATCGAAGTGGAAATCAGCGGCATCGGCGTCCTGCGCAACTACATTGTCGCCGAGTAAGTTTTGTCCACGAATGGGCACTAATTATCGCTAATGGATTAAGTTCAATGTCACTCGTGAAGATTCGTGCCCATTCGTGGATTACATAGCAGGAGGAAGCGCTATGACGGCTATGCAGGACCTGATAAAGCAAGCCTTTGAAACCAACTGGCAGTGGACCGAGCAATACATCGACGGCCTGAGCCAGGAAGAGATTGAATACCGCCCCAACGACCAGTGCCATTCCATCGGCTTTATCCTGTGGCACTATGGGCGGGCGATGGACCGGTGGGTGCAGTCTCGCGCCAAGGGTGAGCCCCAGCTTTACGAGCAGGGCTGGGCGGAGAGACTGGGCAAGGACCCCGACCCCAACGATGTCGGCTTCGGCTACGGGCAGGAAGAGCTGGGCAACTGGCGCTGTCCCGACAAGGATGCCCTGGTGGAGTACGCCAACGCCATACGGGAAAACACCCTGGAATACCTGTACAGTCTGGACGAGGAAACCATGCTGAGCAAGGGAGTGGTCACCCGCACGGGCGATACCATCAGCGTGGCCGCCATGTTCTTCCACCTGCTGTGGGAAGTAAACCAGCACGGCGGCCAGGCCGGTTACCTGCGGGGCATGCAGCGGGGGCTGGGGCAGTAGAAGGGAGAATTAAGTGGTGTGCGCTTGAGGCTTGACCGGTTCCACGCCGTCCTCGGCGCACCAATCCAAGTATTCGTCGACTGATATCTGGAACTCCCGCAGCAGGTCTTCCGAGTGGTTGGCGTGGAAGGTAGCAATGGGGCAAGGGGCGGTGTTTATGACGCTGCCGCAATAGACTTTCGCTATATCATCATACTCGGTTTCGGCGATGTATCCCTTGTATTCCATCATGGTGCAACACCTATCGCAGTAAGGAATGTAGCGATGTCCCGGACGGCTCGCCTGTCGAGATAAGGGTTAGGGTGAGGTTCATGGACCACTATGCGTACTCCGTCTTTACCGATCCTTACCCGAGAGCCCGCCCTCTGGCTGATTTCCACATCTAGCGCCCTTAACAATGACACCACTTCTGCCCAACGAATGTCCGATGGGGTAGGCCTGGCGAATATCCGCTCCAGCGTGCGCCGGTGTCTTGTCCTCAAATACATACTATACTATCCATGCGGGCATTCTTCCACGAACAGGAAAGAACAATCAACAGTCCATTCGCGAAAATTCGTGCGCATTCGTGGTTCGAAATAGAAGGGAACAACCATGCAAATAACCCAGCACATCTACAGCACCCACATCATGGAAGACCAGTCCACCTTCGGGGCGATGCACCCCGGGGGTACGCAGATCTACTTTGTGGGCGACCCCAGCGAGAGCATGGTGCTGGTGGACTCGGGGGAACCCTACCGCCACTGGACCCGCCAGATCCTCGACTACCATGAAGAGCTGGGCCGCCCCACAATGTCTGCCATCCTGATAACCCACGGCCACGGCGACCACATCGGGGGACTGGACCGGCTGCAAGAGGCCTTCGGCTGTCCCGTCCGGTGTCATCCCAGGCTGGCCCCGGCCCTGGAGCAGAGGCTGGGGAGAGGTTGCGTGGTCAAGCTGCGGTCCAGGGAACTGGTCTGGACCGGCAGGCCTGCCGCGAGCCCGGGGCGAGGGGGGCAGGGGGTTTCCCTGAGAGCCTTGTTCACCCCAGGCCACGAGGACGACCACGTCTGCTACTACCTGCGGGCCGACAACGTCCTTTTCAGCGGGGACAACATCCTGGGCAACTCGTCCTCCAGCGTGCGCAACCTGAAACAGTACATGGAGTCGCTGGAACTGATGGCCAGACAGCGGCCGGCGATCATCTGCCCCGGCCACGGCCAGACGATCCACAACGGCGAGGCCCGCATACGCTGGTACCTTCACCACCGCCAGGAGCGGGAGGACCAGGTGCTGACCGCCCTGGCCGAGGGAGCGGAAACGGTGGACGAAGCGGTATCAGCGGTCTATCCCCGCAATCTTCGCAAGAACCTGCGGGGCGCCGCCGCCCGAAACGTGAACACCCACCTGGCCAAGCTGCGGGAAGAGGGGCGCGTCACCGAGAGCCCCGCCACCTACACAGTCAACCACCAGTAATCCACGTAGGAAACGAAGGGAGAATCCACGAACGGGCGCGTACTGTCACAAATGCTGGATTGCGCATTCTGGCCATCGCACTCGGGAGCCTGACCAGGTCGCGATGACGCCCGGCCAGGCCCATTATCGACCATTCGTGCCCATTCGTGGAAAGGTTGAAGAAACTAACTCTCGATAACCAGCTTGCCGAAGAACTCTCGGGACTCCATTACCCGGTGAGCCTCTGACACCTCCTCCAGGGGGAAGGTCTGGCCCACGATTCCCTTCAGTTCCCCATTGTTGACGCACTTCATCAGGTCGCCGAAGCTGCGGCGAGTGCGGCCGCCACTGCCCATCAGGTGCAGGGGACGTCCCTGCAGGATCGACAGGTCCATATCCGTCCGGGCTCCCGAGGTAACACCGGTAATGACCAGGCGGCCGCCTGGTTTCAGGGACAGCATGTTCTGTTCCCACACGTCGGCGCCTACCACGTCAAACACCAGGTCCACACCCTTGCCATCAGTCAATTCCCTTACCCGTTCGCTGATATTTGACGTTTCGCGGTAGTTTATGACCTCGTCGGCGCCCCACTTCTTCGCCTCTTCGAGCTTCCAGTCGCTGCCGGCGGTGGTGATCACCCTGGCCCCAACCATCTTGGCAATCTGAATGGCCATGCTGGCCACGCCGCTGCCCGCAGCCTGGATCAGCACGTCGTCCCAGGAACGCACCTGGCCCTGGACCACCATGCACTGCCAGGCCGTATGGCCGGCCAGGGGAATGGCGGCGGCCTCGGCGTAGCTCATGCCGTCGGGCAGCCTGTAGGCGTTGATGGCCGGCGCGGTTATGTACTCGGCATGGCCGCCGTCCAGGTCCACGCCAATGCGCTTCTGGGCGATGCAGTACTGGTCGTTTCCGTCAACGCAGTATTCACAGGCGTGGCACTTGGTCCGGTTTTCCAGCAGCACCCGGTCTCCTGCCTGCAGGTTGGTATTGGCTTCGGGACTGACGGAGACGACTTCTCCCGCCACGTCCATGCCCATGATGCGGGGACTCTGGCCGCTGCGGCCCCGGTTGCGCATGCCCATGTCTGCCCGGTTCAGGGCGCTGCCATGCACCCGCAGCATCACCTCCCCCGGGGCCACCTCGGGATCGGGCAGGTCGCCATACACCAGGGCTTCGGGGCCACCCGGTTCCTGCAAATAGACGGCTTTCATCAGCAAGACCTCCTCAGCTGCGAATGAATGAGTGGCCGCATATTACTAGATGCCGGTTGCGGGGGTCAAAGTCCCACCTCTTGAGCGCCTCTTTTGACATGCCTCCTGGCGAAAAATAGAATCTAATGCGAATGAGACTGGCGCCATAGGCTGGTGAGGCTGTTCAGCTTTTGACCGCGACGCGAAACACTCTGCTGTGGATTCTGGCCCTGGCTGTTGCCGCCACCGTGGCCTGCGTCCAACAAAGTGAAGAATCACTGTCTTGTATCCAGGGCTGGGACCAGGTAACCGAGTACCAGGTCTATTTCGGTCGCAGCGATGCCTCCGGCGCTCCAGGCGCAATTTCCGACCAGGATTGGGAACAGTTCCTGGCTGACACGGTAACGCCCCGCTTCCCCGAGGGACTGACCGTTACCGACGGCGCAGGCCAGTGGCGCGACGAGTCCGGTGAGATTCTTCGGGAGCAATCCAAGGTGCTGACCCTCCTCGTGTGGCCCGACGACACGACCCTGCAACGGCTGGATGAGATTACCGCCGAATACGAGAGCCGTTTCAACCAGGAGTCGGTGCTGCTGACTTCCAGCCCTGCCTGCGCCTCATTCAGCTAGTCTCGTATGGTCCGCTGGTATCCAGGAAGTTCCGGTGGCCCACGCCTTGCCGAACTTGCAACGGAGCAGAGGACTTTTCCGAAGCATCTGACACTCGGCAGGGAACTGTTCCTGCCCCTGGCATTGGGTTTCCCAAAGGGCCCGAACTCTTGGCCGGTGGCCGGGGTTTGCTGCCATGCCGGAGACTTTCGTGACGTGGGCGGCAGAGCCGGGCCAGAGGGCGCTTTCTTCGAACAGCTGGACGCCCAAACCAATGCGTCGGCTTCAAACGCCCCTCCGGAGCGGGTCATTTGACAGGTTATTGGGTGGGTGGATAGATTGCTGAAATCAGGTAACAACATGCGACACGGGCGGCAGGTGTGATGGGTGTAAAATGCATCCAGCGCCGGCAATCGCCGGCAAGTCCATGAGGGCCGGAGACAGGCAATCAGTCCCCCTGACCGCTCTGCCGAGCGGGGTTTATTGAATTACAGTGCCGATTTATACTCTCAGGAGCCCTGTATATCGTGAGGGCCTTCCGGTTTGGTGGTCCCCTGCACGGGAAGCCTTTTGAAAATCCTACACCGGGCTGATGGTTCTATTCAGGGGAAAGACCTGAAGCGGCCCCACCCCTCCTCACCTTTTCCCTTAAGGGGAAGAGATTTTGAAATGGCCCCTGAGCAGAGAACAGACATCCCTGGCTGAAGAAAGTGCGATATGACTGAATTGCTGGCTCGTTACAGTTCCCGGCGACCCTGGATAGTTATCGGCGTATGGGTGGCGCTTATTGTCGTTGCCCTGGGCCTCATACAGGTCTTCCTGCCAACGGCAACCACTACCGACTTCCGGCTGGCCGGCCGGTACGAGTCGGAGAGAGCCGGCGCCCTGCTGGAAGAGCGTATGCGGGGACCGGAAAAGCTGGCGGAGATTGTCATCATACAGTCGCCCACCCTGACGGTGGAGGACGAAGCGTTTCGCGCCAAGGTGGAGACGGTCCACGAGGATATACTCTCCCTGGGTACCGGGACGATTGCAGGGGGGATTAACGGAGAACCGCTGTACCACTACTACCAGGCCATCGACGCGGGCCCGCTGATTCCCCAGGAGCAGCTGACGCGGATACTGCCGCTTATGGTCTCGCTGGACCAGCAGACCGTGCTGATGCACTACACCCTGGCCGGCACGTCCCAGGAAGCCACGGCGAATGTCGCGGACATAGTCCACAAGGTGGAGGAGGCCAACGCCGCAGACGATTTCCTGGTGCTGATTGGCGGGGACGCCAGCGTGGCCCACGAGAACAATGAGCTGGCGGAGGAGGACCTGAGGAAGGGGGAGCAGTTCGGGGTGCCCGTGGCGCTGCTGGTGCTTCTGCTACTGTTCGGGGCGGTGGTGGCCACCCTGCTGCCCCTGGGCCTGGCGATAGTTTCCATCATCATAGCTATGGCGGCGGTGGCGGTTATTGGCCAGGCAAACCAGCTGGTCTTTTTCGTATCGATGATGGTGGTGATGATCGGGCTGGCGGTGGGAATAGATTATTCGTTGCTCATTGTGTCCAGGTTCAAGGAAGAGATGGGTCGCGGCACGCCCCCGAAGGACGCCGTGGTCATTACCGGACGCACCGCCGGTCGAACGGTGTTCTTCAGCGGGACAACGGTGGTACTGGCCCTGGTGGGACTGCTGATAGTCCCGGCATCCTTCTACCAGTCGCTGGCCCTGGGGGCGATCCTGGTGGTGATAGCCTCGCTGGCGGCGACGCTGACCCTCCTGCCGGCCGTGCTGGCCCTGCTGGGGCCCCGGGTGGACCTGCTGTCCATAAAGTTCCTCGCCAGGTTCGCCATCAAGGCGCCGGAGGAGACCGAAGAGGGGTTCTGGGAGTCGGTAACGAGGGCGGTGACCAGATTCCCGGTGATCAGCATTCTCGCCATTGCGATTCCCATGGTGGTGGTGACCCTGTTCTATTTCAACGTGGGATTCCTGGGCATTGACGGCATAAATACGGGCCTGAACGATGTCAACACCTTCCCCGACAAGGCGGAAACCAAGAAGGCATTCATCGTCCTTAAGGAGGAGTTTTCCGTTGGGGATGTGAGCCCCGCCGGGGTTCTCAGTCCCGCCGAGATAGTGATTGACGGGGACACAACCAGCCCGCAGGTCCAGGAGGCGATTGCCGCGTTGCAGCAGTCCATTGTCGAGTCCCCAACCTTCCCGGTGCCGCCGTTGCTGGAGGTGAACGCGGCGGGAGACCTGGCCCTGCTGACGCTGCCGTTCCCCGGAGAGTCTTCCAGCCGGGAAGCCACGGGTCACCTGACCACCCTTCGCGAGGAGTTGATACCGGCAGCCTTCGACGGAGTTCCTGCCGAAGTGTACGTGGGGGGCCTGACTGCCGAAACTGCGGACTTCTACGGCATTGTAGATTTCTACACGCCCATCGTGTTCCTATTTGTGCTGGGACTCAGCTTCCTCATCCTGATGATGGTGTTCCGGTCGATAGTGATACCGATCAAGGCAATCATTATGAACCTGCTCTCCGTGGGGGCGACCTACGGGCTGCTGGTGATTGTGTTCCAGAAGGGTGTGGGGGCCAGCCTGTTCGGGTTCCAGCAGGCGGAAGTCATTGACGCCTGGCTGCCTCTGTTCCTGTTTACGATCCTGTTCGGGCTGTCTATGGACTACCACGTATTCCTGCTCAGTCGCATCCGGGAACGGTACGATGAGACCGAAAACAATACCGAGGCAGTGGCCTATGGGCTGCGCTCCACCGCAGGTATCATTACCGGGGCGGCCCTGATAATGGTGGTGGTGTTCGGGGCGTTCGCCGCTGGCGAGACGGTAGTGAACCAGTTGATGGGGTTCGGCCTGGCCATTGCGGTGTTCCTGGATGCCACCCTGGTACGGTCGGTGCTGGTGCCGGCCAGCATGGAGGTGCTGGGAAAGGGCAACTGGTACCTGCCCTCCTGGCTGCGCTGGCTGCCCGACCTGCGGGTGGAGGCGCCCGAAGACCATCCTGAACAGGGGAGCGGGGGCACGGAAACCGCCTGATCGGCAGGCTTGCAGCCAGTCGAGAGGGTCAGGGGAGTTGCATTCTGAAGAATGTCATGCCGGGTGGAGTCAAAGCGGCTGAATCCGTACCCTTCAGCCAGGCATCGGGACACTGACCGCTGGGTCCAGCCAGGATCGGGCCCTTCGGCGGGTCCAGAGTGGCATGAATCCCTGCTGCCGGCTCTGGCCCAGTTCAAGCTGCGATAATGATGCCATTGCCCCGTCGGAACAGGTTGAGGTCGAACGGCCCGACTGGAAAGGCTATAATTGGAAGAGAGAAACAAGCCACATCTGCTGAACCAATCTACCCGGTTACTCTCAACGTTCCGCAAAGGGCAGCCGCATTAGGGAAGCGATGTCAGAGCGCATACAAGGGTTGACCATACCGACCGACTACATTGAAGGATATGAGAAGGCGCGCAAGATTGCGCCGGACATAGCCGACAACTACGTGGCGCACTCGCTCATCGGGGACCCGCTGGGCGACGCCATGATGGAAGACCTGGGACAACTTCCGGCAGAAGAAGCGACACGGCTGATCGAAGCGGCCATGCAGCAGGAAGGGGAGGAGGCCCTGAAGGACGCGCCGGCCTCTTTGCGAGAGTTCTTCAAGGATGCGGAAGCGACTCCTGAATGGGTGGACTACAATCAGTTCTTGCCGGGCGTCCGCATGTTCCACCGGCACTCGCCGGTAGTTCTTGCGGCTTTCGTGGCGGGCACCCTGATAGAGGGTTTCGCCACAAACATTGCCAGGTCCTTCTTCATCACCGGGCGGGTGCGGGACCAGGGCGTAAGGCGCCTGGGTCAGAACAACCGCCACATCATTGAGATTTTCTTCCCTGGCGGTATGCAGCGGCACGGCGATGGCTGGAAGCTTTCGGTCCGTATCAGGATCGTCCATGCCCAGGTAAGGCGCCTTCTGAAATCGTCCCCTGACTGGGACCAGGAGGCCTGGGGGGAACCGATCAGCGCGGCGCACCTGGGATACGCGATTGCCGGCTTTTCGGCCAGATTGCTGAATCACATGAAGACGCTGGGGGCCACATACACCGACGAGGAATATGACAGCTTCATGGCCGTCTGGCGCTTCTCGGGTCACCTGATGGGCATTCCGGACAGCATCCTTTTCCAGAACGCGGATGAGGCATTGAAACTGCTGGAGATCGGGGGCATGTGCGAGCCTGACACTCCCCTTGAATCGGTGGTGATGGCCAACGCGCTGATTAACTCCGCTCCCTTGCTGGTGGGCATTACTGATGCCAGGGACCGTCAAAGGCTGGCCAACTACGTGTACCGGGTTTCCCGCGGCCTCATCGGTAATGAGGCGGCCGACGCGCTGCAATACCCGAAATTATCTACTGTTGGCGTGCTCTGGTACTTCAAGATGACGCAACGCTACGGCTCCCTCCTGGACAGGCTGCTGCCCATCCGCAGCCAGAACAGCGACCACGCCAGGTTTATGTCCCTGCTGGAGGTCTCCATATACGACGAGGGTGGGATTTCCTACGCCTTGCCCGACAACGTCAACGCTGAGAGGTCGTCCCACTACTGATTCCGGCTTGGTAGGGGTTGCCGCCGGGTTCCCTTCTTCCTCAGAACCGCCATTGACCTGTCCCCACAAATTTGACGGCCCGTCAGCGGCAGGTCCCTCGGACTGCCGGCGGACGTTTGCGCCGGTCCCCTCAAGTTGACATCGTATCTGCCGGGGCTATAATCAAGCCAATCCAAAGCTGGCCGGCTATTGCCGGAGAAGGCAGGTAAGAGAATGACTCAACACGGGGAAGGTGAACTCAGTCCCGAAGTGGTAATGGCCGAAATGAAGAAGAACGGGGTCACCCACGTGGTGTGGCTGCCGGACAGCGAGACCAACTTCCTGTATTTGTTGATGGAAGCGGACCCGGACCTGGACCTGATTCCCGTCAGCCGGGAGGGTCAGGCCTTTTCCACCGCAGCCGGCCTGACCGTAGGCGGCAAGAAGCCCGTCATCCTGATCCAGAACACGGGGATGATGGAGTCGGGCGACTCCCTGCGAGGCTGGGGCCTCAGCCTGAACATTCCGGTGGTGATGATGGTGGGCTACCGGGGCTGGACGCGCCACGGCGTGAACACCGACACCGCCGCCACCTACACCGAGCGGTTCCTGAACGCCTTCGGCATTCAATACTACCTGGTGGAGAATGGCGAGGACGCGCCCCGCATCTCCGTAGCCTTCGAAGAGGCATCCCGTACCCGCCGCCCGGTGGCGGTGCTGGTGGGTGATGAGTACCACGGGTTTAACCGGTAGAATCAAACATCGACCGGCAAGAAAGAAAGCATAGCATTAATCCCTTCCCCCTTGACGGGGGAAGGTCAGGATGGGGGTGAAAGCTTGCCAGCGACCCATCCCCCTCAACCTAACCCTCTCCCGCCCAGGGGAGAGGAAACTTGTAATCCATGTAAATTAGCGAGGAAATATGATTGACACTGCGGAGATGCTGAAGGCCTTCGCTCCCCACCGGGGCGATTCCATAGTTATCCCCGGTCGCGGAGGACGGCACTGGACCCAGATAAGCGACCAGCCCAACCGGGACCTGCCCGTGGGCGACCCGGCCATGGGCGGGCACGCATCCTTCGGGCTGGGCGTGGCGCTGTCGCTGCCCGACGAACGGGTGATCCTGTTTGACTCGGAAGGCGACGTGCTGATGAACATGGGGGCCCTGCCGACCATCGCGGAGAAGGCGCCGAAGAACTTTTACCATTTCATGCTGGACAACGAGTGCTACGCCACTACCGGCGGCCAGCCCGTGCCCAATGCCAAGAACATCGCCTACGAAGTTATCGCCAAGGGTTCGGGCTACCCGGCCACCTATGCCTTCGACAACCTGGAAGACTTTGCCACCCACCTGGAGGAGATTCTGGAACAGCCGGGGCCGGTGTTCGTGGCCTTGAAGGTCAATCCGGAAGTGGAGAATACGCCCATTGGGGCTCGGGTCCGGTGGCAGACGCGCTCCCGCACCCAGGTAATTGACGACTTAAAGGACGAACTGGGTATTGAGGGGCCGTAGTTCGCGGGTTAGCCCCCGCTCCCCGATGCATTTCCGTACCACCGAATAGAGCGGGACAAGGCCTCCGCAATAGTCCAGTTCCCCCGTTCTGGGCAGGGCAATCGCGTTTTAATTGAATGTCATGCTGAGCGAAGCCGAAGCATCTAAGATCTATCCCTGGAACCACCTTCACTACCCGCAGCCGGGCTGAGGATGAGGACTTCAGGCCCTTCGGCAAGCTCAGGGCGACATGACTTCTGCCCACCGCATTGTGCCCCCTGTAGCCTGATTCTATAGTGCAATTGCCCTGCCGTTCTGGGGCCCCGGAGTGCGGCCTACGAGCGGATGGGATACCCTTGGCAATCAACGGTTGCGAAAGGCGATTCGCCCAATTGACAAGCAACCCCTGGTGTTTATATAATTTTCCACGTATCAAGCAGGCTGGCGGAATGGCCCCGACTTTGCGGGGCCTTTTTCTAGTCTGAAGATAGTGTCTGCCCCTGTGGCGCAATTGGAAGCGCAGTCGACTTGTAATCGACAGGTTAGGGGTTCGAGTCCCCTCTGGGGCTCCATAGATTACTATCCAAACCCAGAATTGCCGAACTGGGTTGAAGCTTTCTCCGGAAGCGGAGAAGGGCACAGGCAGGGAGGGGTGGGTGAGTGGTTAAAGCCACCAGACTGTAAATCTGGCGTCCGGAAGGACTTCGCAGGTTCGAATCCTGCCCCCTCCACCACCCAAAATGGCAGGATACAAGAAAACCAAATTTATTCTATAATTTTGGGGTAGCGAGCCCAGATAGCTCAGCGGTAGAGCACGTTCTTGGTAAGAACGGGGTCGGCGGTTCAATCCCGCCTCTGGGCTCCATCACTCCCAAAGGAAAAGCAGGAGAGTAAGACAAGAAATGGCCAAGCAGCAGTTCGATCGTTCCAAGCCCCACGTAAATGTGGGCACCATCGGTCACGTTGACCACGGCAAGACCACCCTTACAGCCGCGATCACCCGGGTGATGGCGGAGAAGGGCATGGCCAACTTCCGGGACTTCGGCAGCATCGACAACGCGCCGGAAGAGCGGGAGCGGGGCGTAACCATCGCCATTGCCCACGTGGAATACGAGAGCGACACCCGTCACTATGCGCACGTGGACTGCCCTGGCCACGCTGACTACATCAAGAACATGATCACCGGCGCCGCCCAGATGGACGGAGCAGTGCTGGTGGTAAGCGCCCCGGACGGCCCCATGCCCCAGACCCGGGAACACATCCTCCTGGCCCGCCAGGTGGAAGTGCCCCGCATCCTGGTCGCCCTGAACAAGGTGGACATGATGGATGACGAGGAGTTGCTGGAGCTGGTGGAACTGGAAGTCCGTGAGCTGTTGAGCACCTACGACTTCCCCGGCGACGATACCCCCATAGTTCGGGTCAGCGCCCTCAACGCCATGGAGGGCGAGCCGGAAGCCATGGAGGGCGTAGCCAACCTGGTCCAGGCTATGGACGAATACATTCCCGTTCCCGAGCGGTTGACCGACCGCCCCTTCCTTATGCCCATTGAGGACGTATTCGGCATCAAGGGCCGCGGCACCGTGGTTACCGGCCGGGTGGAGCGCGGAATGCTGAAGCAGGGCGAAGAGATCGAAATTATCCGGTCCGGCGACGTACGCCGCACCGTGGCCACCGGCCTGGAAATGTTCCACAAGCTGCTGGACTCCACTGAAGCCGGCGACGCGGTAGGAATTCTGCTGCGCGGCGTGGACCGGGACGAAGTGGAACGCGGCCAGGTGGTGGTGAAGCCCGGTTCCATGCAGCCGCACCGGCATGCCGAGGCCGAGGTGTACGTGCTGAGCCGTGAGGAGGGTGGCCGCCATACCCCCTTCTTCTCGGGTTACAAGCCCCAGTTCTACATCCGCACCAGTGACATCACGGGCGAGATTACCCTGCCCGAGGGTGTGGAAATGGTCATGCCTGGCGACAACATCACCATGACCCTGAACTTGATTACCCCCATCGCCCTTGAGGAGCGGCAGCGCTTTGCCATTCGTGAGGGCGGACGCACCGTGGGGTCCGGCGTCATCACCAGGCTGCTGGACTAACGGTCCCATACGCCTGCGCGGCAGGTGAAGAGAGAAGGTGAATTATGGCTCGAAAGTCTGCTGATGTCCGCGGGGTGATAACTCTCCAGTGCGGCGAATGCCGGGAGCGGAATTACGCCACGGTAAAGAACCGCCGGAATGACACCCAGCGGATGGAACTGCGCAAGTACTGTTCCCGCTGCCGGGGACACAAGACTCACCGCGAAGTACGGTAGTCGGTAATGGCGCGCGTCGGCACGCAACAGCGCAACCAGTCGCCCATCACTCCCCGCAGTGTGGGGCGGGTCAGCCCGGTACTCTTCCTGCAGGAAGTGATATCGGAGTTGCGAAAGTCGGTATGGCCCAGCAAGGAAGAAACGGCGCGGCTTACCGCCATCGTCATTGCCCTGTCGGTGGCCGTGGGCTTCTTCCTGGGCGGCCTGGACCGGGTGTTTGCCGAACTGTTTAACCGGGGAATCTTCGCCGTGTTCCGGTTTTTCTAAAGGCTGCCGGAAACACGGGAGGCTCGGGTCCCGCCCCTAGCCGGCCATGAAACCACAGTCCATTGACAGCAAGCCCGCCAGCGCGGCGGGCTTGTGAAGTCAATGGCACAGGCCCGCGACCCGAAGTTTGAAGGGAGCGTGACGGCTTATGACCACTGAAAGAGACATCCGAACTGAAGAGGAACAAGACCAGGAATTTCACTGGTACATTGTTCACACCTACTCGGGCCAGGAAGACCGGGTCAAGAAAAACCTGGACCTTCGCATCCAGAGCCTGGATATGCAGGACCGCATTTTCCAGGTGGTGGTACCCACCGAAGAGGAGGTAATCTTCAAGGACGGGAAACGCAAGTCGGAGCAGCGCAAGCTGTTCCCCGGCTACATCCTGGTACAGATGAACATGGACGACGAGAGCTGGTACGTTGTTCGCAACACGCCGGGAGTCACGGGCTTTATCTCGACGGAGGATGACTACGACAGCCGTCCCAAGCCGGTGCCCCTGGAAGATACCCAGCTGGAGTCCATTCTCAAGCAGTCTGAGTCCGGCCCGGCCCGAATCAAGATCGGTCTGCAGAACGGCGACACGGTCCGCATCACCGAGGGTCCCTTCATCGACTTCGTGGGAGCCGTGGGCGACGTTGACGAGAGCAAGGGCAAGGTGAGGGTGCTGGTATCCTTCTTTGGCAGGGAAACGCCGGTGGAACTGGACTTCCTGCAAGTGGAACGCGCATAGGTTTAGGAGGCCCCTTTGGCAAAAAAGGTCAGAGCAGTAATCAAGTTGCAACTGGAAGCGGGCAAGGCGACGCCCGCGCCACCGGTGGGCCCGGCCCTGGGTCAGCACGGTGTAAACATTATGGGATTCGTCAAGGAATATAACGAACGGACCTCCTCCCAGGCCGGCACCATTGTTCCGGTGCACCTGACGGTGTTTGAGGACCGCTCCTTTACCTTCGTGACCCGAACTCCTCCGGCTTCCGACCTGCTTAGAAGGGCGGCCGGAGTAGAAAGGGGCGCGGGCGAGACACGGCGGGAAAGCGCGGGAGTAATCACCCGCGACGCCCTTCGGGAAATTGCCGAAACCAAGCTGAAAGATCTGAACGCCAACTCGGTAGAACAGGCTATGTCCATCATTGAAGGCACCGCTCGCAGCATGGGCATCAGCGTGGAAGGGGATTAAATACTATGCCCAAGCACAGCAGAAGGTATGACGCGGTAGCGGAAAGAGTTGACCCCGACAAGCTGTATCAGCCCCGGGAGGCCATCGACCTCCTCAAGGAGCTTTCCAACACCAAGTTCGACGAGACCATGGAAATTCACATCCGCACCAGCGCCGATCCCCGCCACGCTGACCAGATGGTGCGGGAAGTGGCGGTATTGCCCCATGGCCTGGGGAAGCAGGTCCGGGTCCTGGTTTTCACCAGCGGTGAGGGAGCCGACATTGCCAGGCAGGCCGGCGCCGACTACGTTGGCGACGACGATCTGATTTCCCAGATTGAGGGCGGCTGGCTGGAGTTTGAAGTCGGACTGGCCACGCCGGAGATTATGCCCAAGATAGGCAAGCTGGGCCGGATTCTGGGCCGCCGCGGGCTGATGCCCAATCCCCGGACCGGTACCATGGTGCAGCCTCGGGACCTGGGGCGTGTAATCGAGGAATCCAAGGCCGGCCGGGTGGAGTACCGGACCGACCGGACCGCCATCATTCACTCGTCTTTTGGCAAGGCCAGCTTCGAAACCGACCAGCTTATGGACAACCTGGCAGTGTTGATTGACTCCATAGTGCGGGCCAGGCCGGCTGCGGTGAAGGGCGCGTTCCTGCGTTCCGCTTACATCACGTCGTCCATGGGCCCCAGCATTCCCCTGGACCTGAACGCCCTCCAGGCGCTGAGGCCCGATTAGCCTTTTCGGACCTTTTGTGCTAATCTCTTGATGCTCAATAACAGTTAGCTGAGGACAGGACTTCAGATTTAACCTAAGATCAGACATAACCCCTCACGCTGCAGACCGCCGGTCTCCTTTCCGGAGCCAAGGGCCTACACCGGGCCGCCTGCCGAGGCGCATTTACCGGGTTCATCGACCTTGCTTGCCGATTATCCCTGCGTCTCCGTTGCAGACGCAGGGATTTTTTCAAGGAGGTAAACATTTGCCGACACAGGCCAAAATAGATCGGGTAACCGAACTAAAGGAAAAGATCGAGCGCTGCTCCATCGCCTTGACCGCCGGCTACTCAGGTATTGCCGTTAACGAAATGACTGAACTGCGGCGCCGGATGCGGGAAGCCAACGTGGAATTCATTGTGGTGAAGAACACCCTGGCAAACCTGGCCGCCGAGGAAGCCAACGTTCCCCAGTTCAACGACATAGTGGAGGGTCCCACGGCCATCGCCTTTGGCTACGATGACCCGGTGGACACCGCCAAGGCGGTCAGCGAATACATACGGACGACCCGGTCGCCGCTGGCAATTCATGGCGCTATCCTGGGCGACGGACCTGCCCTGGAGCCCCACGAGGTCGAGAGGCTGGCCAGCCTGCCGGCCAAGCCCCAGCTGGTGGCCAACCTCCTGGGGCAGATGCAGGCGCCACTGACGAGGCTGGTTGGCGTACTGAACGGTCCTCTTCAGAGCCTGGACGGCCTGCTGCAGGCCCGAATTCGTCAGCTGGAAGAGGAAGGACAGGCAGCCTAGTACAGGCGACCAACCGCCTGCCTGAAGCAACTCCGGAGAGGGTTTCGCTCTCATCCGGTACAGAACAGACAAACATATTTGAGGAGGCCCCATGGCTACTAAAGAGGAACTGCTGGAAACTATCAAGGGCATGAGCGTGCTGGAGCTGGCCGACCTGGTCAAGGCTCTTGAGGATGAGTTCGGAATTACGGCTGCCGCACCCGTGGCTGTTGCCGCCGCCCCGGCCGCTGCCGGCGATGGTGGCGCCCCGGCCGCCGGAGCTGATGATGAGCAGAGCGAGTTCGACGTGAGCCTGCAGGACATCGGCCCCAACAAGATCAACGTCATTAAGGCCGTGCGCGAAATCACTTCCCTGGGCCTGCGGGAAGCCAAGGAACTGGTGGAGTCCGCCCCCGCGCGGGTCAAGGAAGCGGTAGCCAAGGACGAAGCCGACAGCATCAAGGCGAAGCTGGAAGAGGCCGGAGCCGTAGCGGAAGTACGGTAAGGCTCCCCTTCTACAATAGTCACTAACAGTCCAGCTACAATTTAACGAGGCCCGGGCCGCCGCAAGGGAGGTCGCAATGAGCCGTCGCAAGGATCGAGAACGATTCCAGCGGATAAAGGAACAGAACCCTGGCTATACGGGGTTCCGGGGAGCCGACAACGTTGTCGCAACCCCACCGGCGCCGCCGGTACTGGAGTCGGTGGTATGCTCGATCTGCAATCGTCGGCGCAATGTGGCCATGGAAACCTTGCCGGAGGACCGGTCCTCGTTCGTTTGCCTGAGATGCCAGGGCGAATAGCTTCCGGCCCAACATTACCTCGTATAACTACTGTCAGACGAGGCAGGACGGACCCAACACTTGCCGCGTAAAATTCCCATCGCAGACGTGAGAACCCATATCCTGGATCACGTCCAGATCTCGAAGGGAGTTTCGCGAGCGTGGCAAGCAATGGGCCCGACAGCCGCAGGGAGAGTATCTGGAGCCTACGCCAGCTTTCCCTCATTCCGTACTATGTCGCCTTCGCGGCCCTGTTTGTCCTGTCCACCGGCCTATACCTGTGGAGAGGGTTTGCAACAGCGGGACCGGCCGCTCATCATTTGGATACTACCCTGGCTTCCCTGAAGGAAGCTTCAGCTTTAATTCCCTGGTTGATAGTATTTGCCTATTACCTGGTGGAGGGATTATCCATGCTGGCTGAGAGATACCTGAGATCGCGCTACGCCAAGGGAAAAGAGGAAGGATTAAAGGAAGGTCGCCAAGAAGGCAGGGATGAGGGTCGCCAAGAAGGCAGGGAAGAAGGCAGGGATGAAGAACGACGACAGTGGCTGGCCTGGAACCTGCGGCGGGAAGAAGCCTTCCGAGAAGGCAGGGAGTTTAGTGAATCACCGCCTGGTGAGGCTGAGAAGTACGGGAAACTCCCTTAACTGTTACCTTCGGTACAGCCGCAATGATGGCCCAAAAAGGGGCGCACCGCGGTCGGATCCAGCCCCCTGCAGCAGTTAGACCACTGTCATATCTTCGATGGAAAAGAAGGGCTTTCCCCAGTCAGGGTCGGGTTCCCTGGTCAGCCTTCGGGTGTGGAGGCGACAGGCCCTCAGCCAAAGCTGCAGGACGTTGTTATTGATGATGGGCTGGGGCAGCCGCCGACCGTAGGTAAGAAGAATCCACTGGGAGTGTCCGGTACCCAGGAATTCCTCCATGAAGGCCGTGGGTTCCGCTTCGGCGGCGCAGGCCTCCAGAATCTCGTCAGGGGCCTCAGAGCACAGCATCTCCGGGTTTTCCGCCGCAAAATCGATGTAGTATTCTTCCCGCTCCCTGTCCATCAGTGGTTTTCCTCTTCCTCCGGATGTTGGGCCTTCAATATATTCCCTACGTCGCCAGCTGGTTACGAGGCACTTGTTGCCCCTGTCCATGTGTCGGCGCAGTTTGAAGGGACAGACCAAAGCCACGACAAAGGGGCGGATTTACCACCCGCCCCTTCCTTTTGACCAGTTTCCCTGGTGATGGGAATGGCCAGCCCGGGCTAAAGGTTCATCTGGGGAACCATGTAACCGGTGACCTTGTTATAGATCTGGAACCGGCTCCGCTGGCTGTCCACAACCAACAGACGACCCTTGTCCGCGTCATACATCAGGCCGGTGGGCAGGGCAAACCGCCACTCAGATTCCATGTTCTGCAGGTTCACTTCCCGGCGGCGCTTCAGGTAGTCGGCGTTGGCGTCCACCGTCAGCTTGGCCCAGGCAGAAAGCTCCTGCGCATCGCCTATAAGGGTGATGATGAACGTCCCTTCCGCGTCGAAGATGTGGACGCGGCCGGGGTGCTGTCCATTGTCGCTCCAGTCGGCGATGTAAACGTCTCCCTCAGGGTCCACCGCAACGCTGGTGGGCAGATGCAGCTGGCCGCGACCCGTGCCGGGACTGCCGAAACTGGCCATCCAGCGTCCATCTGAGGTGAACTTCTGGACGCGGTGGTTGCGATGGTCGGCTACATAAACGTTGCCGGCCTGGTCCACGGTAATGCCCCAGGGAGCGTTGAACTGGCCGTTGTCCGAGCCCTGGCTGCCCCAGGATGCTATGAACTTGCCATCGCTGCCGAATTTGCGGACCTGGTGGCTGCGGCCGTCTGTCACGTAGATATTGTCGTCAGCGTCAATGGCGATGCTGGCGGTGCCGTGTTCCCCGCCGTCATCGGATTCCAGCGTACTCCAGCGGCTCAGGAAGTTGCCGTCCTGGTCATAAACGTTGATCTGATTCAGCCATTCGTCGGAAACATAGACCCGACCCTGGCTGTCCACCACGACGCCGGAACCCCAGATGAACTCCCCGTTTCCGTCCCCATACTTGGAGAACTCGCCGAGGAACTCTTCCTGTCCCCATTCTGCGCCGATGGTAATCTGGGAAACCCGGGCGCCGTAGCCGATGCGATTCCAGGAAACGTTGCTGATTCCCTCGCTGCCCCGGTTGACGACGTAAACGACGCCGTTGGGGCCCTGGGCGGCGGCAACGGGCTGGCTGAAACCCATGCCCGACTGGGCGCCGCGGCCCACGGAGTGGCTAAAGTCGTAAGTGCGCCCGGCTGCTACTTGCGTTAGCATTGTGCACTCTCCAGTTTTGTTATTTCGCGTCCAGCCTAGAAGTAAGCCGGCTTCTCGAAGATGCCGCCTACCAGGGGCTGGGCGTCCATGCCCATCCAGTCTTCCGCGATGGCGGTGTACACACTGCGGAAGTCGGTGTGGGGGACCAGGTCACCCTGCTCCAGGTGCTCGGGGCGCAGGGACGGATATTCGCCGTACTCGCCGCCCTTGATGGCGTCACCGGCCAGGAAGGCCACGCCGCCAGCGCCGTGGTCGGTGCCGGAACCGTTGTCGTGGACTCGGCGGCCGAACTCGGTGAACATCAGCATTATGACGTTGTCAGCAGCGTCGTTCTCGCGCAGGTCGTCGAAGAAGCTCTCCACGGCCTGGGAAACGTCTATCCACAGCTTGTCATGCATGCCCACCTGGTTGGAGTGGCTGTCGAAGCTGCCATGGTCGCAGTAGAAGACGCGAGTGCCCAGGTTGGCCTGGTGTACCTGGGAGATTCCCTTAAGCTTGGAGGCAATGGAAGTGTCCGGGTACTCGATGCTGGAGGAGTACATCTCCGGCGCGACCTTCAGGATGTCGGCGGCCTTCATGGAGTCGAGACCGGTCTGGCCCAGGTAGTCCATGACGGCGCCGGTGCCGATGGTCGGGGAATAGAGGCGGGTGAAGCGGTCAAGAATCTTGTCCCGCTGTTCGGCCTCGTTGATACCGGTCAGCAGACCGAAGGAGTCCAGGTCGTCCACACAGGCCACCGGCACGCTGGGCAGGGCCAGGGCGCGGGGAAGGCTGGGGCCGAAGCTGACGGCGGTTACCACGTTTTCCTTGTTGGGGTCAATTTCCTTGGTGGCGCGGCCCAGCCATCCCTCGGTGCCCAGCTTGTCCGGCTCGCAGGTGTGCCAGATGTCCATGGAGCGGAAGTGGGAGCGGGGGGAGTTGGCATAGCCGACCCCGTGGATGATGGCCAGGTTGCCCTGGTCCCACAGGTTCTTCAAAGGGCCCATGGTGGGGTGCAGGCCGACCTGATCGTTGAGCTTGAGGATGCGGTCTTCGGCCACGCCCACCGCCGGGCGATTGTCGCGGTAGAGAGGATCGGTAAAGGGAATTACCGTGTTCAGGTAGTCATTGCCGCCGGTAAGCTGCAAAACAACCAGAACGGGATCTTTCTTGGTTGAGGCCATTGCTGTTTCCTCCTGGAAGTTTCTGGTTTCTGTCTAATACTTGCCGGGGCAGCCTTTGGCCACGGCCGCCCCGGCGACTTTCAAGCTTTAGGCGTACTGATAGTCCCGCAGGGAAACGATGAGCTGCAGCAACTCGGAGACGCGCTCCGAGGCGGCGGCTTCGTTGCTCCAGGACAGGCTGCCGCCGGGGACAGCGTGGTCCAGCAGTTCCTGGCGGGTATCGGCGCTGACTTCCAGGGGACCCATGAGGTCCAGGCAGGTGTCAACGAACTGCTCGGGGCCGACATCGCCCTGGCTGCGCAGGCGGTTGACGATGGACTGGACGCCGGGGCGGGACACATCGCCCACCATGTCGGCGGTGAAGTTGATGCGGCGCATCAGCGAGCCGCTGTTAATCCACTCGGCGCCGGTGTGCCAACCCTCCACGCTGGGAGGATTGAGCAGGTCCTGGCCCATGTAGTTGGGCTGGCGGGAAAGGTCGCCGATGCCGGGGCCCGGGAAATCTGAGCCGCCGACCAGCTTCAAGGTGCCAACCACGACTTCGGCCGGGCTCTTGAGCTTGGCGAACCGGGCGTTCTTGAAGAAGTCGGAGTTGAACAGAACCCGCAGCATGGCCTTGATATCGTAGCCGGAGT
Source organism: Chloroflexota bacterium (assembly GCA_028875055.1). Classification (GTDB taxonomy): domain Bacteria; phylum Chloroflexota; class Dehalococcoidia; order Lucifugimonadales; family UBA3495; genus Bin22. The sequence goes on from JAPPGG010000024.1 coordinate 22,019, forward strand.
CAATGAAGGCATCGGCCAGCGCGTCTATGGCATCCTCGTCCACGGGGGGAGTTACCTGCCAGGCGGGCACCTGCGCCTCGTCGGCCACGAAGAAGTTGTATAGGTGGCGGGCGATGAAGGTGGCGGTGGCGGGATGGTTGCAGACGATGTCGATGATATCCTCGCCATTGAAGTTGCCGGTCTCGCCCAGGAAGGTCTTCTCGCCTTCGTCGTGGTCCTCGGGGCGGTACTCGAAGCGCCAGTCGTGACGGCCCAGGGGACCGCGGGGGAGCTTGGCCTCGAAGGTCCAGCCGGTAAAGGCGCGGGAACACTCGCGGACGTCAACCTCGGTGTAGTTGCCGACACCCATGCTGAAGAGTTCCAGGAGCTCGCGGCCCCAGTTCTCGTTGACGGCATCGGCGTGGTTTTCGTTGTTGTCCAGCCAGTAGAGCATGGCGGGATTCATGGACAGGGTCAGGAGCAGGTCCTTGTAGTTGCCCATGCCCTTTTCGCGGAACATGGTGATCATGTTCTGGATTTCGTCGTAGTGGTCAACCTTGGAAACGCCGGTGGCAAAAATGTGGTGCCAGAAGAGGGTCATTTTCTCTTCCAGGGGCCGCCGGGTGTTGACCATCCACCACAGCCATTCGGCGGCGCCCATACCGGGCAGGGTGCCGGGACGCCAGGTCCAGGGCTGGTAGCGCATCATTTCGAAACGGTCCAGGGGCTCTTCGGTGGGGTTGAGCAGTTCTTCCACCACGGCCTCGTAACCCTTCTCGCAGAGGGTTTCCAGCTCTTCGCGGGTGGCGCCGAAACCGGCGCGGCGCATAAGGTGAGCCATCAAGGCTATATCCTGGTTCGCCATTGCCTTTCCTCCTCGTGAAATTCTTCAATAATCATTGTTGTTTGCGAATGATTATAGTTGGGGGAATTATCGGGTATGGGGTGGGGTGGTGTCAATTGGAGGTTGGCTTAAGAAGCCCTTGGTATCGGCTTAATTCAATACCAAAGGGAATCTCCGATATAATGTACTTTTAGGTTACCTCTTGTATCTTTAGGACTATCTCGCCATTAGAATACAACCTTCATGAGTACACGTAAGCATCATTCGTCCCGTTATTTTATCTCCGGGCTTTCCAGAGCCAAGAGCGTCGAATAAATCTATATCATATTCAGAGCAAGAGGCAAGTTCTAGACGCAAGTCTAAAGAACCAATGCTACAGACTCCGTTTGCACGGCCCCGATGACGATGTGGAAGTTCGTCTAGCACAATTGGAGGGGCTGATTGCGCCTGCTTTCAAGAAAGTGCGAGATGAAGGTGTACTTCCGTCGGTCAGAAGCGATGATGGAACCTGTTTGTGCGCGTTTGTAGCGATGCAGTTAGTACGAGTGCCCAAGTACGGTGAACAATTTAGTCTCCTGATAGATAAGGCTATGAAGCAAGCATACTCTAGCGCAAGCAACGATGAGGCAACAGACTTGGAAAGCCTAAGAATTAGGCTCACCGATCCCGTACTTGCCACACTTAAGGCTCTCCCTTACATGTTGACTGGAATATTGGACTTGAGAGCCCACCTAATTTCATCGAGCAGTAACGTATTTCTGACGAGTGACAATCCTGTGGTCAGATACAATCAGTATTGTGAGGGTATTGAACACTCAGGGGTAACGGGAGTAGCAAGCAAGGGCCTCCAGTTATTTGTCCCACTTTCTCCGCGGCACTATTTAATACTCTATGATAGTAGTACCTATAGGGCAGTAGCGGGCCGCTTTACACGCAAGAGTAAAGCCGTAGATTCCGACATAGATCAACTAAACAAAATACAGTTGATGTCCGCTGAAGACCACATATACTTTTCAGAAAGGCAACAACTACAGGATATTCTTCGCCTTCTTCCTGAGGTTTCAGATCTTCGCGACATTGACCGCACTGTGGTACAAGAGTATGGGCAAGACGATAATCCCAGTTCATCCTTGCTTCACATGTATGAACAAATGGAGAACATGTCCGTGAACCTCACGTTCTTGAGAGTACGAGGCAAATCTCGTAAAGTGCCGATCTGGGATCGTCCGCAACAATTCAGAAATCAAATACCCAGAATTGAAACACCCTCGAATTTCGGTCCAGAGTTGGGTACCGAAGTTGTAACTTTTTCCCGATTTATCGGCAAAAGATGACGTTAAGAAGGTAAGGCTAGTTCGGCCTGTGCCCTTAAGTGGGTTTCCCAGTGCTGACTACCTTATTGGTACTTTCATTCCCGCTCCCGACTGATGTACTCGTCCGCTTCGTCTGCCGACTTGAAACGCCGCTTTCCTGGCGAGTCGGCAAGGTTTGAGCTGCGGAACGCCGTGTAGGGGCCGTGATTGGGCTGACGGCGACGTGGACTTCATCCCCTCCGGACAGGTCGGGGTCTTCTACCACTATTCGCCCAACTGGCAATACGGTGGTTGTGATGTGGAGTGTCTTGTTCATGTTCTTGAACTCACTTTTCCCAAATCATATACCAGAGGTGGATGGGGCCGTTTCTCCCTTTCGATTTGATTAATTGTGGGAGACTGTGAGGCAACCTTTGACTTGGCTTTGGGCGTTGGTTGTGGGGAAGGATTTTAGATCCTTCGGCTTTGCTCAGGATGACATTACTTATGATGAGCAATTTGACCAGCTTCCAGATGGCGAGCCCTACCCACCCCCATACCCCTGTTGTAAAATGGCCACCAGCCCAGACCAATAAATACGCAAGGAGTTTCCCCAATGATTAAGGTTTCCTTCCTTTACCCCAATGAAGAGGGTAAGAATTTTGACATGGACTACTATACGGGGACGCATATGCCCCTGGTGCACCAGCGGCTGGATTCCATGGGGCTGCTGCGGAGCGAGGTGGAGAGCGGGGTGAGTTCCGCCGACCCCAACGCCGCTGCGCCTTTCGTGGCCGTCGGCAACCTTTACTTCAATACCACCGACGAGGTCCACGAGGGGTTCAAGACCCACGGACGGGAGTTGATGGGAGACACGCCCAACTACACCGACATCCGCCCGCAAATTCAGATCAGCGAACTGGTCTAGTCTGTTGGTCCACGAAGGACACGAAGGGGCGCGAAGAGGGATTTAGTCCACGAATGGGCGCAATTGCTCAATTATGTGCCAGACAGGGGTGGGGCTTGAGCCTTTTTGTGGGGGCCAGGCCTCTCCAGGAGAATATTCAAAAACATTCGCGCTCCTTCGTGTTTATTCGTGGACAAGAAAGAGAAAGAGTATGAATGGCGCTTTTGAGAGTTTGGCCCAGCGGCTGGTCAAGGAGCACTGGGACTTCTATCCTACGGCCGGTTCCCGCATAGGCCGCCACGAGTATGACGGGCAGCTTCCCGACCTTTCGCCCCACCGCATAACCCGCCGGGTGGAGGAGTTGCGGCGGGGACTGGCGCAGTTATCGGGGCTGTCCGGTGGTAGCGGTAACGGGTCAGACCCCGAGGACCGCCTGACCCGGCGCCTGCTGGACTTGTTCCTGCGCCGGGAGCTGTTCAACCTCGAGGAGATGCGGCCGCTGGAGAATAACCCCATGCGGCAGGTGGGCTACCTGAACGTGGGCGGCTACGTGAAGCGGGACTACGCGCCCCTGGTGGACCGGCTCCGCGCCGCCACCCAGGCCATGGAGCAGATCCCCGACTTCCTGCAGGTTATTGACGCGGCGCTGACGGCGGAACTGAGCCGTCCAGTGCTGGAAATGAGCATCGAGAGCTACCGGGGAATGGCCCGATTCTACCGGGTTGACCTGGACCAGTCGGGCAGCGACGTGGGGGACGCGGAAACCCTGGCAGGGTTTGACCAGGCGCGCGAGAGGGCGGCCAAGGCGCTGGACGCTTTCGCGGTGAAGCTGGAGGAGCGGCTGGGCAGGCTGCCCGAGGGCGTCGAGGGGGACTTTGCCATCGGCTCCCAGCTGTACTCGGACATGCTGGCCTATGGCGAGGGCGTCAACGTCCCGTTGAGGGACATCATCGCCCTGGGCCAAGCCAACATGGAGCGGAACCTGGAGCGGCTGGCCGAGGCCACGGAGGCCATCGGGCCGGGTCGTTCCATACGAGACATTGTGGGTGAGATCGGGCGGAACCACCCGGACGCCGACGCGCTGATTCCTGAAACCCGGGCAATGCTGGAGGATATCCGGCAGTCGCTGCTGGACCACGATATCATCTCCCTGCCCTCGGAGGACCGCTGCCAGGTAATTGAGACCCCCACCTATATGCGATACGCCTTCGCGGCAATGGACAGCCCCGGGTCTCTGGAAACCCAGGCCACCGAGTCCTACTACTACGTAACGCCGGTGGAGGAGACGTGGACAGCCACCCAGGCAGAGGAATGGCTGACCAACTTTAACTACGACACCCTGCGCATAATTTCTATCCACGAAGTTTACCCGGGCCATTTTGTCCACCACCTGCACAGCAGCTACGGGAAACCGCTGCCCCTGGTAAACCGGGTGGCATCGTCCTATGCCTTTACCGAGGGCTGGGCCCACTACACGGAAGAAATGATGCTGGAAACGGAGTACGCCAGGGGTCAGGCGGCGCTGCAGGTGACCCAGTTGCTGGAGGCCCTGGTGCGCAACTGCCGGTACCTGTGCGCCCTGGGCATGCACACCCAGGGGATGACGCTGGAGGAGGCGACGCAGTTCTTCATCGACAACGCCTACATGGAAGAACTGCCGGCCAGGCGGGAGGCGCTGCGGGGCACCTTTGACCCGGGCTACCTGAACTACACCCTGGGCAAGCTGATGATCCTGAAGCTGCGGGACGATTACCGTCGGGAGAAAGGGGCGGCCTACTCGCTGAGGGGATTCCACGACGAACTGCTGTCCTACGGCGCTCCGCCTTTGCCCCTGCTGCGGGAGGTTATGCTGGCCGACCCGGGGGACGGACCGCTGTAGGGCGAGGCCAGGTAGCTGTCCACCAATATTGAGAAGGTTTAAGAGATGGCGGATTTCTCCGCCACCGTACCGGATGAGTTGGTCAGGGCGCCGGATGAAGCTTCACGGGCCACTGACCGGAGCAGGGGTGTTACGATAGCGCCAATCCATCCGGTTCAACGCGAAGGGCAGCCCTTGTGGCTGCCCCTGCAATTCCCTATTTGTGGCAATTGGTGGCTGTTCGTGGACGGGCGCCTCTAGCCCGTGCGGAAGTTTACGCGGCGGAAGGCTTCGGCGTACTGGCAGCCACCTTCGGCGCCAGCGTCCCGGGCGCGCTGGTACACGTAGTCAACTACTTCCCGTTCGGGGTGGTCGGCCACCTGGCTCTTGTGAGCCTGCACCGCCGCCAGCTTCACCTCCATGGTCTCGCCGATGTCAATGAAAGTGTCTGCCCGCTCTGTTCCCCAGAACAGAATGGTGCCCGTCTTGTGGGGTTCCAGGCCTTCCTCGCTCCATAGTTCGCCGAAGTGCAGGTGGTCGCGGGCGTAGGGGAAAACGGCGTCCAGGGCTACCTGGCCCGCTACCCGGCGGTCGCGGTGCCACACCATGCTGCGGACGTAGGGTTCGGTGACCATAACCACGTCGGGCTGGACCCGCCGGATTTCGCGGACCAGTTGCTTGCGGAACTCGCCCGTGTCCTCCAGCTCTCCATCGGGGTGGCCCAGCTTCACTATTTCCCTTACCCCCAGTACGTCCGCGGCGGCCACTTGCTCCCGGTCCCTGGTTGCGGCCAGCTCCTGGGCGGTAATTCCGGCCTTGTCAGTGCCCTTGCCGCCATCGGTGCAGAGCACATAAACCACCTCGGTCCCCTGTCCAATCCAGCGGGCCAGGGTGCCGCCGCACCAGATTTCCGCATTGCCGGGATGGGGTGTGACTACCAGAACGCGCTGGGGTGTTTCTTCCATTCGTTCTCTCCTGCGATTGGACCGGCAAAATCACGGTAGCGACGAGGCCCCTCTACCGGCATTACAGCTGTCGGGCGTCCAGATTCAAAAGGTCAAGCCAAGTACAATTTTCGACCCTATGATACCCGCCCTTCAAAGCAGGTACAAGCTTGGCCCCGGACAGCATTGTACGAGCAGCGGGTTATACCCTGCCTGCTTCAGGTCCATGCGTGGAGTCTCGAGCTCACCCCAGCTGGGGAATGTCCCCGGGCAAATACCAGGAGCAGCGGAAGACCTGGTTGCCGTCAATGCCGTCGGAGCCCGCCGCAAAGTAGGGATTGATGTACTCCCACACGACCTCGCCCTGGGGAGTTACCTGGAACATCCGCCCGAACATGCCCTCGGTGATCAGGGTGTTGCCGTTGGGCAGTCGCCGCGCGCCGGAAATGCGGGAACTGTAGAAGTTGAAGTAGGGCCTGTCCCGGTATTCCCAGACTATTTCGTTGGTCCGCGGGTCAATCTCCACAACCCGGGAGAAGACCCGGACGTCGTTCTTGCGCCGCTCGCCGTTGTCGAAGATGAGAATGTTGCCGTTGGGCAGCAGGCTTGGGTCGTGCTGGCGGGCAATGATGTCCCAGCCGATTTTCCAGGTTATGTCCCCGGAAGCCTTGTCAATCATCAGCACCGTTGAAATGTTGCGGAAACTGGCCAGCACCCGGTCTCCGTCCAGGGGAACGATGGTGTTGCCGTGGCTCCACTCGTGGCGCGGCTCGCCTGGCGTGATAATGTCTTCCTCCAGGTCGAGGTGCTGCCAGGCGTGCCAGTCCCAGACCCGGTTGCCCTGGGCATCTATCTCAATGAGGTGGTCGGCCCACATATGGGTGGTAGATTCCTGGCCACCTTCGTGGTCCGCCTCCATGCCGCTGCCGGGCTGACCGCCTTTGACCTGGTCGGCTATTTCCGATGGGATGGTCTCCAGGGTCAGGAAGATTGCTCCGCCGGACTCGGTGCGGCGGGCGTCGTGGTGCTGCGCCGGGTTAACGTGCTCCCAGACAATGTTGCTGTCCCAGTCCACCTCCATTAGCCAGCCTCCCACGAAGTTGGTGGCCGGCATGGAGTGGTCGTCGGGCTGCTGGGCCTTGCCCATATAGAAGAGATTGCCGTTGGGCAGCAGGTAGCCCCAGGAGCCGGGAGGCGTGGGCAGATACCACCGGTGCACTTCGTTGCCTTCCATGTCCATCAGGAAGGCCACGCCCTTGCCCGTCCCGTCACCGTTGTAGGGGGAATAAACAAAGTGGCCCGGGCAGGCCTTGTCGCGGTCCAGGCCGGTAAGGCCGGTACGCGCAATCCGGCGCCAGGTCTGCTGGTCAACGCTCATGTCGCCTCCGAGTGGTTCCTGAAATGTGCCCTGCGGGAGTGAGGCCATTATGGTTGTCCCCACCAGGGTTGTAAACCTGAGTGGGGCACAGGGCAGGGGATTCGCGGCTTGGTGGCCTACTACCCCGGACCTTTCCAAGGGATCAGGGCAGGCCCCGCGGGATATCCTACGCCGTTCAGGAAACATCGGGAAGGCTGATGCCAGGGGCGAGGGGCGAGCGCTGGAGGGGCGGTGCCGCCAAGCCGGGCTTTTCCCGTCGCGGGGGTCAGTCGTGATCGCGTTCGTTGAGGACGGGAGCTTCCACCTCAGACTCGGCCATGAGGGAGCCAGCGAGAAGACCACCGGAGATAATGATCTTCATGGCGTCGTCCACGGTGATGTCGGTGAAGGTGACATCGGAATAGGGCACTACAATCAGGAAGCCGGAGGAAGGGACCGGAGTGGTGGGAACGTAAACGGCCACCTTGTCTTCGCCATCAACCTCGCCCAGGTAGGAGGTGATGAGTCCGATGGACTTGGATCCCTGCCGGGGAAACTCCACCAGGACCACGCCCCGGTAGGGATGTTCTTCACCCCGGCTCAGGGTCTGCATGGCGTTGTGCAGCGGGCTGTAAATGCTTCCGATGCCGGGAATGCGTTCCACCAGCCAATGGACTCCGTTAATCAACCGCCGGCCCAGACCGTGGGTAGTGAACCAGCCGGCAATGTAGAGGAGGACCAGCATAACGCCAACGCCCATGCCGGGATAGTGGGGGCCCGGCAGCCGGTCGATGATCAGGTCCTGTACCAGCGGGTCAACAAGGTCGAAGAAGAACTTGAGAATCCATATAGTAATGAAGAGAGGCAGGATTACCAGCAGGCCGGCAGCCAGCGTTGCCTCAAAATGGAAAATTATCTTGCGGAGAAAATTCCTTTCCTCAACGTCGGGTCGGGCCATCGCCAATTACCATGCCTTTTGGGCGGGGTGGAGAAGAGCAGGTTACCACTCACCCCGGTATTCCAGATACCGTGATCACAAAACCGGTACCGCAAGCGGAGGAAACACGCCGGGCCGGAGGAGCCTTGCCTGCTCCTCAACTTATCACAACAGCGAACTAAGGGCGGCGCGTGAAAGGGGAAGCTTTAACGCCCGGAAACGTCTTTCAAGGTTGTTCAGGCCGCGCCGGACGCGGCCCTTTCCCTGGCCAGAATATCGTAAATTCCGGCGATTTGCTCGGCCACCTTGTCCCAGCTCATATCTTCGGCACGGCGCCGTGCGGCCAATCCCATGCTGTGCTGCAAGCTCTTGCTTGATATTAGCATTTCAACAGAGTTCGCGAAAGCTTCGGGGCAGCGCCAGGACTTGAGATACCCGGTGCTGCCATGCTGGATGACGGTGGAAAGGCCACCCACCCTTGACGCCACCACCGGCGTGCCGCAGGCCATGGACTCCAGGGCGGCCAGCCCGAAACTCTCGTAGAAAGAGGGAACGACGCAAACGTCGGCGGCGCTGTAATAGACGGGCAGCTCTTCCTGGGCAACCCGTCCCACGAAATCAATGGTGTCGCCCACCTCCAGGCTTTCGGCCAGTTCCCGGAGGCGGTCCACTTCCCGGTCCTGGCCATTGTCATCGCCAACCACCAGCACGCGAACCGGTTCGCAGGTATCCAGCTGGGCGGTGGCGCGGACAAGCAGCTCCACTCCCTTCAGGGACTCGATGCGGCCCACGCAAAGCAGGACTTTGTCGCCGTTGAGGCCCAGCTGACGCCGGGACTCCTCCCGGTCCAGGGGCCGGAAAGTACCCAGGTCAACCCCGCAGGGGGCCAGCTGTACCCGGCTGACGTCGGCCCCGTAGAGGCGGGCCATGGCGTCCCGCTCGTGGGGACTGAAGGCGACTATGCGGTCGGCGGAGCTTATTATCTGCTCTTCCACTTCCTGGCGCTGGAGGGGTTCCCGTTCGCCGGGGCGAGACTGCATCTTGATGCGCGACAGGGTATGGAAGGTGATGACGTGGGGAATATCCAGCCAGCGGCTGAATGCCTGCCCCAGCCACCCCGAGAGCCAGTAGTGGGAGTGTACGGCACGGTACTGCAGCCCGTTCCGGCGGGTGAAGTCCTGCATTTCAGCCAGGAAGCCGGGGAGAAGGTCGAAAAAGTCCTCCATGGGCGTGTCGGGCTGGCCAGCCGGGAGGTGGATGACCCGGGTGTTTCCGGAGAGGTTTTCCACCATGTCCGCGGGGGTGGAGCCCGGGCGGTGCTCGCGGGTGAATACGTCAACGGGGATGCCCGCGCTGCCCAGGGCCCGGGCCAGTTGCCGGACGTAAACGTTCATGCCCCCGGCCTTGCCTTCGCCCGGGGCCGCAAGGGGACTGGCGTGAAAGGATATGAAGGCTACTCTTGCTTCGCTCACCGAAAGCCTGTCCTCAGGGTTTACTTACTACCATGCGGTAAATGGTGCGGTTCAGGCCGCCCAGGTGGTACTTGTATGGCTCGGGTCCTCGCAGAAAGTCGAAGTAGGCCTTGCCCTGCTCGATGGCTTCACGGAGACACAGGGCATTGAGCAGCAGACCTACGCTGTAGTAACCGTATTCGGGATTATAGCCGCTGTTGTAGAGGAAACGGGTGCCGTTGTAGTCGAAACAGAGGGACGTTGCCACGTCCTTCTCGTCCATCTCAAGGAAGAAGAGGCGCAGCATATCCAGTTCAGATGTGCGGCGGGCAATGCGACGGAAGAAGGCCTCCCGTTCGGAGGTCATGTAGGCGTCTTTCTCCGGGTCACTCTGGCGCATCAGGGCCAGAAAATCGTCCAGGCGCGCGTCTATGGTTTCCGGATCCTGGACACAGTACCAGCGCCATCCTTCGACACCTTCCAGGCGGCGGAGCTTGCGCCGCAGTTCGTGGCGGTTTTTCTTGTTCAGGCCGGCCAGGTACTGGTCCCAGTTGTCCGGGAGTTCCAGGCCGGGGGTCACGTCTTCCTCGATGACTTCCACCGAATAGCCCTGCTGGCGAGCCACGCCGGGCAGGAATTCCAGGGTGGGGGAGTTCTCGATCAGCGAAGGCAGCTCCAGGGCCCGGATGTCCTCCTGGCCCAGCCAGCCCATCAGGGCGGAGAAGAAGTCGCCCTCGATGCCGGGACGAATCATAAAGTCGTTGTAGTCGAAGGTTTCGGTGTTGCCCACGAAGGACATTTCGTCGCCCTGGCGCGCCAGGGACGCGATGGCGGCGACACCGTCGGACTGCTTGAGGTAGAAGCCGGCCATTTCTCGGCTGTCGCGGAAGGCCTCCCACCAGATTTCCTGCCACTGGGGCATCAGGTAGAAGGTATTAACAGGGCATTCTTCCAGCAAATCCAGCCATTCGCTGCGAATCTCCTCGAAGGAGTTCAGGGGGGTAGCGTCCAGGCCCTGGGTCAAATCAGGAATCCCTCCGCAGCAAGGCCAAAAGGCTTTCGCGGGTCCATCTGCCATCGGGGAAATTGCCCCGTACGGCGGTGGTGACCATCCTGGCGCCGGGCATTCTCACGCCGCGCATGGCCATGCACAGGTGCTCGGCCTCCAGTTCCACCGCCACACCGTGGGGAGCCAGCACTGCGCAAATGGCGTCGGCCACCTGACCGGTCAGCCTTTCCTGGACCTGGGGACGACGGCAGGCCAGGTCGAGAGCCCGGGAAAGCTTGCTGATGCCGGCGATTCTGCCGTTGGGGATGTATGCCATTCGGGCGGTGCCAAAAAAGGGAAGGAGGTGATGCTCGCACATGGAGTAAAAGGTGACGTCGCGGAGAACGACCGGGTCGGCGCTCTCCTCGTCGAAAACGGCGTCAATGGCCTCCCGGGGATCAATGCCCACGCCGGAAAACAGTTCGCCGTACATGCGGGCCACCCTCTGGGGAGTTTCCCGCAAACCCTGTCGCTGGGGGTCTTCTCCAATCGCGGAGAGCAGGTCCGCGACGATATGTTCGATACTGGGTTGAATAGTATTACCCGCCCTCTGGGAAAATCGGGGTGCGCGGTCGGACGTTATGCGGTGGCCAGGGCTGCCGCCTCCACCGCTTCCATGGTGGGTTCGACTTCAATGGTCTGGGCAGTCACGCTGCTGACCGCCAGGTCGGGGTCCTTCAGGCCGGACCCGGTAATGATACATACTACACGCTGGTCGGACAGATTCAAGCCCTGCCTTACCTGCTTTATCAGGCCGGCCACAGAGGCGGCGGAGGCCGGTTCGCCAAAGAGGCCTTCGCGGGAGGCCAGCAAACGGTATGCTTCCAGGATTTCATCGTCGCTGACCTTGTCAATAGTCCCGCCGGAATCGTCCCTCGCCTTCAGGGCCTGCTGCCAGCTGGCAGGGTTGCCAATGCGAATGGCGGAGGCGATGGTCTGGGGGTTGGCAATGGGATGACCGTGGACTATGGGGGCGGCCCCGGCGGCCTGGAAGCCCATCATGCGTGGGAGCGTCCTGGTGCGTTCCAGTTGATGGTACTCGACAAAGCCCTTCCAGTAGGCGGTGATGTTGCCGGCGTTGCCTACGGGTATGAAGAGGTAGTCGGGGGCGTCGCCCAGAACGTCGGCGACCTCGAAGGCGGCGGTTTTCTGGCCTTCAATGCGGTGGGGGTTTACGGAGTTGACCAGGGTTATGGGGTGATTCCGGGTAAATTCGCGGACCAGGGTGAGGGCGGCATCGAAGTTGCCGTCCACCATGATAATCCTGGCGCCGTAGGCCATAGCCTGGGCGAGTTTGCCCAGCGCCACCTCCCCCTTGGGAATCAGGACAAATGCCTGAAGGTCCAGATATGCGCTGTAGGCCGCCGCCGAGGCGCTGGTATTGCCGGTGGAAGCGCACATAATGCCCACCGCGCCCTCTTCCACGGCCTTGGCGATGGCTACCACCATGCCCCGGTCCTTAAAGGAGCCGGTGGGGTTGCAGCCCTCCAGCTTGAAGTACAGTTCCTTGCAGCCCAGTTCTTTTCCCAGGCGGTTGGACTTTACCAGGGGCGTGTCCCCCTCGCCCAGGGAAAATATGGGTGTGTCCTCGGTAAGAGGGAGGAACTCTCCGTATTTTTTCAGTACGCCGACGCCCATACTCTTGCACACAGCCCTTGCTAGTCCTCGATACGCAACAGGCTGTTGATTTCCTGCACTACCTCCAGGCCTTCCGCCTGCTGCAGGGCCCTTTGAACCCATAACTCCCGCGCAGGATGGGTGGTAATCACGATTTCCGCGGTCTGTGCCTCGGGGTTGGCATCCTTCTGGAGCACCGACGCTATGCTGATGTTCTGGTCGCCAAGGATGCGGGCGATCTGGGCCAGCACCCCGGGGCGGTCGGCAATGTTCAGCCGCAGGAAGTACTGGCACTCCAGGTCGTCAATGGACCGCACGCTGCCGGTATCTTCGGGGGCCACCGACGGCAGAGGCGTCGAACCGGAACTCAGGCTCCTGGCAATTTCGACCAGGTCTCCTACAACGGCGCTGGTGGTGGGGCCCCTTCCGGCTCCCCGGCCGTGAATCAGTACCCTCCCGCAGAGGCTGCCCTCCACTTCCACCGCATTATACACCCCATCCACCTTGGCAAGCATATTATCCTGGGGAATCAGGGCCGGATACACCCGGGCCTGTATCGCACCGTCTGCCTCGGTGGCGATGGCCAGGGACTTGATGGCATAACCCAGTTCGCGGGCGTACCTGAAGTCCTGGGGCTGGAGGCGGGTGATGCCTTCGCGGTAGATGCTCTCCGGAGGCACGCGACGGTGAAAGGCCAGGCCGGCCAGGATGGACAGCTTGTAAACCGCGTCAAAGCCCTCTATGTCGTTGGTGGGGTCGGACTCGGCGTAACCCCTTTCCTGGGCTTCGGCCAGGGCGAGGCCAAAGTCGGTGTGGTCGTTGGCCATGCGGGTCAGGATGTAGTTGGTGGTGCCGTTGATGATGCTGCGGACGGAATGGAACCGGTTGGCCACCAGTTCCTTTCCCAGGCACCCGATAATGGGGATGCCGCCGCCCACGCTGGCCTCGTAAAGCAGGTTGACGCCCCGGCTCTGGGCGACAGCGAGCAGTTCCGGCCCCCGCTTGGCCATAACCTCCTTGTTGGCAGTAACCACGTGCTTGCCGGCCTGGAGGGCGTCCTTCAGGTACTGGGCGGCGGGAGTCTCGCCGCCAATAACCTCAACCACCAGGGGTATATCCGGGTCGGAAAGGATGTCCTCGGGGTTGGTGGTTATCAGGCTGTCAGGCACTGCCACGTCCCGTTTTCGGGCGGCGTCGCGGACCAGGACTTTCTTCAGGTTTACGGGGCGGCCAACCTTGGCAGCCACGACTTCGGCCTGCTCCAGCAAGGCGGCAGCGACTCCGCCGCCGACCACGCCCAAGCCGAGCAGTCCAACATTTATCGGGTTACCGTGGGATAAATCGCTCATAAACCGCCTGATGGCCCTTCAGCATTGCGCCGAGGGATGTGCCGGGACCCGGTTCGCCGGCTGCTGGCCCGAGGGACATCCCGGGCCGGACTGGCGCAGCCTGCCACGGAAGGCCTTTCGACAGCCGCTGGACGAACGGGAGAATCATTTCTCTTTTCCAGGGCAGTTGCGCAACCGGGAGCCATGTCAAGGATAAGCTGCCCCTTCGTCGGATGCCGGAGACCGGCATCCTGCGCAACACGCCACCCCCACGCTCACTTCCCCTATCAATTGGGGAAGGCGCCTTGAAGGGCAATTATGGGAGACCGGGGCCGCCTACGGGTGGGCCTCCGGAAACCCGGGGAGCCGAAAGCTGTACCTGGTCGGCCACCCAGCCATAGAGTTCGCTGTCGAACCGGATCTTCAACCACTCCTCGTCGGAGCCACGGGAAATCTGGTCATCGAACCACTGGTCAACTTCCTGCTGGGCCAGCTTTCCCCGAATGCGAAGCTCCTGGCGAAGGGCATCGCGGTCTTCCTGGGTGAGGCTTTGGAAGGCTCCCTCTCCCATATCGGCGAGGGCCTGGAAGCCACGCAACGGCTGCACTTCGGGGCCGGAAATCTTGTGGATTATATACACACCTTCCTGGGTGAATATGGGGTCGCTGATTTCGCCGGGGGGCACCGGCTCCAGTTCCCTGGCGGGGTTTCCGTAAAGGTCATCGTCCAGCTCGGGGAAGGCGCCCCGGGGAACCCAGCCCACGTATCCCTGGGGATTGGTAAAGCCGTCGGGGACGTTTACCTCCGCGGCCACCTGGCCGAATTCCTCCCGCATCAGGCGGTTGCGGACCTCCTGGGGGTCGGCGGCGCCATCCTGGTCCATACGGATCCAGGCCACCTCCACCTGCTCTATTTCGCTGGGTATGCCGGCGTCGATGAGCAGGGACAGCTGGCTGCGGAGCAGTTCCTCTTCCACCAGCCGCCGGTAGTCGTCCTCCGAGAGCTTGGTGGAGGTGAGGAAGGTGGTCAGGGCGTTGTCGTATTCCTGGTCCAGCTGCCCTGGGTCAACCTCCTGCCCTGGCGGAGGTGTGGGAAGGAAGCGGCGGCGCAGTTCCTGGTCTATGTCCTCGTCGGTGACGCTGAAGCCCAGGCCCCGCGAAGCCTGGCGGATAATTTCAGCCTGGATCATATCCTGAAGGTATTCGAAGGGGACCGTGCTTAGGTCAACCCGACCTCCCTGGTAGCGGTTGATGCCCTGCAGGACCCGAATGCGGTCCACCAGGTCTCCCATGGTGAAACGGACGTCCCGCACCTGTCCGGCCAGTTCCCGGGGCGGCTTGTAGAACTCAATATAGTAACCAATGCCAACGATGGCGATAACAACCAGGACGAGGGCCGCCCCGATGCCAATGGCGATTTTCTGGCGGCGGCGTTCCTGGACACGTCGTTCCGATTGCCTTTGGGCGTCCTCGGCAGACATCCGTCTTCGGCGACGTCTGCGCTGCGTGGGAGCCTGGGGAAGGGATTCTTCGGGTGACCGGGGAAACACCATCCTTGACCTCTAGGGATATCCGGTAAATTTGGGCCGCCTGGCAGATATTACGGAGGAGGCGGGCCGGCGGACTCTGCTGCCTAACAAAAGCCGAGCTTTCCAGGCGGAAAGCTCAGCCGAAATTCGACAACCGGGAAGCGGACCTGGCGCGGCTAGCGGCGGATGCCGCTGCGCATGGTCTGCATGGGAACGAAGGGCAACAGGGCCAGGTGCCGGGCACGCTTGATGGCGTTGCTCAGGGCCCGCTGGTGTTTGGCGCACACACCGCTCTTGCGACGGGGTTCAATCTTGGCGCGGTCGGAGACGTAGCGGCGCAGCCGCTCGTAGTCCTTGTAGTCAATATGCTTGACGTGTTCCACGCAGAAGGAACAAACCCTGCGTCGCGGCGCATAGCGTCCCCGGGGACGGCCGCCGGGACGGGCTCCTCCCGCCGGGCGCGGGCCGCGCTGCTGGTAGCCGCCGGGGCCGCCGGGCCTGGGACCCTGCCCTGCAGGAGCGGGGCTGGGACTGGGGCTGGACTGGGCCGGCTGTTCCGGGGTCGTGGGTATTGCCGGTGCGGGTGCAGGTGTAGTCATTCCTGTACTGTTCCTCCGCTATTAATCAGGACAAATGCCGTACGCCGGGGTCAGGAGCCCGGGCTAGAAGGGCAGGTCGTCGATATCGTCGGATTGGTTGCCGAAGCCGCCGCCCATGCTGCGCTCGCCAGCCATGCCGCCGCCGCTGTAGCCGCCGGGACTGTTGTAGTCATCCATTCCGCCACGGCCCATGTCTCCGCCGTAGGGAGCGCGGTCGTCTTCCATCCCGCCGCCACGGGAACCGATCATCTGCATTTCGGTCATTCGCACGTCGTTGGAAACCCGTGGCTGACCGTCGTTGCCAGTAAAAATGCGAGTCGTCAGGGTGCCTTCCACATAGACCTGGCTGCCCCGGGTGAGGTACTGATTGCAGATTTCCGCCTGACGGCCCCAAGCGTTGACGTTGAACCACATGGTCTCCTCGCGCTGCTCGCCGTCGGCGGTGCGATAGCGGCGGTTGGAAGCCACGCTGAACGAGGTTACGCCCTGTCCGCTGGGGGTGTAACGCATTTCGGGGTCTCGACCCAGGTTGCCTATGATTACTATCTTGTGCAAGTTTTCTTGCCTAAGCCTCGGATTGTTCCTCAGATGCCGGGGTTTCGGCCTCGGCGGCTGGAGCCTCTTCCGCCGCAGCGGCCGGGGCTTCTTCCTCGGCGGGAGCCTCAGCCACAGGAGCCTCTTCCGCTTCGGCGGTCGGGGCTTCGGCCTGTTCAGCGGAAGTTTCGGGTGCGGTGGCTTCTTCAGCGCTTTCCGCTGCCCCGGCGGGGGTCGCTTCGGCCTCAGCGGGAGCAGCCTCGGCGCCTGCTTCGCCGGGGGTCTCGCTGGCGGCTTCAGGCGCGGCGGCATTCTCCGCGGCCGCTCCTGCGCCATCCTCGGGGCGAGCGGCTGCCGCCGCAGGGGCGGGCCGGGCCGCCACGGGGTCGGGCAGAATCTCCCGGTCTGGGATGGATACCACCAGGGAGCGCAGTACGCGCTCGTCCATCCTCAGGTAGTTCTCCAGCGCCTGGTTGAAGGGCGTCTCGGTGGAGAAGCGAATCAGGCGGTAATTGCCTTCCAGGAAGTGGTAGGAACCCTGGTGGATGGGATAAGCCAACCGGCGGGTCCCCCAGGGCTGTTCCTGGAAGATGTCGCCGTTCCGGTTGGTTATGAAGTCGTCAATCTGACCCCACGCCTCCGAAGCCTGATCCTGGCTGAGCATGGGGCTGAGGATGGTAACAAGTTCGTAATGACGCAAAAAGCACTCCTGACTATGGGCCCAATCTAAACTGTTTGCGGATTATATCACTGGCCGGTTTGCCGCTCAACTAGGAATCGAGCCCTGGAACGGGGAAACCTGACGTCAATTCCTTCACCGCACCCTTGACTTCGCTCATCACCTGCTTGTCGCCCATATTGTTCAGCACGCGGGTGATGAGGCGGGAGACCTCCTGGGTTTCGGCCTCGCCGAAGCCCCGGCTGGTTATGGCGGGGGTTCCCAGGCGCATGCCGCTGGCGACGCGGGGCGGCCTGGGGTCGAAGGGGATGGCGTTCTTGTTGGTAATGATTCCCACGGATTCCAGGGCGGTTTCCGCCTGCTGCCCGGTGATGTCCATGGGCGTCAGGTCCACGAGAATGAGGTGGTTATCGGTGCCGCCGGAAACCAGGCGCAAGCCCGCCTCGGAGACCTCGGTGGCCATGGTGGCGGCGTTGGCGACCACCTGTTGGGCATAGCGGGCAAACTCGGGTCGCAGGGCCTCGCCGAAGCAGACTGCCTTGGCGGCGATGACGTGCATCAGCGGCCCGCCCTGCATGTAGGGGAAGACGGCGAAGTCAATCTTGCGGGCCAGGTCGGACGTGGACAATATGAACCCGCCCCGGGGGCCGCGCAGGCTCTTCTGGGTGGTGGACGTGACCACGTGGGCGTGGGGGAAGGGCGACGGGTGCGCGCCGCCGGCAATCAGTCCGGCGATGTGGGCCATGTCCACCATCAGGTAGGCGCCAACCTCGTCGGCGATGGCACGGAAGCGCGGGAAGTCGAGAATTTTGGCGTAGGCGCTGCAACCGGCCACTATCAGTTTGGGCCGGTTTTCCCTGGCCAGGCGTTCCACCTCGTTGTAGTCGATAAGTTCGGTGTCCTTGTCCACACCGTAGGGGACGAAGTTGTAGAGCTTGCCGGAAAAGTTAACGTTGGCGCCGTGGGTGAGGTGCCCGCCGTGGGACAGCTCCATACCCATAACGGTGTCGCCGGGGTCCAGGAGGGCGAAGTAAACGGCCATGTTGGCCTGGGCTCCGCTGTGGGGCTGGACGTTGGCGTGCTCGGCGCCGAAAAGCTGTTTGGCCCGTTCAATGGCCAGGGACTCGACGACGTCCACGTGCTCGCAGCCGCCGTAGTAGCGGCGGCCGGGGTAGCCCTCGGCATACTTGTTGTTCATAACGCTGGTCTGGGCTTCCAGCACTGCCTTGCTGGCGTAGTTCTCGGAGGCGATGAGGACGACGCAGTTGCGCTGGCGGGCGTCTTCCTGTTCAATGGCGCGAAAAACGTCGGGGTCTTGCTGGGAAAGCAGGGACATAACAAAAGCCTACCTTTTTTCGAGCAAATAAAAAGCCGGGCCACCGGCGCAACCGAGGTGGGGAGGTCTGGGAGACCAGCCCGTCGGGCCGCTGCCGCGCCACGGCCAAGCATCCCGTTAAGTATAGCGGCGGGGGTGTTGGGGTGTCAAAAACGGGGGTCCAGCAGCAGGGCAATCGCGTCTTGACTGACTGTCACTCCGAGCCCTTCGGCAGGCGCGGGAAAATAAGGGGCAACCGGCAGAATCTGCCCTATCGGCAAATATCCTCGCCTTCGCTAACCTTCCGGTTAATTCCTCCACCGGGAATAGCCCGTGAACCCAGGCAGGGCAGACCTGGACCGGCCATACCGCGGCGGGAAAGCCCGGAAAGCTGTTCTTTTGTTCGCCGGAACCCCCAGCACTGCCGGCGGGGAACTGCTCCTTGAACGAGACCTTAATCCTCCAGCCAGTCATCCGCGGCGGAGGCATCGAAGCGTTCACCTCTATTGCGGCTTATACCAGCAGACTGATTGCCGCGCTGGCTATTCCGAGGAAGAGAAGGAAGCCAAACACATCGGTGAAGGTTGTCACCACCACTGCCGAGGCGACGGCCGGGTCTATTCCTATCCGGCGCAGGAACAGGGGGACTCCGGCCCCCGCTACCCCGGCGATGACCATGTTGCCTAGCATTGCCAGTCCCAGCACCATGCCCAGCGCGGGATTGCGCGTCCATAGCAGGGCTATGACCCCGACGAGCACGCCCAGCCAGACTCCGTGCAACACTCCAAGCAATGCCTCCCGGGTCAGCAGCCTCCACGCGCTGACTCCCACGAATTCACCCAGCGCTATTGACCGGACGATCATGGTGAGGGTCTGGGTTCCCCCTATTCCGCCCTGTCCTGCAACTACTGGAAGGAAGGCGGCCAGAATGACCACCTGGGCGAGAGTGGACTCGAACAGGCTGATGGTAGCCGCAGCCAGGAAGGTCGTGCCCAGGTTGACGGTCAGCCAGGGAAGCCGGGTACGAATGGCCGATACCATGGAAGTCTCGCCCGAGTCGCCGCTCACGGCTCCGACATTCAACATCTGCCGTGTATCCTCTTCCACCACGGCGCTCAACAGGAATTCCGCGGGGATTACGCCAATAAGCGCTCCCTCCCACACCACGGGCAATTGCATTATGTTGTAGTGACGCCGCAGCCTGGCGCATTCCGCCGCCGGTGTATCCGGCGTCACCGTCGCCGCCACGGGCCCCAGGATGTCCCGAATCCGGGCCTGCTCCAGGCTCAGGGCCAGGTCCACTACGGAAATCTGGCCGGCCAGCCCCCCGTTTCCGTCCACAACGTACACCCGGCTGAACTCGTAACGCAGGCTTCCCATATCCCGCAGATTGGCCAAAGCCTCGGCTACCGTCTCATCCAGGCTGACGAAGGGATACTCCGGAACCATCAACGCGCCGGCGGTGCCGGTCGCGTATTGGAAAGCCTCTCTCTCGGCAACCTCCAGCTCCAGATTCCCCGATACTTCCCTCGCCTGGGGTAGCCGCATCTTGAGCAGAGTATGCATGGCGTTTCGAGGATTGACCTGGTCCAATACGCCCGAAATCAACTGCGACCCCAGGTGAGCCGCCACCCTGCCGGCCTGCAGCGGGTTCATCTGCCGGAACATCCAGGTCAACGTCTCCGGCTCCACAATTCTGACAATGGTGTCCCGACTGGACCGGGGCAGAGAGGCAATAATAGAGCCCATATCCGCCGGGTGAAGGGAACGTAGTCGTTCCCAGGCGATGGCCTCTTCTCCGGCCTTTATCAGGCTCCTGACTTCCCGTGCAATGTTGGAAGCCTCCCGGTGGGACAAGACCGGGGGCTGTTCGGAATTGGTCGGTTGCATTATTCAGTCTCCTCTGGGCTGGTTATAACCACGTTCTCCGGGGGCGCCGGAGACCGGGGGCGCAGCTCCCCGGACACCCGGGCCAGGGCCGCACCGTACAGGAATATAACTCCGGCGTAGTACCCCCACATCAGCAGTACGACGGCAGACGCCACGGGACCGTAAATGACGTCCCTCTGGACCGCCAGGCCGGTGATCCAGAAGAAAAGGTGCTTGCCGGTTTCAAACAACAGCAGGGCGATCAATCCCCCAAAGGCGGCGTCCTTCCATTCAACGGGGGTACGCGGCAGGTTGTGGTACAGCACAGCAAAGATAATCCCCGTCACTATTGCGGGCGAGGCCGTCAACAGCAGGCCGAGCGTCACCATCAGGACGCCGGAAACCTCACCGGGGCCCAGTATTCTCTCCCCGGCAAAGC
Source organism: Chloroflexota bacterium (assembly GCA_028875055.1). Classification (GTDB taxonomy): domain Bacteria; phylum Chloroflexota; class Dehalococcoidia; order Lucifugimonadales; family UBA3495; genus Bin22. The sequence continues at coordinate 42,544 of JAPPGG010000024.1, forward strand.
CGATGGAGAGCTGCAGAAATGCGCTGGCGGAAACGGAAATTATCAGGACCAGGCCGAGAGCCGACGATATGAAAGCATCAGCCAGGTTGCCTCGGAAAGACCTGGGGGAATTCACCCCGAACACCCGGTTGACGGATCGGTTGGCGGCCAGGAAAAGGCCGTTGGCCGCAATCAGGACTCCCACCAGGGCTATCAGGCCCAGGGCAGCGGAATTGTTGATCAGGAGCTCTACGGATTCCTGGAATAAACCGGCGGAAGCGGGGAAGTAGTAAACGAGCAGGCCGTTGAGCGCCTGCCGTGCTGTCCCCGTGTCTGCCACTGCGGCAAAGACCAGAATTATCATCGCGACCAGTGGAAAGAAAGAAAGGACCGTGAAATAAGCCAGTGAAGCTGCCAGGTCGGTTACGCCCGCGCCCCACAGGGTTCGGGCCGCCACGAGGAGGGCCCTTCCCCTCCAGGTCCATTTCCAGGTCCATTGCGCCCCGGGCAGTTCCACCGCCAGTTTTTCTCCGACCTGGGACAGTTGCTGGCGCATCTCCGGGGCCAGGGAAGGCCGGGCAGCGGCAATGCTCCGCGCCAGCTCATCGCGAACTGTGGCCGCGTAAAACGGGCTGACCCGGTAGGCGGATTCCAACGCCCCAATTGCCGAAAGGGAAACCAGCGCGTCCACCTCGGATGAAGTGTCCGCAGTCCTGTGCGCCTCCTCCGCCACCACATTTACGACCTCCCCGGCCATGGCGGCTATCTCTTCCCGGGAGCGTTCGTGATCCGCCGCCCGGTTAACCAGTTGGCCCGCCGAATCGCGCATCGCCCCGGCCATGTCTCCGCCCGCGGCGGCAATGCCGGTCGCAACCCCGCTTATGGTTGCCCTGGCAATATCGGTCAGGTCCTCTCCGGCGGCCAGCATGGCGTCCACCGCGCCTTCCACTGCCGCGCCGACCGCTTTCTCGCTTTCTATCCCTACGGCCGCCGCGCCGACAATTGCCCCCTCTACCGCGCCCTGCCCCACCTCTACCACGTTCTCGCTCACTTCCCTGCCGCCGCTAATGGCTCCGGAGACCACTTCCTTTATGGCGGGAGCCGTAACCGACACAATCTGGTCGGTCCCCTCAATAACGCCAATGACGGTGTCCCGGACGAATGAGGTCGTTTCTCCGCTGATCTCTCCAACTGCATTGATGGCGCCCTCCACCGCCTCCCTGGCGAAGTGACCGGCGCCACGACCCACGGTCGGCACTCTCCTGGTCGCCAAGAGGGCCGCCACCCTTACCGCGCTTCCGGTCAGCCGTTTTCCGGCGCGGACTTCGCGGGAGAGCGAGGCCCTCATTATCTGACCGATTCGATGTGCTCTTTGACTCGATGAGCTCATAGTCTCCCTTCAGGGGAATCACACTCCCCCTGCCATTGCGCCAGCAGCCAGGGCACAACCCTGGGACGCGGGCAGGCTCGGCTCCAACCCAGGACCCTCATTCGACGTCGCGGCGCTGGGTTGCACCCGCCGGTATTGGACGACTGAAACACTTTGCTGACGTGAATGCCGGCGGCAGTCGGGCCCGTCCCTGCGCTTACGACTTCACTATAGCCTCTTCACTATAGCCTCGTTGCCGCCGCCCGACAGGGTAGCCCGAAACGAGCTCTCCGGCGGTGCCGCTGATTTCCTGAGCGGTACCCGGGTTCCCCAGACCGACTGGAGCGCCGGCCTCCGTCAGATTAGCCCCGGGGCCCGGCTGCCAACCTCGCGCTCCGTGCTGCCGCCAGCGTTGCCTCACCCGGGTCTATGCCGTTGCTTCCAGCGCCCGCAACGGAGCAAGGGACATGGATGCGCCTGAGGCGGCTCGCAGCAGGCCACCATACCGGGCGACCGGCAAGCCTGAGTGGGTCCCTGAATTTGTCGCTGCTGACGACCGAGAATGCAAGATCTATGGAGTCTGCCTTTCCTGAAGCCGCATTCTATTATGTGGGACAACGGGAAAAGCTCAAACCCGGAGTCGGGGCAATCCCGTTATGGATTCAGGCTATAGGAGGCACAAATTCGGTGGGGCAGAGTCATGCCGCCCCGAGCCTGCCGCAGGGCCTGAGGTCCTTATCCTCGGCCCGGTAGCGGCTTGTCGAACTCGCTCTCCTTTTGGATTATGGCCCGCGCGTCCGGGTAAATCTCCCCCACGCCCAGTTGCCATGGGGTCCTGAAGTCCCGGACCTCCCCATATTCGCCCAGCGAAATCGGGTTAATCCAGGAGCCAAGCCTGGGTACAGCGGTTGGCTCCGCCGTCAGGGTGGCCCTCGGGAGTCGAGTGAGGCCCGGCGCGTCCGTTGGTTCAGGCATTGACTCAGTCGAAGTTGGTTCCGGTTCGGCAGGACGGGTCTGGTCCGCGGGGACGTCTCCTGTCGTCGTCACACTATTTTCGCCTTCCTCTCCGGACGGAGTTGCTCCTGGCGCGCCGCCCGGCTCCGGGACAACCTCTGTGGACGGGACTGGCGTTCCCTGGGGGGATGGTGTTTCGGTTCCAGCCTGGTCGGTCTCAGTTTCCGGCGCCGGAAGCGGCGCTTATTGCTCAACCCCTACCGGTTCGGGAGCGCTCGTGGCGGGGGATGGCGTCACGGTTGGCGCTTCCGTCGCTGCGGGAGGCACGCTTTCTGTTGGCAGGGGTACCTCGCCCTCTACTGCGGTGGGGCCGGGGGGGTTGTAGGGGCCCCTCTTCCGGCGCGAAGTTTACCTCGGAAGGTGGAGCCGGGGCGCTGGTGGGGACTGATGCAGGGAGTCCGGAGCTTACCGGCGGGTCTATTGTGGGGATTGATTTCCCGCAAGCCGCCATCGCGATTATCAGCAGTGTGGCCAGGTACAGCCCGCTTCGGATTGCCAGACCGGCCGCATTGTTCCTGGCTGCTATGAAAGCATGCCCCTGTTGTGCCGCACTGAGTCGGGGGCGGCCGGCGGATATTGTCCTTGGGATTTTCTCGTCCTCGGGATGACTATATCGGGGAATTCCAGGGGCGGCGGGGACAGGAGATTCCTGGGAATGGCGATGCTGCCCCCAGGGCATTGGGGGGCCGAGGGGCCGCCCGGCTGGTTGTCTTATGTTTCTCGCGTTTCAGGGCAATATTCCCTGGCAGTCCTTCTCTATTGAATTGAAGGGCAAAAGGAGACTGGGCCCTGAAGCGCCAGCACACGCGGATGCCATCCTGGTTGCGGGCCTTGCTCCGCTGCTGGCACGCGGCCCTTTACCGATCCCGGGTCTGCTGGTCAGGAATGCTCCGGTCCAGGCATTGGCCGGCCAGCGCACTGTCAGCCTGGCAGGTATCCCCCACTTCAATTCAGTGGACATAGCTCAGTGGACATAGCCTGCCAGGAATGTCCTGAGCCGAAGGACGCCGGAACAAGCATAGCCGGGGTTTCGGGTGCCGGTTAGCCTTCCCTAACTGCCCACCACATAGTCCTGGTACCGGTCCCGCAACAGTTTCTTGTCGAACTTGCCCACACTGGTCTTGGGGATTTCTTCGATGAATACCACGTCGTCGGGCAGCCACCAGCGGGCGAAACGTCCACTGATGAATTCCATAATCTGGGTCTTGTCCAGCGAACTTTCGGCCCCCTCCCGGGGAACGACGCAGGCCAGCGGGCGCTCCACCCAGGTGGGATGGGGTATGGCGATGACCGCCGCCTCCAGGACGTCGGGATGGGCAATGATTGCCGTTTCCAGGTCCACCGAGGAAATCCATTCCCCGCCGCTCTTTACCATGTCCTTGACGCGATCGCCGATCTGGACGTAACCCTCCGGGTCCACCGAGGCGATATCCCCGCTATGGTACCATCCGTCAATGTAGGTTTCGGCGGTGCGCTCGTCGTTGTAGTATTCGCTGGAAATCCAGGGTCCCCGGAAAAGTAATTCGCCGCGCTGCTCGCCATCCCAGGGCAGGTCTTCCCCGTTTTCGTCCACCAGGCGCATTTCCAGGCCGGCCACCACCAGGCCCTGGCTGCCGGCCAGTTCGTATTTCTCATCTTCGGGCAGGTCTTCCAGATGACCTTTGACCCGGTTGTAGGTAACGATCGGCGTGGCTTCGGTCATGCCGTAGGCGTGGACCAGGTCAACCCCCAGCCGCTCCTTGTAGGCCCTGATCACGCTGACGGGCACCGCGGAGCCGCCGCTGATTACCGCCCGCAGCGACGAAAAGTCGTACTCCTGCCCCGAGCGCTCCAGGTAGTCCAGCACTCCCACCCAGATGGTGGGTACGCCGGCGGTGACCGTCACCCTGTGCCGGTCTATCAGTTCGCAAATGGCCTGGGCGTCGGGACGGACGCCGGGCATTACCTGGTTGGCTCCAACGAAAGCGCTGGAATAGGGGAAGCCCCAGCAGTTGGCGTGGAACATGGGCACCATGGCCATAGTGGTGTCCCTCTCGCTGAAGGCCACCGTGTCCGCCATGCATTCGGTTAAGGAGTGCAGGTACAGGGCCCGGTGGGTATAGGTTACCCCCTTGGGCCTGCCAGTGGTGGCCGAGGTGTAACAGAGACCGGCAGGGTCCCACTCGTCCAGTTCCGGTGGCCTGAACTCATCGGAAGCCTGGGCCAGCAGCGTTTCGTAGCCGATGGCATTGGGCAGGGACGTAGCCGGTTCCGGGTCGTCGGTCAAAATGATGAAATGTTCTACCGACTCAAGCTGGGGAGCCAGGGCTTCCAGGATGGGACACAGGTCGGGGTCAACGAAGATTACCTTGTCCTGGGCATGGTTGACGATATAGACCAGGTCATCGGGGAAAAGCCGGATATTGATGGTGTGGTTCACCGCCCCCATCACCGGCGAGGCGAAATAGGCTTCCAGGTGGCGGTAGGTATTCCAGGCGAAGGTACCAACCCGGTCGCCCTTCTCAACTCCCAGGGAACCAAGGGCGTTGCACAACCGGTTTACCCGCGCGGCCATCTCTGCATAGGTGTAGCGATGGCTGCCTCCCTCGGTGCGGGTGATGATTTCCTTCCCGGGAAAGGCGGTCCTGGCCCGGTTAAGAATGCTGGGCACCAGCAGAGGATAGTGCATGGTCATGGATTCAGCCTCCTCGCCGGCCCCTCGACCGGGGAGCGCGAAGATTCATGCCGGGGTGTTTGCTTGCCAGGGAGCAACGGCAGTGGCCGGCGTCGCTGGCGGGACCAGGAGTTTCAAGGCGATATGACTGAGAGTCCCTGGATTCGCTCAAAGTGTCCGCGGTTGTTGGTCAGAAGCGTCAGGTTATGGTGGATTGCCGTAGCGCCTACCAGCAGATCAAAATCGGCAACAAGAAAACCGATGGAACGAAGTCGCCGCCGCTCACGTGCGAAGATATGACAAATTTCCTGGTTCACATTAACCAGTTCCAGGAAACCCAGCAACGCGTCAAGTGAGTGCCTTTCTTCATCTAAATTTCGTGCCCCGTAAAGCCCGTCAAATAATTCCGCGAGAGAGATAATGCTGATTCCAACCCCCACTGGTATCAGGTCTTGAACCCTTTGGACAGTTTCTTGAATACCATTCAGGTAGTCAATTGCCCAGTCAGTATCGATAAGGTATTCCATTCCCTTATTCGCCGGGTGGCAATCTTGATCCGGTTCGCCGGGCTTCGTACAGTTCCTGCTTCAGCAAATCCCCGTCTATCTTTCCCATCCAGGCACCGGCAACTGACCTGGCAATTTTCATTCTCTCGTCAAGCTCCACCGACCCGTTTACGTCAAACGAGATTTGCACCTCAGTGCCCTCTTCCATAGCCAGTTCCTCCAGTGGAACCAGAACTCCCCTGGAAAACTTGGCAGTAATCGTCTTTCTCATACTCTTCCCGCCCGCAATAGCGGTGGATTAGACCCACCCTGCGCTGGATAAGGGTACCGTTCCTTACCCGCTCTTGATGCTCACCCCGCCGTCCACGGCCCAGGTCTGCCCGGTTACGTACGCGGCGGCCGGGGAGGCCAGGAAGACGGACAGGTAACCAATTTCCTTGAGGTAGCCCACGCGGCCCAGGGGCACCTGCTCTTTGGCGGCGTCCTGGCGGGCCTGGTAGGCTTCGGATGACATCTGGTCGGGATCGGGAAAGCTGCCCGGGGCCACCGAGTTGACCCGAACTCCGTAGGGGGCCCACTCCTGGGCCAGGGACTCGGTGAAGCGCATAACGCCAGCCTTGGCGGCGTCGTAGGCGGCGGAACCCTGTCTGCCCCGGAAGGCGGCCCAACCAGAAATATTGATCACCGAACCCTGTCCCCGATCCAGCAGGTGCTGCCCAAATGCTCGGCAGCCCTGGAAGGCCTCGGTGAGGTTGACGTCCACGATAAAGTGCCACTCCTCTTCGCTCATGCCCTCAACACTGATGCCGGGGAGCTTTACCACGGGCTTGCGGATGGCGTCCCCCACGCAGGTTACCAGGGTATCCAGGTGCCCAAATTCGGCCAGGGCCTGCTGGGCGATGCGGTCCATATCCTCGGCGCGGGTCGCGTCGCCGGTAAGGGGCAGCGCGGTCTGGCCCAACGCCCGAATCTGGGCCGACACCGCGTTAACACCGGTGTCGGTCAGTCCCGTTATTGCCACGTCTGCGCCAGCCTCGGCGAAAGCCAGGGCAATGCCCTTGCCTATACCGCGACCGGCCCCCGTGATCAGCACTTTCTGTCCGGCAATTTCAAACTCTGGAAGGCTCATTTTGCCCCTCCGGCATGGGAGAAATAGCTTTCTGGCAGTGTAAGGCCAATGGGAATTAGCGTCAACGCAAACCTGGTCCGGGTAGCTGTTCAGAGTTGGGGTGTCCCCCTCACCCCTGCCCCTCTCCCTGAGGGAGAGGG